>DASRDU010000081.1:0-111175 GCA_035652435.1 Blastocatellia bacterium
GACGAACTGGAGAACCCCTACAGCTTCAGCTTCAGCGGCGGCTGCCAGCTCCGGGCCTCGCTCTCGAACTCCTTCCCGCGGACCTCGCCGCGCTTCGAGAGCATCATCCCGGCCGGTAGCAGCGGCTGGATGAAGATCTTCTCGCAGAGCGACATCGGGATCCTCGGGTCGGTGATCAACTTCAACCCGAACGCGGCCACAGCGAGGGGCGCCTTCAACGGCGGGATCAACCTGCACAAGCTGACGCTCTCGGCGGCGTCTTCTTATACGATCCCGGTCTTCCAGTCGGGCTGCTTCTCAGGCTTCTGATTGCCGGCGGGGCGCTCCGGGCGGCTCGGCCCCCCCGAAACAGAAAGGCGCCGGGATAACCACTGGTTACCCCGGCGCCCTTCATCTTTTACGTCCATGTTGATCGCCTTACTGCTCGCGACGATCTTTCCCGCACTGTGGCAGGATTAACAACCAGCCGGGACAGCCGGCCCGATCAGACGGGCAGTCAGGCTCCGATTGGATTTCAGGCAGGCGAACCGAAAGTCAGGCTCGTCTGTGTTCAGAGTCATGCCGGCCCGACCTGCGCCATTCGCGCTCGCGCCGCTTCCATTCCCGCATGGCCTCCTGGAGCCGGTCGCGGATCAGGTTGCCGATGTTTTCGAAGTCGAAATCCTTCCCGCAGCCCGCCGCGCCGAAGCCGAAAGCCGGGCCGCCCTCAAATCCCCAGCCCTGTTCGGTGCGCACTTCGTCTTCGTAATATGAGACGACCTGCCGGCACGCCATCGCGACCGTCAGCAGGGAACTGTCTTCGGCGAGTGGCACAAAGACGTTTTTGACGTCCGGGTCGAGTTCGCCGAGGCGCGCCAGAATGCGGTTGTATTGCGAGACGGCGAAGCGCGCCTCGCTTTCGCCGGCGTTCATCCATTGCACGCGGCCGGCCGCGCGGGCCGTGCGGTGCAGCACGTTGATCAGTTTCTTCAGTTCCTGTTCTCTTTCCATAACTACCTCCGGTTATTGTGACGCTGATCTAAGACGTTACTTCGACCAGTTGCGCCGGCCCGGCCCGCGCCGGTTCGAGTTGTTCACGCATCAGTTGCTTCGCCCGATGCAGCCGCCACTTCACAGTCGAGAGCGGCAGATCCAGAAAGCTGGCAATGCGTTTGAGCGGCATCTCGTCGTAAAACCGCAGTTGCAGAATCAGGCTGTATTGCTCGTCCAACGCCTCAATCGCCGTTCTGACTTCGGCCGTCTCAAACGACTCCGGGAGCGTGAAAGGGCGCGCCAGCGCGTCGCTGTATTCCAGCACCGCCTCATCGAGTTCGACCCGGCGGGCCTGCTCTTTGCGCGCGTTCTGACTCATGCGCAGGGCCGCGTGCCGCGTGATCGCGCAGAGCCACGAGGCGAAACTGGCCGGCTCTTCAATCGAAGGGAGCGCCTTGAAGGCGAGCAACAGCGCCTCCTGCACCGCGTCTTCGGCCAGTTCGGCCCCGGCGACCGCCCGCGCCACGCGGTAAGCCGCGGCGCGGTATCTCATCACCAGCTCATCGAACGCGCGCAGGTCGCCGAGAATTGCCGCGATGACCAGCACTTCGTCGCGCGAATTGTCGCGTCTGGTTTCTGCCGCCATTCCTCTTCTCCGGAAATTCACCGGCCCTCACCCGCATGGAGACATGAAGTACGAAAAAGGATAGCGAGGGGGTAAATAATTTTCCATGACCTCAGCCGGAGATTGACTCTTACCGCCCGCCCTGGCAGATTCACATTGCACCGGAGTTCGCCACAGTTGCATAATCCCGGCAACCGGCCCAGCGCTGGCGGAATAAGCAGGGAAGCTTCCGATCAGGCCCTCATAATCACCCATCGGACGGGTGAGGAGAAAAACCATTATGCAGGCAGACTTGAAATCAGCTGCACCCGCGCAGCACTGCAACTGGGCCAGCGTCCCGGTCGAACACGTCGGCAAGGGGGTCGAACGTCAGATGATTGTCGGTGATCACCTGATGATCTGCCGATTGCGCTTCGCGCCGCACGTCGTCACTACGCCGCACGACCACCCCCACGAACAGATGACTATCATCGAGCGGGGGCGCGTGCGCTTTATCATCGGAAATGAAGAACGAATCGCCGAGGCCGGTGACGTGCTTCACATCCCGTCGGGGTGCTGGCACGGCGCCACGATGCTCGATGAAGAGGTGGTGATGATTGATATTTTCACCCCCCTGCGGGAGGACTTCCTGAAACCTGCACGCCCGTAGGCATCAGCTCCGGCTGGAGAAAGGGACCTCACGAAGCAGAAATCGCCTCGTTGTTTTTCGCAATCTCACTCACCTCAGAAGTCATTGCCTGAGAAATTTTTCTTCCCGCAAATTATTCGCCCGGTGCCCCTGGGGAGAAGCCCCGACTTTATTTACAGCCATAAATTTTTCTGCGCCGGCTCAAACAAAAGCGGGTCACCCCGCGTCTTTAGTTGGTGAACTGAGAATCGCGCATGCCCAAACACGCAGGCGGTCGTCCGGCAGGAGATGGAATCCCGCCGGCGGGGACGTACGTGGAAGAGAAACAAGTCATCGAAAACTTTCTCGCGACCGGGGCGGAGGAGGCGTTTTGCGCCTTGTTCGAGGCCGTCTGCGTGCGACTGCGCCGCTATTTCCTGCTGCGGGGCCTGGACGCGGCGACCGCGGAAGACCTGACTCAGAATGTCTTCGTGAAGGTGTACCGGCAGAAGGGCGAGTTGCGGGCAGCCGACCATTTTTACGGCTGGCTGTTTGCCATCGCGCGCAACGAACTGATCAGTTACTGGCGGCTGGAACAATCGGGTGGCGAGAAGGTTGAATTCGAGTCGCTCGGCGACCGGCACGCGAGCAGCCTCGTGACCGAGCCTGAAGTGCTTCCGGCCATGCGCCTGATGGATTTGCTGAAGGCGCTCGAACCGGCCGAGCGCGACCTCGTCGTGCTGCGGTTTGTCGAAGGGCTGAGTTACGAGGAACTGGCGGTCGCGCTCAGGCTCCCGCTGGGGACGATCAAATGGCGGATTTTCAACGCGAGGAAGAAACTCTCGCGGATCATCGCCGCTTCGCCCGAGGGCAGGGCGCGACAAAGAATCAATTAGCTTTGCTGGGGTCAGTTGTATGAAACACGGGATTACAGAACTGGAATGGAACGATTATCTGGACGATCGGGCGGCGGCGGAAGTGCGCGACCGCATCGAGGCGCACTTCATCGGCTGTCTGGAATGCTGGGAGTTTTACGAACAGGTGTCCGGCGCGACCGAGGAACTGGTTGAAGCGAGCGAGGAGGCGCGCCACGGGCTCACGCTCGAAGATCGGCAATTGCACCTGATGCTGCGCGGCGTCTTTTCGCGCCTCAGAGTTGAGGATGCCGGGGGCACAGTACAGGCTCAGGTGCGTGGGCGACTGAATCTGCTCGAAACTGTGCTGGCCCCGTTCTGCGGGGCGCAGGCCGCCGCATCCGCGCTTCAGGCGGCGGCGAAGAATTCTCCGGCCCGCTCGCTCGAACAGGTGACGCCGGACAACTGGGAGCCGTTTCTGGAAAAGCTGACCGCCATTGCCGCGGCGATGTGTGGCGAAACCTTTGCCGGCCTGATCCGGGAAAGCGGGCAATTCTGATGTCAGCTGTCAGCTGTCAGCGATCAGCCGGAGAATCAGCACTCAGACTTTCCGTTCTGGCTGAAAGCTGACCGCTAATCTATAGTTTTTATGCTTGCTGCGCGGATTACACCGAGAGTTGTGGCCTTCGGACTGGCAGGAGAGGCGCTGCTGCTGGTGGGCTTCTACCTGCCCGCCGCGTTCGGCTGGACGGCACGGTTCCGGCTGGCCGAAGCCATCGTCATGACGATTTCGGGGGCGCTGGCCTTCAGCATCGCATTGGTACTCAGCCTGGAGGTGGCGGCGGAATACCGTCAGGCCCGCTGGGCGCGGCTCGCGTGGCTGATGCTCGCGGCCAACGCAGCGCTCTCATTGCTGAAGAGATCCATCGGCAGCCCGCTCTTCGACTTCATGATGGAAGGCTATCGAACCAGCCCGCTGCGCGGATTGCTGGATAACCTGCTGGTGGTCCCGGCCAACCTGTGCCTGCTCGCCGGTCTGCTGGCGATGTGGTGGGGATTTCACCGCCTTGGGCTGGGGTTCAGGATCAAGCGGCGCGATTACGCGGCGATGGCGGGTGTGGCGGCACTCTTTCTGACGCTGCTGCTCTATCGCGAAAGCCTGTCGCAGGGGCAATCACCTTATCTGATCAGCCGCGTGATGCAGCCGCTCGGCCTCGGGCTGCTGGCCGTGATTTCGGCGTTCGGCCTGGTATTGCATCGGTACGCCGTGCGGATGGGCGATGGCAGGCTGGCCATCGTGATGCGCTGGCTGATGGTCTATGTGCTGCTGCGCGGCGTGCTGGTCCTCGTGCGAAGTTTTTTCAGTCCGAAGCTCCCGCTACTGCTCGATTCTCCGCCCGGCCTTGAGGAATGGGCCTTCGATGTGTTGTGGCAGGTCGTGCAATGGGCCGCCGCTATGGCCGCCGCCTGCTGCGCGCATCTGACGGTCAGCGCCGCGGCACAGCTTGAGCAGTTGCGATCCGCCAGAGCAGCGGTCGCTCCCGCCTGAGGGCTAATTGATTGTAAGTCAAGGACCCAGGTGTGGAGTATCAGTGGCCCTCCTCCGACGGCCCGGCTATCTGATACCCCACTTAACTTACGCTGAATCCTGCGGGCAAATGCTCCTTTTTCTACTCAGTGGAAAAATTTTTTGCTCTGATAAAAAATCTTGACTCAAACTACGGCTTGTGTTCAGATACACGCGCTTTGCTGGGATCAATCCAATTCCATTGGCCTGAAGGTCGGCTCAGACACTTCAGGTAACTCATCTCGGGAATCAGGGCGGTTACTCGCCAGACCTTGCCAGTTACCAGAACACCAACTGATCGTCTGATTTCAGATGAGAAGACTGTCTCAGGATGCGGACTGCGGCCCACATCACATCTATCAGGAGGAAATCATGAAATTAAAGGCAACAGGATTAGCACTAGTATCGGCCCTGGCGATTTTCACCGCTATGGCTCTGTTTCTCCCGGTCACCCTCCGTGCCCAGGAAGTGCGCGGCAAGATAACGGGACAAGTCGTGGATTCATCCAGGGCAGCAGTGGCCGGGGCGACCGTCAAGGTCACGGATGTGGCGCGAGGTGCGACCGTGACCCTCACAACTAACGCCGAAGGTCTCTTTCAGGCGCCATATCTCTTGTCGGGAAACTATCAGGTTACGGTCGAGATGGCGGGGTTCAAGAAGTATCTTCAGGCTGGCGTCCTGCTCCAGATTGCCGAGACCCGCGATCTGACCATCGTCCTGGAGGTCGGTGGCACGCAGGAGACAGTTACGGTAACTGCCGTTGGCGCGATCCTCAATGCTGCGGATGCCAACCTGGGACAAACCCTTGATCAGCAGCGTGTGGCGGAACTCCCACTGGTTCACGGTGATCCCTACACACTGATCGGACTCTCTACCGGCGTTACCTATACGGGCAGCACGAGACTGGATCGTCCGTTCGAGCCAACGCACATCATCGGCTATGCAATGGACGGAACACGCGGCAACCGCAGCGACTTGTTAATTGATGGCGCGCCAAGCACTGCCACGGCAAATGGCAATGAAGTGATCGCCTCCTATGTCCCCCCGAGTGATATCGTCCAGGAGTTCAAAGTGCAAACGGCAACATTTGATGCTCAGTTTGGCAACACCGAAGGCGGGGTGACCAGCATCAGCATCAAATCGGGCACGAACAAACTTCACGGCACGGCTTATAGATGGACAGAGCCGGGAGGCATGGCGGCAAACGACTTTTTTGGAAATGCGAGAGGGCAAGGCCGGCCGGACTCTTTCTCCAACCGTCCCGGCTTCAGTGTCAACGGTCCGGTTGTTATTCCGAAGCTATACAACGGCAGGGACAAGACTTTCTTCCTGGTTGGGTTTGAAGCTATTCGCGACTCGCGCCCGCGGTTCGATATCAACGGCAACTCGTTTGTTCCAACCCAGGCGTTGAGAAACGGCGACTTCTCAGGACTAGGCGTTAATATTTACGATCCGCTTACCCGCATCAACACGGGCACGGCACAAGCTCCTGTCTATACCGGAACGCAGTTCGCCGGCAACATTATCCCCGCAGCGAGAATCAGTCCGGTCGCCAAAGCGGTCCTGTCGTACTACTCGCTGCCCAAGCAACCCGGCCTGCTCGGAAATATCCAGGATTCAACCCTGGCGGAGAAAACAAAACCCTACAACAATTTCACGTTCAGGGTTGATCAGAACATTGGCAGCAAAGACAGGTTTTTCGTCCGCGGCAGCCGATACGATCGGGTGAGTCACTATAACGACTACCTCAATTCGATTGCCACCGGAGTTAACTTCCAGTTTATCTCCCGGCAGGGTGTGATTGATGAGGTTCACACGTTCAATGCCACCACTGTCCTGAATGTCAGGTATGGCTACAACCGCTTCATTCGCGGCCAGGATCAGGAAGACGATGCCCATGGAATTGACCTGACCACGCTGGGTTTCCCCGCCTATTACAACAATCTGATCCCCGTGGCAAGCAGGCGCTTTCCGCGTTTTGATTTCCCCGCAAACACTATTGTCAGCACCGGATTCGGCAATGAATTCAGACCGGTTGGTTCACACTCGATAGCCGCGATTCTGAACAAGTCGCTGGATAAGCACTCCCTGAAGTTTGGCAGTGAGTTGCGAATCTACCGCGAGGACGATTCCTTCAACAGCAACGACCAGACAGGTCAGTTCGTCTTCGACAACACTTATACGAGGCCGAGCAGCGCCTCCAGCTCAGACACTAACGGCCTCCAGGCCTTTGCCGCGTTCCTGCTCGGATATCCGACCACTCAGACTCTCGTGCGGCGCGCGGATTACTCTGAGTATTCAAAAACCTATAGCTTCTTCGCGCAGGATGACTGGCGCTTCAACAACAAACTAACCTTTAACCTGGGATTGCGTTGGGAAGTCGAAACGCCACTGGTTGAGCGAAACAATAAGAGCGTCACCGGCTTTGACCTTGCTTACACTCAGCCAATCGAGGCCGCCGCCAAAGCGAATCTGGTGGCAAAACCGATTACCGGCATTGACCCGAATAGTTTCAATGTAAAGGGTGGCCTCCTCTTCGCAGGCAAGGACACCGGCAGCGGCTTGTATAAGACGCCTAAGAATACTTTCCTGCCGCGCGTCGGAGTTGCTTATCAATGGAATGACAAGACCATCATCCGGGCCGGTTTCGGTTTGTTTGCCGGATTCCTGGGAGAGCGACGTGGCGATGTCATCCAACCCGGATACACCCAAAGCACCACCGGCCTGACTACCCTGAACGCCAACGGGGCGCCGATTCCTTATACTCTTTCCACTCCGTTTGCTAACACCACAATCCTCGAGCCAGTCGGCAATTCACTGGGCAAACAAACCAGTCTCGGACAGGGAATTTCGTTCTTTAACCAGAATCCGAAGGTTTCAAAGCAGGCCCGCTTCCAGGTTGGCCTTCAGCGCGAACTTCCGGGTGGTTTCGTCGCCGAGGCCGAGTATGTCTTTAACCGCGGTTATGATATTGAAATCAGCCGCGACATCAATGCTCTGCCGAATTCCTATCTAAGCACGGATAACTCGCGCACGGCAGCAATGAATGCCATCAACAGCAACCTGACGACATCGCTGACGGGCCTCAATCCGTTTGTGGGGCTGATACCTAATGCCTCGGCCAATACGACTCGGGGGGCATTGTTACGTCCCTTCCCTGAGTTCGGGGCCATTACGACGACGAACAATGACGGCAAGTCCTGGTACAACTCCGGTCAGTTCAGTTTGCAAAAGAGATTCTCGAAAGGATACACGGTGCAAGCCAGCTACACCTGGTCGAAGTGGCTCCAGGCTACGGAGTATTTGAACGCGGGTGACCCGTTGCCGACGAAGATGATTTCCGACCAGGATTCGACGCACAGGTTTGCTTTCAGCGCCCTGTATGCACTCCCCTTCGGAAAAGGTGCCAGGTTCCTGTCGAGTTCGAATTGGCTGTCAAATGCCGTTTTGGGCGGCTGGCAGGTTGGAGGAACGTATCAAGTCCAGAGTGGCTTCCCGATTTCTTTTGCCAACGATGCGTTTTACCGGGGCGGAGAGATACGAATCAGCAACAGAACCACCGCTCAGTGGATCAATACCTCGGCTTTCCAATCGTTCTATGACTGGCCCACTTTCCTGCCTTCGGGTGTGACCCCCGGCACTGCGACTGCTGCGCAAATAACTGCTGCCCAGTCGGCCGCGATTACGGCTGCGACGCCTGTTAGTCACCTGCGGACATTGCCGCTTCGTTTCAGTAATGTCCGCAGGGATTTCATCAACAACGTTGACCTGACGCTGAAGAAAGACATCCAGGTGCGAGAAAGCATGAAGGTACAGTTGAGGTTTGAGGCTCTGAACGCCTTCAACCACCCGTACTTTGTCGCTCCGGTTGTCAATCCGACAGCAAATAATTTCGGAGTAATCTCAGCTTCTAACCAGGACAACTATGCCAGACGTGTTCAGTTGGGGGTGAAGTTCATCTTCTGAATTTAGAGCGGATTGCTAATCAGGGCAGGGCAAATTGACTGTTTGCCCTGCCCTCAATCGAAAACCGCTATAGGTTGGCAGGCAAAATAAATCTGCCATAAAGAACCGCCCTTAACCAGGTTGGATCGGCGTTGAATTTGCATCGCCAGCTCCAGAGGAGCTGGCGGGCATAACGCATCGCATGGCTATAAACATTGCGCTCCGCCGGAGCCGGGAAATTTTTACCATATTTATTTTGTCGCCAAATTTATGAGACATGAAGAAAATCTACGACGCGATCATCATCGGTTCCGGTGCGGCAGGTGGCATTGCCGCACACGTCCTCGTCAGTAAAGGTCTCAGCGTCCTGCTGCTCGAAATCGGGCCGAAGTGGAATCCGGCAACGGACTTCATCACCTCGCACAAGTGGCCTTACGAAATGCCGCATCGCGGCCTCGGCAGGCCGGGCCAGTATGAAGGCTTGTGGAAGGTTGACGCTTATACCGCTCACCTCTACGTCAACCCGCGCGTGGATCGCTACGCCGTCGCCCCAAGTACTGATTTTCACTGGACGCGCATTCACGCGGTCGGCGGGCGCACGATAACCTGGGGCCGCGTCAGCCTCAGGTTTTCCGAAGCCGATTTCAAGCCGAAGTCGTTGCAGGATGGCTATGGTGAAGACTGGCCGATTGGCTATCAGGACGTCGCGCCGTACTACGACAAGGCCGAAACGCTGATGGGCGTCTACGGCACGCAGGAAGGGTTGCCCAATCTGCCCGACGGCATTTACCTGCCGCCGCCAACAATGCGCTGCGGCGAAGTCAGGCTGAAGAAGGGGTGCGAGCGACTCGGCATCCCGGCAATCGCAAATCGCAAGGCCGTACTGACGCAGAATTATGCGGGGCGCTCGGCTTGTCATTACTGTGGCGAATGCGGGCGCGGTTGTGACACGGCTTCGCGCTTCAGCACGCTTGATGCGATCATCCCGGGGCTGACCGGCAAACCGAACTTCACTTTGAAAACACACGCCGCCGCTCATCGTGTCCTCGTTGATCCCCGGACGAATCGCGCGCGCGGCGTTTCGTATCTTGATACGCGCAATAAACAAGAGTATGAAGTTTACGGCCGGGCGGTCGTGCTGGGCGCGGGCGCGATGGAATCCACACGGATTCTGCTCAATTCGAAAACGCGCGAGTACCCGAACGGCCTCGGGAATTCATCGGGAGTGCTGGGCCATTATTTGATGGACAGCATCAAGTCAGGATTCATCAGTGGCTATCTGCCCGCGTTGAAAGGCGCGCCGGTCACCAATGACGACGGGGCTGGCGGCGGTCACCTGCACATCCCGCGCTTCACGAATATCAAAGGTGGTCGCAAAACATCAGTGCTGCGCGGCTGGCAGATTCAGCCCAACAGCGGAGCGCGCATTTTCCCGAGCTACGCCCGCAACGCTGCGGGCTTCGGCTCTGATTTCAAGCGGCAGGTGCGCGAGCAGAATCCGGCCATCGTAACGATGGGAAGTTTTGGCGAACCGCTGCCCGACTTCAATAATTACTGCGAGATTGACCCCGGCGGCCTGAAGGATCGCTATGGCATCCCGCAGTTGCGCTTCAACTGCCGGTGGGGCGGCAACGACCTGAAGATGGCCGCGCTGATGTACGACAACGCCGAGGAGATCCTGCGCGCCGCCGGGGCTGAAATCATCCCTTACCGGCGCAATCCGCCGTCACCGCACGGTGACGCCACGCACGAAGTCGGCACGGCGCGGATGGGCAGTGACCCGAAGACTTCCGTGCTTAATGGCTTCTGTCAGGCGCACGATGTCAGAAACCTCTTCGTGACCGACGGCGCGTCGTTTGTTTCGGCGACCGAGAAGAATTGCACGCTGACGATCATGGCCCTGGCATGGCGGGCCTGCGATTACCTGGCTGACGAATTGCGCCGCGAAAGCCTCTGACCCGGAGAACCGAAGGAAACGGGCATGCGATACCCATACTCGCGGCTGATTCTGACACTCATCCTGTTTCTCTCCATCCCCCTCGTCTCTGACGCTCACCGACAGAAATCCGCCCGGCCTGATCAGCAGCCGAGCTATCTTTTCGCTTACTTCAAAAACAACGGTGAAGACGGATTGCATCTGGCTTACAGCCGCGACGGCTTGAAATGGAAACCACTCAATCAGGACAAGTCGTACCTGATGCCGCAGGTCGGCAGCCAGAAGCTGATGCGTGATCCATGCATCACACAGGGGCCGGACGGGACGTTTCATCTGGTCTGGACGACGGGGTGGAGGGGGCAGGACATCGGGATCGCGCACTCGAAAGACCTGATCAACTGGTCGGAGCAGAAAGCCATCCCCGTGATGGCGCACGAGCCGACGGCAATGAACTGCTGGGCGCCGGAAATCTTCTATGACCCGGATGAGAGGCGGTACCTGATCTTCTGGGCCACGACTATCCCCGGGCGCTATCCCGAAACCGACGGCTCGGGTAACAACGGACTGAATCACCGCATCTACTTCGTCACCACGAAGGATTTCACTACGTACAGCAAGACGGCCCTGCTCTACGACGGTGGCTTCAACGTGATAGACGCGACCATCGTCAGGGATGCCCGCCAGTACGTCATGTTTCTCAAGGACGAGACGGCACAGCCGCCAAAGAAGAACCTGCGGATAGCAGTGAGTGACAGAGCGCAGGGGCCATACGGTGCGGCATCACCGCCTTTTACCATCAGCTGGGTTGAAGGCCCGACCGCGGTCAGGATCAATAACGAATTGGTTGTTTATTACGACATGTACCGGGACGGGCGTTACGGCGCGGTCAAATCCAGAGACCTGAAGAACTGGGAGGTAATTACCGATCAGCTGGATTTCCCCAAAGGTGCGAGGCACGGAACTGTGATTACAGTATCCGATGAGGTTCTGGCCAGGCTGCAAACAACCTGAGAAAGAGCAGGGAACCGGAAAGAATTTCCTCAGCAGATAAGTGCAGTCACCACTGATGGAAGTGATTTGTTGATCACTTCGTTGAGGCGGGCTTCCCCACCCAGCTGTCGTAATACATTTTGAAAGCCATCTTCGCCAGCTTCCATGCCTTGCCCCACTGAATCTCACCGCCTTCGCCGTAGAGCAGCTTTTTGACAATCAGGTCGCGGAAGTAGCGGCCCTCGCGTTTGAGCATGAACTCCTTGGCGTACGGTTTGGCGACTTCGAAGAAGCTGAAGCCGGGGTACATCGCGATGCCCATCCCTTCGAGCGTCATGATCGCGCGGATGATGTAGGTGAAGTTGGGCGGCAGGTGGAACGGGTATTCGTACATCACGTCGGCGAGTTCGTAGGTCAGCTCCTTGAAGCGAATCTCGCCGAGGCGGAGGTTGAGGTAATCGGCGAAGAGCTTTTCGACCACGGGCCGGATGACCTCAAAATCCATATCCGACGGCAGGAAGTTCAGGTTGATCATATCCCGCGTCAGACCATGCACATCACGCTCGATGATGTGGAAGAAGGCGTCAATCATCCTGGTCTGCAACTCCGGCGTGATACGCCCGACCATGCCGAAATCGAAGAACGCGAGCCTGCCGTCATCCATCACGCGCAGGTTTCCCGGGTGCGGGTCGGCGTGGAAGAAGCCGTCTTCGAGCAGCTGCTTGAGGTAAGTTCTGGCGATCAGCCGGACGACGTCGGGCGGGTCAATCCCGCGGTCGCGCAACGTTTGCAGGTCGAGCGGCTTCGTCCCGCCGATGAATTCCATCGTCAGCACGCGGTGGGCGGAGTGCGACCAGTGAATCCGGGGGACGTAAACTTCGGCCCACTTGCGGAAGTGGTCGCGGAAGGTCTCGGCGTTGTGTCCCTCCTTGACGTAATCCATCTCCTCAAAGATCACCGCCGCGAATTCGTCAATCGTCTGGTTCCAGTCCACGCCGCGGTTGAGTGAAGGGAAGCGTTTGACCAGCCGCGCGATCTGGTGCAGCACGGCCAGGTCGAAATTGATGACGCCTTCGAGGTTCGGGCGCTGCACCTTGACCGCGACCGTTTCGCCGGAATGGAGCCGGGCGCGGTAGACCTGACCGAGCGAAGCGGCGGCAATCGGCTCGGCGTCAATCTCGGCGTAAAGCTCACTGACGGGGCGCCCGAGTTCACGCTCGATGATGGCGAAGGCGGTCTTATTCGGGAATGCCGGCACGCTGTCCTGGAGCTTGCTCAGTTCCTTGATGTAGGCGAGCGGGAGCAGGTCGGCGCGGGTCGAGATCGCCTGCCCGATCTTGATGAACGTCGGGCCGAGTTTGAGCAACTGGCGCGAGAGCCATTCGGCCTGCCACTGCAGGTGCTTCTCTTCGGACTCGTCTTTTTTGCCGATGAACCAGCCGCGGTGGTAGACGTAAACGAAGGCGTGATAGAGGACGAACGTCCAGCCGATGTGCAGCGCGCGCAGCCAGCCGCGCAGTCCCGCGCCCTTGATTTCAAGATCCGGGTTGTAACGCGCGACGTCGCCTTCCGGCACTGACGCGGTGATGTCAATGACCGGCGCGGGCACGCTTATTTGCAATGCGGATGATTTTTCCGACTGCTGAATATCATCAATCTGGTATTTTGCTAATGCCATAATTTGAACTTACCCCTGACACCGACGAATTATACGCCTCAGACAAAGCTCAGGTTGCGCTTTACGAACTCGGAATTAAAATACCTGACCGCGCGGTCACGGTCGCGCCCGATCTGCGCTTTCAACTCTTCGACGCCTGAGAACTTTCTTTCCCCGCGCAGCCGGTGCAGCATGCGCACGCGAATCGTCTGACCGTACAGGTCCCTGTCAAAATCAATCAAATGAGTCTCGACCTTTGATTCCTCGTCGCCGACCAGAGTTGGGCGCCTGCCGATATTCGTCACACTGCGGTGCCAGACGTCCCCGACCAGCGCGAGCGAGACGTACACGCCGTCGGCCGGAAGCACGCGGTTCTGGATCTCCAGATTAGCGGTCGGGAATGAAATCCGGCGCCCGGCCTTGCGGCCCTCGATGACTCTGCCCTCGACGCCGTAAGCGCGCCCGAGCATCCGGCGCGCCAGATTAGCGCGCCCGGACTTGAGCAGGCGGCGGACCATCGTCGAACTGACGCGGTGATGGCGCAGGCGGACTTCCGGCACTTCTTCGGCGCGGAAGTCGAACTGCTGACTGAGCGATTTGAGCAGCTCAATATTACCCTGCCGGTTGCGCCCGAACGCGAAGCCCTTGCCCAAATGCACTTCGCGCGCCTCGAGGCCTTCGACGATGAAATGGCGGACAAAATCTTCGGCCGTCATCGCGGCCAGTTCCCGGTCGAAGTTCAAGACGATGACCTGCTGAATGCCGAGCGATTTCAGACCCTCCATCTTCTGATGGAAGGTTTGCAGCAGTGGCGGCGCGGTTTCGGGCTTCAGCACCTGCCGCGGGTGCGGGTCGAAGGTGATCAGCGTGGGCGTCGCGTCAACAAGCAGCGCGCGTTCGACCACCGTGCGCACGATCTCCTGATGGCCGAGGTGCAGGCCGTCAAACACGCCGAGCGTCAGCACCGTCGGGCGGCGAATCCGGGCGTCATCTGTGCCGTGAAAAATGTTCATCGTCCGGCCTGCTCCGTCTCCGGCAACTCGATCTCCAGTTCATCATAAGCCAGCTCTGTCCCATGAGGCAGATGCTGATTTACTTCCTTGTGTCTGATGTCATGCCCGATGTGCGTGAGGAGCGCGCGGCGCGGTTGCAGTTCGGCGATGTAGGCGAGCGATTGTTCCAGATGCAGGTGGGTCGGGTGCGGCTTGAGGCGCAGGGCGTCGAGGATCAGCAGGTCGAGCCCGCGCAGCTTCTCCAGTGATTCGTCCGGGATCGCGTTGCAATCGGTGACGAACGCGACCTCATGTTGCCCGTCGCCGAAGCGGAAGGCGGTGACTTCGCTTCGGCCGTGGATGACCGGGATCGGGGTGACGCGCAGGCCGCAGACTTCAAACTCGCCGTCAATCACATGGGGTTCAAGCTGCGGCAACCCGCCCCCGACGTGCTTCGCCTCGAAGATGTAATAAAAAACGCGGCGCATCTGCTCCCACGTGCTTTCGCTCGCGTAAACGTCGAGCGGGCCGTGCCGGAAGTTGAGCGGGCGGACGTCGTCGAGGCCGAAGACGTGATCCGCGTGGCAGTGCGTGATGAGCAGCGCGTCGAGCCGCGTAACCCCGGCGCGCAACGCCTGCTGGCGGAAGTCGGTCGAAACGTCCACGATGATCCGCCGCTCGCCGTGTTCGATCAGGAGTCCGGTCCGCAGCCGCCGGTCGCGCGGGTCTTCCGACCGGCACGTTGTACACTCGCAGCCGATCATCGGTACGCCGACTGAAGTCCCGGTTCCGAGAAAGGTAATCTTCATAAAGCAGGGGTCAGGAGCTGGTCGGGAGGGGCCGGTGATCTCGCCTTTCAAATTCTCAAATCACGGATTTCGGCCCTGGATCTGACGCGCTTACCTGCGCACTCCCGGCGCCCGGTTACTGAGCGCGACGTACTGCATTTGCAGGTCGCCGAGCAACCCTTCGAAGAACTGATCCTCCTCGCGCGTGAGGTTGCCTTTGGTCTTGCTGCGCAGCAGCAGGAGCATGTCAATTGACTGTCTGGCGGCGGGCAGGTTGACCTGACGCGTGCCGGTCGCGGGATGCTCCATCATTCCCAGGTAGATGAAACCCGATGAGGCGATCTGCATGAGGAACTCCATGAACTCGTTCATTTCGGGCATCTCGCCGTCCATCTGTTCGTCGTATTCCGGCGCGGGCGCGGCCTGTGGCTGGGCGGCGGCGCCTGAGGCCTGCGCGGGGGGGGCCTCGGGCGTGGAAGTGGCGGGGGGCGCTTCGGGCTGGATCGCGTCCTCGCGCAGCGATCCGTCGGGATTGAACATGCGGCGGTCAATGACTTTTATTTCAACGTCCTTGTTCTCTTCCATAAAGTTGACTGGCTCCCAGGGTGAATGTGTGGATGAATCGGGATATTAGCATCGCGCCGAAGACCGGGACAAGAAGGGCGGGCCGCCGGGCGCGCCCGGCGGATGCGGTCGTTTTGAACAAAGTTGTTGACAAGCTTATATACTGTCCCTAGAATCCCGCCCGGAATCAGGTGTCAGGATACCCACCTGCGCTGTGCAGCCCTTCCAGCAGGATCTGATTTCAACTCCCGTCAATAACTTGCTCCAGTCTGAACAATCCACTTCGACAAAAACAGCGCCTCGGTAAATAACGACAGGAGAGAAGTATCACTTACCTCCAGCATGCAGTCGCCAGGCCCGTGAAAGATGCCGGGAATCGTTCGGGTCATTTCCCGGCCGAGAGTGCCAGTTCCGGCCTGCCCGGGTTCTTCAGGCTGCCCCCTCAACACACAGGCAGCCCGCGTTGACAACGCCCCGCGTTGACAACGCAGACTGCCGGGCCATCCGCATCACAGGCGACCTGAAGCCGGTCGCGGAAGATTCCTGCTTCTGCATGAAAACAGTCCGATCGTGAGATCTGTCAGGAGTGCGAACCGCAAGCTATGAGCAATTCTCTGAACTCAACCGCCGCCAGTCAGCCCCCCACGGCCAACAGCCGCTTCGACCTGCTCGTGATGCTCGGGCGGGCGGGCATCCGGACGCTCAAGATGAAGCTGTTTCTGGTCATCCTCGGGCTGACCGGGCTCTCCATTCTGATCACCTGTCTGGCCGCGCTGTTAGGCTTCAACAAGGCGATTGAGACGGGCGCGGGCCTGCGTTACGTGGCCGGCTCGAATGCGGAGACCGCCGACCTGCTGATCGCCGAAAACATCCGCTTCGTGCGGACGATTGCCAACGACGAGGTGATCGTCGCCGCCGCCGAGCGCAGTGCGGTCGAGGCGGAAAAGGCGGGCATCAATCACATCCCTGACGAGACGGAAATCCGCGATCTGGAAGAGCGTTATAAGGCCAGCCGGGCCCTCAGCACGAACGAGGCCGTCAACGATTTCCTGCGCGACAAGCGCAGCTTCAAAGGCGTCTACGACCGCCTTTTCTTCACCAACCGCTACGGGCTCAATGTCGGCATGACCTCGATGCCCGAAGACTTCGTACAGAGCGACGAGGGCTGGTGGCAGGAAGCGATGAAGAAGGGCTGGTCCCTCAGCGACGTGAAATTCGACCCGCAGACCAAAGCCTTCAGCCTCGAAATCAACATCGCGATCCCGTCGCCGAAAGGCGGCTACAACGGCGTGCTGAAGGCCAAATACAATCTCCAGGACGTCCAGGATTTCATCGGCAGGTTCCGGCAATATCAGTCGGGTTATGCCTTCGCCGTGAACCGGCAGGGGCAGGTCGTGCTGCACCCCGACGCCGGGCTGCGCAACCTCGGCATCGGCGAGGCGCTCACGCGACTCGGCTACAGCGAGGCGAAAAACATCGAGTCGCAACTCACCAGCGTCGCCAGCCGGCAGCACGACCAGCAGGGCGGGACGATTTACAGCGAGGGGATTAACGGCAAGACCCACCAGGCCGAAGAGCGCATCCTGTCTTTCGAGGTGTCGAAGGGCTTCAGCGACAAGAGCATTGACTTCCCCGGCTTCGGCTGGGTCTTCGTCGTTGACAACAGCAAGGCCGAAGTCACGGCGCCGGCCAGCCGGATGATCTGGATCATCGGCGCGATCGGCCTCGCGTCGGCACTGCTGTTCGGGGGGCTGGCCTTCCTGTTCGCCCGCGGGGTCTCGGGCAAGATCGAAAATTTCCTCTCCGTGACCGAGCAGGTCAGCGCCGGCAGGATGGACGCACAGGTGCGCATCTCGACCGGCGATGAGCTGGAGACGCTCGCCGGGCGCTTCAACACGATGGTCTGGCACCTGGTGGAATCGGCGCGCGCCGAGAAAGAGCAGCGCGAGGCGATCCGCCAGAGCGAGGCGCGCTACCGCGACATCCTCTCGAGTGTCGAAGACGGGTATTACGAAGTTGACCTTGCCGACTCGCTGGTCTTCTTCAACGACTCCTTCCTCCGGATCAGCGGGTACTCAGGCGCCGAACTTAAAGGGCTGAAATTCTCCGAGCTGGCCATCCCCGAGACTTGGGACGGTGTGCGGGAGGCGATGAAAGAGACCCGGCGCACCGGGACTCCCAATCCGAGGGTGGAGTATCAGGTCATGAGGAAGGATGGGGCGATCCGCTCCATCGAGATTTCGATTGCCCTCATCCGGGACGAACAGGATCAGCCGAAAGGATTCCGCGGCGTCTTCCGCGACGTCACTGACCGCCTTGAAGCGGAAGCGGAAGTCCGCCGGAACTGGGAGTTCCTGGCGCAGATCCTCAATTCACTCAGGGAGCCGATTTTCGTCAAAAACGAGAAGCACCAGTGGATCCTCTTGAACGAGGCGTTCTGCGCGCTGGTCGGCCGTACTAAGAAGGAGTTGATGGGCAAAACGGATTACGACTTCTTCCCGAAGGAACAGGCTGACATCTTCTGGGAGAAGGATAACAAGGTCTTCACCACCGGGGTCAGCGATGAGAATGAAGAGAGCAACACGGATGCTTTCGGCGTCACGCGCACTGTGATCACGAGGAAGGCGCTCCTCACGGATTCTTCCGGCCAGCGGGTGCTGGTGGGCGTGATCCGCGACATCACTTCGGACAAGCAGGCAGAGACCGCGCTCCGCACCAGCCGTGAATTCCTCGAAAACGTGATTGACGCCATGACCGACCCGATTCTGGTCAAGGACGATCAGCTCCGGCTGGTGCTGGTCAACGACGCCGCCTGCCGGCTCGATGGGAATCCGAAGGAGAAACTGATCGGCAAGACGCTCTACGACCGGAAGTCGAAGGAGGAGGCCGACAAGGGGACGGCCGACGACATGGAATTCCTCACCACCGGGCGCGGCGCCGAGTTCGAGGAGACGAAATTCAGCCCCGACGGCGAGATGCGCCACATGATCACCCGGAAATCGAGCTTCACGGACTCTTCGGGGAAGAGGTTCCTCGTCATCACCCTGCGCGACAACACCGCGCGCAAGCAGGCCGAAGAGGCCGTGCGCCGCAACGAAAACCGCCTGCACCGGATCGTCGAATCGCTCGACGAGGTGGCCGTGGAAATTGACTCGAACGGCACCTACGTCAACATCTGGACGAACAACACCCTGCTGCTCGGGCGGCCCCGCGAGGAGATGCTCGGCCGGCGGATTGATGAACTCAACAGCGCGGAAGCCGCCGCGCACCAGATGGCCGTGATCAGGCGGGTGCTGGAGACCGGGAAGGCCGCGACGGATGAATACCCGAACAACACCGGGCGCTGGATTATGTCCCGCGTCTCGGCGATCCCGGCGGCCGACGGCGTCTCGCAGAACGTCTGCCTGCTGGGCCGCGACATCACCGAGCGGCGCGAGGCCGAAGAGGCTCTGCAACACAACCTCGCCGCCTTCCTCGAAGCCGCCTCCGCCGTCTCCGAAGGCGACCTGACGCGCCGTGCCAAAGAGGGCGAGGACGTACTGGGTCTGGCGACAAAGGCGGTCAACGTCATGCTCGACAACTTCAGCACCATGCTGGCCGAGGTCAGGCAGATCGGACTGTCGGTTTCGAGCAGCGCCACGCAGATTCAGGCCGCCTCCGAGCAGATCGCCACCGGCTCGCAGCGCCAGGCCGATGAGATCACCAACACCTCGAGCGCCGTCGAAGAGATGGCCGCCTCGATGAAGCAGGTCTCGAAGAACTCCGAGGCCTCGGCCGACGCCGCCCGGCGCGCGTTGCAGATGGCCGAGAACGGCGACCGCTCGATGCGCCTGACGACCGAGGCGATGAGCCGCATTGAATCGGCGGTTCAGAAGACTTCTGAAAAAATGCGGGTCCTCGGGACGCGCAGTTCTGAGATCTCGGAGATCATTGACCTGATCAACGAGATCGCGGCGCAGACCAACCTGCTCGCGCTCAACGCCGCGATCGAGGCCGCGCACGCCGGGCAGGCGGGCCTCGGCTTCAGCGTCGTCGCCGACGAAATCCGCAAGCTCGCCGAGCGGTCGTCGCGCGCCACGAAGGACGTCGGCAACCTGATCAAATCCGTGCAGAACGAGATCACCGAAACCGTCGCCGCGATGGAGACCGGCGCGAATGAAGTGCAGGGCGGGACGCGCGTGGCGCAGGAGGCGGGGCAGGCGCTGCAGGAGATTTCGAGCGCCGTCCGCCAGTCGGCCGAGCTGATCGAGGAGATTTCGGCGGCTTCGGAAGAGCAGGCCACGATCACCGTCAACCTGGCCGAGGCGATGCAGATCATTTCGGGCATCACCATCGAAACCTCGGCGGGCGCGCACGAGACGGCGCAGACGCTCCAGGGAATGGTCGGGCTGTCGGAGCAGCTCAACAAGGCCATCTCCCAGTTCAAGGTGAACTCCGAGCCGCCGTCGGCGTCGTTCAGGGTTTCAGCGTCTTCGATCAATCCCGGGCAGTTGCGGGGGACGCGGGAACTGACCGGGTATCTCCCCCAGTCTGACCGCCGGGCCTGAGTAGTGACCGATTCTTTACCGGGAGAGCGGAAGAAGGACGAGCTATGAGACGACAAGTGATTGTCTTCAAAGTCGGTGACGGGGAGTTCGCCGTCGACATCATGGCGATCAGGGAGGTCAAGCTGATGCAGGAGATCACGCCCGTCCCCGAGACCCCCGAATACGTCGAGGGCGTGCTGAACCTGAGGGGCAGTCTCGTCCCGGTTCTCGACCTGCGCAAAAGGATGCGGGCCGGGCGCCGGGCCGTGACCGACCAGACCAGAATCATCATCGCCCGGCCGGATGACAAACTGGTCGGGCTGATCGTGGATCACGCGTCGGATTTCATCCGCGTCAATGACGAGGAGGTTGACCGGGCCCCGGAGATGCTCTCCGAGATCGGCGCGACTTACGTGACCGGGGTGATCAGGCGGGACCATCGGGTGATCGCGCTGATAGATTTGAAAAAGGCGCTCGGCGAAGCGGTCTTCGACGAACTGGATGGAGTGATCGAGGCGCTGGCACAAACTGCGGCGGGGGTGATTCCGATGCAGGCTGCCCAGAGGTGATTGTATGAGAGAGTCAGGATCAGGTCTTGTTATTCACGCCGGCCCGGGTGCGGGTCAGCTTTCCGAGAGCGAACACCAGCTCTTCAGCGAGCTGATTTATCAAACCTGCGGCATCAGCTTCGGCAGCGAGAAGAAGACTTTTCTGGAAGCGCGCCTGCGCAAGCGCATGGAGCAGGTCGGCCTGGGCAGCATGGCCGAATATTACCAGCTCGTCAAAAGCGCCCGGGGCAAGGCCGACGAGATGTACCACCTGCTCGACGCGCTGCTGATCGGCGAGACCTCGTTCTTCCGCAACCCCCCGCAATTCGACCTGTTCAGCAACGTGGTGCTGCCGGAACTCATCGCCCACAAGGAGAAGCACGGCATCCGCAGCCTCCGCGTCTGGAGCGCCGGCTGCTCGACCGGTCAGGAGCCTTACACCATCGCGATGGCCATCCTCGAAGCGTTCCCGCAGGTGGCCGACTGGCCACTGTTCCGGATCTACGCCTCGGACCTCTCCTTCACGTCGCTCGAACGCGCCCAGCGTGGCCATTACAGGCCGGAGCAGATGAAGGGCGTCGGCGAGAGCTGTGTGCGGAAGTATTTTCACGAGGAGCATGACCACTACGCGGTCAATGACGCCGTCAAGCGGCACGTCGTCTTCGACTATCACAACCTCAAGCACGACAACGGGCTGCTCGCCCTGGACGTGATCTTCTGCCGCAACGTGATGATCTATTACTCCCGCGAAGAGCAGCAGCGGCTGGTCAACCGCTTCGCCGACTGTCTGCTGACGGGGGGCTGGCTCTTCATCGGGCACGCGGAAAGCCTCCAGGGGATTTCCGACCGCTTCACGATGGTGCATCAGAACAAGGGCATCGCCTGGCGACTCGACAAGTGAGGCGCCCGCGGGTGAGGGCGTCGGGTAATTGCTACTGCTATGGATGATCTGAGCAGGGAAGAACTGAACCAGTTGATGGCGATGTTTCGGCATCAGTCGCTGGAAATCCTCGACGGGATGAATCAGGACCTGCTGGCGCTCGAGGCCGGCGGCCTGAACGAGGAGGTCATCTGTCGCGTGCGCCGCGCGGCCCACACCATCAAGGGCGATGCGGCCTGCGTTGACCTGAACGGCGTGACCGAAGTCGCGCACAAGATGGAGGACCTCTTCGATCAGGTCCTCTCGGACGTCCGGAAATTCAACCCCGAGATCGTGGACGTGATTCTGGCCGGGCTCGACGCGATCAGGGCCGCGCTCGAAGGCGACGAGGTGCGGGACCTCGCGCCCGACGAGGTCGGCCGAATCTGCGCGCGCTTCAACGCGCCCGAGCTGCTCGCGCCGGAGCAGGGGGAGAACCCCGGAACCGCAGACCCGGAAGTAAGGTGCGGGGTCGTCGTCGAAGACGCGCCCGCGCCCGCCGCCAGTGTCAAAGCAGCAGCCGCGCGGCAGGATTACGTACGCGTGGACGCCGGGGTGATTGACGCGCTGATGAATCTGGCCGGCGAAATGATCATCGCCAGCTCGGTGATGAATCAGGTCGGAGTCGAAATCGCGGACGCGCTGCCGAAAAGTGACGTGGCCCGGAACTTCGGCGGCGTGCAGGCGCGCCTCAACAAGCTGATCGCCGAGCTGCAGAAGAGCGTGCTGGAAATGCGGATGGTCCCGATCAGCCAGCTCTTCCGCCGCTTCAATCGGTCAATGCGCGAGCTGGCCGGCGAGACGGGCAAACAGCTCGAGCTGGTCACCGCGGGCGAGGAGACGGAACTCGACCGCTCGGTCGTGGACCTGCTCTACGAGCCGCTCCTGCACCTGCTCCGCAACGCCGTGGATCACGGGCTCGAAACGACCGAGCAGCGCGTTGCCGCCGGCAAACCGGCCGCCGGCACGGTCAGGCTCGCGGCTTACCACGAAGGCAATCAGATCGTCGTCGAAGTCGCCGACGACGGGCGCGGGATTGACGTCGAGGCGCTCAGGGCGAAGGCGACCGCGACGGGCGAACTGAGCGCGAGCGAAAGTTCGGCGCTCCCTGACGACGAGGCGATGAACCTGATCTTCCTGCCGGGCCTCTCCACGGCGAAGGAGATCACTTTCGTCTCGGGCCGCGGCGTCGGGATGGCCGCCGTCAAGAGCGCGATCGAACACCTGCGCGGCACGATCAACGTCCGGAGCGAGAAGGGCCGGGGCACCACTTTCACGCTGCGCCTGCCGCTCACGCTGGCCGTCATCAGGGCCCTGCTCTTTACCACGAGCGGGCGGCTCTACGCGCTGCCACTGCTCTCGACGAGCGAAATCTCGCAGACCACCGCCGACGCAATTCAGCACGTTGACGGGGTCGAGACCTGGCGGCTGCGCGACCAGTGGGTCTCACTGATCAGGCCGGGCGTCGTGCTGAAACACGAGCGGCGCCGGGGCGGCAAAGGCGCGCGGCTGCGGCCGGCGGACGAGGCGATTTTCGTCGTCATGCTGAAGTCGGGAAACATGAGATTCGGGGTCATCGCCGACGAGGTACTCGGCGAGCAGGAACTGGTCATCAAGCCGCTCGACACCGAGTGGCTGCAGAGCGACGTCCTCGCCGGGGCCTCGGTGCTGGGCGACGGGCGGGTCGTCCTCATCCTCGACGCGAACATGCTGATTCGCAAGGCGGCCAGACACGAGCGCGACCGGGCCGCCGGGATCGGAATTTATACCACGGGCTGAAATCGGGCTGACAATGGCTACAGAGACTGACCAGATGCAGACAAATACGAAGCCCATCAGAGTGCTGGTGGTTGATGACTCGGCCGTCATGCGCAAGCTGATCAGCAACCTGCTGGAGAAGGATGACGAGATCACCGTCGTGGCGACGGCGATGGACGGCATCTTCGCGCTCGCCAAGCTGGAGCAGTTCCGCCCCGACGTCGTCACGCTCGACGTTGATATGCCGAGGGCCGACGGCCTGAGCATCCTCAGGCAGATTGTCGCCCAGTCGGCCGTGCCGGTCGTGATGCTGAGTTCGCTGACCGCGACCGGCGCGCGGACGGCGATGGAGGCGCTCGAAATCGGGGCCGTTGACGTCGTCTGCAAGCCGAAGACCGCCGCCCGGATCGGCGAGGTCGCGAAAGAACTGATCGAGAAGGTCAAGGCCGCCACGCACGGCCGCATCCGGCAGGGCGAGGGCGTCGCGGTCAGGCCGGGTGAAGGCGCGCGGGCGAGGGCGAGCGGCCGGGAGGTGAAGATCGTCGCCGTCGGCGCTTCCTCCGGCGGGCCGCATGCGCTGCGGCAGTGGCTGCCGCAGATCCCGGCCGACTTCCCGTGCCCCATCGTTATTGCTCAGCACCTGCCGGAAACCTTCACGACGACCTTCGCGAAGTGGCTCGATGAAATCTGTCAGATCGAAGTGCGCGAGGCGAAGGCCGGCGACCCGGTCGTGCCCGGCTGCGCGCTGATCGCGCCCGGCGACGCGCATTTAACAGTCAGAAGAAAGGCGGCGGGCGTCGAGGCCGTGCTTGACCGGAGCGGCCTGGTCAACGGCCACATGCCTTCGGTCGAAGTCCTCTTCCGCTCCGTCGCGGCCGAGTACGGGAGCGAGGCGGTGGCGCTGATTATGACCGGGATGGGCGACGACGGGGCCGAGGGCGTCGGCGAAATCAAGCGCCGCGGGGGGCACACCATCGCCCAGGATGAAGAGAGTTGCATGATTTTCGGCATGCCCAAAGTGGCAATCAGAAGAGGCTACGTGGATCAGGTCATCCCGCTCAACCGGATCGCGGAGTATCTGGTCGCCACAGTCGGACTGACCACCAAAGCGGAGATACGCGGCAATGCAAAATGAAATGAATAACGAAAAAAGCAAACCTGTGACCGAAACCGGGCCGCTCAATTGTCTGATCGTGGATGATTCGGCCTTCGCCCGCCAGCGGCTGAAAAAACTCATGGAGAAGCTCATGGAGATGCGTGACTGCATCGCCAATGAGGCGGCCACGGGGCGCGAAGCGATCCAGGCTTACCAGCGCTTCAAGCCCGATCTGGTGCTGATGGACATCGTCATGCCCGATCTGGAAGGCGTCGAGGCGGTGCGCCTGATCTGCGAGACGGACCCCGGGGCCCGCGTCATTATGATGAGTTCGCTCAGTTACCAGGACAAGGTGGCCGAAGCGATGGCCGCCGGCGCGCGGGATTTCATCCCCAAGCCGGTGACCGGCGATCAGCTGCGCGAGGCCATCAACCGGGTCCTGCAGTTACCGGCTGAAGTCTGAAACAGAGGGAGTTCGGCCTCCGGGCGCGCGCGCGATCTGCCGGGTCGCCGGGGCCCTTTCGCCGGCGCTCCCGTCGTTTGCAGGCGCGTGCGATCCGGCAGGTCGCGCTGCACCTCCGGAGAAGACATGCGACTGGATTTCGTCAAAATCTACCTTGATTCAATCACCGACATGCTGCGCCAGGTCATTGACCCCGAGGCCGAAGTGAGCGGGATGCGCATCGAACCCGACCCGGTCACGGGCGGCGAAGTGATGGCCATCATCGGGCTGATGGGCGAGGCCGAGGGCAAAGTGATCTTCGATCTGGAGCGACAGACCGCGATCCGCGTGGCCGGCCACATGATGGAAGAGCCGCTCACGGAACTCAACGCCGTGGCCCGCTCGGCTTTGGCCGAACTCGCCTCGATGGCGACCGGCAAGGCGCTCTCCGACATCAACGACTCGGGCACCCGCCTGCACATGAGCCCGCCGCTCGTGATCAGCGGGAGCAGTCTGGAAAGTTACGATCAAAGCCTCGAAACGCTGGTCGTGCCGGTGGACACGGCCTGCGGCGAGATTCGCATCAACATCACCGTCCGGGATCTGAAATGAGGGAAAACAACCATGGCAGGGAAAGCTGAAGACATACTGAGTCAGTCCGCGAAGAGCGAAGAGTTGCAGGAAATGTTCCAGAAGAGCAAGGCCTTCGCGCAGGAGCTGATGGCCGAAAACCAGCGGCTGCGCTACCGCGTCGTGCAGCTCGAAAAAGAGGGCATGGAGCTGCCCGTCAAGGTGACCGCGGAGACCGGGCAGTTGCGCGAGGAGAACAAACGCCTCGCCGAGCAGGTGGCCTTTCTCGAGAAGAAGTTCACCGAGATCGAGGAGGAGAACAAGGATTTCGCCATGCGCTTCGTCGAAGTCGAGGCGCAGAACGAGAACCTGCTGAACCTCTACGTCGCCAGCTTCCAGCTCCACTCGACGCTCGACCAGGCCGAGGTGCTGCAATGCATCAAGGAGATTCTGATCAACCTGGTCGGGACCGAGGAGTTCGGCATCTACCTGGTTGACGAGGAGTCGAGTGACCTGCTGCTGCACGGCTTCGAGGGCGAACTCGTGATCGGGCGCGGGCGCATCACGTGCGGCGAGGGCGTCGAAGGGATGGTGGCCGCCAAGGGCGAGGCGTATTACTCGGACGGCGTCGGCACGGAGGGCGAGGTCTGCGTCTGCATCCCGCTCAAGATCAAGGAGCATGTCGTCGGCGTCATCGCGATTCACCGGCTGCTCGGGCACAAGGCCACACTGACGGCGCTCGACCACGAGCTGCTGCAGCTGCTGGCCGGGCAGGCGGCGACGGCGCTCGTGAGTTCGAAACTCTACGCCAGCGCCGACCGCAAGCTGAAAACGATGGAAGGTTTTATCAACCTCCTGCGCGCCACCAAATGATGACGGGCCCGAGTGGCCCGCCACACTTCCTTTTACAGGAGACACGGGAATGAGTGAGATGTCTTTACTGATCGTTGACGATTCCTCGACCTTCAGGCAACTGCTCAGCATGAGTCTGGCCAAACTCGACGGGATCAGTGAGCAGAGCATCGTCCAGGCCGAGAACGGGGCCGAGGCGCTCGAGAAGGTGCGGACGGGCAACTTCAGCCTCGTCCTGACCGACATCAACATGCCGCAGATGACCGGACTCGAACTGGTTCAGAAAGTCCGCCAGGAGCTGAACCGCGCCGACCTGCCGATCATCATCATCAGCACCAAGGGTTCGGAGGCCGAAGTCGAGCGGGGCATGCAGCTCGGCGCGAGCGGGTATTTGTCCAAGCCGATTTCAGTCAATCAGCTGCGCGACCTGGTGACCGGCTTCCTGAAAGATAAATAGCAGCGAAAGACCACAGAGGGGCTATGGATCATCTGTCTGGAAATCTCAGCGATTTCGCGCTCCCCGACATCCTGCAAATTCTGGCGCTCTGTCAGAAGACTGGCGTCCTGTCGCTCGAAGACACGGATTACGCCGGAAAGATCATGGTCGAGCGCGGGCGCATCACTTACGCCTCATCCTCCCGTTGCGAAAGTCTGGCCGACCGCCTCTCGCGCGAGCAGACGGGCCAGAACGGGCATCAGCGCTTCCCCGGTGCCGCCTCGGCCGCCGGAGTCGGCACGCTGACGGACGTCGAATGGATCGCCGGCCAGCACTTCCGCGCCGTCGTCGCGTGGCTGGTCACGAGGGAAAAAGGGCGCTTCTGGATTGACGTCAATCAGGAGTCCATCACTTATCCGCCCGGCGAGTTCCGGCTGAAGGACGGTCTGGACATTGCCGAAGTCCTGCTCGAAGCCGCCAAGGAGTCCGATGAGGAAGACCGCGTAGAGGAGACCGACGAGACCGAGAGCGACGGCGATGAAGTCAATCATCTCTTCGCGCCGGGGCACGCCGGCGCGGTCACCGAGCCGGTGGACCCGGCCCTGCTCAATCAGGTGCATTCGGACCTGCTCTATTCCTACCTCGCCGAGCTGCGGTCAGTCTCATTCGAGGCCGAGGCGAGCCTGCTCGTGATGCGTTTCGCCAGCGAGATCGCGGGCCGCGGCGTGCTGTTCTGGGCGCATGAAAATGAGCTGCGCGGCCTCGGGCAGTTCGGGTTCAAATCCGAACTGAACCGGAACGTGGACGAGGAGGTGCGCAGCCTGCGGATCGCCATCCCGAATAACAGCATCCTCAGCCAGGTCGTCATGACGGGCAAGCCTTACATCGGGCCGATGCTCGAAGACGCGTGGCGCACGACGCTGCTCAACCGCCTGGGCATCGAGATCAGGGACTGCTCCGGCTTCGTCATTTCGATCAGCTGCGGCGTGCGCGTCAGGTTCATCGTTTACGGCGACGACCATGCCGGGGCGAGGGAGATCACAGGCGTCAATGAATTGATGATCCTCGCCGACCAGGCCGGTCTGGTGCTGGAAAAACTCAGGCTCGAACAGATGCTCATCAGCCATTAACGACCGGGGCGCGGCCGGACGCTGTCCGGCTCATTCCCGGCCATCGAGACGCTTCAGCCCGACGGGCAGGCTGAGGCAAAATCCCGGCCGCCGATGGAACAACAGAATGAGGGTTGCGGCCTGCGAGTCGCCGTGCGGCCTCTGCCGTGGAAACTCGCCACCAGGATTCCCTCTCATCTTCGGATTGCCTGGCGCACGCTACCCCTGCTTGAGGAGTATTCAGGCGCAATCATCCCCACCCGTAACATTCAGGGCGGCAGTCTTATCTCTTCGTCTGCGCCCGGTCAATCTTTCAGTGTCACAGTCAGTAAATGAGTTGCCCGGAAGCCGCGCCTCCACCATACTGTGCCCGGCGCCGTGAGCGGTGAGTTCCAGACTATCTTCCTGCATCTGATCCGATTCAGATCAATACCACGCAAAGCGTAAGTGTGCCGGACAGGCGAACGAGGATTTCGGAAAATTTCGTCGTTTGTTCGTTACTTCGCTGGCAGGCTTCTCTATAGTTTTGCCCGTCACCGAACGAAATCCGATGGAACCGATCCACCAGTTCTGCCGGGAGCCACTTTCCCTGAGATGAGAGAGGTCATGAAGAAATATCTGTTTGCCCCCCTTCAGACATTGATTACCGATTCTTTCTGCCGCTGCCTGATCGTGGCTGCGATTTTGCTCGCGGCAGCCTCATTCAGCCACAGTTCATCTTCCGCCTCGGCGCGCCCGGGCGACAACCCCATCCCGGTCACGACCGTCTCCGCGGCCAGCTATGAGACCGGGGCCATCGCACCCGGCGCGATTGTCGCCTCGTTCGGCACGCTGCTGGCCACGCGCCTTGAGGTCGCGAGCAGCCTGCCGCTGCCGACCACGCTGGCGGGGACGACGGTCAGGATTAAAGACAGCGCCGGAGTCGAACGGCCGGCGCCGCTCTTCTTCGTCTCCGCGGGGCAGATCAACCTGGTGGTTCCAGTGGACACGGCCACCGGCACGGCGACGGTGACCGTGCGATCCGAGGACGGCACGGCCTCGACCGGGACGATGGAAGTCAAACCGGTCGGGATCTCGGTCTTCACAGCCAACTCGGACGGGCAGGGCGTCCCGGCGGCCTCCGCCCTGCGCATCAAGGCTGATGGCACACAGATTTTTGAAGAGATCTTGCAGTTTGACGCGACGCTCGGGCGCCGGCGGACGAAAGCGATTGATCTCGGGCCGGAGGCGGAACGCGTCTTCCTGATCCTTTACCTGACCGGCATCCGCCGCGCGCCCGACCCGAATGGTGATGGCAACAGTAATGAGTCGGTGCATCTGGTCGTCGGCGGCACTGAACTCGTTCCGGCTTACGCCGGGGCGCAGGGGATTTTCGCCGGGCTGGATCAGATCAATGCCGAAATCCCGCGCAGCCTGCTCGGGCGCGGGCGAATCAATCTCACCGTCACCGGGCCGGCTGCGTCCTCCAACCCCACGGAGATCGAGATCGGCCCACCGGCGGGCGGCGCGCGGCCCGTGGTGAGCAGTTTCAGCACCGGGACGGCGCTGGCCGGGCAGACGCTCGGCATCAACGGCAGCGGCTTTGCTACGGCGGCGGCCGGCAATCTGGTGCGGATCGGCGGGAACGAGGCGCGCGTGACTGCAGCCGCGGCCACTCAGCTTTCAGTCATCATCCCCTTCGGCGCGGAGAGCGGCCCGGTCAGCGTGCGGACGGGGCAGGGCGAGGGGATGAGCGCGGGCGCGCTCGCCGTGCGGACTTCGATCAGCGGAGTCGTCGAAAATACCGCGCGCCAGCCGATGCCCGGAATCGGGGTGAAAGTGACCGGGACCGCCATCACCGCCACGTCCAATAACGAAGGCACTTTTATTCTCCCCGACGTTCCGGCGGGGGCCGCCATTGTCGAGATTGACGGGACGAACCTTGGCGTAGTGCCGCCGTACCCGAAGGTCACCCTCAAGACAATCGTGAATGCTCAGCGCGATAATCCCTTTCAGCGCCCGATTGCGATCCAGCAGGCCATCGGGCCGGGACTCCTCGTGGGATCGCCCGGCGACTCACCGGAAAAACCCGGCTCCCCGGAACAGCCTTCACGCGTCGAGGCCACGAGCGGACTCGTGCGGTCCGGCAGCGTCATCTTCGAAGTCCCTGACAATGCTAAAGCGGTCTTCCCCGGCGGCGCGACCAGCGGCGTTGTGACCCTCACCATCGTCGAGAACAGCCGGACGCCCGCGCCATTACCATCAGGTCAGTTCAGTTCGACGATTGTCCAGCTCACCCCGTTCGGTGTGAAGCTGACCCCCGGCGGTAAACTGACTTTCCCGAACAGCGACGGCTATCCGGCAGGCACGCAGGCGAAGCTTTTCCGCTTCGACCAGACTCCCGGCTCGCCGACCATCGGCAGCTTCATTGAAGCCGGGACGGCCGCCGTCTCGGGCGACGGGCAGCGGATTGAAACATCCGCCGGGGCGATCACTGAAACCAGCTACTACTTCGCTTCAATCCCGCGCCAGACGACTACCGTGGCGGGGCGCGTCGTGGACAGCGACGGCGCGACGCCGGTGCGGCTGGCATTCGTGCGCGTGCGCGGGCAGGAGACATTCACCGACGGCAACGGCGGATTCACTCTGCGCAACGTGCCGTTGAATTCGGCGAATGAGGGCATCACGGTTGAGGCGAGCTTCGTGCGGCCGGGTGGCCGGGTGGACCGCGTCCAGCGGAGCGGCGTCCCGGTCGTCATAAACGGACTGACGAAGGTCACGCCCGATCTGGTGCTGACGGCGCCGAGCAGCAACCGCCCGCCCGTCATCCTCGCCCCATCAAGCGCCGTCGTCACGCGGGGCGAGACGCGCGACTTCAAAATCGTCATTAGTGACCCCGACGGTGATCAGACGGGGCAGGTGACGACGAGTGGCGCATCGTTCGCAGTCGTCAGCAGCGTGGCTCCGTCCGGCACTTACAACCTGCGACTCACGCCCGGCGCGAATGACGCGGGCAATTACAACCTGGGCATCAACGTGGCGGACAGCCTCGGCGCGAACACGACGCAATTCATCGCCGTCAGGGTCAATCGTGCGCCCGTCGCGAGCGCGCAGACAGTGAGCCTTGGCGCGGGCGCGCCCAAAGCGATTACGCTTGCGGCGAGCGACCAGGACGGTGACCCGTTGCAATTCATCATCACGGGCAATCCGACAGGCGGCGTTCTGAGTGGCACCGCGCCCAACCTCATCTACACCCCGAACCCAGGTTTCAGCGGCGGCGACAGCTTCACTTTCAAGGTCAATGACAACGTGATTGACAGCGGCGCGGCGACCGTCACGATCAACGTCACGGCGCCGGGCACGGTGCTGCGCACGCTCGTCCATCACCAGATCACTTCGTTCGCGGGCAATTTCAACACCGGCACCGGCCAGGCCCCGGTTCTGAGCGCCAACGGCAATCGCGCCGTCTACGCCATGGCGCCGGGGACGGAGGACCCGGCCAATCCCAACCGCATCTTCGTCATCAACGCCGACGGCACGGGCGTGCAGCAGGTGGACTCCTACACCACGCTCTGCTTCTGCGGATCGCAGGTGGACATCAGCGCCGACGGCTCGAAGGTGATCTCCACCGAGGGCCTGCAACTGCGCATCGCCAACGCCGACGGCAGCGGCGCGCTGGAGTTGATCAGGAACGTGGAGATCGCCACCATCCGCATCGCGGGCGACGGCAGCAAAGTTTTCTTCCTCATCCGGCGCGACAGCGGGCCGAAAGAGCGCGGCCTGTATGTCATCAACGCTGACGGCAGCGGGCTCAGGCAGATCGTCGGGCCGAATCAGGTCGCGAGCCTGCTCAGTATCCCTGCCGGCGAAGTGTTTCCGTTCGCCAGCGATCTGGGGAACGACCTCGGAGTTTCCAGCGACGGCTCGCGCATTGTGTTTGCGACCTATTCGCGGGGGCAGCGGATGTTCGGCGTCAACCCGGACGGCACGGGGCTGCACCAGATCATCGGCCCGATTGATTTCGTGAGGACGACCGGCATCAGCGCCGACGGCTCGAAGGTGCTTTACAGGCTGAACAGCTTCGCGACCGGCCTCGACGAAGTCGGCGTCATCAACTTCGATGGCACCGCGCAGCGCAAGCTGGCGGATAACGACATCAACGGCCCGACGCGCTACCTGGGTGAATCCGGCGACCGGTATTCTCTGAGCGCCGACGGCTCCCGGCTGCTGGCCGGTTCATCAGGCATCGTGTTCGACACGGCGACCGGGGTGATGCTGCAACTCTCGGCGCGGTTCGGGGGCTTCGGCCTCCTCTACAATTCACTCTACCTCGCGACGATGAACAGCACGGCGACGCGCTTTCTCTTTGCCTTCGGTGATGCCAGCGGCATTAACCAGCTGGTGTCGCTCGACGTCAATCCCGCCAGCCTCGGCGCGGCGCCCAGCCTGACGGCGCCCGCGATTGATCCGCTCTTCGTCCTGACCAATGGCGGGTCGGGGGCCACCGTCACGGCCAGAATGACGACCACCAACACGCTGCTCCTGATGGAATACGTCTTCCTCCGCGGCGGGCTGTTTGATCGCGACAGCAGCTTCAACGCGCTCTATGACGACGGACTCACGGCCGGGGATGCGAAGTCAGGCGATGGCGTCTTTACGAGCAACACGGTCAGCACCAACTGCTGCACCGTCGTCGGCCCGCGCACGGCGCGCCTCAATGCAATGGTGCGGACGGCCGACGGCCGATTGCACGCGACGAGCGTTGATTTCGCGCCGTTCTTCGTCCTCGCGCAGGCGCCCGGCCCGACGGCGCCCGCGATCACCTCGCTCGCGCCGCCGAACGGCGCGCCGGGCGCGCAGGTCACGATCAACGGCAGCGGCTTCGACCCGACCGCCGCAGGTAACGTCGTCCTCTTCGGCAACCGCGTGGCACAGGTCGCGAGCGCCAACGCCGGGGGCACTCAGTTAGTGGTGACGGTCCCGGCTGATGTGGCCGTGGGCACGGTCGCCGTGACTGTTTCGGCAAGCGGGCGGACGAGCAACGCCGTGAATTTCACCGTGCCGAGCTTCAACCTGCTGCGCAACGGCGACGCCGAGCAAGGGACGCTTTCGACGACCGGCCTTGAGATCGTGCCGATCCCCGGGTGGACGACGACTTCAAATTTCACCGCGCCGGTCTACGGTCTGGCCGGTTGTATGTCGTCGGCTGAAGGGCTGCGCGTCGGCGGCGGCAGGGGTTATTTCGTGGGCGGCCCCGGCAACACGATGTCAACAGCCACGCAGACGGTGGACGTATCGAGCGCCGCTACGCAGATTGATGCGGGGCAGGGAAGCGTTACTCTACAAGGGCAACTGGCCGGCGTGCAGACCGACACTGGCACGGTGCGGGCCGAATTCCTGAACGGCAACAGCGTCGTCATCGGCTCCTTCTCACTCGGCCCGGTGACCGGCACCGCTCACACTTTCCAGTTTAAGACGGCGACCAGCGGCGTCCCGGCGGGCACGCGCTCGATTCGCGTGACGCTGATCTCGACGGGCGGCAACAGCAATTACAACGAAGGCTATTTCGAGAATCTGTTTCTCGGTCTGAATTGAGACAAGCCGGTGGTTTACCGGTTCGTGATCCGCGCCTTCGCGGCGATCACTTCAGGGATGTCCTGGTCGGCGTCTTTCCAGATTTGCAGGAAGCGTTCGTATGCGGCCTGCGCCCTGTCGCGTTCGCCCTTGCGCTCGTAAGCCTGGCCGAGGTGGTACTGCGCCAGTGGATAGTTCGGATTGAGGCGCAGGATGCGCTCGTATTCGGCGACGGCCTCGTCCGTCCGGCCCAGTTCCAGATACGCATTGGCCAGACAGTCTTCGTACGAGTCAATGTCCCATTCGACGGGCCGCTCGCGCAACGCCTCGCGGAAATGATTGAGAGCCTCTTCGGCGCGCCCCTGCCTGAGCGACAGATAGCCGCGCTGATAATTCCAGATGCGCAGAAAGCCGCGTTCCCGAAGGTGGTTGTAACTGGCCGGCATGAAAACTGTCTCGCTCAGTTTTTGCGCGGCGGCTTGGTCGTCGCGCGCGAGGGCGAGGGTGAGCGAAGTCCATAACGACGATGGAAGGTATTTCACTTCCTGACCGATGGCGGCGGCAGCACGTTGCAGGTCACCCTGCTTCAGCCAGACCCGGGCTATGGAGTTGAAGCTGCGGGCGCGCTGATTATTATCACGCGCGATCTGCAGGTAGCGCTGGTACTGCCCGACGGCCGCGCGATAGCGGCCCTGCTGAAAATAAAGGTTGCCGAGGTGGATGATCGCGATTCTGGATTCAGGGTTGAGCGCGAGGGCCCGGCCATACGCGGCAAGGGCCTGGTCGTATTGCCCCAGCCACTGGTGGAACAGGGCCAGACTGTCCCAGGCATTCGGGTCGTTGGGCGTCAGTTGAATGTAGCGTTGATAAGCCGCCAGCGCTTCTTCATTGCGCCCGAGGCGCATGCAGACGCTGCCGAGCGCGTTGTAGATGTCTTTCGCTTCGGGGTCGGTGACCAGCCCCTGCCGGATCGCCTGTAACGCCTCCTCATTCCTGTCCTGCGCCTGCAGCATCCAGTTCAGCTGCTGCCAGGCCTCGGTTTCCAGCGGGTAGCGGGCCAGCAGCTCGCGATAAATTTCGCCGGCGCGCGCCGGGTCATGGTCGGCCTGGGCCCGCCAGGCGACGATGAAGAGCTTGTCCCGTTCATTCAAACGTTCAGACAGCCGGAACGCCTTCTCCAGATATGGGAGGGCCTTTTCGCCCGAGCCAACCTTCGCGGCGTAAATGTAGCCGACGCGCGCATACGCCATCGCAAACTGCGGGTCGAGGGCGATGGCCTTTTCCAGCAGCGCAATCGCCTCGTCGAACTGAAACATCTGCGTCTGTTCGAGCGCCAGCGAGTAGTAGCGGTACGCGTCCAGATTGTCCGTCATCGCCGCGGCCAGCCCGCGCTCCTCGTCCCGCCCCGCGAAGTCCGCGCCCAGGTGCGAGGCCAGTTTGAGCGAGAGTGAATCAATCTCTGTCAGGATCAGCTCCGGGCGCTCGACGACCAGCGCCTCGGCGGCTTCGATCTGCCCGGTGCGCGCCTCGTGCAGCGTGACGTCAATCCGCACCTCGTGCCCGAGCCGGGCGAAGCGGCCCAGGATCAGCACCTCCGCCTGCGCGCGCCGCCCCACTTCCAGCCCGTCCTCCAGCCGGAGCTGCGCCGCGTCCCGGTAGCCGATGTGATCGAGCAGCGCCGCCAGCTGCTGCCGACTGAGCAGCGTCAGGCGCGGCGAGCGCGAGAGGTTGGTGATCAACATATCGGCGAGGCCCTCGCGCAGCCAGTCCAGCTCGCGGTCGCCCGACTGATTCTCGAAATAGAGTACCGCCACCGCCCGCCTGCCCGGCACGTGCGGCAGGGCGACTTCCGCCGCCGCCGGCCGGCGCCTGCTGAAATGGAAGGCCAGGAGTGCGGTGAGCGCCACCAGACCGATCCCCAGCACGGCCAGCCACACGAGGGGAGGCCGGCGCCAGGTTCGTCGCGTCGTGAGCGCCGGCGGGGCGGCCGGCTGATCCGGCTGATGAAATTCCTCGGTAAACTCGACCTGGACGGAGGTGATCTCCTCGACCTCGTATGCACCGTGCGGCAGAGACTCTTCGACCGGCCCGATGAAACGATAACCGGCTTTCGGGACGGTCCTGATGAAGCGCGGCTGGCGCGAATCGTCGCCGAGCAGCCGGCGCAGCTCGACGATGATCTGCACCAGCGCGTCGGGCGTGACCGCCGCCCCTCCCCAGACGTTTTCGATCAGTTCCTCTTTCGTGACCAGCTGCCCGCGGCGGTCGAGCAGGTAGAGCAGCACCTGCAGGCTCTTCTGCCGCAGCGCCAGTTCCTCGCCGTCGCGCCGGAGCGAGCCGCGCGCCGGGTCAACCTCAATGCCCGCGACACGATAAATTGGCCTGTCGAGAATCTGCATGACTCTGTCCCGGAACGTGGGCGGCAAAGTTTCGGAAAAATATCGTGACTTTGTCGTTACTTCCGCCCGCCGCCGATGAGAGAAAGGGTCCGTCAGTAACAGCCAGCATCCGAATGATTGTTTGATCGGAAGGTTTTCGTTTTCCCTTCATTAACTCCAGCCCGCGTTTTGTGCGAGGACAAAACCGGGTCAGGAAAGACCAGTCGGGATCGAACCGGAGTGCCGCAATCGCGGCGGGAGTATAGCACGGCCGCCGTGCGGAACAGGAGACCGGATGAAGCGAACCCGGAAAGTAACGATCACCACCACGCGCCGCCGCACGCTGCGCGTCCAGCCCGCCATCCGCGCGCGCTGCCCGGTCTGTCAGCACGAGGTCGAGACGCTGGCCACTGCTCACGCCGCCGAAGTTCTGGAAATTGATGCTGAGACACTCAACCGGCTGGTTGCCGCCGGCCGGGTTCACGCCATCGAAACCGTGAGCGGCAGCTTTCGGGTCTGTCAGGAGTCGCTCTTTTCAAAGTAGGAGGTGGAAATGAACGCGCGGAGATTAACCCTTGCCTGCACCCTGCTCATCATCAGTCTCGCAGCGATTCTGCCCCGGTCCCGGCAGGCCGAGAGTGCTCAGGAACCCCGACGGGCCGCCAATCACCCGGCCGCAGCGGCCGGCAACGGAGCGACGGGTGAACCAGTCCAGGCCCAGGCCGTCGCGGGCACGATCCTCCGCACGCTGGTCTATCACGAGATCACCTCATTGAACCGGAGCGCCATCGCCGAAATCGCCCAGGGGTTTCCCCTCCTCAGCAAGAATGGGAATCGCGCGGTCTTCACCATCATCACAGGCGATGGCATGAGGCACATCTTCGTCATTAACTCTGACGGCACCGGGCAGCGCGAAATAGATTCAAACGACTCTTTCGCTCCGTTTTTGGACATCAGCGCCGACGGCTCAAAAGTGCTTTACACCAATCGCAACCTCATCCGCATGGCCAACGCTGACGGCACTAACCTCCACGACGTCGTGAACATCGGCGGTGGTTTTATCCAGGTCCGCCTCTCCGCCGACGGGACGAAAGTTTTTTTCACCGTTGACCGCGACTTCCCCATTGGGAGCGAGAATCTGACGAAGGGGCTCTATGTCATCAACGCCGATGGGAGCGGTCGCCGGCAGATCGTCAGTGGCGCGACCCTTGCGACACTGCTCGGCGCTCCAGCAGGTGGTAACAACTTCGTCAGTACCTCCGGCACATCTTTGGATGCGTCCGCCGATGCCTCGCATATCATCTTCGGCACCAGCATTGATGGAAAAGGCCAATATCTCCTCGGCGTCAATTTTGACGGCAGCGGGCTGCACCAGATCCTCGGCCCCGTAGATTTCCTGAATCATGCCGTCATCAGCGGCGATGGGCTGAAGGTGGCCTATGACCTCACTCTTCCGCCCTGCTGCTCCACTCCGAGTGAAGCGGGTGTGATCAATTTCGACGGCACGCAAAAGAAGACCTTAGTGACCCAAACGGCCCCTTTCCGCGGCTATCCCGGCTCCGGTACTCCGATCCAGCTCGGCGCCGACGGTTCCAGATTGCTCTTCGGCACGGGCGTCCTCTTTAACACGGCGACGGGCGAGGCGCTGCAACTGGCGGCGATTGGCGGTAACTTCTCAAGTGATCCTCAGTTTCTGGTCAATGAAGGAATGCGCGTTGCGACCATGAACAGCAGCGCGACACGCTTCCTCTATCTCGCGCCCGACCCGAACAACGTGCTGCAACTGGTGACGCTGGACCTTAACCCCACGAGCCTCGGACTCGCGCCGAGCGTGACCGACCCGAAGCTCGACCCGACCTTCGTCATCACGTCAGGGCGCGGGAGAGCCACCCTCAGCGCCAAGGTGAGTGCTTCGGGCACGCTCGTGCGCGTGAACAATTCCATCCTCTTCAAGGGGCTCACCAATGCCAACGCCTTCAACGGGCTGACCGACAACAATGTTGACTGGCTGGTCCTGCTCGATGACGGCACCCACGGCGACACCACAGTCAACGATGGCATCTTCACTAACAATAGTCTCGGCGCCAATTGCTGCGCTGTCCTCGGTTCGCGCCTGGTACGGGTCAAAGCCGAAGCACGCGGTACAGACAGTAAACGCCATGCGACCGCCATTGACTTCGAACCCCTCACCGTCACCGACCAGGTGCCCTCGATTGACGTGTCGCAGACGAGCCTCGATTTCGGCAGCGTCAGCGTCGGGCAGAGCAAAGACCTGACCCTGACGATCCGCAACGTCGGGACGAGTCAGCTCACGGTCAATTCGCTCAACAGCGATAACACGCAATTCAGCGTGCCTCCGCCGCCTGCTGCGCCTTTCACCATCGCCCCTGGTGGACAGCAAACCATCACCGTACGCTTCACCCCCAGCGCGGTCGGCCCGCAGGGCGGCCGGCTGACGATCAACAGCACCGACCCGGCGCGTCCGAACATTGACGTGTTCCTCTCCGGCGTCGGGGCCACTTTGAGCGTCACGGTCAATGACCACCGGACGAGCGGCGGCCCCATCCCTGACAATTGCGCCCCGCCCGCCTTGAAATCCAGCTTCACGCCCGCCGACGCGCAGGTGTTTCAGTGGACCTTTGTTTCGGGCTTCCAGAATGGCGCGGTCATCCGCTGGGAGTGGGTTCAGCCGAACGGCACGATTTACCGGCAGTTCCAGGCCCCGGTCAACAACACCAGCCAGTTTGTTTGTTTCTGGGATGCGATAGGCATCGCCGGCCAGCCCGCGGCCTCGCTGCCCGGCACCTGGCAGGTGCGCGTCTTTTACAACGGCACGCAGATCGTGACCGACACCTTCACCATCTCCGCCGCCAGCAGTTGCCCGACCGCCGGTGGCATCAACCCAACGAGCGGCGCCGCCGGGACGAGTGTCATCATTACCGGCGCGAACTTCACCGGCGTGACCGTGGTCAGGTTCGCCAATAACCTCACCGCGAATTTCACCGTCAACAGCGATACGCAAATCACCGCGACCGTACCGGGCGGCGCCGTCACCGGCCCGATCACTATCGGCAAGCCCAATTGCCCTGACGTACAGACCTCCACCTTCACCATCTGCACATACTCCATCTCACCAACCAGCCAGAACTTTGCCGCGGGCGGCGGGACGGGCAGCGTGGGCGTGACGACGCAGTCGGGGTGCGCGTGGACGGCGACGAGCAACGCCGGATTCATCACAATCACTGCGGGCACGCCGGGCAGCGGCAATGGCACGGTCAATTATTCGGTCGCGGCCAATACGAGCACCAGCGCGCGCAGCGGCACGATGACGATTGCCGGCCAGACCTTCACGGTCAATCAGTCGGGCTCGACCACCGGCGCGCCGCTGATCCGCATCGAGCCCGGCGCGCTCAGCTTCAACGTCCCGCGCGGGCAGTCGTCCGGCCCGGTCTCATCGGCCGCCAGTCAGATCGAACCTCAGCAGTCCACTGCGGCGGCAGCGCAGGACAAAGATGAAATAGAAAAGGAGCGCGAGGAAGAGGGCGATCATGTCGAGGAGTATCGTGAGTGGTTTTACGGCCAGCGGCAGTACCCGTTCACTGACATCCCGGCGGGCGCGCGCGAGCGCGCGATCAGGGAGAAGGAGCGGGCCGCGGAGCGGATGCGGGCCTCTTCGACCGAAGAGGCGAAGGCCGCCGTCTCGCAGTGGACTTCCCTCGGCCCCTCGATGACCGGCACCGGGCGTTACGGCAACGTCAGCGGGCGCATCACGTCAATCATCGTCAATCCGAATGACCCGAACGTCGTCTATCTGGGCGCGGCGCAGGGCGGGGTGTGGAAGACCACGAATAACGGCGCGAACTGGATCCCGCTCACCGACGACCAGCCGTCGCTGGCCATCGGCTCGCTCGCCTTCGACCCGAACAATCCGAACATCGTCTACGCGGGGACGGGCGAGCAGAATTTTGCGGGCGACAGTTACTACGGCAACGGCGTCCTGAAATCCACCGACGGCGGCGCGTCGTGGTCCGTACTCGGCGCTTCGGTCTTCGCGCGTCAGACCATCGGGCGGATTGCTATCAATGCCAGTAACACTCAGGTCATCTTCGCCGCGGCGGGCAACGGGCTGTACCGCACGACCGACGGCGGCGCGACGTGGACCCGCGTCCTGCCGGGCGCGCTGCGCGCGGCGACCGACGTGGTGGTGACCACGACGGCGGTCTACGCTGGTATCGCGAGCGACGGCGTCTACAAATCAACCGACGGCGGCAGCAACTGGACGAAGCTGACCGCGGGGCTGCCCGCCGGCGGCTTTTTCCGCGTCCACCTCTCAAGCTCCGCGGCCAGCCCGAATACACTGGTCGCGCTGCTGGCCACCAATGGCGCTCTGGAGGGCATTTATCGCACCACTGACGGCGGGGCGAACTGGGGCAAAACCGCGGACACGCCGACGGGCATTTTCGGCGGCCAGGGGTTCTACGACATCTCGCTCGGCCTGCACCCGACCAACTCAAACATCATCTACTTCGGCGGGATTGATGTCGGGCGCACGACCGACGGCGGCGCGAGCTGGACGAACCTGACGAAAGGTTATCAGGGCGGCGCCGTCCACACCGATCAGCACGCGATTGCCTTCAACCCGCAGAACCCTGCGGTCGTCTGGATCGGCAACGACGGCGGCGTCTGGCGCTCGGATAACGGCGGCGACACGTGGGCGAACCTGAATCAGGGCCTGGGCATCGCGCAGTTCCAGAACATCGCGCTGCACCCGACGGACAACAACATCAATTACGGCGGGACGCAGGACAACGGCATGCAGAAATACACCGGATCGAGCGTCTGGCGCGAGTCGTTCCCCGGCGACGGCGGCCCCGTCATCGTTGACTTCAACACGCCGACCACGGTCTACGGCGAGTACATCCACCTGCAACTTTTCAAGTCCACAGACTCCGGCAACCCGAACACATGGCCCGCCGCCACCAACGGCATTCCCTTCGTCAAAGGCAACGCCGACGGGCGCTCGGCTTTCTACGCGCCGGTTGCGATGGACCCGACGAACCCGCTGAAGCTCGCCGCCGCGACCTACCGCGTCTTCTACACGACGGACGGCGCGGGCAACTGGGCGAGCGTGAGCGGCGACCTGACCGGCGGGCAGGTGATCAATGCGATCACGTTTGCCGCTGGCGGCGCGCGCCTCTGGACGGGCAGCACCGACGCGCAGGTGTGGCGCGGCGATCTGGTCAACGGCTCGTGGGCCTGGACGAACGTGAATAAGGCGCCATTGCCGAACCGCTTCGTGACGCGAATCGCCGCGCACCCGACCGACCCGCAGACGGCTTATATTTCATACTCCGGCTTCGGGACCGACCACGTTTTCAAGACCACCGACGGCGGCACGACGTGGACGAGCGCGAACGGCGGGCTGCCAGACATCCCCGTCAACGTGGTGCTCGTTGACCCGAACAATCCGGGCACGGTCTATGCCGGGACGGACATCGGCGTCTACCGCTCGACCGATCAGGGGCAGAACTGGACGCCGTACGGGACGGGGCTGCCGAACGTCGCGGTCTTCGATCTGGCGATCAGGAAGAACGGCAACCTGCTCCGCGTCGGCACGCACGGGCGCGGGATGTGGGAGATTCAGACGACGGGCGAACAGAGCTTCACCATCTACAATGACGGCGACGCGACGCTGACTGTCACCGGCATTACCAAACAGAACAACTCCCCGTGGTTTTCATTCACCACGCCTTCGGCGATCCCGTTCGACGTCCCGCCAAAAGGCTCCGTGCCGGTGCGCGTGAGCATCAACGCGACGGGGCTCAATGCCGGAGTGTTCACGGACCGTCTGCTCGTGACTTCAAACGACACCGCGCGCAGTCCGTACCCGACCGGCGTCTTTATCAACCTGAACGTGACGGACAGCGGCGGAGGTGGCGGCTGCACCTTCACGATTTCACCATCGAGTCAGTCATTCAATGCGAGCGGGGGCACCGGCAGCGTCGGCGTGACCGCGCCCGGCGGGTGTCCGTGGACGGCGGTCGCGAATGATTCGTGGATCACGATCACGTCAGGCGCGAGTGGCAGCGGCAACGGCACGGTCAGTTACGCGGTCGCCGCCAACACCGGCGCCAGTTCGCGCGCCGGCACGTTGACAGTCGCCGGGCAGACCTTCACCGTCACGCAATCCGGGGGCAGCAACTGCACGTTCACACTCTCGCCCACCAGCCAGAACTTCGGCGCGAGCGGTGGCAGCGGCAGCGTGAATGTCACGACACAAGGCGGTTGCAACTGGGCGGCGAAAAGCAATGCCGACTGGATCGTCATTACCTCCGGCGCGAGCGGCGCCGGCAACGGCGCCGTCGGCTTCATCGTGGCCGCGAACAACAGCACCAGCACTCGCAGCGGAACAATGACGATAGCCGGGCAGACATTCACCGTCACGCAGACGGGTGGCAGCGGTTGTGTCTTCACCATCTCACCGGCGAATCAGGTCTTCGCGGCCACCGGCGGCAACGGCAGCACGAGCGTCTCAACGCAGTCGGGCTGCAACTGGACGGCGCAGAGCAACGATGACTGGATCGTCATTACCGCGGGCGCGAGCGGCGGCGGCGGCGGCACGGTCAGTTACGCGGTCGCCGCCAACAACAGCCCCGTCCCGCGCGCCGGAACGATCACTGTCGCCGGCCAGACGTTCGTCGTCGGGGAACTCGGAACCGGCGCGACCTGCGGACTCACGCCCATCAGCATCGGGCAGACCGTGAGCGGGGAACTGGCCACTACTGATTGCCGTTCGCCGATTGACGGGACCGATTTTTACGCCGACCTGTGGTACTTCACCGCCTCGGCGGGGCAGCAGGTGGCAATCTCGCTCAATTCGGCGGAGTTCGACGCCTTCCTGACGCTGATCGGGCCTGACGGTGCGATTGTGGATGATGACGATGACGGCGGCGGCGGGACCAACGCGCGCATCCCGGCGACGAACGGCTTCATCACGCTGCCACTGGATGGGACTTACATCATCGAAGCCAGCAGCGCGTTCAAGGATGAGACAGGCAAATACACGCTCAGTCTGATTGCGCCCGCGGGCTGCACGTTCTCAATCTCACCGTCCGGCCAGTCGGTCAGTGCGAACGGGGGCACCGGCAGCGTCAGTGTGACGACGCAGGGCGGCTGTGCCTGGACGGCGACGAGCAACGTTGACTGGATCGTCATCACCTCTGGCAGCAGTGGCGCCGGCAATGGCGCGGTGAATTACTCGGTCGCAGCGAATGCGAGTTCTTCGCCGCGCACCGGCACACTCACCGTCGCCGGACAGACCTTCACCGTTACGCAGCCGGGCGGCAGCAACTGCACGTTCACACTCTCGCCGACCAGCCAGAACTTCGGCGCGAGCGGTGGCGCCGGCAGCGTCAGTGTGACGACGCAGACGGGCTGCAACTGGGTGGCGCAGAGCAGCGCCGACTGGATCACGATCACTGCGGGCGCGAGCGGCAGCGGCAGCGGCGCGGCGAATTACTCGGTCGCGGTGAATAACGGCGTCGCGCGCACCGGGACGCTCACGGTCGCCGGACAGACCTTCACCGTCACGCAATCGGCCAGCAGCAATTGCACATTTACGCTCTCGCCGACCATCCAGTCATTCGATGCGAAGGGCGGTAACGGCAGCGTGGGTGTCAGCACTTCGGCCGGCTGCACGTGGACGGCGGCCTCCAACGTGACGTGGATCGCCGTCCTCGCCGGGACTGAAAGCGGCCAGGGCAGCGGCTCGGTCGGCTACTCGGTCGCCGCCAACACCGCCAGCAGTTCGCGGCAGGGCACGATCACGATTGCGGGCCAGACGTTCACTGTCACTCAGTCGGGCGGCGGAAGCAGTTCGTGCATTGATGTGGCGATCTCCAACTCGCTCACGGGCAGCGCGGGCGGCACGCTCACCGTCCCGATCACAGTCTCCGACCTGACGGGCAAAGGCGTTTTGTCATATGACGCCACGATCACGTTCGATCAGAGCGTCCTGCGCCCGCAGAGCGCGCCCTTCGACCGGACGGGCACGCTCAGCAGCGCGATGACCGTGACCGCGAACACCGCTACCGCGGGACAGGTGCACATCTCCGCCTTCAGTGCGAGCGCGCTCGTCGGGGCGGGCGCGCTGCTCAATCTGAAGTTCGACGTGATCGGTGCGGCGGGCTCGTGCAGCAGCCTCAACTGGGCGAGCTTCAAATTCAACGAGGGCACGCCGTGCGCCACGACGGCGAACGGCAGGGCGTGCGCCGGCGGCGGTTCGATGTCGGGCACGGTCACTTACTGCGTTACGCCGAAGCCCGTGCCCGGCGTGGTCGTCACGGCGAGCGGCACGCCCGCGGCCTCGAACACGACCAACGGCTTCGGCGTCTTTCAGGTATCGGGCCTGGGCGGCGGCGCTTACACGCTGACGCCGGCGAAGACGGGCGACACTAACGGCATCACATCTTTTGATGCCGCGCTGGTGGCGCTGAGCGTGGTCGGCGCGAATACGCTCACGGCGTGTCAGCAGGTGGCCGGCGACGCGAGCAACAACGGCAGCCTGTCGTCGTTCGACGCGGCGCTCATTGCGCAGTACGTCGTCGGCATCAGCAACCCGTCGAACTTCACTGGCACATGGAAATTCACTCCGCCCTCGCGCTCGTACGCGAGTGTGAGCGGCGACCAGACGGGGCAGAATTTTGACGCCGTACTGGTGGGCGACGTCTCGGGCAACTGGACGCCGGGCGCTGGTATTGCGTCGAATCAATTCGCTCTCTCAACCGATTCGGCGGGCGCGGTGGCGCAGACGACCGTCTCGCTGCCGTCAATCACCGCGACGTCGGGCACGAGCATCACGATCCCGATCACGGTCGGCGACCTGACCGGCAGGAATGTGATTGCCTATGACTTCGACCTGACCTTCGATCAGAACCTGTTGCAACCGATGAATCCGGCCTTCGATGCGGCGGGGACGTTGTCCGGCGCGATGACGATCACGCCGAATGCCACGCCGGGCCGGCTGCGCGTCTCGGCCTTCGGCACGACCGCGCTCGCGGGGTCAGGCACACTGCTCAACCTCAAATTCAACGTCATCGGATCGGGGGCTGCGACGGGACTCACGTGGCAGAAGTTCCTGCTCAACGAAGAAACGCTCGGCCAGAGCAACCTGACCAGCGGGAGCGTGAACGTCAACCGCCTCGTCACGACCGTGTCGGCCGCGAATTACAAGGGTGCCGACCTCGCGGCTGAATCAATCGTCGCCGCTTTCGGGTCCTCGCTGGCGACGAGTATCGCCGCCGCCAGCACCATCCCCCTGCCGACGTCGCTCGTCGGCACGACGGTGAAAGTGAAGGACAGCGCGGGAATCGAACGGCTCGCCGCCCTCTTTTTCGTCGCGCCGTTGCAGGTCAATTATCAACTCCCGCCCGGGACCGCACCCGGCCCGGCCGTCATTACCATTACCAGCGGAGACGGGTCGGTTTCATCCGGCGCGATCAACATCGTCAGTGTCGAGCCCAGCCTCTTCACCGCCAACTCGGACGGGCAGGGCGCCCCGGCAGCTTACGTGATCCGCGTGAGGGCCGATAACTCGCAGAGCATCGAAGCGGTCGCGCGCTTTGATGCCGTGCAGAGCAAATTCCTCCCCGCGCCGCTCGACCTCGGCCCCCCGAGCGATCAGATCTTTCTGGTGCTGTTCGGGACCGGCGTTCGGTTCCGCAGTTCGCTCCCGGCCGTGAGTGCGAAGATCGGCGGGGTTGACGCGCGGGTTGATTACGCGGGGCAGCAGGGCGGATTTGTCGGCCTCGATCAGCTCAACGTATTCGTGCCGCGTGCTCTGGCCGGGCGCGGCGAAGTGGACATTGCACTGACGGTGGACGGGAGGACTGCCAACACTGTGAAGGTCAATATCAAATGAGTGACCAGGGGCGTGGCCGCAGGGGTGAACGCAGAACGGATGGCCGTCCCTGATCTATGATGGGTCAGTCAGTCTGGCTTTCGCCGCGATCACTTCCGGGATGTCCGGATCAGCATCCTGCCAGATTTCGAGGAAGCTGCGGTAAGCGGCCCGCGCCCGCTCGCGCTCACCTTTGCGCTCGTAAGCCTGGCCGAGATGATAGTGGGCGAGCGGGTAGTTCGGATTGGTTTTCAGGATGCGTTCATATTCGGCGCCGGCTTCGTCCACGCGCCCCAGTTCGAGATACGCATTCGCCAGACAATCCTCAAACGAATCAATGTTCCATTCGGCGGCGCGGTACTGCAAGGCGGTGCGGAAATGATTGAGCGCGTCCTCCCCGCGCCCCTGCTGCAAGGCCGCCGTGCCCTGCTGGTACTCCCAAATGCGCAGCTTGCCGCGTTCCTGATAAACCTCATAGGTTGCGGGGGCAAAGACTTCCGCGCTCAGTTTCACCACGGCAGCCTGATCGCGTTGCCGGAGCGCCAGGGCGAGCGAATTCCATAACGAGCCCGGGTTGTATCTGACTTCCGCCTGCGCCGCGGCGGTGGCGCGAGCCACATCGCCCCGCTTCAAATACAACCAGGCCAGGCAGTCGAAGCCGCGCGCGCGCGCGCCGTCATCGCGGGCAATCTGGATGAAACGCTGATACTGTTCCGCCGCCGCGCGATACCGCCCCTGCTGAAAGCGCAGATGGCCCAGATGAATGACCGCCACACCCGATTCGGGGTTGAGCGCGAGCGCGCGGTTATAGGCCGCTTCAGCCTCGGCGTATTGCCCGCTCCAGCGATGGAATTCCGCCAGACTGTCCCACGCATTCGGATCGTTCGGCGCAAGCTGGATGTAATGTTGAAAGGCTGCCAGCGCCTCATCATTCCGCCCCAGCCGCATGCAAACTGAGCCGAGCGCGTTGTGCAGGTCTTTCCACTCCGGGTCAGTGAGCAGCCCCTGCCGGATGGCCCGCAAGGCTTCTTCATTTCGATTCTGCGTCTGCAACACCCAGCTCAGCCGCTGCCAGGCTTCGGTCTCCAGGGGGTAACGCGCAAGCAGGTTACGATATACTTCAATGGCCCCCGCCGTGTCGCGGGCGGCAGTGGCGAGCCACGCAGCGATAAACAGCTTATCCTTTTCACTCAGACGACCGGCGAGCGTCAGAGCCTTTTCCAGATACGGTCGGGCCTTTTCGCCCTGCCCCATGCGCACGGCGTACACATAGCCGATGCGTGCGTGCGCCAGCGCAAACTGCGGGTCGAGCGCCAGAGCTTTTTCGAGCAGCGCAATGGCTTCGTGAAACTGATACATCTGAGCCTGCTCGAGCGCCAGGGAGTAATAGCGGTACGCATCCAGATTACTCGTCATCACCGCCGCCAGCCCGCGGTGGGCGTCTGCGTCCGTCAGCGTCGCGCCCAGATGCGTGGCCAGCTTGAGCGAGAGCAAATCAATTTGCGTCAGGATTTGCGCGGGCGTATCCGCGACCAGCGATTCCGCCGCCTGCAATTGCCCCGTGTGCGCGTCGTGCAGCGTGACATCAATCCGCACCTTGTCGCCGAGCCGCGCAAAGCCGCCGAGGATCATCATCTCGGCCTGCGCGCGCCGCGCGATCTCCAGGCCGTCTTCGAGTTTGATTTGTGCGGTATTCTGCCACCCCGTGTGACTGAGCAGGGCGGCCAGCTGCTGCCGGCTGAGCAGGGTCAGCCGCTGCGAACGCGAGAGGCTGACAATCAGCATGTCCGCTAACCCTTCGCGCAACCAGTCCAACTCGCGGTCGCCCGCCCGGTTTTCAAAATACAACACGGCCACACCCCTTTTGCCCGGCACGTGCGGCAGGCTGATTTCAGCGCGCGTGGCGCGGCGATAGAGGTAGCCGCCGAGCGGGACCAGAAGGGCCAGGGCAATCAGGGAAACAAGGAGGCGGGGAGACAAAGAGACGGGGAGGCGAGCCTGTTCTATCTGGCGCCCTGTCACCCCATCTCCAGATTGTCCCGGCTCGACAACTTCTTCATAGCCGATTTCGACCGATGTGAACTCTTCGACTTCCAGCGCGTGGCCGAGCTTTTCGACCTCGCCGATAAAACGGTAACCGGCCCTGGGAAAGGTTTTAATAAAGCGCGGCTGCTGGGAATCTTCGCCCAGCGCCTTACGAATCTCAACGATGCACTGTACCAGCGCGTCGTCTGTGACCGCCGCGCCCTGCCAGATTTGCTCCATCAGTTCTTCTTTGAGAATGAGGCGCGGGCGCTGTTCGATCAGGTAAAGCAGGACCTGGAGGGATCTGGGACGCAGGCAAAGCTCGTCGCCGTTCCGCTTGACCTGGCCGCTGAGCGGGTCAAGCTCAGCCCCGGCTAAGCGGTAAATCAGCTTGTCCGCCCCCTTGTTCATCACAAATCGTTTGTTCCCGGCAAAATTCGGAGAAATTCGTCGCGCGTTCGTTACTTCCGGCGCGGGTGCGCCGGATTATAGCACCTCGTAAGGAGAGGACTAAGCCCGATGAAAGTGACGCGCCGTCTGAAAATCACTGTCACCCGGCGCCGCATACTGCGTTCGGCGGTGGCGCCCGTGCGAGCCTTTTGTCCGGTTTGCGCGCACGCGGTCGAGACGCTCAGCGCGGCGCAGGCCGCCGAGGTGCTGGAAATTGACGGCCAGGCATTGGCCGGCCTGATCGCTGCCGGGCGCGTGCATGCAATTGCACTGGTGAGCGGCAGCCAGCGGGTCTGTCAGGAATCGTTGTTTGCTTAGCCGAAGTTCAATTCATTCCCCGGAGGAAATCAGTCATGCGCAGAAAATCAATGATGGTCGTGCTGCTGCTGGCGCTCGGCCTGGTCTGGATGCTGCCCATTGAGTGGCGGGCGCTGAGTCTGGGAAAAGCGCAGGCGTCCACCCTCGGCCGGGCGGCAGCCGGCGCCGGCTGCCAGCAGGGGCAACGCGTCACCGTCCAACTCCGCAGCAGTAGTTATTCGACCAGCATCCAGGGTAATTCGATTTTCGGCGACGGGGGCTGCCCCACCGGCTCCGCGAGTGGGAGTCCCAACACGCCCACGGTCACTGCGCCTTTCGCTTATGAATGCAAGGAAGAAAAACTCAGCGGGCAGGCGGTCGTAACTTTTCCCACCGGCGTACTCGCCGGCACGCTGGACGGCAACGGCGACCTCGTCCTCGATACATCCGTGAGATTCACCGGCAGAGTCGAGATCACGGGCGAGATCAGCCGCAACATCGGGGGAAGCAACCAGCGCACCCTCGAACTGAGCAGCTTTTACTGTCCTGCGATGCGCGACAACAAACAAATCTCGCTTGTACCTGCGGTCTGGTCGGCCAGTTACGATTGCAGTCTGAACAAATTGAACCGCCTGTCGAATGGTTCTTATGGCCTCTCCGGGCTACAGGTCAGGTATTCCGGCGGACGGTTGATCCTGGACTCAGGCATCAGCGCTGAATACGCGCCGGCCAATGCTTCGGGCACGATTACGCTCAACTCCACGACGCTCGACTTCAACACCACAATCGGCACCAACCCGGCGGCGAAACCCGTGACGCTCAGCAATACCGGCAGCGGGGCCATGAATTGGCAGGCGGCGGCCACTACGACGAGCGGCGGCAATTGGCTGACGGTCACGCCGGACTCCGGTTCGCTCAACGCCGGGCAATCAGCGACACTGACGGCGACGGTCAATGCGAGTGCGCTGGCGGCGGGGTCCTACAGCGGCTCGGTCACAGTCTCTTCAACCAACGCCAGCAACAGCCCGCGCACGGTGCCAGTCACGCTGACGGTCACAGGCTGCGCCGCGGCACTGAGCCTCGGCGCAAACGCGCCGGAAGAACTTCAGGACACGCTCCAAATCGCGGATGCGCAGCCGGGCAATGGCACGCCCATTTCAGGCGCGCTGCTCAAGCTCGGCGGCTTGAAAGTCACGGTGCGTTACCTGTTGCAAAGCCGCGACAGCGCCACGCTGGCCGTGCGCCTGTTCGACGAAGCGGGTAACCAGCGCGGGGACGCGGGCGAGCTTGGCATCGCTCGGCCTATGTCCTGTCCCAATCCGCTGCCCACGCGCGAATTCAACTTTTTGTCCGCCAGCATTGATTTCACGCCCAACGTCGGCGGTGACGTGCCGACCAGCGTGAAACTCTCGGTGTTGCTGCTCGATCCGGCGACAGGCAGCATTTTCAAACGTGCCGACCAGACGTACAAAGTCATCCCCGATGTCATCGCCTTTGAAAGCAATCCCACCATCAACGGGAAGGCCGCGCCCGACGCCAGCACGTTCCCTGAAGATGGCAGGATCAGGTTCGACTGCGGGCTGCGCTATCACCTGACCAACGACGTGACTGGCAAATTACGGCTGGAAGCCTTTAACTTCACCGGCCAATCCATTGCGCGCAAGGACTTCGCCGCCACGGTCCCGACCTCCGCACAACCCCTCACGGTGGGCTTCCCGCTCGACTTTGAATTTACGGTGCCGCCCACGGTGTCGCAGATCACCATTGCGGCGTATTTGCTCGCTGAAAACGGGACGGTACTCAAAATCTCCGTGCCGCTGACCTATCGCAGCAGCGGCTTCGGCATTGCGCTTGGCACGGAATCTCCCGCCACGTCACAATTTCTCCCGTTTGGCGACACGCCCACGCTCTCGTCGGGCAGGCCCACAAAAGACAGCTTACCTCTGCCTGGAGGCAAACGTCTGGCGCTTGGGGTGACGGAGGATTTGGTGAACTTCCCCCCGAATACTTTGGCGGGAATCCTCCTCTCGGCAAGAAGGGTGGATGGCACTTATCTCAGACAGAACCAGCTATTGGAGAAGCAGGCAGCCGGAAGGCTGCCCCGGCCTTACTATTTCGTCAACCTTCCCATCAAAGTGCCTGACGATGCGGATCAATGGGAACTGAAGCTGGTGTTTTTTCCGCCCGGCAAAGACCCGCTCGTTTCAAAACCGCTGCTGCTGAACATAGACCGTGTGCGCATCGTGCCGAACGATTTCACGCCTGTCCGCAGGACTACTTTGGAGCGCGGCGACAAGCCCAAAACCTTCCGCTACAAGCTTGAATACAACGTCAACCGTCCTGGCGTGAGCAGATTGTTCGTCGAAATCACTTACAACGCGGTCCTTCCACCCGCTCCCACCAAATTGCTTGAACTGAAGGCGGGCGACCACAGCCCGGCGAATCCGTCCTTCAGAGAATTTGACGTATCCATTCCTACCAATACCGAGGTGAAATCATTGACTGTGAGTTTTTTTCTGGAGCCAGACCTGAAAGACAGTCTCCGCGCTTTCTCTGGTGAGAGTATCACATACAGCAACCTTTCCGAGGTAAAGCAAATCTCCGGGGGCGCCACGACAGTTCAGAGCAATCAGGGCGTCACCATGAATGGCGTGCAAAACCTTGCGGATCGCACATTCACACTGACGCGCCATGCCGCCCAGTTCAAAGGCGCTCTCGACACGTCCAGGCTGTCGCTGACCGAAGCTGAAACAACGGCTGACGACGCGCCCCATTTCGCATTGCGCTACCCGGAAGCCGCCTCGCTGTTGCGCGATTTCATCGGCGTCAATGCTTACTGGGAATTCAATCCGCCCATCCCCGCCGACGGCAGCTTCGCCGCTGACCTGACGTTCAGCTATGACGCCGGAATGCTGCCCGACGATCCGAACTTCAGTGAAGCCGCGCTCAAGGTCGTCTCTTTCGATTCCGACACCGGGCAACTGGTCAGCTATCCGACTGCGGTCAACCTGGCCGCGAAGACCGCCACGGCGCGCGTCAACTCCCTCGCGCGCTATTACACGCTCGGCGTCTTCGGCCCATTTGCGCAACGCAGCCTGAATTTCCCCGTGCTGCAAAGCAGCGACGATCTCACTACGCGCTTCAACCTGGTGAATGTGGGCACGGCGGACGCGGCGCTGAGCTTGCGCGCCTACGATGACGCGGGCGCGGATTTGCAGGCGCCCGGCCTGGTCAATCCGCTGCCCGCCACACTGCGCGCCGTGCGGCTGTTGACAGGTTCGGTCAGCGAGTTGTTCAAATCCACCGCGCCGCTCGCCGGCTGGGTGCAAACGCGCGCCAATCGCAACTTCGTCGCCGGGTATGAAATGCTCGGCAGCGGCAGCCGGCTCGACGGCCTCAACGCGCCGAGCGGTTACGACAGCGCGCTCATCCTGCCCGAAGCCGTCTGGGACGCGACGCAAACGACCGAAGTGCATCTCGCCAACGCCACCAATTTCTCAGGCGTAGTCACGCTCGAATTGCACGACGCCACCGGACGACTGGCGCAGACGGCCGAAGTCACGCTCGCCCCCAAAGCCCGCTTCGCCGGGCGGCTGCAGGACATCTTCCAGGATCTCGCGCAGCCTTTCACCGGCTACCTGCTGATCCTGAGCGAGCGCGATCTGGCGGCGGCGGCGGTGCAAGTGTTGGAGAAAGAAATCACGGCACTCAACGCCCAGCCGCTCAACAGCGGCGCGACGAAACTTTTCGCGCCCCACTTGCCGCTGGGCGGCCCGATTACGGCGCGGCTCACAGTGGTGAATCCGACGGGACAACCCGCCAGCCTGACGCTGCGGCTGGTAAACGAGCCGGGGGCGCCCACGACCGCGCCCGTCAATCTCACGCTGGGCGCGGGCCAGCAACTCCAGCGCAACTTCAGCCAGCTTTTCACTCCTGACTCGTCGCCGCTGAGCCGTTCCACGCTCGTGGTTCAAAGTGACGTGGCAGGGCTGGCGGGCAATGTGACGCTGCTGAATCCATCTGCCGCTATCCCTTTCCGCGCGGCGTTGCCGCTGGAAAGTGCGCCCGCCAACCTCCTGGTCTTCGCGCATCTCAATACCTCGGTCGGGTTTTTCACGGAACTGGGCATCTTCAATCCGTCGGCGCAACCGGCGCGCGTGACGCTCGCCTGCTTCAAACCGGACGGCACTGCGTTGGGGCAAACCAGCGTCAACGTACCGGCGGGCACGGTCTTCGGCGACTTCCTGGACAGCCTCGTGGGCGGCGCGCTCGGGCAAGTCGCAGGCTACTTCACGCTCAGTTCAGATCAACCCATCGTGGCGGGCGCAAGCTTCGGGACAGATGATGGCCAGATGCTCGCCGCGCTTCCGGGACAGGCTTTCGACCCGGCCGCGTTCACGCGCTCGGCGGTGACGGTTCTGGCGGCAAGTTATAAAGCCGACATCGCGCCCGAAGCCATCGTCGCCGCGTTCGGCAGCGGGCTGGCGACGAAAGTGGAAGTGGCCGCCGCCGTGCCGCTGCCGACGACGCTGGCGGGCACGACGGTCCGGGTCAGAGACAGCGCCGGAATCGAACGGCTGGCGCCGTTGTTTTTCGTCTCGGGCGGGCAGGTCAATTACCAGATCCCGCCGGGGACAGCGATCGGAACCGCGACGGTGACGATCACGAGTGGCGATGGAACTGTCTCGACCGGGGCGATGCAGATTAACGCGGTGGCTCCGGGATTATTCACCGCCGACTCAAGTGGAGGGGGCGTGGCTGCCGCCTATGCGGTGCGCGTCAAGCCCGGAGGCGCGCAGATTCTTGAGCAGGTCTACCGGTATGACTCGACGCTCAATCCGCCCCGCTTTGTGGCTGTCCCGCTTGATCCCGGTCCGTCCGGGGAGATAGTGGTGCTGGTGTTGTACGGGACCGGGATTCGCTTCCGCAGTGGTCTCGGGGCGGTGACGGCGATGATCGGCGGGGTGAGTACTCAGGTGGATTACGCGGGGCCGGCGCCGGGGTTTGTGGGACTGGATCAGCTCAACCTGATCGTGCCGCGCTCTCTGGCCGGGCGCGGCGAAGTGGACGTGGTCGTGACCGTTGATGGAAAGGTCGCCAACACGGTCAGGGTGAATATCAGATAGCTGCCGGGCAGATTCGGCAAGTCGGCATCTACAGTTATTGAAGCCCGCAGAAGTATGATCGGCAAAACTGAGAGCGGCCGTTGCGTAAAACCTATGAGGATTTACCTGACCATTGTCACCGACCCTGATCAGGGGATGGCCGGTCAGTTATTCTGCACCGGCTCTTCACCCGGCAATTCCGCAGGAATCGGAGTGATCAGGTGAGCATTGAGCATGATCTGCCCGTTCAGTTTTTCCACGCGCCCGTAAACTGATGCCCGGCGGACGGGGCTCAGCAGCAGCGCGCGGCGTTGCGCCTTCGGCAATCCGGCGATGGAAACCGTCAGCGCCTTTTTCGTGCGGGCGTCATACAGGGTGATCCGCTGTCTGACATCAACCGCCACGATTTCTGCGGTCACATTCACGAGTTTGTCCTGATATTCCGCAATCCGATCGGTGCAGTCTGCTAGTTCCGTTTTCAGATAAGCGGAGCGGTCGTCCGTATGCCGGGCCTTTTCACGGGCCGCCAGGCGAGAGTCTGTAAATTTGCGAGACGTCTGCGCCGGCGTTAGTGCCGCCAGCGCGCAGAGAGATAAGAGTAAGCAGACGATTTTCATAGTTCTCATAATCAGAATTAAAAGGGATGTTCTATAAACCAGGATTTATTGCTGCCGCGTGCGGGCAGCGACAAACAAAGCCGCGATACTGGGTCACAATGTTTGCAAAACTGTGATCAGAATGTGGCAGTGGTCGGATTAATGGAGCCGCTGCGGCCCCGGAAAGGAAGTCCGGAGGTGTCAACGACGGGTTGAAAACTCTGCCGCCTTGTTTCTTCTGACTACTTCTTCACCTCAATGTTGTTGCTCGACAGCGTCGTTGATAACACGCGCTGAAGTTCGGCGACGGCCTTGGTGTAATCGGTCAGCGCTTTGACTTCGCGCCCGCGCGCCGCGATCAGCGCGTTCTGGCGGTCGAGTACCAGGAAGTTGGTGGACTGCCCGGCGTCGAATTTGCGCTGCTCGCTCTGATACTGAAGGTCGGCGTTGATCCGCGAATTCTTTGCGGCTTCGACGCGGCGCACGGCCGTTTCGACGGCTTGGAGCGCGTTGCGCACTTCGACTTCGATGGCCTGCACCGTGCGCTGCTTCTGCACGTCAATCTGCCGGCCCTCGGCCAGCGAGCGTCCGAGCTGCGCGAGCGCGGTCCGGTTGCGCAGCGGCAGGCTGATATTCACGCCGAAACGCCACGCGCGGAAATCGTTCCTGAAGAGGTTCGAGAGGCTCTGCCCGTAGCCGCCGACTAAAATGTCGGGGACGCCGGTTGTTGTTCCCCCCGTAGGGATCAGCGGCAGCCCCGCGAGTTTTGAAAGCTCATTGAGGCGATCAAACAGGAGCGAAAACGAACTCACCGTATTCCGCTCAGTCCCCGCCAGCCCGACCGTGCCGTACGTGCCGACGAAATCAATCTGCGGTTTCGTCTGGTCGCGGAGGTAATCAACGTCGGCCTTGTTGATTTCGCTGCGCAAATTGAACTGCTCCATCTCCGGCCTGTTCTGCAGCGCCAGTCTGGTCGCGTCTTCGAGCGGCAGCCGCTCGCTCGCGGAGACTTCCGGCTGCTCGACCGGCTCATAAATTGCCTCCCACTGGTCGGCCTGATTCGGCTGCAGCACCATGGCCTTGAGCGCGTTCTCGGCACGCTGCACGGCGTCGGTGGCCGCCTCGGCTTCGTCCGTACGCCGCTCGACTTCGACGCGAGCCGAGATGACGTCACTCGGCGCGAGCGTCCCGGCCTCGACCAGCCGCTGGTTGTGTTCGAGCTGCGTGCGCGCCAGTTCGACCGACTCGCGTTTGATCTCGCGGTCGCGGCGGGCGAAGACCAGATCCCAGTACGCGCGCTGCACCTGCGAGATGATGTCAATCGCCTTCTGGCGGAACTGGCTGTCGGAAAGGTCGAGCCGCTTTTTCGCGATGCGAATCTGCCGGCGGGCGAGATCGTTCGTCCGGTTGCGCCAGAGCGGCTGGATGTAGGTCAGCGTCAGCCCGGTTGCGTATTGCGGGTTCAGCGAGTTGAAAGTATTCCCCGTGGTCGAGCGGTTGTTATCGAAGACCGCCTGATAGCTCCCCCCCTGCCACGGCGTCTTCTGGGTGAGCGTCGTCGTGCTGACCAGGCTGTCGGTTTTGAGTCGCCCGTTCTCGCCGCCGGCCAGCGACGAGGCGACCGGCGTGATGCGGCGGTCGTAGTAAAAATTCGAGCTGAGGTTCGGGTCGTATGCCCCCCGGGCCGCGCGCAGGTCGAATTCATTGAGCTGCACGTTGATCCGCTCGACTTCGAGGTCGTGGTTGTGTTCAAGCGCCATCGTGATCGCGTCGCGCAGGGTCAGCGGGACGCGTCTGGCCGAATTGACGCCGACGCGGGTTTCGGCCTGCGCGTTCGGCTGAGTTGTCTGTGTGGCGTTTTGTGCGAATGCTGACGAACCAGCCAGCAGCACGATCAACAACGAACCAGTCATCAGTGACCCGGACAAATTCATAATCATCTCCCCTGCTTTCGGTCTGCCTGATCAGCAGCTCACTGCCGACCCGCATTCTGCCTCTCAATCATCCGCTGCGGATAAAGTTTCGGCGGCGCCGTCGTGGGGCCGAAGGTCATCATGCCGAGGCACAGCTCGGAAACGAGTAATCCCATGTTGCCCAGTCTGGGGTGTCTCATCGGTTGTTTCCCCGGCAAATCATCCACGAAGGGACACGAAGAATCACGAAGGTTTTCTCGCTCTTACTCTCGTGCGGCTTCGTGCCCCTTCGTGGATTGTTTCCCTGGATCAGCCCTGACGCATTTATCCGAACAACCCAAGGAACGACGAAGTCGCCGTTGCCGCTTTCTGCCTCAGCCATTCGCTGGTCCCAGCCAGCCACTCTTTCATCCGCCCCCAGATCGTCGCGTTGATCAGGTCGTCAAAGAGCGAGTAAGCCACCGGCGTGACGAGCAGCGTCAGCAGCAGGCACAGGCTCTGGCCGCCGATGACCACGACCGACGTGGAGCGGTTGATCCCGGCGCCCGACCCTTTGCTGATCGCGAGCGGGGCAATCCCTGCGACAAACGCGATCGTCGTCATGAGGATCGGTCGCAGGCGGTCGCGGCTCGCCTGAATGAGCGCCTCGTGGCGCTCCATGCCTTTTTTGATCAGGCCGTTGGTGTGATCAATCTGGAGGATCGAATTCTTCTTGACCATGCCGAACAGCACGAGCAGCCCGAGCAGCGTGAACATATTCATTGACTGCTGCGCGACGATCAGCGAAACGAGCGCGAAAGGCAGGCTCAGGGGCAGCGCGAGCAGCACCGTGATCGGGTGCAGGAACGATTCGAACTGCGCCGCCAGCACGATGTACATAAAAATGAATGAGAGCAGGAACGCGAGCATAAACCCGCGCGCCGTGCGCACCAGCTCCTTGACGCTGCCCGCAGGGGCGAGGACGTAGGCCGGCGGCAGTTTCATCTCCTGCATCTCTTTCGTCAGCCGCGCCGTGATGGCGCTCTGCGGCACGCCCGGTCTCAGGTTGGCGGTGACGAGTACCTGACGCTGGCGCGCGACGCGCTCGATCTGCGTCGGGCCGCTCGCCTCTTCGAGCTTCACCACGCTGTCGAGTCCGACGCCGCCCAGGCGCGTCGAAGGCACGTTGAGCTGGTTGATGCCGGCCGCCCCGGTGCGGAAGTTTTCCGAGGCGCGCACATGCACTTCGTACTGCTCGCCGCCCTCGTTGTAAGTCGAGACCTGATCGCCGCCGACGAGCAGGCGCAGGGATTGCGCGACGTCAGAAATGCTGACGCCGAGGTCTGACGCCTTGGCGCGGTCAATCCGCGCGCGCAGCTCCGGCTTGCCGACGATCAGCGAAGTGTCGGCGTCCACGATGCCGGGCAGCGCCTTCAGGCGTCTCAACAGCTCCTGCGAATACTCGTTGAGCTTGTCGAGGTCGGGGCCGCGCAGCTGGTAGGCGATGTCGGTGTTCTGCCGCCCGCCGCCGCTGATGGCCGCGACGACCTGCACCGAGGAGCGCAGGTCGGGGTATTTCGCGAGGACGCGGTCGCGCGTCATCGTCATGACGTCGAACTGGGTCAGCGTGCGCTCCTCGATCGGCGCGATGCGGACGTAAATCTTCGCCTCGTTCGTCAGCCGCTGCAGGCTGTCGCCGATGGTCGTGAGCGTGTATTTGACGTGCGGCAACGCGCGGATGCCGGCCGCCACCTTCGCCGCGATGTCCCGCGTCGCCTGCACCGAAGTCCCTTCGGGGGCGCGGAACGCGACTTCGTATTCGCTCTGGTCGTCCTTCGGGAAGAAGTCCTTGCCCACTTTCATAAAGAGCGGCACGGTCGAGATGAAGACCAGGATCGCCACGACTACAACGACCACGCGGTGGTGCAGTGAGAGCGTGAGCAGCCGCGTGTACCCGCGGTCGAGCATCCGGAAAAACCATGACTCCTTCGACGAATGCGCGCCCGCGGTCGAGTCCGAACTCAGATCCCACGGGTCTGTGGCTTTCCGCTTCAGTTTGCTGAACATCCGCGACGAGAGCATCGGCGTGAGCGTGAAGCTGACGACGAGCGAGACCATGATCGCGAACGCCATCGTCAGCGCCACGCTCTTGAAGAAGCGCCCCGGGATGCTCTGCATGAAGGCGACCGGCAGGAAGATCACGACGAGCGAGAGCGTCGTCGCCATGACCGCCAGCCCGATCTCGCGCGTCCCCTCGATGGCCGCCTCGAACGGGCGGTAGCCTTTCTCCTCGATGTAGCGGAAGACGTTTTCCAGCACCACGATCGCGTCGTCAATGACGATGCCCACGGAAAGCGTCAGCCCCAGCATTGACGGGCCGTTCAGCGTGATCCCGAAATATTCCATGACCGCGAAGGTCGAGATGATCGAAGTCGGGATCGCGATCGCCGAGATGATCGTCGCGCGCAGGTTGCGCATAAAGAGCAGCACGACTATCGAGGCCAGTATTGACCCAAGGATCAGATGCTCCTTGATCGTATGAAATGAGGCGAGGATGAATTCGGACTGGTCGCGGACGACTTCGAGCGAGTAGCCGGCGGGGAGCGCCTTCTTCACGTCATTGAGCCGCTCATTGATCGCGTTGATCACGTCAACCGTGTTGGTGCCCGACTGGCGGCGGATGTTGAGCAGCAGGGCCGGCTTCTCGTTGAGCAGCCCGGCGGTCTCTTCCTCCTCGACGCCGTCCTCGGTGTAGCCGATGTCGGAGATTTTGATCGGGTAGCCGTTGCGGTTCGAGACGACGATCTGGTTGAACTCTTCCGGGCTTTGCAGCCGCCCGAGCGTACGCAGCGTGAGCGTGCGCGCGCCCTCTTCGACGCGACCGCCGGGGACTTCCAGATTCTGGGCCTGCAAGGACCGCGACACGTCCGAGACGGTCAGGTTGTAAGCGCGCAGCTTGTTGCCGTCCAGGTTGACGTTGATCTGGCGCTTGCGCCCGCCGATGATCAGCACCTGGCCGACGCCGTTGACCGACTCGATCTGGCGGCGCAGCACCTTGTCGGCGTACTCCGACATCTCGCGCACCGAGCGGTTCGACGCGACCGAGAGCGTCATGATCGGCGAGGCGTCGGGGTCGAGTTTCTCGACCGTCGGCAGGTCAATGTTTTTCGGCAGCAGCGGGATGATCGTGCTGATCTTGTCGCGCACGTCCTGCGCGGCGCTGTCGAGGTTGCGTTCCAGCTCGAAGGTGACGAAGACCAGCGAGACGCCTTCGGACGAAGTCGAGCGCAGCTCCTCGATCCCGCTGATCGTGTTGACGCCCTGCTCGATCTTGTCAGTGATTTCAGTCTCGACTTCCGCCGGGGCCGCGCCGGGCAGCCGCGTCGTGATCGTGACGACCGGGAATTCGACGCGCGGGAAGCGCTCAATCGTCAGCCGGCTGTACGAGAAGAGGCCCAGCACCACGAGCGTCATAATCAGCATCGTGGCGAAGACCGGACGGCGGACACAAATCTCAGCTAATTTCTGCATAACTCAACCCCAACCCGGGAGCGCACGCGGGGGCGCGTGCCGGTTTTGCGAATGCTCTCAATCACCCTGCTCAGGCCATCGCCGGGAGGCAGGCACGCGCCCCCGCGTGCCTGCCTCCCGGCGAGTCAGCGGCCACTCACAACCAGACTGTCCTGCTGCAGCTTGTCAGTATTGCTGATCGCCACCTTCTCGCCCTCTTTGACGCCTTCAGTGATTTCAATCAGGCTGCCGTCATTCACGCCCGTTTTCACCAGGCGCTCGACCGCCTTGCCGTTTTCGATCACGAAGACTTTGGTGAGTCCGGCGATCCTGACGACGGCGCTCTGCGGGACCATGACGCCCGTGCCGTGCCGCTCGGTGATCAGTTCCGACCTCGCGAACATGCCGGGGCGCAGCAGGTTGTTCGGGTTGGCGACTTCGGCTTCGACGGTCAGCGCGCGCGTCTTTTCGTCGAGCGACGGGCCAATGCGCACGATTCTGCCAGTGAAGGTGCGATCCGGAAGCGCTTCGGTTTTGAGCGTCATCGTCTGCCCGACGCGCACGGCGGCGGCTGACGCTTCGGGGATGTCGGCGCGCAGCCTGAGCGGGTTGACCCGCACGAGCGTGACGATCTTGTTGCCGACCGCGACGTAAGCGCCGCGCGCGACATGCTTTTCCTTGACCGCGCCGCTGATGGGCGAACGGACGACCGTATCGGTGAGCGATTTGCGCGCCAGATTGATCGCGGCGCGCTGCTGTTCGACCACCGCCAGCTGCTGATTGACCGCATCAACCGCCGCCTGGTAACGCGCCCGCGCGGCGTTGTAGTTGGTGACGGCCAGATCGTAGGCCGAGCGCGAGATGTCGCCCTTTTCGATGAGGGCGGTCGAGCGGTCCAGATCCATCTTCGTCCAGTCAACCTGAGTCTTCGCCACGCGGACGTCGGAGGCCCGGTCGGGATCGAACTTTTCGCCGTCCTTCATCCCCAGCCGCGCGAGCGTCTGTTTGAGCGTGGCCTCGGCCTGTTCGAGCCTGAGCTGGGCGTCGCGGTTGTCAATCTGCGCGATGACCTGACCCTGTTGCACGTAGCTGCCGAAATCCACGTTCAATTTGGCAATCTCGCCGGCGATCTGTGAGGAGACGACCACTTCTTCGTCAGCCGCGAGCGAGCCGACCACCTCGATGCCGCGCGGCATTTCGCGCGAAATCGCGGCGGCGGTCGTCACTTCGACCGGCTGTGGTTTTGCGGCCTCGGCAGTAGTAGCTGAGCCGGATGCACTGGCCGCAGCTTTTGCCTCCTTTGCGTTCCGCCGCCCGCCGAAGAGGAAGAGACCGACCGCGACGAGCGCCACCACCACGAAGAGCAGCAGCGCGATCCGGCCCGCCCGCGGCGACGACCTGCGTTCGTTGATCCCGGTCGTCTCCGGGCGGGAAGGTTGGGTGTTTCTGAGGTCGTCGGCTTCGATTAGTGTGCTTCGATCTTTCATGGTTTCAGGCCACCTGAATGTCAGTCAGTGATGTTGTTCTGCCGGTGATTCAACCAAGCCGCTTTCTCAGCGCGCGGCGAAAACCACGGCTGCTTCCCCGGAGGTTGGTGAGGCTGCCGAGAAAAAGGTCGGTGAAGCGTTCCGCCGCCTGGCGGTTCGAGATGCGGAGTTCGTTGGCGGGATGGTCACGTCCATAAAGCTTGTTGGTCTGCGCGTGGTAAATTACCATGCCGAAAAAGGCGCGCGTGGCCGTCAGCGGGTCAACCCTGCGGAACGCGCCGTCCGCCACCCGCTTCCTGATGTACTCGGCCATGCGGCGATGATGTCGTGAAACCTGATTACGAAAAAAGATGTCCGAGAGTTCGTGCCCTTCGAGCGCGCTGTAAAAAAGCAGCCGCATGAACGCATCGTCGTGTTCGTGCTTTTCGAGGATGTGAAAAGCGATGGTCTCGAACACCCGGCGGTCGTCGCCGCGCCGCATCGCCTCCTCGACCTCGACCTCCAGACTCTGCAACTCCTCGGTGCAGGCCTTCTGGTCAATGATCGCCGAATAGAGGTCGTGCTTGGTCGCGAAGTGGCGGAAGATGATTGCCTCATTCACGCCCGCCGCCAGCGCGATCTCCCGGGTCGTCGTGCCGCGGAAGCCGCGCTGTGAGAAGAGCTGGATCGCCACGTCAATGATCTGCTGGCGCCGGTCCTCGCCCGACATGCGCGTGGCGGGCCTGATCTGTTCCTGTCTGGTTGCCATAGTTGATGTTGCCCGGACTCCTGTTCCGGTGTTTCCCGCCGGGACTGTTCCGGCGGTCATCGGGGAAGTGGAACGTCCGCCGGGTCGTTTGTAAGTAAGTGCCTACTTACCACAGGGCGCGGGCCGGACGCAAGGGGACTTGTAAGTAGTCACTTACCAGAGGGGGGGGCGCGGGCCCGTTTCCTGATGCGGAGCGAGGGGCCGACCGGCTTCACTTTACAGTGACTTAAGGCGTGGTTGCCGGCGCCCGATCCGGCAAAAAAATTGTTGCCTCTGCGGATTCGTCCGGCATAAAATCCGGCCCGTTGATGCCCGAGTCCGTCGAGTCTGAAACAGCCAGTAGTCGCTCTTCAGCCGGTTCACACAAGCCATCTTCCATTCCGGATCAGTCCCGCACTTGTGATCCGGAGAAAGGTCAGAACAAATGAAAGTCTCCCGCACCCCAGCCCCACTGCTGATCTCCCTGTTTATCGCCTTCGTGGCCGCCGTGCCGGCGCTCGCCGGTGATGACTGGAAGCCGATTGACCCGGCCCACCTGGCGATGAAAGCGCCGGTGGTCGAGAAGGACGCCGACGCCGAAGCCATCTTCTGGGAAGTGAGAATCTCCGTCGAGGACGCGGGGAGCGAATACCGCACGACGTTTTTCCATTACGTCCGGATCAAGGTCTTCACCGAGCGCGGCAAAGAGAAGCAGAGTACGATTGAACTGCCTTATCTGGACAAGTGGAGGATCAGCGACGTCGTCGGGCGGACGATCAAACCGGACGGCTCGATCGTCGAGCTGAAGAAGGATCAGGTCTTTGACCGCACGGCCATCAAATTCGGCGGGCGCAAGGTCAAGGTCAAATCCTTCGCCATGCCGGGCGTGGAGCCCGGCGCCATTATCGAATACAGGTGGCGCGAGGCCCGGCCCACGTCTTATTACACGGAATTGCAGTTCCAGCGCGAGGTCCCGGTGCAGAGCGTCAAATATTACATCAAGACGCTGAGCATTCCCAATCTGGGCCTGAAGGCGATGCCTTTTCACTGTCAGCCTTCGCCGCTCTACAAGGAGAAGGACGGGTATCAGAGTACCGGCATGGTGAACGTCCCGGCCTTCCGCGAAGAGCCGCGGATGCCGCCCGAGGATGAAGTGCGCATGTGGATGCTGCTCTATTATTCGAAGGCCGAGAAATACGAGCCGGAAAAGTTCTGGAGGGAGTACGGCAAAAAGCAGTATGACGAATACAAGTCGGCGATGAAGGTCAACGATGACGTGCGCAAGGCCGCGGCTGAGGCGGTCGGTGACGCGACCACGCCGGAGCAGAAGCTGGAAAGAATCCTCTTCTACTGCCGCACGAAGATCAAAAATATTCAGAGCGACGCGTCGGGCCTGACCGAAGCCGACATCAAAAAGATGAAGGAGAACCGGTCGCCCTCCGACACGCTCAAGCGCGGCTACGGCGACCTGAAGAACATTGACATGCTCTTTGCCGCGATGGCCGCCGCCAGCGGGCTGGAAGCGCGACCGGTGCGACTGGGTGATCGCGGCTCTTCGTTTTTTGACCGGAGTTTCCCGGACGAATACTTCATGCGGTACTCGGTGATCGCCGTGAAGGTCGGCAGCGACTGGAAGTTCTTCGACCCGTCGAGTACCTACACGCCTTACGGCATGCTGCGCTGGGGGCAGGAAGGCATCCCGGCGCTGGTCACGGATTCAAAGGAGCCGGCTTTTGTGGACACGCCGCTCTCGCCGCCGGAGAGGTCGGTCGAAAAGACGATCGGTAAATTCAAGCTCAGTGAGGATGGCACGCTCGAAGGCGATGCGCAGATCGAGCTGACCGGGCACCTCGGCGAGCGCGCCAAGGATGACAACGACGACGACTCGCCGCAGAAGCGCGAAGAGACTTTGCGCAATATCATCAAAAAACGGATGAGTACGGCGGAAGTCTCCAACATCCGCATCGAGAATGTCACCGACCCGATCAAGCCGTTCATTTACGCTTTTCACGTCAAGGTCCCGGGTTATGCCACGCGCACGGGCAAACGCCTGTTCGTCCAGCCCGCGTTCTTCCAGTTCGGCGAAGGGCCGCTCTTCCCGACGACCGAGCGCAAACACGCGGTCTATTTCGAATACGCGTGGCTCGAAGACAGCGTCGTCAACATCGAAATGCCCGAAGGCTTCGCGCTCGACAACGCCGAGGCGCCGGAATCCTTCAACGCCAACGACATCGTCAAATGCGAAGTCAAACTGGGGATCGGGACGGACAAGAAGTCGCTGGTTTACACCCGCCGTCTGAAGGTGAATGGCATGCTCTTCCCGGTCACCAGCTATCCGACGCTCAAGCAGGTCTTCGATTTCCTGCACAAGCAGGATAATCACGCCGTCACGCTCAAACTCACCGCTGCGGCTTCTTCAAACTGAAAAGTTCAGAACCCAGGGAGGGACTCATGCTGCGAAAGATAATTTCTCATACTCCGGCTCTGATACTGCTGGTTCTGATCTGCCTTGTTACGGCCCGGGCCGGTGACGACGTGCCGGCCTGGTTGCGTCAGGCCGCGGCGAACAACCCCACCGTCACTGACAAGGATGCCAAAGCCGTCGTCCTGCACGATGAAACCAGAGTCACGGTCGGGGACGACGGGCGCGTGATGACGGTGACGACTCAGGCCGTGCGGATCCTCTCGCGCGAAGGGCGCGGGGAGGCGGTGGCGGCGACGGTTTACAACACCGAAACCGAAAAGGTGAAGGAGATGCAGGCCTGGATGATCCGCCCGTCAGGCCAGGTCATCAAATACGGCAAGGACAGGATGGTGGATGCCATCGCCAGCGACGATGACATTTACGATGAGGCGCGGCGCCGCGTGATTTCGGGCAGGGACGACGCGGAGCCGGGCTCGGTCTTCGGCTTTGAGATCGTCCAGGAGACTAAGGAAGTCTTCTCGCAGTTCGACTGGGCTTTCGGCGGCGATCAGCCGGTCGTGGCCTCGCGCATCAGCGTGACCGTCCCCGCGGGCTGGCGTGCCGAAGGGACAGTCTTCAACCACTCGAAGATCGAGCCGGCCGTCAGCGGTTCGACTTACACCTGGGAGGCGCGCGACCTCGAAGCCATCAGGCATGAACCGGCCAGCCCGAGCGGCGCGAATCTGGTAGCGCGCATCTCCGTCAGAGTCTTCCCGCCCGCGGGCAGGAGCGCGGGGATGCTGCGGACCTTCGAGACCTGGCCGGACGTCTCACGCTTCATCAGCGAACTCTCCGACCCGCAGGTTCAACTTGATGACGCGCTGGCCGGCAAAGCCCGTGAGCTGATCGCGGAGGCGAAGACGGAGTTCGAAAAAATCCAGGCCATCGGCCGTTACGCGCAAAACATCAAGTATGTCTCGATCCAGATCGGGGTCGGGCGCGGCGGCGGCATTCGCCCTCACTCGTCGCTCGAGGTCTTCAGGAAGTCTTACGGCGACTGCAAGGACAAAGCCAACCTGATGCGCGCCATGCTCAGGGCCGTCGGGATTACGGCGTATCCGGTCGGCATTTATTCCGGCGATCCGACCTACGTGCGCGCCGAACTGCCTTCGCCCAATCAGTTCAACCACTGCATCATTGCCATCAAAGTCAGCGACGCCGTGCAGGTGCCGACGATCATCACGCACCCGAAGCTGGGGCGGCTGATGATCTTCGACCCGACGGATGTCTACACCCCGGTCGGCGATCTGCCCTGGTACCTGCAGGGAAGCCAGGCGCTGGTCGTGGCCGGTGCCGATGGCGACCTGTTGAAGATGCCGGTCACCCCGCCCGAAGCGAATCGGCTGGAACGCCAGTCCGAAGTCACGCTGACGCCTGAAGGCTCGATCACCGCCGTTGTTCATGAGCGCGCCGCCGGCCAGTCTGCTGCCGCCTTCCGGCACGAGTTCCGCCGCAAGTCGCAGCCCGATTACATGAAGATGATCGAACGCTGGGTGACGAGCGGCGCGACCGGCGCGAAGGTGATCAAGGTCGAACCGAGTGACAATAACGTGGAGGGAAAATTCGGACTCGATGTGGAATTCACTGTGCCGAACTATGCGCAATCCATGCGCGGGAAACTGCTCGTTTTCAAACCGGCGGTCGTCTTCCGCCGCGAGCAGGTGGTATTGATCGAGCCGAAGCGCAAATACCCGGTCGTGCTGAAATCGGAAGCCTACTCCGAGACGGTGCGGGTGAAATTGCCGGAGGGCTTCGAGGTGGATGAAATCCCCGACGCGACCAGGCTGGACGCGCCGTTCGGCAAATACAGCGCGAGCTGGGAAGTGAAGGAGGGATACCTGATCTTCACCCGCTCCTGCGTGATTCAGGCGACGACGATTCCGGCGGAGCAGTACCTGCTGGTGCGCGTCTTCTTCGACCGCATGCGCGGGGCTGAACTCGCCCCCGTGGTGCTGGCGAAGAAATAAAACCCGGAAAGACTGATCGGGAGTCGAAAGCGCGGCCGGGAGAACCGAGGAACTCTCCCGGCCGCGCTTTCGCTTTTATGGCCGGCCGGCGGACAGCTTGAAGACGGTGACTTCCGGCCTCGCGCAGAATCTGACCCGCGGGGCGTCGCCGCCTTCCATGCCGATCCCTCTGTTCACATAGAGCCAGGTCTCCCCCACGCGATGCAACCTTGATTCGTACTTCTTGCCGAAGCGCGAAAACGTGACGAGCGCCCCGTAAAAGGGCAGCGCCACCTGACCGCCATGCGTGTGCCCGGCGCAGTAGAGGTCAATTTTCCGCCGCGCGATCGCTTCGATCTCGTCGGGGTAGTGGTAGAGGAAAACAGAAAAGGCGCCGGCCGGGATGGCTTCGAGCGTTTCCGCGTTCTGGAATTCCCCACCCGCGGGCGCCCCCGTAATCCAGAGGCTCATCCCTGCCACGTCAACTTTCACGGCCTCGCCCTTCAGTTCGCGCGCGCCGGTCCCGCCGAACAGATCCATTTCAGACCAGAAATTCACGTCCCAGTTGCCCCTGACCGCGAAAGTCGGCGCAAGGCCCGCGAGCCGCGTCAGGCACCGCTTCAGGACGGGCAGGCCCGCGGGCGAGTTGATCGAATCGCCGGTGAAAACGATCAGGTCGGGTCGTTCGGCGGCAATCAGGTCAGGGAGTTTCTCTTCGAGCCGCACCTTCGGGTCGCAGTGCAGGTCGGAGATGTGAACGAGCCTGATCGGGCGCGACGCGCCCGCGAGCTTGGGGCTCACGAGGCCGACCCTGCTGACCTCGGGCCAGTAAGGTTCGACGAAGTACCCGTAAGCGAAGCACAGCGCGCCGGCCACCGCGACGCCGAATGCCAGGGCGCTCGTCAGCCACTCGCGGCGGCTGATCGGCTCCCGGCGCAGGAAGCGCCGGATGAGCAGTCTGACCACGACCCACGCCGCGACCGTGTAAACGATGGCGATGGCCAGGAGAAACAGGAGGACACGGATCAGTTCGGCAGTCTGCATACGGCCCGAGTCTTCATATCCGGGGCGCGAAAGTCAATTCTGGTTTCACCGATTTTTTCAACCCGGTCACCGCGATCCGGTTGCAGATGAGCCGACGATCCACATACAATCCGCGCCTGCATTATTCGTGGCGCGCGTCTGCGCGATCGCGCCACAACCCCATCAAACCAACACTGGCGTGGACAGGCGTGATTTACCGGATCGCGACTTGTTCTCCCGGGAGATGTATATGCATGGATTCGGTCTGAAGGTTTGCTGCGCGCTGGCCGGCATGCTCGTGCTGGCGGGTTCAGTCTCAGCGGGCAGTCGCGAAACCGGCTTCCTGAACCGCGCCGTGACTGTCGGGAAGGAAACTTATCGCTATCAGGTCTACGTCCCGGCGGACTGGGACAGGAAACAGAAGTGGCCGGTGATCCTCTTCCTGCACGGCGCGGGCGAGCGCGGCGATGACGGCCTGCAGCAGACCGACATCGGCATCGGCACGGCGATTCGCAAATACCAGAATCGCTTCCCGGCCGTCATCGTCATGCCGCAGTGCCGCAAGGATGTCTGGTGGCTCGACCCGAAGATGGAGGAGATGGCGATGAGAACGCTCGAGCTGAGCGTGAAGGAATTCAACGGCGACCCGCAGCGGCTCTACCTGACCGGGCTTTCGATGGGCGGTTATGGCACCTGGGCCGTCGCCCGCAACCATCCCGGAAAATTCGCCGCGTACGCTGTGATCTGCGGCGGGGTGAGGATCCCCGACCGGCTGCGCAGTTCGGCGAGCGGCGCGGCATTGCCCGACGAAGGGATTGACCTGTACGCGCTGACCGCGCAGAAGGTCGGCCGCACGCCGGTCTGGATTTTCCACGGCGACGCCGACCCGGTCGTGCCGGTCGAAGGCTCGCGGAAGATGAATGAGGCGCTAAAGGCCGTGGGCGGCGACGTGAGATACACCGAATACCCAGGCGTCAAACATGACTCGTGGGTGAAGGCCTATGCCGAGCCCGAGCTGATGAAGTGGCTGCTCGCGCAGAAGCTCGATGCCGCGAAAAAGAGGTAGCCGATGACGCCAATGACCAGCAAAGTGATTCCGACGATCCGCCGCGCCACGGTGGCCGACGCGGCGATGCTCACTCGACTCGGCGAGCGGACGTTCCTTGGCGCCTTCACGGGCATCTGCTCGCCGGAAGACATGCAGCTTTATCTGGACTCGGCCTTCACCGTCGCGCAACTGGCGCGCGAACTCGCCGACCCGCGCGCCGTCTTTCTCGTCGCCGAAATTGAGAGTGAGCCGGCGGGCTATGCGAAGCTGATGGCGGGCAGCGCGCCGGAGTGTGTGACGGGCGCCGACCCGATTGAACTGGAGCGGTTGTACGCGGACCAGAAATGGCTCGGCCACGGCGTCGGCCCGGCTCTGATGCAGGCGTGTCTGGACTGCGCCAGTCAGGCCGGGCATCGCTCGATGTTCCTGGGCGTCTGGGAAAACAACTTCCGCGCGCAGGCTTTCTACCGCAAGTGGGGATTCGCGAAGGTCGGCGACCACATTTTTATGATGGGCGCCGACGCGCAGACGGACTGGTGGATGGAGCGGACACTATGAACAATTCTCTCTGGCCCCTCCTGCTGACCATCGGCGGCGGAGTGATCTATCACCTCTCGTCAAAATCCGTCCCGAAGACGCTCGACCCGCTGCTCGCGATCATCGCCGCTTACCTGACGGCCCTCGTCGCCTGCCTCTCGGCACTGCTCCTTTTCCCGGTCAGGGATTCCGTCGCGGATTCGGTGAGAGGGATCAACTGGGCCGTGCCGGGCATCGGCATCGGCGCGGCGGCGATTGAGTTCGGCTTCCTGCTCTCTTACCGCGCGGGCTGGCAGCTCAACGTGACTTCGATCATCGTCACCGTCGCGGTCGCCGTGGTGCTGATCCCGGTCGGCTTCGCTTTTCTCAAAGAGCGATTGTCAGGGTGGAATGTGCTGGGGATTGTTTTCTGCCTGGTGGGACTGGTGTTGATTTCAAGAAGGTAACTGCGCCGACTCTGCCCTGCTGGTTTGTCGCGGCGGACGTTTCCCGGTGATCCTTTCTGCGAGCAGGTCGAGGGCCAGAGGGTCATCAATGCCTCTGGGGAAACGGAGGGGTCGTAATTCCTCAAGAAATTTCAAGGCTTCAGGAAGCTGCCTGACTCCCGGCAAAAGGACAGGAATCACTTTGTCTCCTTTGAGGCTCACAACGTAGTTAATGTCTTCGGATGCCGAGGCGGTGACTTCGCGCTGACCGATAAAAACAGCGACATGGCTGCTCTTTGCAATTCCTTCATGATTTTTATCCCTCCATCTTTCCCCGAGGCGGAGTAGTTCTGTGTCAAACCAGACCTTGACGCTGCGAAGCCTTAATTGATCGGCCACCAATTCGATCTGCTTTAAGTCCGTCAGGTCGTAGTGCAGAAAAACATCAGCCTCATTTACGGTCACGCGGTCTTCGGCTGGAGGAGTACCTGCCACTGACCGCAGGCTGTCCGCTGGATTCTCAGCAGGTTGATCCCCATTTTCAGCTTTGTCAGATTTTTCAGATTGCCGGGCTGACAGTGTAGTCGCCGCATCAGGCTCGGTCGTTATTGCCACCGTTCGTGGAACCGGAGGAGACACTTGGAGCAGGCGGCGAATATTCAATCCGGTCAGATCGTACCTGTCCGCGTCTTCAGAACGCGTCCCGGGACTGACCGCGGTGCTTTCAATAAAGAGCCCTTTACCGAACAGGCGCATCAGGCCCTGACGTTCGCTCCATCGTTTTGCCAGCGGACCGGGGCTGGGCAGCCCGTCGGCTTTGGGAAAGGTCAACTGATTTCGATACCAGATTGTCGCATAGCTCTGAAGCTCATTCAGCATTGCCGGATTCTCGTCCAAGTCATCCAGCAGCAACGGCCATCGCAGACTGATGGCCACGAATTTACTCAGCTTCTCCAGCGTCAGCCGTTGTCCCAGCGGTTCATCGCCGATGATGTCGAACAAACCGGTTTCATTCGCAATCAGGGTGCGCAATCGGAACAGGTTGATGAATTGTTTGATGCGGCGCGGATTGTTATCCAGCGCGGGCGCGATCATCAGCGCGATGTTGCGAACACGATCCGAGTCCTTGCTGACGGTCAGCCTGATCGTTTCTCGTCGCTGGCGCTGCGCCTCGGTCAGTTGATTCGCCGCCGGCGTTTGTGCCGCTGGCAGATTCGCTGACGGTGGCACAGCGACCGGCGTTGGCGCTGCTTCTGTTCCTGTCGCGGGCTGACGACTGACCGGGGTTGGCGCTGGCTTCTGTCTCGGACCCATGCGGGCAATGCGTTGCCACGATCTGACAATCCAGCCATCAACTTTGGCGGCCTGGGCCGCAGGCTGGTTGATCCGGTCGAGGAATACTCCCAGATCGAGATTGTCCGGATACGGCATCAGGAAGGGAAGCTGAATGAATTTCTCGATGAAGGTGTAGCCGTATTCCAGCCCCTTCGTCGGATCGGCGGCGGGCTTGTCGCCGTTCGGATTCGTGACGGGCGCGGGCGCGAGGTAGGGCAACAGCTTTTCGTATTTCACGGCGAGGCCTGCGGCGACCTTTTCCCGATCGAGGCCGACGATGAAGATCAGTTGCGGTGAACCGGCAATCATCAGGTTGAGCGCCTGCATCAGGTCGGCGGCCTTCGGCACTTCGCAGCGGTCAAGATCGTCAATGAACACATAGACCTTGTTGCTGCCGGCGTAAGTCTGCACAATCCGGCTGAAGTCCTGATGAAACTGCTCGATAAAGGCGACGCGGCCCTGGTAATTCGGCGCGTTGAGGTGTTGCGAGAGATTGATCGCCAGCGGGTTGCCGAAGACGCTTTTGAGTCTGGACAGGAAATAGACTGCGAAGATGGTATAAGCCGTGATCCCGCCGGTTGTCAGCAGGACTTTGATGATCTCCTGTGGCCCTTTCTCCGCAACCAGAGTCTCCGCGAATGAGTGCTGGCTGCGAAAAACCTTCAGGGTGGCGAAAGTGATAAAGACGAAGACGGCCAGCGTCGCTGCTGACTGTAAAAGATCAAACCAGCCATCCTGCCATTTGAAGCGCAGCAGCCAGAGCTTAAGCCACGCCCACACGCGCCGCCGCCACGGCAACTGCCCCGACAGCTTGCGGATGAATTCGAGTGCGAAGGCTGCCCACAAAGCGTCTTCCTTGTCGTGCCACCACGCGTTGAATTGCACCGTCAGGATTCGCCCGTCGGGCGCTGATGTCTCCCGGCTGCGCAATTCCTTTTCGAGTTGCAGCATGAAGGATGACTTGCCGCTGCCCCATGCGCCTTCGATGGAAAGCGTCAGCGGAGGTTGCGTGAGCGGGTTGGTCAGGAAAGCCGCCATTGCCCGGACATAAGGGCCGAAACCGAGCAGGTCTTCAGCCGTGGGTTGATCGCCTGTGTGGGAGTCCAGAATGGATTCATCTAGGGGCTGATCCGCAGTCAGTTTTGCCGACTGGGCAGGACTTCCTGTGTCCGCAGTGGAGCTGGTTCCGTCAGAGGATGACTGACCTGTAGAGGCTGATCCCGACGGATCAGAAGACTCTCCTGACAGAGGTTCTTCCTCTTCTTCTTCCATGACTTGTTCTCCGAACTCTGCGCGTGGAACTCAATCTGCCGCGAATCTTAGCAGATCACCTGCTTCAGGATAAGCCTTCCTGAATCCATCGCGTTGCCCGGTTCGTAACGATCACTGTAACAACCGTTCACTGTCCGTCAGGAGGATGCGCATGAATACCCAATCATCACAGGCCAGGACACAATCCACGGTCACAGTCAGTCCGTCAGACAAGACTGCCGGGTCAAAGGGCAGACTCAGAAAAATCCTGCTCCCGGTGATTGTCCTGATCATAGCCATTTCCGCCTGGGCCGCATATGACCTGTTCGGCCCGCGCTCGACGAGCCTGCGACAGTTCGACCCGAACGAGGTCGCGCGGCTCGAAACGGCGATGTGGCGGTCGTATTACGACAAGCAGCGCCTCCTGCTCTTCCGCCAGCTCGCCGAGCTGATGCGCACGCAATACCGCCTGCCCTGGTTCAGGTCGAACGCCGTCGCGTATCAGGCCGCGAAGGCCGCGTTCGTTTTCAAGGACGGGCACGGGCGCGGCGATTACGAAAAGGCGCTGCCCGGTCTGGTGAAGTTTTATGGCGCAATCCACCGGGTCGGCGACGTGAATTTCGACGTTGACCGGGCGGCAAAGCTGGAGCTGGAGTGGTGGATCATTCACCGCGAGCGCAAAAGACATCCGCGCGAAGACCTCGACCGCGCACTCGCCGAACTGCCCGCGGAGATTTATCGCATCCCCGCAGGCCGCCTGATGGAACACGCCAGATTGCGGGCCGAAGCGATGCTGATCCGTGATGACAAGGCCGAGGCCGGCGGCGTTACTGAAGCAGACTGGAAGAGGATTGACGAACTGCTCCACGCCTCGTGGCAGTCGCTGTGGAAAGCAGTGAACTCGTGATCAGGAAAATAGAACACGGATCGGACGGATGCAACCGATCAGTATGGATTGGCCCGTAAGAATCCGCCGCATCCGTCCGATCAGTATTCCATTTCATTTTTTACTTTGCCGCGACCGTGGGCGTCGGTGATGGCACAGGTGCCGGCGGGGGCAACGGCTTACTCTCGCTCACCCCATTGCCTTCCTTCACGACATACAGCTGGTTCGCCGCGAGGTCGTTCAGTTTGTCCACCTTCCCGCTCGGCCATTCGATCTCAACCCGCGCGACTTTATCGCTGTGGTTCAACCCGAAAGTCAGCGGCAGTTCGCTCTGCGAGCAGTAACTGGAGCCGCTATGAACCACCTGCCACTGCTTCGACCCGTCGGGCAGGAAGACCGTGATCTTCGCGCCGATGCCGTCGCGGTTCGATTTGTCGCCGACGGCTTTGAACCTGACGAAGCGCGCCTGATTGCCGTTATCGTTGCGCAGCAGGTAAGCCGGGCCGCCGTTGGTCGTGACCAGAATGTCCAGGTCGCCGTCGTTGTCGAAATCGCCGTAAGCCGCGCCGCGGGCCACAATCGGTTTCTGGAAAGGCTTGCCGGCTTTGGCCGTCACTTCGGTGAATTTGCGGCCGCCCTCGTTGCGGAAGAGCTGCGGCTTCATCGCGTAGGTGATCTTCGGCTGCACCTTGTTGATGTCATCGGCGACGTGGCCGTTGGCCATAAAGAAATCGGGCCGGCCGTCGAGGTTATAGTCGAAGAAGAACACCCCGAAAGTGAGCGAGAGCATCGTCGCCTGGCCGACGCCGGATGACGGGGCCTCGTCGCTGAACAGACCCTTCCCCTGATTTCGGAAGACGGCCAGCATGTCGTTTGAGAAGTTGCCGACGATGATGCTCGGATTCCCCGAGCCGTCATAATCGGCCACGTCAGTGCCCATCCCGCCGCGCGCCCTGCCGTCCTCGCTCACGGCGACGCCCGCGGCCAGAGCCGATTCGGTGAACGTGCCCTTGCCGCCGTTGTTGTGCCAGAGCTTGTTCGGCTGCGTGTCGTTGGCGACGAAAATATCGGGCCACCCGTCCTTGTCGTAATCAACTATCGCCACGCCGAGCGATTTGCCATTGGGATCGAGCAGCCCCGCCTTTTCAGTCACGTCCACGAACCTGCCGCCCGTGTTGTGATAGAGCCGCGAACTCTGGCCCGGGTATTTCTCCGGCGTGCAGTAGCTCTTGTTGACGTTGTCGAGCGCGCAGAAGACATCCTTTTCCGGCGACCATTCGACATAGTTGCACAGGAACAGGTCGAGCTTCCCGTCCTTGTCGTAATCAAAGAACGCCGCCGACGAGGAGAAATAACCCGGCGAGGTCAAGCCCACTTTCGCCGTCACGTCAGTGAATTTGCCGTTGCCGCCGTTGCGGAAGAGCCGACTCTGTCCGAGCGCTGTGACGAAGATGTCAACAAAGCCATCGTTGTCGTAATCGCCGACGGCCACGCCCTGCCCGTACATCGGTTTGGCGAGCCCTGCCGCCGCAGTGACATCGGTGAAAGTGCCGTTCTGGTTATTGTGATAGAGCGCCATCACCGAACTGGTCTTCTTCGGCGCGTCGGCGAAGCCGGTCGAGTTGATGAGCAGAATGTCCTGCCAGCCGTCGTTGTCATAATCCAGAAACGCGCAGCCCGACCCGTTCGTTTCCGGCAGGTACTTTTTGCCGAACGCGCCGTTGTTGTGTTTGAAGCGGATGCCCGCCTGAGCGGTGACATCGGTGAAAGTTACCTCGGCGAATTTCGCCGGGAGCGGCGGCAGCCCGGCGGATGCGACTGGTGATGGTGACGCCGAGGCTTCCGATGTCGGGGTTGCGGTTGCTGTCTCGGAAGGTGGCGCCGGCGTGGCACCGGCAGCCCCGGCAGTTGAAGGAGATTTGTTCTGGCATGCGGCAGCGCAGAATGCTGCCGCAGTTAGAAAGATAAGTGCGAAACGAAGTGTGACTGGTTTCATAACTGGATTCAGGGTTGACGATTATTGATTCAGAGAAATATTGGCTGGCTTGATGTCAGTCGGAATGAACCGCCGGTCAATCAGCTCTTTCATGTCTATCGGCTTTTCCAGAATTCCTGCCTTCAGCGCCATGTCGTGAATCTGCTTCATCTCCTCATCGGTCGGGGTGAGCATGCGATAGCTCACACGATCCGGCGGCTGGGTCAGCACGTAGCGCACGACCTTTTCGTCCTGCCGGAAATACGGCGAGACGACTTTGGCGGCGTCGAGGCGGTGCGTTTCCGCCCACTCGCCGCTTTCGGCGATGCCGCGCACGAGGTCGCGCACCACTTCGGGGCGCTCCCTGATCAGCTTCTCGGTCGCCACCAGCACGCACGAAATGAAGTGCGGCCAGATGTCCTTGGCGTGATAAAGCACGCGGCCCGTGCCGTCGAGTTCGGCTTTGGCCGCGTGCGGCTCGCCGATGAAGTAAGCGTCAATCGCTTTCGCCGCGAGCGCGCCGGGCATGTCGGGCGGCGGCAGTTCGACGAAACGGATTTCGTCGGGTTTGACGCCCTGGTCTTCCATCAGCTTGTGGATGACCAGATTCTGGTTGCTGTACTTGCTCGGGATGGCGAACGTTTTGCCGCGAAGGTCGCGCAGGTCTTTGGCCGGGAGATCCTTGCGTACGATGACCGTCGAGCCGTCGCGGTGCCCGAGGTAGAGGATTTTGATCGGCACGCCCTGCTCGCGCAGCTTCATCGCCAGCGGCGCGATCATAAAGGTCGCCTCCAGCCGCCCGCTTTTGATTGATTCGACCACCGTCGGGAAGTCCGTGAATCGCTGCGACTCGAACCGAGTCGCCGTGCTGGTGCGGGTTGCGTAATCCGTCACCGGGCACGTCAGATGTCAGGTGACGGGCAGGAACCCGACGTTCAATCGTTCGCGCGCTTCCTCAGTCGTGGTTGATGTCCGATGTGAGCCGCCGCGCTGCCACGGCTTGAAGCGCAGCAGCCCAAGTATGGCAATGACCGCAACCACTCCGATGATCCAGCGCGCGGCTGAAGAACGAAACATGAGTTTTCTCCTCAGGAAATGGACATGATTAACAAGATTGACACGATAGATCGTTGCCCTCAATCCTGTTCATCTTGTCAATCCTGTCCGGGTTCATTGTCCCGGCAAGGCCGGGTTCGGAGTCGAACCGAAAAGAATGCCTGTGACGGCACCCTCAACGAGTTTGCAGCCCGCGGGAAGCACCGGCTCCCTGTACCGGCCCCGAAAATCCGCGCCGCTCCTTCTGAGTATCTCAGACCGATTGTTTCCCCGAACCCGCCGACACCGCCTCAGGATCGTGTTCGATCCCGAGTTCGGTCAGGACGCGGTGAATGGCGCCGACGACTTCGGGATGAGTCAGGTCGCGTGGCCGCGGCAAATCAATCGCCAGCTCGTAGCGAATCTGCGCGGGGCGTTCGGTCAGCACGACGACGCGGTCGGCGAGCTGCGCGGCCTCTTCGATGTCGTGCGTGACCAGCACGACCGTGCGCGGGCGCTCGTCGAGCATCCGCGCCAGCTCCTGCCGCATGCGCAGCCGCGTCAGGTAATCGAGCGATGAGAACGGCTCATCCATCAGCAGGATGTCCGATTCGCCCGCGAGCGCCCGCGCCAGTTCGACGCGCTGCCGCATGCCGCCCGAAAGCTGGTGCGGGTAATGATGCTCGAAACCTTCCAGCCGGATGAGCCGCAGCATTTCCCTGACCTGCCGCCAGCGCTCTTTATCATCCCGAACGTGGCGCAATCCGAGCGCGATGTTTTCGGTGACGGTCTTCCAGGGGAACAAGCCGTCCTGCTGATAGACCATGCGCACGCGGCCGTCGCGCGCAATGAGGCCGGATGACGGCTGGTCGTAACCCGACAGCAGATTGAGCAGCGTGGTTTTGCCGCAGCCCGACGGGCCGACGACGGCGACGAATTCGCCGCGCACAATTTCAAGCGAGATCGCGCGCAGCACCTCCACCGCCCCGAACGAGCGCGAGACTTTTTCCACTTGTAACGGTTTACTGCTCATAAACTGGTAGTCGGGAGGCTTCAGGAAGGATGAAGGCGGAGGGATGAGGGATGAAAGTCTCCCTCTGATTCATCCCTCATCCTTCTACCTCTCATACCCCCACCGCACGCTCGGAATCTTTGTCAGTTGCACGATCACGCGGTCGAGCGCGACGCCGATCACGCCGATCACGATCATCCCGGCGACGAGCAGGTCCATTCTCAACCCGTTGCGCGCGTCCCAGATCGCAAAGCCCAGGCCGTCGCGCCCGGCAATCATTTCAGCCGCGACCACGACGAGCCACGACAAGCCGGCGGTCACGCGCAGGGTCGTGATCACCTGCGGCATGATGGCGGGCAGCGTCACCTGCGTCAGCTTTTCGACCCCGCGCAACCCGTAATCCTGCGCCACGCGGAAGTAGACCGACGGAATGCCCGCGACTGCCGCCATCGTCGCCAGCACCACCGGAAAAAACGCGGCCATAAAAATCAGAAAGATCGCCGGCGGGTCGCCGATGCCGAACCACAAAATCGCGAACGGAATCCAGGCGAGGGGTGAGAGGTTGCGAAAGAAGTTGATGACCGGCAACAGAGACCTCCGCGCCAGCTCGCGCTGCCCGAGCCACAAGCCCACGGGAATGCCCGTCGCCACGGCCAGCGCAAACCCGGCGGTCACGCGGAAGAGCGACGCGATCAGGTCATTGAATAATCGCCCGCTGCGCAGCTCTTCGATAAAACCGCGCGCGACGGCGGGCGGCGCGGGGAAGACCGACTCGGGGAAGACGCGCAGGAGCGAAAGGGCAGACCAGACGGCGACGAGGGCGATGACAACTGCGAGCGGGAGGAGTTGTGTTTTTACGATTGACTGCTTTTCTGTCATTACGATTCGGGTGTCCGCAAGCCCGAGCGGTGAAGGGGGGCTTAAACAGCGGCCCTCCTTCACCGCTCGGGCTTGCGGACACATTCGCAATTCTCTCAGGCCGCGACAGCCTTCATTGTCTTCTGCGAATTTTGCTTCCGCGAGTTCCACCGGATTTCAATCAGGTTGGCAATCGGGCCGACAATCGTCAGCGCGTAATAGGGCGCGTGGATGTTTTCACCGAGCCGCAGGATCATCTCCACCGCCGCGACCAGGAAGGCGACGACGTACTGGCCCCGCTTCGACTGCACTGTCGTCTTCGGGTCGGTGATCATGAAGAAGATGAAGAGCTGATACATCGGCCCCGTAATCGGCGCGACTTCGGCCAGAAAGCCGTGGCCGGTGATCAGGCTGCGCACGAGCGCGAGCGCGATGAATGAACCGACGTATGTCGCCGTGATGTGAAACCGCTTCACGCGCCAGGTGATGAGCGCGCCGAGCGCCCAGACGACGAGCATCGGCCAGGCCGTGTTGCCCCACTGGATGCTCAGCGTCGAGACCGCTTCGGGAGCGAGCAGCAGGAGCGCGCAGATCGCGAAATTCGACGGGTTCCAGAGGTGCCGGCCCTTCCAGCGGATCACGTATTTCGACGTGATCGCGATGGCGCTGCACAGCGCGAACGGCCAGAACGCGGGCGAGCGGACGAGGATGCCGACGCTGATCCCCGAAATGTACGAGCTGGCCAGGTTCGGAAACTTCCCGTACACCAGCCGGCCCAGCGCGAGTTCGAGCAGCATCCCAGTGCCGATGGCGAGGAAGGTGCGCGACCAGCTTTCCAGGAATCCGTATGTGATCTGGCCGACGAGCAGGATCAAGGTGATGAACATCGGCGCGAGGTAGCGATTTTCGAGGCTGAAGAATCGCGCCAGTGCGGACGCGGGCTTGTCCGTCGCGGGCACAGCTCCGGCAGGTGAAGTTGATGCTGCTGTAACTTCGGGGGTCATACTGATTCCTTGAAAATGTCCGGCAAACTTTCCAGTGTGATAAATGCGTCACTGAAGGCAACTGGGAAAATGGGCGCAGGCCGGAATCCCTGCACTATGCCTCCCTGAGCTTGTTGATCTTATTAATCTCCGGCGTGCGGATAGTCTGTAGTTTACCTGATGGCCAGCGAATCTCAACACGGTCAACGTTCGGCGTTCTGCCCAGACCGAAATGCAGGCGGCGCTGGTTCTGCGCGCAGAAGCCGCTGCCGCCGGAGACTTCCTGCACCTGCTGCTGCCCATCCCAGAAGACGCGCACCTGAGCGCCGATGGCGCTGCGGTTGCTCTCGGTGCCTTCCAGCTCAAAATCAATCCACTTATTTTCCGGCGCGACTGTATTTTTATAAAGCAGCGCCGGGCCTTTCTGATTCGCCACGATCACATCGAGCCGGCCGCTGTTGCTGAAATCGGCGAGCGCGACCGAACGCCCGTCGTAAACGTCGGTGACGCCGACGACCTGCGCGATCTCCTTGAACTGGCCCGCGCCGTCGTTGAGCCAGACGCGCTTCTGCTGATAGCCCGACAAACTGCGGCCCGCCATCGGCGGCCAGTTCTTCGCGTCGGAAATAATCGCCTGGTTGCCGCCCGTCACTTTTGAGTAGTCGTACCAGTAATTCTTCTCCCTGTCGGCCGAGATGTAGCCGTTCGTCAGGTAAATATCCTGGAATCCGTCGTTGTTCAGGTCGCCGAACTGCGCGCCCCAGCTCCAGCCGCCGATTTCGACCCCGAGGTCGCGCGCGAGGTTGTCGAATTTCAGGTTGTCACCCGTTGTTCCCGCTTTCGGAACCCACAGGTTATTGCCCTGAATCAGCACGCCCTCTTCGGATATATTCGAGACGTAGATCGCAAAGCTGCCGCGATTGAGTACGTCGCCGATGGCCGCGGTCATCCCGCTCTTCGGCGCAAAGCCGATGCCTGTCTGCTTCCCAACCTCGCGAAACTTCTTTCCACCTTCGTTGAAGTATAGCTCCGACACGCCGTAGTCATTGGCGATGAAGAGGTCAGGGTAACCCGTGCCGCGCAGGTCGGCGGCCACCGCGGCGAGCGCCCAGCGCCGCGATTTGATGCCGAGCTGGTCGGCGACTTCTTCGAACTTGCCATTACCAAGGTTATGGAAGAGGTATTTGCGCCCGCCGTTCTGCGCGTACTCGAAACTTTCGGGCATTATCTTCGTGTCAGCCAGATTCCAGAGGTCCAGCCTCTCGTCATAATAACCGGCGACGAACAAGTCGAGTTTGCCGTCGTTATCGTAATCGAACCAGATGGCGGTGTTCGCATTGATCCACTTCGGTAGCCCGGCTTCCTCAGTAACCCGCGAGAAGCCTTTGCAGCAGTCATTGTGAAACAGCTCAGGCCGACCCCAGCGGTAAACAAACAGGTCCTCGTACCCGTCGTTATCGTAATCGCCCCACACCGCGCCCATCGAAACGCCTGTCTCCCGCGAATTCAGATCACTGATGCCCATTGCAGCCGCGACATCTTTGAAAGTCCCGTCGCCGAGGTTGCGGTAAAGCGCATTCTTGGTGCCCTCGCCGCTGTTGGTGATGTAGATGTCCTGCCACCCGTCGCGGTCAAAATCAACGACCGATACCGCCGCGCCCATCGCCGCGACCTGCGGCATGATGTGGTCGAGCTTCGCGTCGAGCTTCGGCGCGGTGTGCGTGAAACTGATGCCCGCCGCCTTCGCCGATTCCTGCAGGCTGAACCCGTAGCGGGCGAGCGCGGAAGCCGGATTCGGGGCTGCGGTCGCAGCTTTGTTGCGCGCCGAGATGCGCCTGATCACGAGCGGCGTCGCGAGCAGCAGAATAAAGAAGATCGTCAGCGTGGTTTTTACAACAGGGCTTTGCATAGCTTATGAAAATATCAAACCGGATCAGGCGGTTCTTTCCCCGCAGGCCGGGCAGAATTTCGCCGCGCGTCGCAGCGGCCGGCCACAGTTGATGCAAAACTTCCGGGCCAACTCGATGGATACTTTCCAGCCCGACGGGAAGGTGATGAACAGCGGGGCGCCGGCAGCAGTGCTGAGACTGGCGGTCGTTCCGTCCTCGAATTCATACCTTGTCGCTCCGGTGATGTTGATCAGACGGCCCCCGTCGAAGAGTTTGACGGTGCCGGTCGGATCAGCCGGATCGTTTCTCAGCCCCGGCAGATTATCAATCAGATTCAGGATATAACTGAGATCGGTGCCGAGTTCCCTGTACCCCATCGTTCCACCTGATGTGTTCACTCCCTCCTGAGCGCATAAAGAAACCGGTCGGGCGTGACGTAACGTGTGTGATAGTTCTGCCAGTCCTGCGGGTGACGCCGGTAAGCCGGGTCATCCTCAAGCCTGCGAGGTGGAACATTGTAATCCTTCAGCCCGTGATCAGGTAAAGGCAGCACCGTTTTTGAAAACGTCGAATTCAGGTCGCCGTCCTTGATCCACCCGTCGCCGATCATGACGAAATCGCGCACCCATCCGGCGGGCGGCGCGGGCGGCGCGGCGAATTTGAAGCGCATCTCGTCGCCCGCATTCACGATCACGATGCGGTCATCAACCTTTTCAAGCAGCTCGCGAATGTCGCCGTGCCGCGTGTAATAGCCGATCAGGTCGCGCCACTTCTGAGCCGTGCCAGCAATCTGGTTGTAATCGGGCCATTCGAGCGAAGAGCCCGGGTCCTGCTTCATCACCGAGAAACCGCGGTAGCGCAATTCAGCCTCAGACGCATTCAGCCGCTGCGTTTTCAGCTCCGTCGCGGGCAGCCCCGCCGCCCACGCGAGCTTGTCCCAGTAAATTTCCATATTCGTCCGCAGCCGCAACCGCCGCGGCGCATCCGGGCGGAAGATGCCGGCGAGGTCAAGCACGAGCGTCTTGCCCTTGCCCGCGGGGAAGCCAAGGTTCGATTTCGCCGTCGCCCATTTGCCTGACGAATCGGGAACCTCGATGCTCAGGCCCCGCGGCGGTGGGCTGTTCTGACTGAGCGCGATGTTGATCGAGCCATCCGTCGGGTGCAGCCAGCCGTCGGCGATCAGCCAGAGCGGCCCCGAGCGCGGCGCGTCTTCGCCGAGTTCAAGCTCGACATAATGGTCGCGCGTCACGCCCTGATACTGGCCCTTGCCGAAAGTATCCAGAAAACGCTGATCGAGTTTGTTGATGATCTCAGTCGCGTCCTGCCCGCGGTCATCCGTCGCTTTGGCAAAGGGGCGCGGCGGCGCGGTCGCGTAGATTTTGAGCGGCGGCGGCGGCACGGCGAATCGTTCGTCGGTAAAAATCTCCGTGCCTGCCGGGTGATCCACGACCACGAGCGAGTAATGGTCAATGTAATAAGTCTCCCACAACTCCGCCGTGATCCGCAGGTCATAAAACCCGTCGCGCAGCGCGAGCCTGTCGCCCGGGATTTTGAACCACTCTTCAGTCTGGTAAATGCCCGCGACGACCTGCGCGTTGATGTGCAGCCCCAGCGCCGGAGACCACGGCGCGCAATCCTTGACGAAGCTCATCTGCCTGCCGTCCCACGCGAAGAGAGACGGGCACGAACCCTTCAACCGCTGTTCGGCCAGGATTGACTGATCCGCTTTCAATTCAAACTCGGCCTGCACCGAACCGTTCGGCCAGACGATGCGCGCGACATCGGTCTGCGTCTGTTCGCCGAGGCCGAAATGAACGAGCGGGGAAGTGATCACCTGCTTCTGCGTGAGCAGCCCCGACCTGATTTCGATCTCGCCGCCGATGCCGAAAGAGTTGATGCGCTGATCGCCGGTGGCTTTGGCGGCGCGGGGGCGGATGGTCTGGTAATGGTAGTTCTTCATGCCGTGATTGATCAGCTGAACCGGTTTGATGAAAGCTTTGTCAACCTCACGTGCATTGCGCGGGAGGCCGATTAAATCAGGCTTTCCATCGCCATTCATATCCGCAAAGACTGGAGAGATGATGCCCGGCATGGTGGCTGGTCGCGAGAATCCCTTTTGCGCGCCCCCCAGAAACAACTGATCATCACCGACCAGCAGATCAAAGCTGCCGTTGTTGTCAAAATCCGCAACAATCAGGCCTGACGAATTAACCACCTTACTGGTTATATCTGCCTTGACCAGTTCGGCAATTTCCCAATCGCTGCCGCTATTCCTGTCCGAGATGCGAATAACAGTGCCGTCGTCCCTGAGCGCAATGAAATCAACCAGACCGTCACTGTTGATATCACCTGAATTGATGGCCAGAAATCCCGCGCTCAGATTCTGTGGCAGCGGGCGCGCCCGATACTGTCCCAGTCTCTCATTGGTGAAGATAACGAGCCTGCCTTCTTTATCTATCATCGCAACGTCGGGATCACCGTCGCCATCAATGTCAGCACTGGCGAAAGATGCCAGCTCGTTCACACCTTTGAATGGTCTGATCTCTGCAAAAGTGCCGTCGCCATTATTCCTGAGTACGAGCGGTTCGCCGCCGCTCGCGCTCAGAAGCACGTCCAGATCGCCGTCCAGATCAATATCAATTGCCCAGGCTCCGGGATATGAGGCATTAACCAGACTGTCCGGCAGTTTTGCGTGTGAGGTTACATCAGTGAAGGTGGCCGGGTTTTCCTGCTGGTAGATTCGCAGCCCGCCCGGGCCTGCCAGGACGAGGTCGGTTTTGAAGTCAGAGTTGAGGTCCACTCCCAGAACGCCGTTTCTGCCCATCGGAGCCACGGGCGGGGTCAGTTTTTTGTCTCCGGGGAATGGTATTTTCGCGCCGCCGGCAATTTGAATGTTTTTCCCATCCGCCCATAACACCGCCGACTTACCTTCGCCATCAAGCGGGATAGCGCCGATCCAATAAAACATCCCTTCGGGTACGCCGGTAATCGGCTGCGCTTCAAAAGTCATCGCCAGATCCGGCGGTGCGGGCTCGGAACCCGGAGAAGGCAGCTTCAGAAATTTCACGAACGGCTCGCCTACGAACTCAGCCGGGGTCTTCACCGCATTCAGGCTCTGGCGGTATTCGGGCACGCGCGCCAGCACGTTTTTCAGGAATGCCGACTGCGGCGCGGCGGCGTGCGGGTTTGCGCCGGTCGCCGCCTGTTGTAATGCCGTCATCTGCTGCTTCGCTTCGTCGGGCCACGACGATGATTTCTCGGCGAGCCTGGCGACCATTTTCTTCAGCGTCTCGCCATCGCCGCGTTTGGCCGCGAGGCGCGTGACATCGAGCAGCACGGCCAGATTATCGGGCTGCGTTTCGAGAATCTTTTTGAGCAGCTTCTGCGCCTCGGCATCGCTCGTCTCCGCGCTCTGACGTTCGGTTTCCTGCGCGAGCGCGTACAAGGCTCTCAGGTTCTTTCCATCAAGCTCGACGGCTTTTTTCAGGTGGGCGATGGCTTCGGGCAGCCTGCCTCGTCTGCTCTCGATCAGGCCGAGCAGGGCTTCGATCCGGCTGTTATCGGGGGCGAGCGAGCGCGCCTTCTCGACCTTTTCGTAAGCCGTATCGAACTCCTGCTGGCGCACGGCGAGCAGTCCGAGATCGGCCCAGGCAGCAGGCTCGCCCGGCGCAATCTGTGTGGCATGGGTCAGCCTCTCTTTCGCGCGCACGTCTTCGCTGGTCTGCAATCCGGCCAGGCCGACGTAAAAGGCTGTGACCAAGTCGCGATATTCTTTGGAATCAGGTCTGGGCAAACCTGCTTTGCCATTGCAGGCCGTGAAGGTGAGCAGAAGCGCAGCAAGCAACGTCGCGTAAGCCGCCAGCCCGTTGATGTTTTCGCCAAAGGCCTTTGGCGAAAACATCAACGGGCTGGCAACCTGCTGTACAGCTTGCGGGGCAGACGAATGAATCATGCCGGCGGATACCAGTCTTCCTTCTTCCCGCGCCCGACGCCCAACGCATCGGCGACGCGGTTGATGTAGTTGAACCAGGATGCAATCAGAGTGATTTGCAGGATTGCGCGGTCGTCGAAACCGACCGCGCGCAATTTATCATGATCATGTGGCGTCAGGCGAGTCGCGTCCCTGGTCAGCTGCACCACGTAATCGAGCATCGCGCGATCCTGTTCGCTGACGGGCGCCGCGGTGTAATCCTCGCGCAACGCCGCGACCAGCTTTTCATCGAGTGTGACCTGACGCAGAAACTCTGCGTGCGATTCCACTCAGTAAAAGCAGCGGTTCGTGACCGACACCATCGTCGCAATCATCTCGTGCTGGTCGCGGCGCAGCGGCAGTTCGGGCGAGAGCAGCGCGCCGTAACCCGCGAAGATGTGATAGAGCGCGTCGGGGATGAGCGAGTGCGAGGCGACGACGCTGTCGCCGTTCGGCGCGGACGGGCTGGCGTATTCAGGCGGGTAGAGGGCGCGCTGCATCTCCATCGCCTGCCGCAGCTTCTCATCCGCTTCAGTCGGCGGGATGGTTCTGATCCACGTCATTGAACTGTCCTCCTTTTTCTTTCCGGTGATAAATCAGGCGATAGATCGGCGCCCCGAGTGCGACGACTCCGACTCCGAGCATCGCCTGTCGGGGGTTATTACCAGCCAGCAGCACGAGCAGCAGGGCGGTCAGCGACAGAAAAATGAGCGGCGTCACCGGGTACCCCGGCGACCGGTAAGAATCCTCCGCCGTCTGCCGTCGCCGCAGCACGAATACCGCGGCGACGGTGAGGGCGATGAAGATCACTGTCACGAAGACGAAATACCCGATGATCTGCCCGAACGTCCCCAACACTACAAGAAGCGTCGCCAGCACCGCCTGCAAGACAATCGCCCTGGCCGGCGTACCGAAGCGTGGGTGCAGTGCGGCCACCGCGCTCAGGAAAATCCCGTCGCGCGCCATCGCGTAATAGACCCGCGGCGCGGCCATCATGATCGCCGCGAGACTGCCCAGCACCGAAACGATTACCACGGCCGAAAACAGCTGCGCGCCGGCGCGCCCGAAGAGGGCCTCACCGGCTTGGGCCGCAAACGTTTCGCCGGAGGTGACCTGGCTCGGCGGCACCAGATAAAAGAACACGGCGCTCGTCAGAATGTAAATCAGTGTCACTGCGCACACACCGAACAGGAGCGCGCGCGGCACCGTCCGCACCGGGTCGCGCACTTCGCCCGCGAGCTTGCCGAGATCCCACCACCCGCCGAATGAGAAGAAGGCCGCCACCATCGCGCCCGCGAGTGCAGGCGCGAGAGGTGCCGATCCGGGCCGCTGGGCGACGAACGGGACGAAGTTCAACCAGTCCCCGAGGCCGCCAGTAAATCCCCAGATCACGATCAGGGCGATCAATCCGAGCTTCAGCACCGTCAGCCAGCGCATCAGCCACGCGCCGAGCCTGACGCCGCGAATGTTGACGAAAGCCAGCAGCCAGATCGTGCTAACCGCCACCACTTTGCCGCCCGTCGGCGCGAGTCCGCTCACATAACCAATATAGCTCGCGAGCCCCGTGGCGAGCGCCGCGGTCAGCCCCGGGTCCATCACGAGCAGGCATTTCCAGCCGTACAGAAAAGCGACCTGCGGCCCGTAAGCTTCACGCAGATAAACGTAACCGCCGCCCGCCGCCGGGAATCGCGCCGCAAGTTCGCCGTAACAGAGCGCTCCACTCGCCGCCATCACCCCCATCACCAGCCAGACCAGCAGCAGCCAGAACGGAGAGCCGAGCGATTTTGCCATCGCCGCCGGGGTCAGAAAAATGCCGACGGCGATGACCTCACCGACCACCATCGCAATGGCTGAACCGGGCCCGAGTTGTCGGTGAAGTTGGGATGACACTGTCAAATGTCAGCAGACAAGCCAGGAGCCGGGCATTCACTCACGCTCACGTTACGACTCATCGCGCATCAGAAACTGAGCCTCGCCGCCAGTTGAAAGGCGCGCGGGCCGCCCGAGCCGAACACGCCCCCCGCCGTCGTCACCGGCTGCCCGAAATTCGGCGCGCCCAGCACATTGCCGAAGCCCGAGTAGTTCGTATTCGAGACGCCCAGCACGTTCGTGACGTTGAAAAGGTTGAAGACCTCGATGATCGGCTCGAGACTCACGCGGTCACTGAATTTAACCGGCCTCGACACGCGCAGGTCAAATGAATTGAAGCTGTCATTGAATTGCGCGTCGTCGCGCACGAGCGGCAGCGGACGCCCGTTCACGCCGCCGGCGGAATTGACCTGACGCAGAAAGGCGTTCAACTCCGCCCCGGTGTGAAAGAGCCGCCCGCCCGCATTGCGCTGCAGCAGCGGAACGCGCGAGCCGGCGTCGGGCAGCAGAATGTCCATCGGCACTCCCGAGGCGAGCGTCCAGATCGGCGCGAGCTGAATTTTATACGGCAGCTCGAACGAGCCAGAGAATGTAAATCGGTGGCGCTGATCGTTCGGGGTCGGGCCGTATTCGAGTTGCAGGTTATTCGGATTGACCGGGCCGTTCGAGAACGGAATCTGATCGTCGTTCGCGTAATTGAACGCCTTCGAGAGCGTGTACGAGGCGCGGAACTGGTAATGATTCGAGAGGCGCTTTTCCAGACTCAGCAGCAGCCCGTCGTACTTCGTCTTCACGCTCGACTCCAGATTGACAACGCGATCCGGCCCGCCCACGACCGGGTTATTCACTACACCAATGGTACGCCCGATGATGAAGTGCGTGCCCAGGTTGTGCAGGTAATCGGCGCGCACGACCAGATCCCGCGCCAGTTCGCGCTGGAGGCCGAAATTGAACTGCTGCACCATCGGGTTCTGCAGATTATTGTCAATGATGTTGATGCCCGACGCGCCCGCGCCCGGCAGGATGAAGCCGGTGAAGGGATTCGCGAAGGTCGGCGCGCCCGGGCGGAATCTGCCCGTCGCAGGATCAATAAAAATCGGCGCGCCCGTCGGGTCGGTCAGCGCGTTCCCGGCGCGCACCTCAATCGCCAGCGCGCGCCCGTCCAGCCCGCGTTCGAGCGAGGCGATTTCCAGCGTGATGCGGTCGTAGTAGATTCCGTACCCGCCATGAATGCTCGTGTGCCCGTCGTTCGTCGCCCAGTTGAAACCGACGCGCGGCGCAAAATTGTTCGTGTCGCGTTTGCGGTCACCGCGGTAGAACGACTGCACCAGCGGGTTGCGGTTGCCGTACCAGTCGTTGTTGTTGACGTTAGTGTCGAGTTCGTAGCGCAGCCCCAGATTGAGCGTCAGATTCCTGGACACGCGCCAGTCGTCCTGCGCAAACAGCGCGAAATGATTGTTGTCGGCGTCTGGGATCGTCAGCGACTGCGTCGGTTTTGAGCTGCGCAGCGTGACGGCGAAGAGCAGGTCGTTGTCGTCCACTTTGCCGTCGCCGTTAAAGTCTGCCTGCGCGAAATCCTGCACGAATTCGATGCGACCCTGCTGAAACACGCCGAGGTCAAAGAGTGCGTCCACCCGCTGCGCGTCACCGCCGAATTTGAACGTATGCCCGCCGCGGATGAGCGATAGCGCGTTCGAGAATTGCAGCCGGTTCATCTTCGTCGCCTGCGGCACGCGGAACGAAACGCCGTCCTGAATGGAGGGGAAGGTGAGCTGCGGGCCGGTTGTGACCGGGTCGGTTGTGTTGCTGAAGTTGTTGACGCTGAAATTGAAACTATTGAGGACAGTCGGAGTAAATACGCGTGTCCAGTTCGTCAGGAACGCCTGATGATGATTGCGGAGTTCCTGACGCTGGGAAGCAGAGCCGATGGCGCGATCCAGCTTGGTTGCATCAACGGCTTTGAGCCTTTCGATAGAGTAGCGGAAACTGAAGCGGTCCTTGTCTGAAGGAGCCCAGTCGCCGCGCGCGAGTCCGAGCAGGTCATCAAGCGGCGCGGGCGCGAAGCCGCGGCGGATCTGGCGTGTGGTCACATCACGCTGGCCGACTAAAACAGCGCCATCCTGATTACGGTACTCGAATGCGCCAAACCACCAGGCACGACCCTTCCTGAGCGGGCCGCCGAGCGTTGCCGCGTACTGCTGCCGGTCGAAGGGCGGTTCCTGATTGCTGCGGTCAAAGGTTGCGGGCAATCCCTGCAACCGCCGGTCGCGCTCGAAGAACGAGAACGATCCGTGCAGGTCGTTGGAGCCTGCTTTCGTCACGACATTGATGACGGATGACGCCGAGCGACCGAGTTCTGCCGAGAAACGATTCGTGGCAATCTGAAACTCCTGCACCGCGTCCTGCGAGATGTTAAGGAGCGGCCCACCGACCACATCGTCGTTGTTATCGGTGCCGTCAATCGTGATGTTACCGCCGCGCCCGAGCTGCCCGGCCGAAGAGATAATGACGCTGCCAGTCTTGGTCGGGTCAAAGTTGGGTGCGGGCGCATTGCCGGGAATGAGCAGCGCGAGTTCCAGATAGTTACGGCCGTTGAGCGGGAGAGTGGAGATCTGACTTGACGTGATGAATCCATCAACGGTTGATCTCTCACTGTTGACGAGAGGCATTTCGGAAATGAGATCAATCACCTGCTCATTGATCTCTCCGACCTCCATGACCGCATCAAGGGTTTGCTGCTGCCCGACCTTGAGTGAAATGCTCGATTTGGAGACCTTCTTCTTGAATCCTTGGTGTTCAATCCTGACTTCATACTCTCCCGGATTCAGGTTCGTGAGGACGTACAAACCTTCATCGCTGGTGACTGTCTCCCGCTGTATGCCGGTATCCTTCTGAATGACGCTGACTTTGGCGCCCGGAATGACAGCGCCGTTTGGATCAGTCACGCGCCCGCTGAGGGTGGCGGTGGCTGATTGTTGCGCGGAGGCGGTGATGACTGAACAACAAATGATAAGGAGAGCAACTGCAAGCTGTTTCATTGAACGTTTCCTGAGCCTTTAAGGATTCGTACCGTGTCGCCGGGTCAGAACGAAAGCCGCAGGCCGAACTGGATCTCGCGTCCCGGGGTCGCGGCTTCAGTGATCGTGCCGAACTGTGGCGTGTTGACGAAGCGATTGGGCGTCCCGAGATTTACGTGATTTAGCGCGTTGAAAAACTCCGCCCGGAACTGGAACTTCGTCCGCTCGGTCAGGTTGAACTCACGGGTCAACGCAAGGTCGAGGGTCTGCATCCCGGGGCCGTAGACCGAATTCCGCCCCGCATTCCCGAACGTGAAAGCGGCGGGCACGGCAAACGCCGCGGGATTAAACCAGCGGTCTGCGGTGCGCGTGCCCGGACCGAAGACCGGCTGGCCCGTGTAATTGGCGCGGATCGGGTTTTCGCCGAGCAGTGTCCCGGCGTTGGCCGTGTCGCCGAAGACCGAGATGGTGAACGGAAATCCGCTCTGGGCCTGATAGATGGCCGACAGGTGCCAGTTCTGCGTCACCGCATGCGCCGGGCCGGAATTACCAGGCGCGGGAATATCGTAGACGGCGCTCAGGGCGAAACGGTGGCGGATGTCACAGCCCGGGCCTTTCTCCGCGCGCAGGTCATTGTTGTTCTGCGGGATGGCCGACTCGAACATCGGCGAGCGGAAGTCCGGCGCATCACTCAGGCTTTTGGCGAAAGTGTAGTTGGCCAGCAGGCTGAGCCCGCGTGAGTACCGGCGGCGCACATTGACATAGCCCGCGTCGTACCAGCTCCGCGCCGAGTTTTCCAGCAGGTTGATGGCGCTGACCGGGAAGGTGGTGCTCGCCACATTCACATTGTCAGGCAGCAGGATGCCGGGCAGGAAGCTGAGCGTCTTGAACGGTCGGCGGGGCTGAACCGCCCCAGCGCCGGGCGGTGCATTATTGATCAGGTGCGAGCGCTGGAGGTGGAAGCCGCGCGATCCGAGATAGCCGAACTCCACCGTCGTCTCCTTCCCGAGGCTCTTTTCCACCGTCAGATTCCACTGCTCGATGTATTGCGCCGGCGCGTGCGGGTCGAAGGAGGCAAAGCTCACCGTCGTCTGGCCGAGGACGGGCGGGGCGAAATCAAAGCCGAAGAGCGAGGGGGTGAAGTTATCGCTCTGCCGCGTCTCGGGGAAAACGTACGGGACGTTGTGCCGCTGGTTGCACCACGTGTTCATATCTACCGGCGTGTAGAAGATGCCGTAAGCGGCGCGCACGACGAGGCCCCAGGCCGGAATGTTCTGCGCGACGCCGAGCCGCGGGGCGAAGTTGAGTTTTCTCGCGTACATCAGACCTTCGGGGTAGCCGAGCTGGCCGCCGATGAAGACCGAGGGCTGGCCATCCTGGAAAGTAAGGTTGCTGTTAGTGTAGCGGAGGTCGCGGAGAGGGCTCATGTATTCATAACGGAGTCCCATCTCAATGGTCGTCGTGCGGGTGAGCTGGAAGCTGTCCTGCGCGAAGGCGTCGGCGTACCACTGCCGCAACTGCATCTGAGGGATGCCCGCCTGGCGCTGCTTGACGGCTGGCAGGCCGAGCAGGAAGGCGGCCAGTGCCGCCCCGGTGCCGTCGTTGGTGGCCGTCTGCGTGGTGAACCCGTTGGTGAACTGATAATAGCCGCGGTTCTGGAAGAAGCCCCACATCGGCCAGATGTAGCGCCGGTAGCTGCCGCCGAACTTCAGGTTGTGCGCCCCGCGCTGCCAGCTCAGCGTGTCGCGCCCCTCGATGATCGTGTCCCAGGCGTGCATGGGCGTGGCCGCGAAGGTGTCACCCATCCCGGAATAGCCCTGCACGTTGAACCACGGCGCGCCGAATGCGCCCTTGCCGCCGAAGCCGACCCCCTGAATCCCGAGTTCCGAAACGATGTCGTTGCTCTCGCTGTTCTCCGAAGACCGGTGCATCGAGAGCCGCGAGAACGTGACCGCGGCGATATTCACCAGATGAGGACTGATGACGCGGGTCCAGCCGACACTCCCATGCTGTGAGAAATTGTCGTGCAGTGCGCCGAAGCCGGGCAGGTTCTGCGGCATAAATCCATTCTCGCCGCTGAGCGAGTACCGGAAGAACAGACTGTCACCGCGGGCGAGCAGGTGGTCAATCCGGGCGGTGCCCTGATCCGTGACGTGACGCCCGTTGCGCACGTCCAGGTAGTTGTTGCAGTCGGCGCCCGCGCCGACCACCGTGGGCGCGCCCATCATCGTCATGCCGCAGCCGTTCATGCCCATCTCCATGTTCGGACGCGGGGTGTATTTCTGCAGGAACAGGGCCGCCGCATGGTTGATCAGGTTTTGCGGGATGACGTTGTTGGGGAACGGGTCGCGGAGGATCTGTGAGTTTTTCGGCCCGACCGGCTTTGACGAGTCGAAGTTCGGGTTAGGGCGCGAACTGAACGGATTGTAAATGGTCGTCCCGCTCATGCTGAAGTCGCCCATCACCTCCATATCGGTCGGGACGGTCTCGATCATCGTCATCGCCCTGGTGTGCCGCAGCCCCTCGTAGTTGGCGAAAAAGAAGGTCCGGTTGCGGATGATCGGGCCGCCGAAGGACGCGCCGAAATTATTCTGGACGAGATGATTCGAGGAGTTCATCTCGTTGAATGACCGGGCATCGAGGGCGCTGTTGCGCAGGAAGTCATACGCCGTCGCGTGGAACTGATTCGTCCCGGAGCGTGTCACGATGTTGACCTGCCCGCCGCCGGCCCCACCCATCTCCGCAGAATAACTGCTGGTCTGGACCTTGAATTCCTGCACGGCGTCGGGCGAGGGGCTCAGGTTGAGAGTGTTGAAAGTCGGGTCGGTGTTGGTCGTGCCGTCGAGCAGGAAATAGTTCGCGTTGGGGCGATTCCCGCCGATGCTCACCGCCGAGCGCTGCCCCGGCCGCCAGTAGAGCGGATTCATCTCGCCGGTCTGCGCGCCGTGGCTCAGATGCGCGCCGGGCACGGTGAGCACCAGGTCAATCAGCATGCGCCCGTTGAGCGGCAGTTCGCGGATGGCGGCCGGCTCGATGACCTCACCCACGCTGGTGTCGGTCGTGCGCAGGACGCCGGCCTGACCGGCGACTTCGACGGTAGTGTTGAGAGCAGCCAGCCTGAGGCTGACCTCCAGCGTCAGTTGCTGCCCGACCTCAAGGCGCAGTTGCTGTTTGAGGGGCGCAAACCCCGCCACCTCCACGCCGAGTTCGTAGTCGCCCGGCAGCAGTCCGGTAATCTGAAAGATCCCCTGTGCGTTACTGCTGACCCGGCGCGCGGCCTGCGTACTGAGCGAGGTGATTTGCACGGTCGCGCCGGCCAGCGGCTGGTGCTGCGGGTCGGTGATCGTCCCGCCCACGACCGCGTAGTTGCTCTGCGCGAAAGCCGGGAGCGGGAGGCAAACAAAGAACAAAAGCATGGCTATTTTCACAGAAGATCCCTCCATTCACAGGCACTCTGTTTTGTTGGCAAAGCGATCTGACACTCGGTCACTCCAAACCACCACGCGCGATCCTTCATGAAACAGCCGCCGGGAGTCGTCGCGCCCGCTCAGTGTGGCGGCGGGTTGCTGCGCGCTGGCTGTGGTCAGGAGACGGCCGAAGGTGGGAAATAAAAATACGGGAGCTGATCCCTTTAACACTGGTCCCTCTTCCTGAGTTGTGGCGATCTGCCGGATCGCGGAGCTTTCATTGAATCTTTCCTGCCGGACGCCCCGGGCGATGTGGCAGATCGCACTTCAGGCTTTCAGAACCGGCGGGAGTAACCGATGATCAGCAGCGTATCGGCGAACGCCGCGTCGCCGCTCCGTCCATCAGCAATGTCGGATACGCTGCGGCGGCGGTTGCGTTCGACGGCGACCGGCAGGCTCACCGACCACGTGTCGCGACCGCGAGTGTAGAGCAGGCCCGGCTCGACCGAGATAGCATAACCGGGGCGGCGAAAGCCCTCGCTCTTGCCGATCAGGTCGCGCACCGGCACTCCTTCGATGCGCCCGGCGACGCTCATGCTGAGGCCACGAATCTTCGGCGCCGGGACCGCGGCGCCGAGCCGGGCGACGTACTGATCGGGGACCGACATGATCGCTTCGGAAGCGCGCCCGCGCCCGGTCTTCACGCCGTTCGTGTTGCGCGGGTTGAGCAGATACGTGCCCGCGCCGAAGAATGTCACGAACTTGACGGCCTTGTAAGCCTGCACGTCGAAGGCCACGCCCGTGCCGCCGTCGCCGAGCTGGATTGACTGATCCACGACCTGCGTGACGGGGCCGTTCGCGGTCATCACCGTGTCAGTCACGTCGGGCTTGCCGGTCGGCAGCTTGAAGCTGACGCCGAAGGCTATGTTCTGGCGGCTCTCACTCGGCGGGCGGATCAGCCACATCCTCGCGCCGACGCTCATGTCGCCGATCCCGACGCTGTGAAAGATCTGGTCGGGCGAGTTCTGAACCCGCGGCAGATCGAGCGCGCCAGGCCGCTTGCGTTTGGCGTACATAATCGGCACGCCGACCGCCAGAGTGATGCGCGGCGTGACGGTGTAACTGAGCGCCACGTCGAACAGGTGAATATTATTGACGATGGCTGTGCCGAGTTCCTGCCGCTGCTTCTGCTCGACCGTGCCGACGAAATGCCGGGCCGAGCGCTGGCTGCGGTAGCCGATGGAGAGCTGCCACTGGCCGGGGCCGGGCGTACTCGAATCGCCGCCCGAAGTGGTTCCACTTTGTGATGATGAACACGCGCCAATCACGGGCACGCTTTGTCTTGCGACCACTCAGCCCTGCGCCCAGGCTTTCGGAGTTATCAGCGTGGTGAGTAAGACAAGTACCCCCGTCAGCACTGCATTGGCACAAATGCGGGATGGTTGTTTCGTCATAAGTTTTATTCAGAGCCTTGAGTGGTTGTCGGATTTCCGGTTGTTAATTCAGCCGCGAGCCAAGGGTGTAGGCCCCTGTGTCAGGGTGATAAATCTTCCAGTCGAACCAGTAATCTTTCAGCACCGCGACCTTTCTGAGTCGTTTCCCGGCGAGCGGCCCCGTGACAGCTTTGCCGCTGAAATCCCACGTCGTGCCTGTCTCGGCGTCAACAAGCTGCAAGGGAACGGTCTCCGGCTTAACGAAGAATTCGAGCGTGCGCCCGTCAGGCTTTCGCTCGAAAGCGCGGACGGATTTATTGTCATCGCCCAGCACAATCAGGATCGGCATGTCGCCAATCATATCGAGAATCAGCCGCTGCTTTTGCAGGTCGGCGACCGGGTATGCCATCGCTTTGCCGTTGATGGTGATGCCCGCCATCAGAGTGCGCGGGGGGAATTTGTCTGCCGGGTCCGCCGGCGTGACGACGGGCAGGCGCGCGTACCTTACCTCCCAGTCCGCGGGCTCGTACTGCCGGGCGACGCGATCATCGGGCCGCAGCACGCGGCCCCGCGGGTGTTCGCGCTTCCACACGGCGAAAGTGACTTCGTCGCTGAAGACAGGCGCGAGCTGCCTGCCTTTGAGCGGCCCCTGAATCGCCTCGCCCGTCACCTGCTGCCACCACGACCCGGTCTCCTCATCGCGCATGATGAAGTTCTGGTTGTTGATGCCCGCGAGGTGAAAGGTCAGTTTCTTTCCGTCAACCTGTGATCCCCACACCAGACCGGTGTGACAGAGCGTTCAGTAAGTGGCCGTGATGGGCGCTCCCCCGACGACATCCTGCACGACATGGTGATAAGCCATCTGGCGGATCGGGTACGCGACCGCCTCGCCGTTCGATTCAACCGCCATCACCATCTCATTGTCGGCGACGAACCCGGCTTCGCCGACACCTGCATAAGCCGCGTTGGGCAGCGGATTGAACATCCACTCGAAATGATTCTGCCGCGCAAACCACGTTGCCGCCAGCACCGGCACAAGGCTGACAAAGAGCGCCAGCCTGCTCCACCAGCGCGCGCCGTGCCAGAGCCGGATGCACAGCGCCATCGCCAGCACCGAACCAGCTACCGTTGCCAGTGGCGACCAGCGACGCAGCAGGTAAGACCACGCGACGCCCGAAGCGGTCTGCGCCTTGAAGGGCATAATCACGAAGACCGGGATCGCCACGATCCCCACGGTCGCCACGACAACCAGCAGCAGCGACAGCCAGCCTGCCCGGGCATGCCCCCGCTTCGCCCGCCGGCCTTCACTATCCACGCTCGTGTCCGGTGCCGAAAAGATCTTCATCGGGCTGCTTTCTCCAGCAGGGCGAGGATGCGCTCCTGGTTGGCGAGCAGCTGATCCAGCTTGTCCTGATTGCTGGCCGTGCCCTTCTGATTCGTCTTGATGATTTCCAGACTCTCCTTGATCACCTGCTGGTTGGAGAGGATGGTCACCTGGTTCTGCATGATGATCTGCTGGTTGGCAAGAATATCGCTCTCTGACATGTCCGTGGCTCCTTTCGGTTAAGGTTGATAAGGGAGACATACCTGATCCTGACCGGGCGCCCGGTCAGGAAGTCAGCAGCGAAAGAATTTCAGACTGGTTGGCAAGCAGCCGGGCCTGATTTGCCTGAATCGTCTCCTGATTGACCAGCAGCGCATTGAGCTTCTCCTGGTTGGCCTTGATGATCGTCTGGTTCTCCTTGATGATCGCCTGATTCTCAATAATGGTGTTCAGGTGTGAGAACAGCCGGTCCAGCGTCTTCTGATAAGACTCGATCAGTTGCTGATTGGCCAGAATCAGTTTCTGGTTGGCAATCACTTCTTCCGGGGTCATACGAGTTGCTCCCTTTGATGGTCAGGATGATGCGCGAACCCGACAGACTGTCGGTCGGGTTACACGCTGAAGATGCGGAGTTCCGGGACTGACAGGTATGAACCTGTCAGCCAACTGCTGCCCGTCCGAGACGGGCGGACAGCCTGTCTCACGTATCTTACCCCGGCAAAAGCGAATGGCTGAAACCCTCTCCGGCAGGGTTTCGATGGAGGTCTGATCAGGGACTACAAAATAATTCGAGGTGAATTGCAGCAATTGCCTGGCCTGAATCAGTGATTGTTCGCGGTCGGGCGGCTCAAACCATTCAAAGGAGTAGACTAAATATTTCTCAGAGGCTTGCAGAGAGACCGTCACTCTCTTATTCAGAGAGCGACATATGGCGAGTGGTACGATATATCGCGCCGAAGCTCGATATATCGCGAAGCCGCTATTTGTCTTCAGCCGGGATTTTGAGCCCCAGCTTCTTCATCCGGCTGCGCAAAGTCGAAGCCGGCAGCCCAAGGATTTCAGCCGCGCCGCGCGGGCCGGAGATGCGGCCCCGCGTCCGGCGCAGGACTTTTTCGATGTAGGCCCGTTCGTTTTCGGCCAGCGTGACCAGGGGGGCCCGCTCTTCATTTTTTGAAACGGCTGGCAGAGCCATCCGGCCCCGGCCATTCAATTCGGCATTGAGCGGGATGGCCGGTTCGATGCTGATCGCGGGCAGAGCGATCTTCAGGATTTCGCTTTCAGATGTCAGCACCGCGCGTTCGACCAGGTGTTCCAGCTCGCGGATGTTGCCCGGCCAGTGGTATTGCAGCAAATCCCTGAGCGATTGCTCGCTGATTGACGTGATCGCGCGTTTGAACCGCGCGCTGTACTTTCTGACGAAATGCTGAACGAGCAGCGGGATGTCCGCCTGTCGCTCGCGCAGCGGCGGCAGCGTGATCGGGAACGCGTTGAGGCGGTAAAACAGGTCGGCGCGGAATCGGCGCTCGTTGACCAGATGCTCGAGTGGCTGATTTGTAGCCGCGATGATGCGGACTTTGACGCGGGTACTCTGAGTGCCGCCGAGTCTTTCAAAGATCCCGGTCTGCAGCACGCGCAGGAATCGCCCCTGGGTTTCGAGCGGGACTTCGCCGATTTCATCCAGAAAGATCGTGCCGCCATCGGCCAGCTCGAAGCGTCCGGGCTTGCGCTGCGCCGCGCCGGTGAAGGCGCCTTTTTCGTAACCGAACAGTTCGCTTTCGATCAGGCCGGTCGGCAGCGCCGCGCAGTTGACGACGACGAACGGGTGCTGGCGGCGCTGGCTGTGCGCGTGGATGGCGTGCGCCAGCAACTCCTTGCCCGTGCCGGTCTCGCCGCGCAGCAGCACGGTCGTCTCCGCCTCGGCCACGTTGAGCGCGTCTTTGAGTGCCCACTGAAAACCGGGGCTCGCGCCGATCATCTCGCTGATCGGTTCTGATTCATCCGTCAGTGAATCCTGATCGGTGAGCAGCCGGCTCAGTCTGGCTTCGAGTTCGCGGATTCGCTGCTGGTTGGCGAGGATGGTCTCCTGGCTGGCCAGCAGCAGATCGAGCTTGGCCTGATTCTGTTTGATCTGATCCTGGTTGGCCAGGATCCGCTGCTGATTGGCGATCACTTCGTCTTTGCGCATGCGGGCGTCTCCGGCTGGCGACCATGGGCAGCGGATAATGTACCGGCATTTCCTTCGCTGCCGGCTTCATAGGGTGGATATCCGCAATCCCTTTGTCAACTTGCGGCTGGTATGGATGGCGTGCATGCAGGGACCATCGTCATTTTCGGGGTTCCCCCAGGGCTTCACTGGATGGTCGCCGGGTCGCTGACAGCGAACTCTTCCATCTTTCGCACGGCATTCATCTGGCGGGCTTCGGTCAGGTGGGCGCAGCACATCACCAGGCCATCCGTCAGATTCACGTTCTCCCTTCTGATGCGGTAGACCTCTTTGGGGCCTCATCCGGGGCTCGACCAGCGGGACGGCGATGTCACGGAGCGGCTGTTGGGGCGCGCTGATGTAAGCCTGCTGCTCCTCGAGTGTCAGCACGCGCATATGCTCGCCGTCGAATACGCGAGTACTACTTAATGCGCGACCGGAAGGCGCTGCCCGACGCGGCAGAAGTCTGAGGGCCGGGCGTGAGACACTTCACGACGGCGAGGGGAGCGCCTTTAATCATTAAGCCTTACGTCTGCCGGCCTATTCACAATGTAGAAGCAGTGCGTCAGCTGCTTACCGGCCCGAGGCGCTGGTAAGCCCCGTTGGCGACTGGCGCAAAGCGCTGCTGGCAGACCTGGAAGCTGTCGGCAGCGCAACCATTGCTCCGGATCGCCTCCCGCGCACTTGAAAGTCCTTTGCAGTGGTATTTCCCTGGCAACAGGCGGCGGTTTCTTCCCGCAGTTAACTGATGCCGCCGAATAAAGGGGCCTGTCCGGCCCCTTTTGCTTTGTGTGACGCAGAGGAAACAAGCACGGATGAAATACGAGCCGCGAGCGCGAACGCCGCAGCAGGCGGACGTTAAATGCGGCTCAGACTAACGGGCCGGGACAACCATTTGGCGGATCATCTTCACTAAGCTGCTTCCATACAGAGGCAGCCATCCCCCTTGTGCATCACCTCTGTGGTTTCAACCTTCGCGTCTGCTTCGGCGGCGTGATTAAGCCATGGGGGAAGATGACCAAACGCATCCTCTGCGTGGATGACGACGAGGACTCTGTCGCCGCGCTCGGCATCCTGCTGCTGTCCGAAAGGTTTGAAGTGGTCACGGCACTGACCGCCGCCGAAGGGTTGCAACTCTCCAGGGAGGGCCACTTCGACCTTTACCTGCTCGACAACCTGCTGCCCGACGGAACCGGGCTCGACCTGTGCCGACAGATCCGCAACTTTGACCCGCGCACGCCGATCCTTTATCACTCCGGAATGGATGAACCGGAGGATCGGGAGCAGGCGCTCTCGGCTGGCGCACAGGGCTACCTCGTCAAGCCGGCTGATTTTGATGAGCTGGTGCGAACCATCAGGGAACTCATTGCCACTGCGGAAGGAAGGGCAGAGATTGAGGGTGCGGGTTAACGCCCGGGCGCCAGCCCATCCCGGCTGAAACGCTCGCTACAGGCTTCCGCGGGTGGCAAGGCATGGCGATCAGGCGCACCTGAAAAGTGAAAGGGCATCCGGTGAGGGATGCCCTTCGACTTCTGCCGGGTTTTGGTCCCGGCAGGTTAGTTTGGAGCAGGGTGCCATGAGCGCTTACTTCCCGGTGTTCACGTACTGGATGCAGTCGCCCTGGTTCTTGAATGTGGTGCCGTCGGCACGCTTCACATTCTTCCAGCCGCCATTCTTGCAGGAGTCTTTGGTCGTCGCGACCCGGAACGGCTCGAAATCATAGGTGACGCATTCGCCGTCCGTAGTGCCGAACGTGAGTGCGTCGGAGGCCGCGGTCAGGGCGGGGTTGCCGCTCCCCTGGTTGATGCCATATCCACCCAGAATGGTGGCGTTGGGGTTGGCGGCTACTATCTGGCTCCACGTGACGAAGCAGTTGAAGGCGCAGACGCCGGGAATCGGCCTCGTTGACCACCAGACGGCCTGACCGCCGTTGTAGGCATCCCACGTCTGCCAGACCCCGTCCACAATGGCGCCCTGACTTGTGTTGTAGACCGGCTCAAAGACCAGTGTGGTGAACTCGCCGGGATTTAAGGTTCCCCCATTAATATCAACCTGGATATTGATGGAGGGCACCTGATTGGGTGACGCACCGCTGGTGCGGTAAGTCGAATAGCCCATCTGGTTGATGTCCGCGAGCCTGGTGCCGACGTGGTCGAAGTTGAACAAGGTGGCTTTATCTGCGCCAGTGGGCGTTACCGTCTCGAAACTGCCGATCCCGAGAGGAGGGGTTGCCGGTCCGGTGCGGAAGGTGCCGTTGCCGGCCGCCCGCGTGTAGAGGACCCAGTTTTTTAGCGGCGGGGTGTCCTCTGCCTGTCTGGATATATCTTCTTCAGTCACGACAACCGTGTCACACGCCGGCGCTTGCGCGGCATGTCCGGCTGGGGCTTTGAAAGAGAAGCTGGTAATGGCTACGAGGGCCACGGCAAGAAGATGGATAAACGTTTTTCCTGATTTCACCTGTAATACCTCTTTGAGATTAAGCGACTGCGGGTACCGCAGCGCAGGGTTAAGGGATCGAGGAGACAAAGGGGTGCCTCCTCCGGCTGATAAAGAGCAGTTGATTTTGTGTGATAGGGGAAAAATCAGCCTATACCTTGGATGGGATTCCCTGTGAAGTCAATTTTGCCGGGGCCGGCGGAGGGAAAAATAATATTAAAGTGAGAGCGTCGCCCTCATCGTTTGTACCGGGAGGTGAACAGGAAGATCAGTAGCACTGACACTGCCCTTCGTTTGAAGGACGGGCACAGACAGGCGGGTCGGCCGATTCGGAAAGGGATCGGGGTCGCTGAACGCGTCGCGATGACCTGAATGGGTTCCATCAATGTGATTTCAGGCCTTCGCGATCAATGGCGGGAGAGTTGATAAGCGTCGTGCTTTCGGCCGCCGCGCATCCCGTTTACCAGTACCAGATGTCACGGCGGCCAAAGAGACTGACGAACAGGGCGGGTGTGGTGCGATTGCGCGGAGCCCGGGCGGAGATCATTTCAACAGTCAGAGCCGGAACCTCGTGTGTGAAAAGCTTCAGGCGGAACAGCGGCCCGCGTCGCAACTCGGCGCGGCAGACGACCGGCCCGCTGCCTTCCCGGCGTAATCGGAAACGCAGATTGAAACTCAGCAGCTCATACTCCGCCGCTTCCAGCGTGAGCCGGTCGCGTTCGGTTTCATCACCGAGCAGGAATTCGCAGAACGCCATCGCGTCGGCCAGATGTTTGCGCTCGCCGCCCGACACGCAGGTTGATGCGTAGCGCTGAAACTCACGGTCAAACCCGTGGCCGAGCGCGGCCCGTGTCAGCGGGATCAGCTTCCGTGCCTCACGCAGCCGCTTCCACCGCAGCTGGTCGGCGAAATACTGCAACTGCCGCTCGTTAATCTGTGCGATGAAATCCCCGCCGCCCCCGGCGTAGTCGCGGCAGAAGCCTTCGCGGTCAGCGAGGAACCAGGCGAGCAGGGTTTCGTCCGTGTAGAGACGACTGAGCAGGGACTGGATTTCACGCGCTGACATAGCTGGTTTCAGGCAGTGGCCGTATGCGTTACCGCCGCACTCCGCAAAATCTCCCGCGCCCGCGCAAGCTCATCGCGAATCACCGCAAAATCGGGGAGCTGTTCGTCCCATTCGAGCAGGACGGCTTTGACCTCCGTCCGCCGCGCCACGAGCTTCAGCATTTCCCAGACCGGGTCTGGTGTCCGGGCCGAATGGCTGTCCACGAGAATGTCGCGGTCATAATGCCCGCCGATGATGTGAACCTGCACGACCCGTTCGAGCGGGATCGCGGAGAGAAACTCCTCAGGGTCAAAACCGTGATTGTGCGCGTTCGCGTGCAGGTTCATCAAGTCGAGCAGCAGGCCCGAATCGGTCCGCTCAAGCACTGCCGATAAGAACTCCGCCTCGCTCATCTCCGCGCCGGGCAGCTGCAAAGTGTACGCGATGTTCTCGATGATGAGAGGCGCGCCGACGACGGATCGGGCGCGATTGATGTTCTCGCACACAATCCCGAGCGTCTCTTCAGTCAGCAGCAGGGGCGAGAGGTGGCCGATGTCTATCCGGCCCGCGCGGGTCATCGCCAGATGGTCGCTCCACCACGGCGCGCGGGTCTCTTCCACCAGCCGCGCGACGCGGCGCAGGTAATCTTCATCCGCCGGCTCCGCCGTCCCGGGCGAGAGGTTCAACCCATGGGGAACGAGCGGAAAGCGTCGTGCCAGTTCGCCGAGTTCGCGGCGGTCGAAGGGCAGTGGATCAAGGTAGTGTTCGGAGATGATTTCCAGAAAATCAACCTCCGCCGCGTGCCTGTAAATCTGGCGCGCGAGAGGCCGCCTGAACCCCAGCCCCGCGCCAAGGTACGGCAGCCGTTCGATCCACGAAGGGCATTGACCCCTGCCGGAATCAGACGGCGACACGATCTGATGGTCAGGAGCCTCACTGTTCACTTCAATCATCATTGATCACCATCCGCCCGGTCAGCTCCCGCAACTGCCGCCGCTGCTGCAGCTGCTCCCTGAACTGCAACTGCTGCCCGAGCTGCTGCTGCAACTACTGCTCGAACTACTGCTGTCCGAACTGCTGCAACTGCTGCCCGAACTGCTGTCAGAACAACTGCTGTCGGAACTGCTGCCTGAACTGCCCTCAGTACTGCTGCTGCAACTGCTCGCCGGGCCGCTGCTGCAGGTGCTGGTGCTGCTGAAACTCTGGTAACTGCTGTCGTAAAAATCGCTGGAGTAAGAGCTGCCAACATAGCCTCCCGTTGAACCGTAAGAGCTGCCCCGTCGGGCTTTGCTGATCGCAAATATGATCACGCCAATGATCGCGGCCATAAACACGAAGACCATCGCGAAGACGGCAATGACGAAAATTTCCACAATTCAATCCTCCGGAATTTGTTCGATGGAATGATGACCGGTTCAGAGAAGAGTCTGATGACAGGGTGTGATTCATCATCAGCTGCCGCAGCCGCCTCCACCGCACCCGCTGCTGCCTCCGCAACTCCCGCCGACTGCGCTGCTGCCCGTGCCGGATCGTCCGGCTCTGCGGGCGCGGCGGGCGATGAGGAGAATCATCGTGATGACGACGCCGAGAATCCCGAGTCCGGCTGATAACCCGATCCCTCCCGAATCAGCCTCTGAAACGCTGCGGCTGACGGAGCGGCCGGCCGCGATGCCGGGTGAGAACTTAACCCGAAAAGATTTTTCTGTCAGCGGCGATTGTATTAATTCGTAAGCCATCAGGCCGTTGACTCTGACGGGCCTTAATCCGGCTTGCGCGGCCTGCACCGTGCGCTGAGTCCCGTCCGGCATCACCAGCCGATAGCTCGCGCGGTTGACCGGCACGCGGAAGATGCCCGCCCAGTCCGCTTCGAGAGTGTTCTGCTTCAGATCACCGGCGAGCGCGTCGGGGATGGTGAAGCTGATCATGATGTGTTTGCGCCCACGGCCAGCGGGTCGGAAGTCCCAGTTGATCTGAGTCTCACGGTGATGCTCAAGCCAGGTTTTCACTTCGCCGCCATCAGGTGATGCCCCGCTGAGTTGTTCGGCCTCGCATTTGCCGACGTATTTGAACCCCGCCGATTTGGTCCCTGAGCGGATCAGGTAAGTGATGTCCATCGTCACGCGGACGGCCGCGCTGTCGCGCTCGGTCGCGAAAGTCAGGTCGTAGTTTTCAATCACGTAATCAGCCGTGTCAGAATCGCTGTCAGCGAGTGTGGTGTGACAGGCAATCATCAGCACGAAGCAGGCGGCAGTGATCATTGATGTCAGAGTATTGAGCTTCACAGATTGCCTCCTCGGTAAAAGGCGCTGGCGGGATTGCGCGGTTGATTGAGCGTGAAGCGAATGGCCGGGCAATCGCTCTCTGGTCTGGCGGAATGGGAACTCTGTTGGTGAGGGTGCCGAAAGGCTCATAGCAGGTTTGGACATTGTACGAAAAAGGAGGCCCGGGGTTCCCGTAATTTATCGGAAACGCCCCGGGCCTCGGAAGAAAATTCGGTGATGTCCGGAAGCCGTCCGGTGATTGGAATGTGAACCCGATCAGGACCGCAAATGCGCGCGATGACCCTGACCTGAACACTCCGCCAGCAGTCGTCACCGAATGACCGCTGGCCGATGATCTTTAAGTTACTTCGCACCCGGTGCGGTCTGCGGCGCGACATAACGAACCACGCTGAGTTCAGCCATCGCCGCCAACTTCTCGACCGGCAGGCGGCCAATGGCGAACTTCGTCGTCTTCGGGTCGAGCACGATTTCAAAGCCGAGCTGTTTGAGTTGCGCGATGGCTTCGGGCGACTTGTCAGTCAGGAAAACCTGAATCTCGGCCTTGCCGTCGCGGACGAACTTCGCTTCCTCGGCTGTCGGCTGAGACTGCTTAATCTTCAGCCGTTCGATCACTGCAATAATTGTCGGATGCAGCTTGTTGAGAAGCTGCTGGCGCTTCTGCTCTTCCGGTAACACCACCGCTGATGAATCCGCAGGGGCCAGCACGCCGCCACTGACCTGCACCTTGGGTTTGGGAGCCGGAGTTGGTGGTGGTGGCGCCGTCTTCGCTCTGCGTCTTGACATCTCGCCACCTCCCCTTGCGATTCTGGGAGAGACAGGTATTATGCGCACCTCAGCCTCATCCTTACCAAACACACCTTCGTAGCTCACGCCTTCAGGCATTTCGACCGGTACCTCAATCCGGCGCGGCGCATCGCCGTCGGTGATCGTCATCTCTTCGACGGCGACGAATGAGGTGTACTGTGTCATCAGGCGGTATTCGAGCCCGAGTTGCGTGATCTGTTCGCGCACGTCCTCGCGCGGGTTGCCGCGCTGGATGCCCGCGTAATCCTCGCTCATCAGTTCGTCAACCCGCGTGCGCGCCCAGAGTGTGACCAGCACGTCGTGCCGCGGCTGCGATTCGGGGAACTCGACCGGAATCTCGCGCACAAAATCGCGCCCCTGCATTTTGCCGCGTAACCTGACGACCCCGCGTCCGGCTCCGGTGAATCGCCCGGTCAGAGTCAGCGGCTTTGCGCCGAACAGATCGGGGATGCGTTTCGGGTAAACGTCCGCGACCGGCAGACCCGTCCAGTCAATCGCAATGTCAGTCAGCAGGGGATTGCGGACGCGTTCGTGAAAGCGCCTCGCCGCGGCCACCGCGCCCGAAGCCTCTTCGCTCGAACCGCTGACGAGCGGCACGTATTCGACTTCACCGCGCCCATGTTCGGCCATCTTGTCGAGCAGGAAACGATTCACCGAACTGCCGATCCCAAAGGAGAACACTCGCGCGTTCGGGTGCTTCTGCACTTCGGCGATGATCTCCATATCGTTGCCGACGTAACCATCAGTCATGAAGCAGACGATGCGGACGTGATCCTGTTTGTCGGAATCATCGAGCGCGGCGCGGATCGCTTTCATCATTTCAGTCCCGCCAGCTCCGGAGCGCGAAGCCAGAAATGCCTGCGCCCTGGCGAGATTCTCTTTCGTCGCGGGGACCGGCGCGGGGAAGAGAATATGTGTGTCGCCTGAGAATGTGATCAGGTTGAAAGTGTCCTGCGGGTAGAGCCCGTCGAGCGCCAGCTTCATCGCTTTCTTCGCCGTCTCAATCGGCAGCCCGTTCATCGAGCCCGACGTGTCGAGTGCGAAGACGAGTTCCTTCGGCGTCACGTCTTCGGCGTTGATCCGGTCAGGCGGTTGCAGGATCAGGGTGAAAAATCCACCCTGTGCGCCGCGATGCGTCAGCACGGCGTCGGCAATCTTCCCGCCCGAAACTTCATAGCGGAGGATGAAATCCCGATTGGGAATCTCGGCTTTATCCCTGAGCTTTACCAAGGCAGAACCGACCCCGGTCCGCTCAACGTCAATTTCGTGCAGTGGGGATTTGATCTCTTCAACGGGCACTCCGGCGTCGAGGGTGACTTCGAGGGAGATGTCGTGGCCGGCGCGCGTGCCTTTGGGAGTGACCGGTGGCGTGATCCGCGAAGCGTCGGGAACCTGATCCGTATTCGGCGCCCAGCCGCCTCCCTGAATGCCCGGTGTCGCGCCGGCTGCCTGCGGCGCGCCGGGGATGTAGCGTGGGCCGACGACCATCGGGAAGACGAATTCGTAAGCGCCGTCTTCGTACTTCAATGTCTCGACGTAACTGATCGTCACTCTGACCTGCTCGCCGGGCATGATGTTGGCGACCGATTGAGTGAAGATGTTCGGGCGCTCCTGATCGAACAGGCTGGCGACGTTGCCCGCGGCTTTGGCGGCCTCGTAAACGGCGCGGGCTTCTTCGCGCCGTTTGATTTTGCCGCGCACCGTGCGGTCACCGACGAGCATCGTCATGTCATCCACGGCCGCGTTCTGTGGCAGCGGGAAGGTGTAGACGGCTTCAATCTTCTCTTTGAACGGATTGTGGAATTCCTGCGTAACCGTGACGCGCGCGAGGAAGCCGCTGATCTCGGCTTTGACGTCGGTGTGTTTGAGCGGGCACGCGCCGCGCGGCTTCCCGTCGTGATCAACGGCCTGAAGACCGCCCTGCGTGACGGACTGTGCCGGCTCGGCCAGGTTTCCGGCGCCGGCATTTCTTCCGGCAGCGGCGCGCACTATGATAATGAGGCTGAGGACGCAGAGCGCCATGACAAACGTGGTCGGCAGGGCGAGCTTTCGAGACATACTTCCTCCATCAGGACAAAGAAACCTTTTTTCGGCGCGGGGCGGAAATGCTGGCTACACGGACGCGCGGACAGGCGATCCGGTTCCAGTTTTATTGCGGTGACTGAACGAAGGGCGGGAAGGAAAACTTGCAGACGGCTGAAAGATTTTTCTGGTCACGGTGCCGGGCAGGCTTTGGGTCAGTGATCCTTCGCAGTGACGGCGTTTCTCTCCAGCGTGATCATTGCAAACATCGCCCAGGTGTTCATCCGTGATTGCAGGCTCTGCTCCAGACGCCGGGCCAGGCCGAAGGCCACGCCCGGCATCAGGCTGCGCAACGACACGCCGCCCGAGACGAGGTAACGGAAAGGCATGAACGGGGTGATCGAGTGAATCCGCCATTCGGGGAATTCCCGCTCGAACCTCTTCCGGTCCCTTTCAAAAATGATCCAGGGCAGAGCGCCGTTCGCGCCGGAGAGTGGCCCCGAAGAAGGGAACTCCCATTCGATGGTTTCGGGCATGAAGGGTTCGTGATGCAGGTTGCGATAGACCAGTTTCGACCACGTCGAGACCCAGGGCTCGATCATCGCGATCACGCCGCCGGGCCTCACGCAGCGCGCGGCCTCGGCGAAAAAGGAGCGCGGCTGCGGCACGTGGTGCAGCACGTCGGTCATCACAATGCCGCGCAGTGACGAGTTCCTGAACGGCAGGCGCGACCCGTTGAGGATGACCCTCACGCCCTGGATCGGAAAAACTTCTGAAGTAATCAGGTCGGGGATGTAATTGCTCAGAAAGCCCGCGCCTGATCCGATCTCCAGCACCGGCTCGCGGCCGGTCGGCAGGGCCTCGGCGAGCAGCCTGTACCATTCTTCATAGATCTGCCGCAGGAAAGGTTTCTCCTCAATGATCCGCCGTCGCAAAAAAGTCATCCGCGGATTGTTCAGATCCACGCCTCTCGTCAGCGGATGTTCGAGGAAGGTTTTGAGCATGGGAAAATGGGAGAGGGTAGTCAGTAGTCGGTAGCCGTGAGTCGGTAAAAACTGCTACTAGCGACTCTCCTACACAAACCTGATCCGGCCGGCCGCGAACAGCACCATCCTGAGCAGCAGCCAGCCGTGTCGCCAGCGCTGAATGTTCGTCTCGCCGTATGTTCGTTCGCGGTAGCGGATCGGCACCTCGATGATCTTCAGATTGAGTCTGGCCGCGCCGAACAGCAGGTCGAAATCGCCGAACGGGTCGAAGTCGCCGAAGTACGCACGGGCCGCAGCGATGCGTTCGTAATCACGCCTCCACAGGACCTTCGTGCCGCAGAGCGTGTCTTTGATCGGCTGGCCGAGCAGCCACGAAAAAGCCAGACTGAAAAATTTATTGCCGACCAGATTAGCAAAACGCATGGCCTGTTTTTCCATCGGATACACGAGCCGCACGCCGTTGATGAATTCGCCCCTGCCCGAACGCAGCGCCTCGTAAAAGCGCGGCAGATCCTCGGGCGGCACGGTCAGGTCGGCGTCGAGGATCATCAGCACCTCGCCGTCCGCTTCGGCAGCCCCCAGCCGCACGGCATCGCCTTTGCCCTTGCCCGGCTGGCGGAAGAGTTTCGAGCGGCGTTCGGGGTGCGCCGCGATGGCTTTTTCAATCACCGAATACGTGTTGTCGGCGGAATGGCCTTCGACAAAGACGAGTTCAGTGCCGCCGCCCATTTCGGGCACGCGCGCGAAGATGTTTTCGATGTTGCCGGCTTCATTGCGCGCCGGGATGATGACTGAAACGCGCGGTTCCGGCCCCGCGGCCTGAAGCTGTTTCGGCTGGGCCACAATGAAGTTGGTCAGCGCAAATAACCTGAACGGCCACATCTTCACCAGCACGCGATTCATCAGGGGCGCCAGCAGGGGGACGGGCAGCGGCAGCAGAATCTCTTCCCACTGCCGGATGACTTCGCCGCCGGAGAGCCTCAGCAGTCCGGCAATATCCTCGACCGTCAGCCAGTTCTGATCGAGTACCGGCCGACCCAGCTTCAATTTCCGTGCGAGCGCGAGCGGCGGCTCCCACAGGCGGCTGTAAGTGTTAATGATGATGCGCGTGCGCGGCGTGGCGAAGCGTGAAAGCCGGTCGAAGATGGCCTGCACGTCCCACAGGTCGTTGACCAGGTCGGAGAGGATGATGAAATCGAACTGCTCGTCGAGATCAATTTCGTGTGCGTCGGCATTGATGAAGCGAAGCTGCGGGTGACGCGACCGGGCGCGCCTGATCATCCCTTCGGAAAAATCCACTCCGACGCCGACCGAAGGCTTGAGCGCGGCGAGCAGATCGCCCTCGCCGCAACCGAGTTCCAGCACGCGCTCGCCCGGCGGGATGAGGTGGCGGTAGACCTGCTCAAGTCGCCGATGATAAGAGCCGCCGAGGCCGGTGAATTTATCCAGCTCGCGCGCCACTTCGTCCCAGTGGGCGCGGCGTGACCGGGCATACTCGTCCCGCGCGGCATCTGTGCCGGGTGCCGTGCGGCTGACTTCGGCGTAATCAGTGACCCTGGTCCTGGCAGCCTTCATAACGGTTGATGCGGGGCAGGCAAAAGTGATCAGTGGTGTGAATACTAACACGGGCGGAGAAATGGAACACGGATGAAACAGATCAGCACGGATTCTGATCCGGGAGAGTCTGTCCCCCCGATCCGCGTTCTATTTCGTCTCGGCCGGTGCATAAACCTTGATGAAAAAATTGGGGTCACCGATCTCGAGCCTGTCGGGAGGCGAGTCACGCATCACTCCGCACACTCTGACCGGCCGGTAATGTTCGTTGATCCACTGGCCGAGTGTCTGGTCGTAATCGCGCCCGAAAGCCTCCCTGCCGAATTCGCGCATCGGCCGGTTGACGATGAACACGTAACGCACGCGCTCCCGCTCAAGAGTCGCAATTGCCTCGCGCTCGCCCTGCTCGCTCATAAAATCGGGGATCATAATCTGGTGTCGCAGCGGCATGCGGCGACCACTCAGGAAAGCGAGGTCGCTGCCTTCCGGAACGACAGCAATCGCCTCGCCCGGGGCCGTGTTCGCCCGGATGAAGTCGAGCGCCTCGCTGATTGCCGCGCCCGATGACCGCGGGGCGTAAAGCTTCCCGTGAGGCGCGTTGATTTCGACATCGAAGTTTTTCTGATAACGCGCGGCGAACACTGCCATCGTCGTGACGAGCAGCAGTGCGAGCGTCCCGCGCCCGACTGTACGCACTCTCGTCGCCAGCCGCTGGTTGAGCGTCCAGTCCTCCACCAGGCGCGGCAGCGCCCGCGCCGTCAGATAAACGATCAGGATCAGTGAAGTCGGCAGAAAGAAGCCGCCGAAGGCGCCTCCGCTCGGCACGCGCAGTGCCACGCGCGCCAGCACGGCCAGACTGTAAACGGCGATGATGAAGAGCGCGCGTCTGGTGGCGGCTGCCGGGTTGAATTCCTGCTGCAACCCGCGCCGCCACGAAAACAGAATCAACCCGGCCAGCCCGAGCGGCAGGGCGCGCAACGGGCTGCCGTCCCAGCGCCCCTGCGCGGCGGCTTTGATGAAGAACACGCAGGCCGTCGCGATAGTCAGCACGACGAGACAGCGACGCCACAGCATTTGTAATTCGGCGGCTGATCCGTTCTTTGCGGCCTGATCGAGATGCCTGACCAGGAGGGAACTGATTACCGCGAGCAAAATGATCCCGCCGGCCGCCGCCACCGCGACCGCCGCGCCGCCGGCCATCTGCAGGAGCGATGACAGCGGGTGGTCGAGCCCGGTGCGCTGCCGGTTGTAATAGACCAGCGATGGCGGCAGCCGCGTGTAAAGCAGATGACAATCGTTGATGAGCGTCTGCCACCCGACGCGCCACAGGAAAAAGCCGTAAACCGGCAGCGCGATGGCGGCAGCGATCAGTGCGACTGTCATCAGCCTTCCAATCATCAGCCCGAAATCGCGCCGGTGAATAAACAACAGTGTTGCCGCCGTTGTGATCGCGGCTGCCGCCGCGAATTCCTGCTTGGTCACCGCCGCCAGCCCGACGAGCGCGCCGGCCATCACCAGTTCGCGCCGCCGCTCGCTCTCGCCGTACCGCAGCATGATGAGCAGCGTCCCCATCGCCAGCGCCGTCCCGTACAGCGCCGCGAACGAATACGGCGAGATCAGGTTGCCCGCGGGCTTGAAGACGCACAGCACGACGACCGCCGCCGCCGCCAGCGCCGCCTCCGCCTCCGGCAGCACGCGCCGCGAAATTCTCAACGACAACAGCACGATGATGGCGGAAAACAGAACCCCGCCGAGGAGCAGCACGTCCAGATGAACCCCGAAGACGCGGTAGAGCAGGGCGTTGAAATAAGGCGAGAGCGGCGGATAGATGTGATGGACGTCGCGATAGAGCATCTCGCCGCGCAGCAGCCTGAGCGGCAGATCCATCTCGCGCCCGCTGTCCGCAATCGGCGAAGTCCACCGCCGCCACGACACGAGCAGCATCAGTGAGAAAACGATCCAGACAACCGATTGCGGATTGCGGATTGCGGATTGCGGATTCTTCATCCGGCCAGTTCGCTCCTTCATCAATCCAGCGCCGCAACAATTCGATTTGCTCCGGCTTCAACGGCTCGCCGCCCAAGGGCATACGCTGTTCGCCGCCTTCGCCCAACACGCGCGCCAGCAAACGCGACGCTTTGCTATTGCCCGGCACAATCACCGCGCCGGAGATGCCGCCTTTCATTGCCGCCTGTCTGCCGTCCAGCCGCAACTGTCCCGCCGCCTTCTTAGCGCCGTGGCATTGCACACACGTAGCAGTAAAGATCGGCTCGATGTCGCGTTTGAAATCAATCTTCTGTGTTTGATTGAATGCTGCCACGCGCTGGCTCAATTGCGGCCACACAATGTAGCCAAGCGCAGCGAAGAAGAGCGCGCAGATGATGGACTTGAATATTCTGTGCATAAACGGCCCGCACATTGAAAAGTTGTTTATTGCTTGAATGCCAGGGGTACTGGCAGGGAATCCTTACGCGCCGAGAAGATA
>DASRDU010000082.1:0-40720 GCA_035652435.1 Blastocatellia bacterium
CCGGCACACGCCGTTCTTCACGGGCTACCGGCCGCAGTTCTACTTCCGGACGACGGACGTGACGGGGGTGGCGAAGCTGCCGGAGGGGGTGGAGATGGTGATGCCCGGAGACAACATCGCGATGGAGATCGAGTTGATCACGCCGATCGCGATGGAGAAGGGCTTGCGGTTCGCGATCCGCGAGGGGGGCCGCACGGTCGGCGCCGGCACCATCTCCGAAATCGTCGAGTAGCGCAAGTAGTTGTCTTACTGACTCGCCGGCGCGAACGCACGTCGGTCGGCAGTTGCGGGTTGTTTACACGGTTGCCCCGATCAATCTTTGACAAGCAAGCGGTAAAAGAATGCTGAACGAAAAAATCAGAATCCGATTGAAAGCTTACGATTATCGCGTTCTCGATCAGTCAACGGCGGAAATCGTCGAGACAGCCAAGCGCACTGGCGCCCGCGTTGCCGGGCCGATTCCGCTGCCGACGGTCAAGAACAAATGGACGGTGCTGAAATCACCGCACGTTGACAAGAAGTCACGCGAGCAGTTCGAGATTCGCACGCACAAGCGGCTGATGGACATTCTCGACCCGACGCCGCAGACGATGGACGCGCTGATGAAACTCGACCTGCCTGCGGGCGTGGACGCCGAAATCAAGGCGTTCGGTCGCAATCGGTAAGCCAGAGGCTCTTCATCAATCGCAATTTATTTCAGAGGCAGCCAGTCTCTCTCCGGGATCTGTCTCTATTTCGCCTCGTCGGCGGAGAGGCGTGGATTGAAACCACGGAGAAATCACAATGGTGAACGGAATTATCGGTAAAAAGCTGGGGATGACGCAGATTTTCGCGGATGACGGCACGGTCACGCCGGTGACGGTGATCAAGGCCGGGCCGTGCGTCGTCGTGCAGCGCAAGACGGTTGCCACCGACGGCTACGAGGCCGTGCAGCTCGGCTTCGTCGAAGACAAGTCCCCGAAGAAGGTCAACAAGCCGATGAAGGGGCACTTCCAGAAGGCCGGCATCCCGCCGACCCGCATCCTGCGCGAAGTCCGCGTGGGAGACGGCTCGGAGGCGGCCAACGTCGGCGACAAAGTGCTGGTTGACCAGTTCAACGTCAACGACGTGGTCGAAGTCATCGGCACCAGCAAGGGGCGCGGCTTCGCGGGCTTCGTCAAGCGCCACGGGTTCGGCGGCGGGCGCGCCACGCACGGCTCGATGTTCCACCGCGCGCCCGGTTCAATCGGCGCTTCGGCCTACCCGTCGCGCGTCATCAAAGGCACGCGGATGGCCGGTCACATGGGCGTCGAGCGCAAGACGATCAAGGGGCTGAAGATCGTGCGCGTCAACGCCGAAGAGAACCTGCTGATGATCAAGGGCGCGGTTCCCGGCCCGACCGGCGCTTACGTGCTGATCAAGAAGAAGGCTGACTAAGGACGGTTGATAGTTCGGGCTGGCAGCAACCTGCCGGACTCCGGACCCGAAGAATTGAGAGGGCAGCAGATGCCGACAGTTGAAGTCAAAAATCTGAACAACGAATCGGTGGGCGAGATCGAGCTGAAGGACGAGGTCTTCGGCGTCGAACTCAACGAGGCGCTGATTTACGACGCGATCAAAAACTACTTCGCCAATCAGCGCGCCGGAACCTCGGCCACCAAAACGCGGGGCAACACTTCGGGCAGCGGCAAGAAGCTCTGGCGGCAGAAGGGCACGGGCCGCGCCCGCATCGCGAGCCTGCGCTCGCCGCTCTGGAAGGGCGGGGGCAACGTCCACGGCCCGCAGCCGCGCGACTGGGGCTATGAACTGCCGAAGAAGATGAAGCGCGGCGCATTGAAATCGGCCCTGTCCGAGAGGCTGCGCGAAGGCAATATCATCGTCGTTGACGCGCTCGACCTCAGCAAGGTTGACGTGAAGGACGGCAAGGGCAACGCGCTCGCGAACCACAAGACGAAGAAGTTCCTGGCGGTCGCGAAGACCTTTGGCCTCGGCGGGAAGACGCTGCTCGTTGACACCGAGCCGGCTGCGGAACTGGCCCTCTCGGCGCGCAACATCAAGGGCGTTACGCTCGCGGCGAACGTGAACGTCAACATTCACGACGTGCTGTATCACGAGAAGCTGGTCTTCACGCAGGCCGCGATCAACGCGCTTCAGGAGAAGTTGAGCAAGTGAACCCTGGGAAGGCCACTGTTGAATTTAACCGCAGGCTGACCCGCTTGCGGGACACGAGTCGGGAAGAGTTATGAAAACGATCTGGGACGTACTCAAAACGCCGGTCATCACTGAGAAGGCGCTCAAGGCCAAGGAAGCCGGCGAGGACGCAGGCCGGCAGGTGCTGGCCTTCCGCGTTGACGGCGGCGCCACCAAGCACGCGATCAGGAACGCCGTCGAGAAGATCTTCAAGGTCAGGGTTGATGACGTGCGGATCATCAACTACCGCGGCAAGGAAGTGCGCCGGGGCCGGCACGTCGGCCGGAAGCCGGACTGGAAGAAGGCGTACGTGACTCTGGCGCAAGGCGAGCGCCAGATTGATTACGGCGATTCGATTTAGCAACCGCAAGAACTTCAGCGAGTGCAGAGTTTGTTCACTACTGAACTGAGGCAGCAATGGGTATCAAGAAACTGACACCAACGAGTCCCGCGCGGCGCTATCAGACCTATCTGACGAATGACGATCTGACGACGACCGAGCCGCACAAGCCGCTGCTCGTCACCAAGCAGCGCACGAGTGGCCGCAACAACCACGGCAGGATGACCATCCGTCATCGCGGGGGTGGGCACAAACGTCATTACCGGATCATTGATTTCAAGCGCGACAAGTTCGGGATTCCCGGCAAGGTTGCCACCATCGAATACGACCCGAACCGCTCGTCCCGCATTGCGCTCGTCAATTATGTGGACGGCGAGAAGCGCTACATCATCGCGCCCGTCGGTTTGCAGGTCGGCCAGACCATCGTTTCCGGCCCCGAATCGGACATTCTCACCGGCAACGCGCTCCCGCTCAGAAACATCCCGCTCGGCACTCAGATCCACAACATCGAACTCAAGCCCGGCAAAGGAGGCCAGATGGCCCGCAGCGCCGGCAGCTTCGCGCAGCTGGTTGCGAAGGAAGGCGACAACGCGCAGCTCCGCCTGCCGTCGGGCGAGATTCGGATCGTGGATTTGCGCTGCATGGCGACGATCGGTCAGGTCGGCAACGTCGAACACGAAAACGTCTCCGTCGGCAAGGCGGGCCGCACACGCTGGAAGGGCATCCGCCCGACGGTGCGCGGCGTCGCGATGAACCCGGTGGATCATCCGCACGGCGGCGGCGAAGGCAAGACTTCCGGCGGTCGCAATCCGGTGACCCCGTGGGGCCAGCCGACCCGCGGCTACAAGACGCGCAACAACAAGCGCACCGATAAATTCATCGTCCGACGAAGGACGAAGTAAGAGCTGAAAAACTATGGCACGTTCAGTCAAAAAAGGGCCGTTCATTGATGACCACCTGATGAAGGCCATCACGAAGATGAATGAGGCGCGCGAGAGGAAGGTTCACAAGACCTGGTCGCGCCGCTCGACGATCACGCCGGAGATGGTCGGTCACACGATTGCGGTTCACAACGGCAAGAAGTTCATTCCGGTTTATATCACCGAGAACATGGTCGGCCACAAGCTGGGTGAATTCGCGCCGACCCGCACCTTCAAAGGTCACTCGGACAAGGCGGAAAAGGCCGCCGCCCCGGCAAGAAAGTAGGATCAGGCGACAGGGAGACACGCAAGACATGGAAGCAATAGCCAGAGCAAAAAACGTCAAAGGCTCGTCACAGAAGATGAAGCTCGTGGTTGACCTGGTCCGCGGAATGCCGGTCAGCGAAGCCCGGTCGGTGCTGGAGTTCAGCGGCAAGCGCGCTGCCCACCCGGTGAGGATGGTGATTGATGCCGCAATCGCCAACGCCCAGGTGCTGGCCGAGCAGGATAACATCTCGATAGACGTAGACGATCTGTGGGTCAAGGAAGTCTTTGTCGGCAAGGGGACCACGAAGCACCGCCGTCGCGTGCGCCCCGCGCCAATGGGCCGCGCTTATCGCGAGCGCCGTCATTACAGCCACGTCACGGTCGTCGTCTCGTCGGAAAAGCGCGAGGCTGAGACAAGGAAGACGAAAAAGGCTGCGAAAGCCTGAGCGAGAGGAAGCAGGAAACTATGGGTCAGAAAGTTCATCCATACGGATTCAGACTTGGTTACAACCGCACCTGGCATTCGCGCTGGTACTCGAAGCGTGATTTCGGCAAGCTGCTGATCGAAGACCTCAAGCTCAAGAAGGAGCTGAAGGCGCGGTTCGCGAGCGCCGGCGTCTCGCAGATCGAGATTGATCGCGCGGCCAACCGCCTGAAGATCATCATCTACACCTCGCGCCCCGGCATCATCATCGGGCGCAAGGGGCAGGAGATTGAGGCGCTCAAAAAAGAGATCAGCCGCCGCACCGGCCGCGAAGTCTTCATCAGCATTCAGGAGATTCACAAGCCCGAACTGAACGCGCAGCTCCAGGCCGAGAAGATCGCGCAGCAGCTCGAGAAGCGCATCGCCTTCCGCCGCGCCATGCGCAAGACGGTTGACGAGGCGCAGCGGTTCGGCGCCCAGGGGATCAAAGTGCGCGTCAGCGGCCGCCTGAACGGCGCCGAAATCGCCCGCTCGGAATGGACGCTGCAAGGCCGTCTGCCGCTGCACACACTGCGCGCGGACGTGGATTACGGATTCGCCGAAGCAAATACCACTTTCGGCGTGATCGGGATCAAGGTCTGGATCTATCGCGGCGACATCATGGATGCCCGCGAGGCGATGATGAAAAGATAGACGGCGGTCAGCGGTCAGCCGATCAGCGGTCAGCCGGGGAGCTGAAAGCTGAAGTACGAGGCTGACGGCTGGCGGGCTGAAAGCTGAGAGTAAAGCTATGGCAGAGTATAAAACTCCCAAGAAGGTCAAGTATCGCAAGCAGCAGCGCGGTCGTCGCGCGGGTCTGGCGACGCGCGGCGCGGAAATCGCCTTCGGCGAATACGCGCTCAAATCGCTCGACGCCGCGTGGGTGACGGGCAAGCAGATCGAAGCCGGGCGCGTCGCGATCACTCGTCACGTCAAGCGCGGCGGCAAGCTGTGGATTCGCGTCTTCCCGGACAAACCGATCACCAAGAAGCCTGCCGAAACCCGTATGGGCAAGGGCAAGGGCGCGCCCGAAGGATGGGTGGCCGTGATCAAGCCGGGCCGCATTCTGTTCGAGATGGAAGGTGTGGACGAGGCGACGGCCAGAGAGGCCATGCGGCTGGCCGCGGCCAAGCTGCCGATTAAAACCCGGTTCGTTTCGCGCAAGGAGCAGGAAGGAGGGTCGCTGTGAAAGCCAGACTGGACAAGATTCGCGAACAGGAAACAGAGGCTCTGGCCCGCCGCGTCGTCGAGATCAGGGAGTCACTTTTCCGCCTCAATTTCAAGAAGGCGCTCGGCGACACCGACACGGTCAAGAATATCCGCGCGCAGAAGAAGGAACTCGCGCGCATCAGAACGATCCTGCGCGGGCGTGAACTCGAAATTGAAAAGTAACTGAACAGAGTGCCGTGACCGTAAGGCGAGCGGCAGAAGCAGGCGATTATGAGCGAAGAGACAGAAGAGATAAAAGAAACGACTGGCGAAGCGAGCGCTGAAGCGGTCGGCGAGACGGCTGCCCCCGACGCAGTCGCGGCCCCGCCCGAAGTTGAGACTGAACAGGCCCGCGGTCGTCGCCTTGAAAAGATCGGCATCGTCACGAGCGACAAGATGCAGAAGACGATAGTCGTGCGCGTTGACCGTCTGGTGAAGCACCCGGTCTACAAGCGTTACGTGCGCCGTCGCACGAAGTTCATGGCGCACAACGAGGTCGAAGGCGTCAGCATTGGCGATCAGGTGCGCATCGTCGAAACGCGACCGCTGTCAGCCCGCAAACGCTGGCGCGTGGTTGAGGTGCTGCGGAAAGCGGCTAAGTAGCTTTCAGCACTCAGCTGTCAGCGGTCAGCCCCAAAAGCTGACCGCTGAGTGCTGACAGCTGACAGCTTTTGTGGAGGCTGATTATGATTCAGATGCGTTCGATCCTGGAGGTGGCAGACAACTCCGGGGCCAGAAAGATTGCGATGATTCTGCCGATCGGCGGCAGCACCGGCGCGAAAGCCAGTCTGGGCGACGTGATCACGGCTTCGGTCAAGGAAGCTAACCCGGACGGCACGGTCAAGAAGAAACAGGTCGTCAAGGCCGTGATCGTGCGCACGCGCAAGGAAGTGCGCCGCAAGGATGGGACCTACATCCGCTTCGACCAGAATGCGGCGGTGTTGATCAAGCCGGACGGCGAGCCGGTCGGGACGCGCGTCTTCGGCCCGGTCGCCCGCGAACTGCGCGAACGCGGCTTTATGAAGATCGTCAGCCTCGCGCCGGAAGTCATCTAGTCGGCAGTTACCAGAGAGAAAATTATGGCAGGCAGAGTTAAAGTCAGGAAAAACGATCAGGTGGTAGTGATCTCCGGGCGCGACAAGGGCAAACGTGGCCGCGTCATTGAAGTGCTGACCACCAAAGGCAAAGTGATGGTCGAGGGCGTCAATATGCGCAAGAAGCATGTGCGCCCGAACCGTCCGCGCGGCATTGCCGGCGGCATCCTCGCGCGCGAGGCCCCGATTGACATCTCGAACGTGATGGTCGTCGAAGGCAACAAGCCGACGCGCATCGGCTATCAGCTGCTGGGAGACGGTCGCAAAGTCCGCGTTTCAAAGCGGACTGGCGCGGCGATGGAGTAGTGATTCAAGTAAGGGAAAGATTATGGCGGCAAGACTCAGAGAGAAATACAAAAACGAGGTCGTTCCGGCGCTCAAGCGGGATTTCGGCTACAAGAACCCGATGAGCATTCCGAAGCTCGAAAAGATCACGATCAACATGGGCCTCGGCGAAGCCATCGCCAACTCGAAGATCGTTGATGTGGCGGTCAACGAACTGGCCTCGATCGCGGGCCAGAAGCCGGTCGTGACGAAGGCGAAGAAATCAATCGCGGCCTTCAAGCTGCGCGAGGGGATGAGCATCGGCGCGATGGTGACGCTGCGCGGCGAGCGGATGTATGAATTCCTCGACCGCCTGATGTCCATCGTGCTGCCGCGCGTGCGCGACTTCCGGGGCGTCTCGGCGAAGTCCTTCGACGGCCGCGGCAATTACACGCTCGGGCTGCGCGACCAGATCATCTTCCCGGAAATTGATTTCGGCAAAGTCGAGAAGGCCCGCGGGATGAACATCTGCATCACCACGACGGCGAAGACCGACGAAGAAGGCCGGGCGCTCCTGCGCCTCTTCGGCATGCCGTTCAGGCAGTAGGAAAAATAGTTTCGAGCTGGTTGAGCAACTGGAAACCAGAAACTGAAAATATGGCAAAGACTTCAAAAATCGTTCAGGCTAACAGCAGACCGAAGTTCAAGGTGCGCGGGTACAACCGCTGCAAACGCTGCGGCCGTCCGCGCGGTTATCTGCGGAAGTTCAGCGTCTGCCGCATCTGCTTCCGCCAGCTGGCGCTGCTCGGTGAAATCCCGGGCGTGACCAAATCGAGCTGGTAACCAATAAAGAGTTGGTAAGTCGGCAAGGAGGGCCGCTCATGACGGTCGCGCCTCTCCTGCCCGAAACTGCCAGCGAGGAGTTGAAAGGTCAATGGATCCAATTTCAGACATGCTGACGCGCATCCGCAACGCGATTGTCGCGCGTCACACCAAAGTGGACATCCCGGCTTCGCGCCTCAAGATTGAGATCGCGCGAATCCTCAAGGAAGAAGGCTACATCACCAACTACAGCATCAAGACGAGTGAAGACAGCAACGCGCGGACGCTGCGCATCTTCCTGCGTTACGGCCCGAAGGGCGAGAGCGTGATCACGCGCCTCGAGCGCAGCTCCAAGCCGAGCCGCCGCGTCTACGTCGGCGCGAAGGGGATACAGAAGGTGCTGGGCGGCCTCGGCATCAACATCCTCACCACGTCGCAGGGCGTGATGACGGGCAGGCAGGCGCGCAAGGCCAACGTCGGCGGCGAACTGCTGTGTACCGTTTACTAATTCCCGTCGCGCGATTGCGCAATCGCGCCTGATCTGTTCGGAGTGGATATGTCACGAGTAGGCAAAAAAGTTATCGAGGTGCCGAAGGAAGTGAAGGTCAGCCTCAACGGCCCGGTCGTGGAAGTGCAGGGGCCGAAAGGCAAACTGACGACCCCGGTCCCCGAGGGGATCACCTTCAAACTTGAAGACAACAAGCTTCAGGCCGTCCGCGAAAGCGACCAGCAGGCGGCGCTGCACGGGCTCGCGCGGGCGCTCGTCGCGAATGCGATCACGGGCGTCACCAAAGGCTTCACGCAGGAGATGGACGTGGTCGGCGTCGGTTACAAGGCCGAACTCAAGGGCCGCAACATCCTTTTCGCGCTCGGCTATTCGCACCCCATCGAATTCCCGCTGCCCGAGGGCGTGAACGCGAAGATCGAGAAGCAGCAGAAGACGATCACCCAGTATCAGGTGACGATCACGCTCGATTGCGCGGACAAGCACCAGCTCGGCCAGGTCGCCGCGAATATGCACAAGCTGAGGAAGCCGGACGCTTACAAGGGCAAGGGCGTGCGTTACGCGAATCGCCCGCTCAAACTCAAGCCCGGCAAGACCGGCAAGTAATGTGAATCAGGCCCGCGACCCTTTCAGGGGAAAGCGGCTTCGGAGTTCGGAAAAGTTATGGCACGTAAAACGAGGCAGGAAGTGCGGAAGGCAGTTCACGGGCGCATTCGCCGGAAAGTGCGTGGCAGCGAAGCCCGCCCGCGTCTGGCCGTTTTCCGCAGTCTTAATCACATCTACGCGCAGGTGATTGACGACGAAAAAGGGGTCACGATCTGTTCGGCCTCAAGCGTTGAGAAGGAAGCCGGGGCGAAGCCCGGCGGCAACCTGGGGGCCGCGAAAGTCATCGGCAAGCTGATCGCCGAGCGCGCCAAAGAGAAGGGCGTCACCTCGGTGGTCTTTGATCGCGGCGGTTACATCTACCACGGCCGCGTCAAAACACTGGCCGAAGCCGCGCGCGAAGCGGGGTTGCAGTTTTAAGAAGGGCTTCCGGCCCGGGCCGTCTGGTGAGTGGAAAATTGATGGCCGGCGGCTGGTGGTTTTCTCTGGAGACAGTTTTCATGGATACGAAGATCACGGCGGAAGGTTTGGACCTGAAGGATCAGGTGATCTCAATCAACCGCGTCACCAAGGTAGTCAAGGGCGGCAAGAACCTCTCATTCGCGGCGCTCGTTGTGGTCGGCGACCAGAACGGCGTCGTCGGCTTCGGCACGGGCAAGGCGAAGGAAGTGCCGCAGGCGATCCGCAAGGCGATTGAATCCGCGAAGCGCAATCTGATCCGCGTCCCCTTGAGCGGCCCGACGCTGACGCACCCGATTATGGGGATCTACGGCGCCGGCCAGGTGATGCTCAAGCCCGCGGTCGAAGGGACCGGCGTCATCGCCGGCGGCGCGGTCCGCGCGGTGATGAACGCCGTCGGGGTTCGCGACGTGCTGACCAAGTGCATCGGCTCGAACAACCCGCACAACGTCATCCGCGCCACCTTCGAGGGCCTCAAGAGTCTGAAGAGCCGCGAGCAGGTCGCCCGCCTGCGGGGCCGCACGCCGGAGGAGTTGTAAGCAATGGCAGACGAGAAGAAGATCAAGATCCAGTGGTACCGCAGCGCGATCTGCACGCCGGAGAAACACAAGGTCATCGTCCGCAGTCTGGGCCTGACGAAGCTCAACCAGACGGTCGAGCGCCCGGACAATTCATCTGTGCGCGGGATGGTGGCGAAGGTGCCGCACCTGCTGCGAATCGTCGAATAGATTTTCGAGCTTTGATCCGGGATTTGAATTGACGACCAATCTCAAATCTCAGATCTTAAATTTGAGATCATGTTATGGCTATCGGATTGAATAACATCAAAGCGCCCGCCGGAGCAACGCACAAAAAGAAGCGTGTTGGCCGCGGCCCCGGCTCCGGCCTGGGCAAAACATCAGGGCGTGGCAGTAAGGGTCAGAAATCACGTTCGGGTTACTCGTCAAAGCGTGGTTTTGAAGGCGGTCAGATGCCGCTGCACCGTCGGCTGCCAAAGCGCGGCTTTACGAACATCTTCAAGAAAGTATGGGCTGAGGTTAATCTCGCTGATCTGGAAAAACTGTTCGACGCCGGCACAACGGTGACGCCGGAAGACCTGGTCGCCAAAGGTCTGGTGCGCCGGTCGAAGCAGAAAGCGATTGTTGTGCTGGGGCAGGGCGATTTGAAAAAATCGCTGACGGTCAGGGTTCACCGCTTCAGCGCCGGGGCCAGGACGAAGATCGAAGCGGCCGGCGGCAAGGCCGAAACCCTGTGACGGCGGATTTCAGATTGCGGATGACAGGTTGAGGGGGAAGCAAATCGCCTTCAATCCGGCGTCCGCAAATGCTATCTTTAGCGGCCAGAAGCTGCGCAAAGTGTGGGTTGGCAGACGGCCCACAATCCGTAATCGAACGAGAGGTCCCGGAAAGGTAGCTAAGTTATTGTTATGTTAGAGTCACTCCTCAACGCGATTCGCAATCTGTTCGCGGTTCCTGAGCTGCGCAAGCGTGTGCTGTTCACGCTCGGAATGCTGATGGTTTACCGCATGGGCATTCACATCCCCACGCCGGGGATTGATCAGGAAGTACTCAAGACCATCTGGGGCAATGCGGCGAACAGCCTGTTCGGCGTCCTCGATCTGTTTTCCGGCGGGAACCTGCGGCGCATTTCGGTCTTTGCGCTGGGGATTATGCCGTACATCACGGCTTCGATCATCCTCCAGCTGATGACCTCGGTCTACCCGACGCTCAAGAAGATTCAGGAGGAAGGCGAACTCGGGCGGCGCAAGATCACGCAGTACACGCGCTACCTGACGGTCGGCCTCTGCCTGGTTCAGGGATTCGGGATCGCGGTCTGGCTCGAACGGCAGGAGGGGCTGGTGATCAGCGGCGGCGGTTTCTTCTTCAAGGCGATGACGGTGCTGACGCTGACCACGGGCACGATCTTCATTATGTGGATCGGCGAGCAGATCACCGAGCGCGGCATCGGCAACGGCATCAGCCTCCTGATTTTCGCCGGAATCGTCGTCGGCATCCCGCGGGCGGTCAATCAGCTTTTCGAGATGGTGCGGGGGGGCGACCCGCGTTCGATCCTGTTTGTGCTGGCGCTGGTCGTCGTCATGATTCTGGTGACTGCCGGGATCGTCTTTTTTGAGCGCGGCACGCGCAAGGTGCCGACCAACCACACGCGGCGCATGGTCGGGCGGCAGATGGTGCAGACGCAGTCGTCACACATCCCGCTCAAGGTCAACATCGCCGGCGTGATCCCGGTGATCTTCGCCTCGTCGGTACTCGCGATCCCGCAGACGCTCGCGACGTTCGGCACGTGGGGCTGGCTCAAGAAGGTGAACGACCTGCTCAGCAGCGGGCACCCGTTTTACGAACTGCTGTTCGTCACCGGCATCGTCCTGTTCTGCTTCTTCTACGTCTCGATTGTTTTCAACGCGGATGAGGTGGCGGAGAACCTGCGCAAGCAGGGCGCGTTCATTCCGGGCATTCGCCCGGGCAAACGGACCGGCGATTACCTGAATGCGATTCTGACCAGACTGACTACAGTCGGTGCGCTCTATCTGGTGATCGTCTGCCTGATCCCACAGTTTATGATCAGCGGATTCAAGGTTCAGTACATCCCGCTCGTCGGCGAGTGGCTCTACAACCTGACCCAGAGCGTGCCGGGGTTAGGGTGGATTCCGAACGGCCTGGGTGTTTCATTTTACTTCGGCGGCACGAGCCTGCTGATCGTGGTCGGCGTGGCGATGGATACGATCAGCCAGGTTGAAGCCCAGCTGGTGATGCGGCATTACGACGGTTTCCTCGGCCCGCGCGGCGGGAGACTGCGTGGCCGGCGCGCCGTGGCGTGAGGTCTGGCGGCATCTTCTCTTCCCCGGTCGCTGCTGACTACTGCTGACTGCACTGGCGCCGGCAATAACTGATTATGTCCCTGATCATCGTCATGCTTGGCGCGCCGGGAGTGGGCAAGGGGACGCAGACGCGCCTGCTGGCTGAAAAGTACGGATACCCCCACATCTCGACCGGGGATATTCTGCGGGAGATGGCGAAGTCGGATACGCCGCTGGGCCGCGAGGTCAGGGGGGTCATGGCTTCCGGTCGCCTGGTCAGGGATGAGGTGCTGGCGGAAATTATTCTGACCCGCACTTCGCAGCCTGACTGCGCGAATGGTTACATCCTCGACGGATTCCCGCGCACGCTCGACCAGGCTCGCCTGCTCGAAGAGCTGGCATTGAAACAGGGTAATGCAATCCTGACGCTCAAGCTGATCCTGCCGCGCCAGGCGCTGATGCAGCGGTTGACGGGGCGGCGCACCTGCACGAAGTGCGGGCGGATTTACAACATCTTTCTGTCGCCGCCAAAACAGGAAGGCATTTGTGACGTTTGTGGCGGGGCGCTCGCGCAGCGTTCCGACGACCGGAAAGAAGTCGTCGCGACCAGGATTGCCGATTACGAAAGGGCGACCAAACCGCTGACCGATTATTACCAGCAGAGCGGGCGGCTGGTGAAGATCAAAGGTGATCGGACAGTTGAAGAGGTCCTCAATGATTTGAGCGCCGCCATTGATTCGATTGACGGCAGGCGACCGCCGAAACAGCCGGTCATTGCCGGGTAGTTGCTATGGTCATTCGCAAGTCACGCAGCGAGATTCAGAAGATGCGACAGGCCGGGCTGATTGTCGCGGACACGCTGCGCAAGCTGAGGCGGATGGTCGAGCCCGGGATCACGACGCTCGAACTGGACGCCTTCGCCGAAAGCAACATCCGGGCGGTCAGGGCGGTTCCGACCTTCAAGGGCTATCACGGCTTTCCGGCTTCGATCTGCTCCTCGATCAACGACGAAGTCGTTCATGGCATCCCGTCGAACCGAAAGCTGAAGGAAGGCGACATCATCAAGATTGACTGCGGTGCCACCCTGGGCGGTTACGTCGGCGATGCGGCAATCACCGTGGCGGTCGGGAAGGTTTCGCCGGAGCTTGAAAGGCTGATCGAGGTCACGCGTGATTCACTCTTCAAGGCGAAGGAGAAGATGGTCGCGGGCAATCGCCTGCACGATGTCTCTTACGCGGTGCAGGAATACGCCGAAGCCCGGGGGTATTCGATTGTGCGTGATTACTGCGGGCACGGCATCGGCCAGCGCATGCACGAAGAGCCTCAGGTGCCGAACTACGGCCAGCCCGGCACGGGCAAGAAACTGAAAGAGGGATGGGTGCTGGCAATCGAGCCGATGGTCAACCTGGGGAATTACGACGTACAGGTGGAAGCGGATAACTGGACGGTGACGACGGTGGACGGTCTGGCATCCTGCCATTTCGAGCATACGATCGCCATCACCGATGACGGGCCGGTCATCCTGACGGCGCTCGAAGATGGCGATCCGTACCTGTGAGCGGATGGCAATAAGGCAAGTCGCCTGCCACAACTTGCAAAAGCGGGATTCCCGCTTATAATGTACGTTTTGCGTTTTCGCCCGGGAGGCGATCATACGCTGCTCAACCGAATATGTCGAAGGAAGATGCCATTGAGGTGCAGGCCACGGTGCTTGAGACATTGCCGAACGCGATGTTCAAGGTTGAGCTTGAGAACAAGCATCAGGTGCTGGCTCACATCTCGGGCAGGATGCGGAAGAACTTCATCAAGATTCTGCCCGGCGACAAGGTTCTGGTCGAGCTTTCACCCTACGACCTGACGCGCGGGCGCATCGTCTACCGCTTCAAATAAACAGCGGCTCCACAGCGTTTCATTGCGATTCAGAGAGAGAGATTTATGAAGGTAAGAGCATCAGTCAGGAAAATTTGTGACAAGTGCAAGATCATTCACCGCCACGGCGTGGTGCGCGTGATCTGTGTGAACCCGAAGCATAAACAGCGGCAGGGATAGCTATGGCAGCTCAAATTCCGGTGTCAGGATTTGAGATTTGAAAGGACTGACGGAGGAGGTTAAATGGCTCGTATTGCCGGCGTGGATTTACCGCCACAGAAACGCGCGCAGATCGGCCTGACTTACATTTACGGGATCGGCCGGTCGCGCGCGACCAGAATTCTCGAGACGTGTAACGTTGATTACAACAAGAAGGTGCGCGACCTGAATGAGGAAGAACTCAACCGCATCCGCACGCTGATTGATCAGGAAGGCAACGTCGAAGGCGACCTGCGCAAGGCCATCCAGCTCGACATCAAGCGGCTGATGGACATCGGCTGCTACCGCGGCCTGCGTCATCGCCGCGGGCTTCCCGTTCGCGGCCAGCGGACTCACACCAACGCGCGGACGCGCAAAGGCCCGCGCCGCGCCACCATCGCGAAGAAGAAAGCCCCGGGCAAGAAATAACGAGAACAGTGGCCGACCCGCCAGAGTCGCATCGTGCGCGTACTCTGGCGGGCCGGCCACTGACCACTTAATTATGGCAAAGCAGCAAACAACGGCAGGCAAGAAGAAAGTTTTCAAGAAGAAGGAAAAGAAGGTCGTCCCGAACGGGATCGTACACATCCAGGCCTCATTCAACAACACGCTGGTGAGCATCACCGATCTTCAGGGCAATCTGGTGGCGCAGTCTTCCGCCGGGGCGATGGGGTTCCGCGGCTCGCGCAAGGGCACGCCGTTCGCCGCGCAGCAGGCCGCCTCGAAAGCCGCCGGGATTGCGCGCGACAGCGGCATGCGTTCCTGCGAAGTGCGCGTCAAGGGCCCGGGCTCCGGTCGTGAATCGGCGGTGCGCGCCATCCAGGGCGCGGGCATTGAGATCAGGCTCATCCGCGATGTCACCCCCATTCCCCATAACGGATGCCGGCCCCCGAAAAAGCGCAGAGTCTAGTTTCCGGTTTTAGCAAAGCTTGTTTCAGTGAGTCGGAGCGCGGGCGATCAATGCCGCGCCCGCCCCGGCAACGCCGGCGGCCGATTCACACAATTGATGGAGGAAAGTCTTGGCAAGAGATAGAGGCAAACAGTGCCGCCTGTGCCGCCGCGAGGGGATGAAACTCTTCCTCAAAGGCGAGAAGTGTTACAAGCCGTCGTGCCCGATTGAAAAGCGCGGCACCAACCCGCCGGGTCAGCACGGCGCGAACGCGAAGCGCCGGACGGTCGGCGGCTACGGCGAACAGTTGCGCGAAAAACAGCGCGTCAAGCGCATCTACAACCTGCTCGAACGTCAGTTCCGCAATTACTTCGAGTCGGCCGCGCGCCAGAAAGGCGTGACGGGTGAAAACCTGCTCGCGCTGCTCGAACGCCGTCTGGATAATGTGATTTTCCGCCTCGGCTTCGCGATGTCGCGCCGTCAGGCGCGCCAGCTCGTGCGCCACGGCCATGTCAGCGTGAACGGGCGCAAGGTCAACATCCCTTCGTTCCAGGTGAAGGTCGGCGATGAAGTGGCTGTGCGCGAGAAGAGTGTTGAGAACGTCCATGTTCAGGGGGCGTTCCAGACTTCCGGCGGGCGTGGTCGTCCGGGCTGGCTCGAGATCGCCAACACCGAGAAGCTGGTGGGCCGCGTAGTTGCACAGCCGCGCCGCGAAGACATTGATCAGAACATCAATGAACAGCTCATTGTCGAGTTGTACAGCAAGTAAGGTTGAATCGTCACTCGGTTTGACTGGTCGGAAATTCCCGAACCGCAGTGAGCAGGTTCCCGCGTGATTGCAGCTTGACAATGACGCCCCGCCGGGAGCCAGGGACGAATCGCTGAAAGCCAGCTCGGGCCAGCAAAACAGTCAGGCCAAAGACAAGAGGATTGACACAACACACTATGTGGACTGGATTTCAGAAACCGAAGCGATTGTCGTATGACTCTGAGACGATGACGAACCGCTACGGGCGCTTTTATGCCCAGCCGTTCGAGCGTGGTTTCGGGACAACCATCGGCAACAGCCTGCGCCGCGCGCTGCTGTCTTCGATCGAAGGCGCAGCCATCACCGCCGTGCGAATCGAGGGCGTCCTGCACGAGTTCTCCTCGATCCCCGGCGTCGTCGAGGACGCGACTGACATTATCCTCAACCTCAAGCAGATCCCGTTCAAGATGCACACGAACGAGCCGAAGACGCTCCGCGTGTACCGCTCCGAACCGGGTGAGCTGAAGTCCGGTGACATCGAGGTTGACGCGGACATCGAGGTGCTTGATCCGAACATTCACATCGCCACGGTCAGCGAGGGCGGTTCGATCAGCGTCGAGATGCGCATCAAGAAGGGGCGCGGCTACATCTCGGCCGACCGCAACTTCGACGACGACCTGCCGGTCGGTTACATCCCGGTTGACTCGGCCCACTCGCCGGTCAAGAAGGTCAACTTCAACGTCGAGGCCGCGCGCCTCGGTCAGGACACCGACTACGACAAGCTCTCGCTCGAAGTCTGGACCAACGGCAGCGTGACGCCGGAACACGCGATCGGCCTCGCGGCCAAGCTGATCAAGGATCACATGTCCATCTTCATCAACTTTGAGGAGGACATGCACGAGCCGGTCGAAGTCGCCCCGCAGCGTCAGGCCCCGCCGGTCAACGAAAATCTCGACAAGTCGGTTGACGAGCTTGAACTCTCGGTCCGCTCCTACAACTGTCTGAAGAACGCGAATATCAAGACGATCCGCGACCTCGTCCAGAAGACCGAAGCCGAAATGCTCAAGACCAAGAATTTCGGCCGCAAGTCGCTGAACGAAATCAAGGACATCCTGACCTCGATGGGCCTCGGCCTCGGCATGGTGATTGACGAGAACGGCCAGATCACGAAGGCCGCCGGTCAGGAGTAATGATCTGAGATCTGAGATCTCAAATCTGAGATTCATGCTATGAGACATCTTGTTGCACACCGTAAGTTAGGTCGCACCTCTTCGCACCGCAAAGCGCTGCTGCGCAACCTCTGCACGTCACTCGTCCTGCACGAGCGTGTCAAGACCACACTGCCGAAGGCGAAAGAACTTCGTCCGTACGTTGAGAAGGTCATCACGCTGGGCCGGAAGGCGAACAAGGCGCGCCAGGCGGGTCAGAGCGAAGCGGCATTGCACGCCACGCGGCTCGCTTCGGCCAGCTTTTTCCCGGGCAATGCCGGGCCCGACAGCCGCCAGCATGACCCGGGCGCGACGCGCACCGCCGGCGTCGCCGCCGTCAAAAAGCTGACGGGCGAACTGGCCGAGCGTTTCGCGGATCGCCCAGGCGGCTACACCCGCATCCTCAAACTCGGCAAGCGCAAGGGCGACGGCGCGGAGATGGCGCTGATCGAGTTCGTCGGCAGCGAGGGCAAAAAGGTCGTGACCGACAAGGGTGAGAAGAAGTAATCAGAGAATGTCGGTGAGGGGTGATCTCTCGCACACTCTGTCCTCCGGCCTCAACCGTGCCATCACGCGGTTGGGGCTTTAGTTTTATCACCCCTTGTTTTCAGCACTGGCTGTTTTCCATCGAAATAAATTATGAAAAAGACGGAGCGCAAAACGCGGCCAGCCACCGGCCGCCGCAAAAGCACCCGGAGCCCCGAAGGCGAAGCTTCGCTGGCGCGAGATGCCGGCAGTTCCGGCAAAGACGAGATCGCGAAGCTGATTGAACACGCTCACAAGGAAATCAAGGCGCTGATTGAACTGGTCGCCGAAAAACAGATAACTGAATTTGAACTCGAGCGCGGCGATTTCCGGTTACGCATCCATCGCGGCGTTACGAACTCTGCGCCGGAAATCAGCTATGCGGCCCCGCCGCAGGTAATCCTGCGACCCGCGCCGCCCCAGGCTGCCGCGGGCGCCGCAACCGTCGCGGCGTCGGCGCCCGCCGCTGAACCGGCGGGGCACGTTCCCGCACCGACCCCGGCGGAAGAAAATCTGCACGTCATTACCTCCCCCATCGTCGGCACTTTCTACCGGGCGGCTTCGCCCGCGGCCGCCGCCTTCGTCAAAATCGGCGACGAGATTGAAAAGGGCCAGACGCTCTGCATTATCGAAGCGATGAAGCTGATGAACGAAATCACTGCGGAAGTCAGCGGGACTGTCGCGAAAATCTTCGCCGAAAACGGCCAGCCCGTCGAATACGGCCAGCCGCTGTTCGGAATCAGGCTGTAGTAGCCGGTAGCCGGCAACACTCTTTTCCCTGACAGCTGCAATCTTCCCGGAAATAACCGCCGGCCGCCGCTCTTATGTTCAAGAAAATCCTGATCGCCAATCGCGGCGAGATCGCCTGCCGCATCATCTGGGCCTGCAAGGAGCTCGATATCAAAACCGTCGCGGTGCATTCGGAAGCCGACCGCGACGCCCTGCACGTCCGCTTCGCCGACGAGGCCATCTGCATCGGCCCGCCGCCGTCCGCGCAAAGTTACCTGAACATCCCCGCGATCATCAGCGCGGCGGAACTCACTGACGTTGACGCGATTCACCCCGGCTACGGGTTTCTTTCCGAGAACCCCTACTTCGCCGAAGTCTGCGCCGCCTGCAACATCACTTTTATCGGCCCTTCGCCGGAGGTCATGCGGACGATGGGCGACAAGGCTTCGGCGAAGCAGGCGATGAAGAATGCAGGCGTCCCCGTCACCCCCGGCAGCGAGGGGCTGCTCGATGACGAAGGGGCCGCCATCAAAGAGGCCAGACGGATCGGCTACCCGGTGCTGATCAAGGCGACGGCGGGCGGCGGCGGTCGCGGCATGCGCGTGGCGCGGTCGCGGGAAGAACTCATCTCGGCTTACAGCACCGCCCGCGCCGAGGCCGAGGCCGCCTTCAAAAACAGCGGCGTCTACCTCGAAAAATACATCGAGCGACCGCGCCACATCGAAATCCAGGTCCTCGCCGACAACTACGGCAACGTCGTCCACCTGGGAGAGCGCGAATGCTCGATCCAGCGCCGCCATCAGAAGCTGATCGAAGAGTCACCCTCGCCCGCCGTCAGCTACGAACTGCGGCGGGAGATGGGCGCCGTCGCCGTCAAAGCCTGTCAGGAGGTCGGCTACAGCAACGCGGGGACGATTGAATTCCTGTTCGACGAAAAGGGCAATTACTACTTCATGGAGATGAACACGCGCATTCAGGTCGAGCATCCGGTCACCGAGATGGTGACGATTGCCGATCTGGTCGCCGCCCAGATCCGCGTCGCCGCGGGTGAGCCGTTAGGCTTTGCGCAGGATGAAATCATGTTCGTCGGCCACGCCATCGAATGCCGCATCAACGCCGAAGACCCCGACACCTTCGCCCCCAGCCCGGGCCGCATCACGACCTTCAACGTCCCGAACGGCCCCGGCGTGCGCACCGACACCGCCGCCTACGCCGGGTATTTCGTCCCGCCGCATTACGATTCGATGATCGCCAAGCTGATCGTCCACAGCCGCACCCGCGAACGCGCCATCGCCCGCATGCGCCGCGCGCTCGAAGCGATGGTGGTCGAAGGCATCAAAACCACGATCCCGCTCCACCTGAAGATCATGAGCGACCCTGATTTTATTGCCGGGAATCTCTCGACGCGGTTTATGGACAGGTTTGTAAAATAAAAAGCCGGGCTCAGGCGCCCGGCCTTTTCACCCGTGTTTCTGCAGAAACATCCCCGGATACGACCGCTATTTGCCGGCCCTCAGCCTGCTGTTCCGCACGCCATAGCCGAAGTAGATGATCAGGCCGACGGCGAGCCAGATGAAAAAACGATACCAGGTCTCGATGGGCAGGCTGAGCATCAGCCCCAGACAGAATAGCGCGCCGAGGATGGGGAATACCGGGACGAAGGGGACGCGGAAGGGGCGCTTCCGCTCAGGCGCTGTGCGTCTGAGCGCGATGACGCCGAAACAGACCAGCACGAACGCGAACAGAGTCCCGATGTTCGTCAAATCGGCCAGCGAGCCGATGTCAGTCAGCATTGCCACCCCGCCGACGATGACGCCAGTCCAGATAGTCGTGATGTGAGGCGTGCGGAAGCGTGGATGGATTTTGGCGAAATATTGCGGCAGCAGTCCGTCGCGCGCCATCGCCATGAAGATGCGCGGCTGCCCGAGCTGGAACACGAGCAGCACCGAGGTCGAGCCGGCGAGCGCCCCGGCACTGATCAATGCCTCAAGCCAGGGCTTGTTGATGACGGCAATCGCCGTCGCAATCGGCGCCGCGTCGCCCGCAAACGCCGTGTACTTTTTCAGACCCGTCATCACCCCGGCGACCAGAATGTAGATGACTGTGCAGATGACGAGGCTCGCGATCATCCCGATGGGCAGGTCGCGTTGCGGGTTGCGCGTTTCCTCAGCCGTGGTCGAGATCGCGTCAAATCCGATGAAGGCGAAAAAGATGATGGCCGACCCGGTCATCACGCCGGCAAAGCCATTCGGGTTGAACGGCTGCCAGTTCGTCGGGTTGAGGTAGAACGCGCCGAAGGCGATGAAGAAGATCAGAATGACGGTCTTGACGATGACGGCAACCGTGTTTGCGCGCGCGCTCTCCTGAATGCCGTAAACCAGCAGCACCGTGAGCAGCAGCACGATCAGCAGCGCCGGCAGGTTGATCGCGATCTGATGGCCCGCGACGACCGGCAGCGCCGTCGAAGAATAATACTGAAGCGAGTCGCTGTTGCTTTGAATCAATCCCGTCGCCGTCGTGCTGTCAGAGACCAGCCAGAGCGGCAGTTTGATCCCGAAGAGGCTGTAAAGCAGCTTGATGAAATACCCCGACCAGCTCAGCGCGACGGCCATGTTGCCGACAGCGTATTCGAGGATCAGATCCCAGCCGATGATCCAGGCGAAAATCTCGCCGAGCGTCGCGTAAGCGTAAGTGTAGGCGCTGCCCGAGACCGGGATCATCGAGGCGAGTTCGGCATAACAGAGCGCGGCGAACGCGCAGGCGATGGCCGCCACAATCAGCGAAAAGATGAGCGCCGGCCCCGCGCCGGGCCTTCCGAGTTGCACTTCCGACCCGCTCAGCCAGGCGGTGATGAAATTCATGAGCGGGGTTTTGAGCCTGCTCGAGAAAGACTCCCCTGCCGAGGCCGTGCCCACGAGCGAAAAGATGCCGGCACCGATGATCGCGCCGATCCCGAGCGCTGTCAGATCCACTGCCGAGAGCGTGCGCTTCATTTGTCGTTCAGGGGCCTCCGACTCGCTGATGAGTAAGTCAGGACTCTTGGTGCCAAGCAGTTGAGATGCCATCGCCTGTTCCTTTCGAGCAGATTGATTGTCAGACTTCGGATGATGCAGAAGGGAAACAACGCCCCGCAATTTAGCGGGTCGGCCCGTGGTTAGCAAGGGCACCGCGGGCGGATGGCGCCGGAAAACCCGACCCGCTATGATGCACCGATCAGATCCGGACTGGAGGAGATCACATGACGAATAGCGCTAAAGTCCGCTGGGGCATTCTTGGCGCCGCGCGCATCCTTGAGCGAATGCTGCCCACCATAGCCGAAGATCAAAATTCAGAATTGATTGCTGTCGCCAGTCGCCGCCCTGACGCCGCAGCCGGACCGATTGCGCGTTACGCTCCAGGGCAGGCGGGAATCCGCGTCTGCCCGGGCTATGAAGAATTACTGGATGATCCCGATGTGGACGCGATTTATCTGCCGCTGGCGAATCACGAACACGCCGAGTGGACATTGCGAGCGGTCGAACGCGGCAAACACGTGCTTTGTGAAAAACCGATGGCGCTCAGGGTCGCGGACATCACCGACATCGAGGCCGCGGCGAAGGCTCACGGCGTCCTCGTAATGGAAGGGTTTATGTACCGCTTCCACCCGCAACACGAGCGCGTGCTGGAAATCATCCGTTCGGGTGTGATCGGTGAAGTGCGGCAGGTGCGCGCGAGCTGCGGCTTTATGATGCGCCCGGAAAGGCTCTACCGTCTGGCGAACGGCGTCGGGATGGGGGGCGGCGCGATGTGGGATGTGGGCTGCTACGCCGTCCATTCGGCGCGCCTCGTGATGGGCGGCGACCGGCCTGAAACAGTAATCGCGACGGCGCGGTACAACGACAATGGCGCGGACCTCGCGACAACCGCCGTGCTGAATTTCAGCAGCAATCGGCAGGCCATCATTGAAGCGGGCTTTGAATCCGCGCGGCGCTCGGAATACGAAGTCACCGGCACGCGCGGCGGCCTGCGCTGTCACCGCGTCTGGCTGCTGCCGAATGAGGTGCCGGAGATCAGCTGGTGGACTGACGACGGTAAAAGCTGTCTTGAGCGGTTGCCGGCGGCGAACCACTTCAAACTCGAAGTCGAACACTTCAGCGATTGCCTGCTGGCCGGGAAACAACCGCTGCTCACGCCGGCCGATGCGAAAGCCAATTGCCACACGATCAATGCCGTTCTGCAATCGGCAGCCGAAGGAAGGATCGTGGCGCTTGAGTAAGCCTCGCGCAAATTCGACAGGATCGGAGGCTGGGGCGATTAAACCGCCAGCCACAGATTGCTGCTGAATCTTTCCCCCGCATCCAGCCACACCTGTGCGACCCGGAAGCCCGTCGCGGCAGCCAGCCCGGTCAGCTGCTCGAAGTCGTACTTGTATGAATTTTCCGTGTGAATCGTCTCGCCCGCCTGCATTTCAACCGTCAGCCTGATGCCCCTGATCCTGATGGTTTGCGCGCCGCGACTGACCAGGTGCATTTCGATCCGCCCCTGCTCGCGGTTGTAGAACGCGCGATGCTCGAATTTCTTCAGGTCAAAGTCCGCATCAAGTTCGCGATTGATGCGCGAGAGCAGGTTGAGATTGAAAGCCGCGGTCACTCCGAGCGCGTCGTTGTAAGCCGCTTCGAGGATCTCCGTTGATTTCTTCAGGTCCGCGCCGAGCAGCAGCCCGTCGCCGGCGCGCAGTGAATGACGCACCTGCCGCAACAAACCTTGCGCCGCCTGTGGGTCGTAATTGCCGATGTTCGAGCCGAGAAAGAGCGCCAGCACGGCTTCATCGTGATCGCGTTCGAGCGCCCCCAACCCCTTGGTGTAATCACGCGCCTGAGCGGCGATGCGCAATGACGGGTAATCCTTGAGCAGAGTGTGCGCGCTCTGTTCGAGCATCGTTGCGGAAATATCAATCGGCTGATAGAGCAGCTGGCCCTGTCGTGCCATCAGTGCTTCGATGATGTAGCGTGTTTTGACTGAACTGCCGCTGCCCAGTTCGACGACACTAACCGGCCCCGGCAGGCTGCCCGCGATTTCACCGGCGTAACGTTGCAGGATTTCGGCCTCGCTTCTGGTCGGGTAATACTCCGGCAGGTGGCAGATCGCCTCGAACAGATGTGACCCCAGATCGTCGTAAAAATATTTGGGCGGCAGTCGTTTCGGTCGGGCCGTCAGCCCGACGCGCACGTCGGCGGCAAAACTGCTTTCGCGCAAAGTTGTGCCCTCTGTTCTCAGGCTCAGACGAGCAGTGGTCGCTTCAGCAGGCATAGTCTCCTTCCCTTTCCCCACTTTGGTCATCCCCGCAATGCCGCTGCCGCTTTCTGCGCGCTCGTGAAGCGGCGATTGACCTCCTCCCAGTTGACGTTCTGCATGAACGCGTCAACGTATTTCGCCGCCGCCGCGCCGTAATCCATGTGATAGGCATGCTCATACATATCGAGCGCGAGCAGCGGGCGCGAGAAAGGCGCGTTGTGCATGTGATCCCACGACCAGTAATTGTGCAGTTCGCCGGTGTGGAAGTTGTGGGCGAAGATCACCCAGCCCGACCCGCCGCCCAGGGCGTTGCCCGTTCTTTTGAACTCAGCCTCCCACTGCTCGTAACTGCCGAACGATTGTTTGATCGCATTGAGAACGTCGCCGCCCGGCTTGCCGTCGCCGCCGAGGTTGGCGAAGTAATGTTCGTGCAGCACGACCGAGCCGGTGCGGATGAGTTCCTCGCGCTTGAGGTCGCCGTAAACGTAAGCGGGCAGGTCCTTATCGGCGAGCATCGCGGCGAGCCGCTGCTCGACCGCATTGAGCGCCTTGACCGCGCCCTGGTAGTTGTTTTCCCAGTGCGATTTGATGAGCTTTTCGGAAATGCCCTTGAGCTTTGTCGCATCGAAGGGCAGCGGTCTGGGCTGGTGCTGGCCGCGGAAAGCTGGAGCATTCGTCGTGGCGGGGGCTGTAGTTTGCGCCTCGCTCGTCGTCAGCCCGGAGAGCGCGAGCCCTGCGCCTCCGGCCATCATCGTTTCAATAGCTTTGCGTCGCGAAATATCCTTCATCATGTTCTCCTGCAAGGGTGATGAAAATTATCTTCTGCCGATCACTTCGGGGTGCCGCTCCAGAAAGGCGCGCGCAATCGTCGCTGCGTCTTTGCGTTCGGCGTCCGCCTGGTAATTCATCTGCCGGATCTCCTGATCAGAAATCTTCCCGGCCAGTCGTTCGAGTGTCGCGCGCAGTTCGGGATGACGGTTGAGAACCGCGGTGCGAATCACCGGCACGGCCTGATATGGGGGGAAGTATCTTTTGTCGTCCTCAAGCATGAACAGGTTGAGCTTATCAATCAAGCCGTCGGTCGAATTGCCGGCGATCAGGTCAACCTGCCGTTCGGCGAGCGCGCGGTAAGTGAGCGACAGATCCATTGCGCGCGGCGCTTCGGCAAAGCGCAGCCCGTAAGCGTTCACCAGCCCGCGGTAACCGTCTTCGCGATCCAGAAACGCCGGGCCGAAGCCCGCGCGCCACCCGGGCGTATACCTTGCCGCGTCAGAGATCGTTCGCAGGCCGAGCCGGCGCGCCTCGTCGCCGCGCACCAGAATCGCGAACGTGTTCTCGAAGCCGAGCGCGGGCATCATCGTGCGACCGGTGGCGGCGTAACCTTCCGCCACGCGGCGCGAGACTTCGTTCACGTCGGTCAGCGTCGGCTGTTTGAAAACCGCGGTCAGCGCCGTGCCGGTGTATTCGATGTAAACATCCAGATCGCCCGCGCGCATCGCCGTTTCGCAGACCAGCGTGTCGCCGAGGTTGAGTTTGCGGCTGACTTTCAGACTGGTGCTGCGCTCGATGGTCTGCGCGATCAGTTCGCCGAGGATCAACTGCTCGCTGAAATTCTTCGAGCCGACGACGATGCGTCCGCGCGCCATTTCGCTCCAGAACAGGACGCCCAGGATCAGGAGCAGTGAAGCCGCTGCCACGACTGCCGCCAGACCGGCGCGGGTCGCTTTGCCGCGGGCGCGCCCGGGCGCGAGCCATCGTTCCAGAGCGCCGAGCGAAAAATCCGCGAGCAGCGCCAGCACAGCCGCCGGGATCGCGCCCGCGAGGATGACCGTGCTGTCCACCGAAGCCACGCCGCGGAAGATGTATTCGCCCAGGCCGCCCGCTCCAATCGCCGCCGCAATCGTGGCCGTGCCGACGCCGACCACGGTCGCCACTCGGATGCCCGCGATGATCGAGTTGAGCGCGAGCGGCAGTTCGACGATGCGCAGCATCTGCTGATCGGTCATGCCCATTGCCACTGCCGCCTCGCGCACCGCCGGGTCAATGCCGGCGAGCCCGCTCACCGTCGTGCGCATGACCGGCAGCAGCGCGTAAAGGATCAGCACGATCAGCGCGGCCTTTGCGCCGATGCCGCCGACGTACGGCAGCGGGATCAGAAAGCCGAACATCGCCAGACTCGGGATCGTCTGCACGATGTTGGCAAAACCGATGAGCCACGAACCGAGCCGCCGCCGGCGATACGCGACGACGCCGAGCGGCACGCCGATGGCGACTGCGATGCCCGTCGCGGCAACGACCAGTGCCAGATGCCGCGCCAGCGCGGCGAGAAAATCAGCCCGGTTGTTCAGCCAGAATTCGAGCAGCCTCATTGCGGTCGTGGGATTGACGTGACTGTGTCGAGCAGCATTCGTACTTCGGGACTCGTCGAACGCACGATCTCTGCCGGCGTCGTGATTGCCGCCAGCTTACCCGCCGCCAGCACCCCCATCCTCGTACTGAGCGTGAAAGCTTCGCCCATATCGTGCGTGACGATGACGACGGTTTTGCGGATTGTCTCCTGAATGCGGCGGAACTCGCGGTGAATTTCCACGCGGGTCAGCGGGTCGAGCGCGCCGAACGGTTCGTCCATCAGCAGAATCGTCGGGTCAAGCGCCAGCGCGCGCGCCACGCCGACGCGCTGGCGCTGCCCGCCTGAAAGTTCACGGGGGTAACGGTCACGATAAGTCTCGGGGTCGAGGCCCGTCAGCCTGAGCAGTTCATCAACGCGGGCGCGAATGCGATCTTCACTCCAGCCTTCGAGTCGCGGGACGATGCCGACGTTGCGTTCTATCGTCAGGTGCGGGAACAGTCCGACTTCCTGCAACACGTAACCGATGTGGCGCCGCAGCCTGATGGCGTCCCACTCGGTCGTGTCGCGGCCTTCGACACGCACGACGCCTGACGTCGGCAGCAGCAGATGATTGATCAGTTTCAGAATTGTGGATTTGCCCATCCCGCTTCTGCCCACGAGCGCCAGCGTCTCGCCCGCTTCAATCGCCAGTGACAAACCATCAAGCAGGAGCGGCCCACCGGGATAGCGGAACTCAACGCGGTCGAATTCGATGGCAGGGGGCATCGGGCAAAAATAATAAGAATTGATGACCAGATGGAAGATCGCAGCCGTTGCCTGACACCCTGGGGTCAGGACAATGAGCTGATGGGCAGCATGTCGTCCTCCGTCTGCTGCTCGCCTTTGAATAAAGGCACGAGGAACGGCGGGGCGATCAGCGTTGACATGACGGCCATAAACAGCACCACGCCGTAAGCCAGATCGCTGATGGTGTGCATCCCCAGCCCGAGTTGCGCGACCACGATTCCCACTTCGCCGCGCGGAATCATTCCGACGCCGACCTGCATCGCACGTTTGAATCCGAGCGGCGCGGCGGCCAGACCGCAGCCGATGACTTTGGTGATGGCGGCAAGGAAGGTAACGAGCAGTGCGAGGACGATCCCTTCGCGCGTGAGAAAAGCGTCCAGCCTGAGTTGCATTCCGATGTTGACCAGGAAAAACGGCAACAGGAATTCGGTGACGGCCTCGGCCTGCATCGGCATGTCCGTGCCTTCGGTTGATTCGGATAAGGCCATTCCGGCGAGGAATGCGCCGACGATAGCCGCCACGCCGATGTAACTTGCCACCAGACCAAGGCCCAGACAGACGGCCAGCCCGAAGACCAGATACGCCTGTCCGACCCTCAGCTTCTCGACGCGGTGGCGGATTTTATTGACCGTCCGCGCGCCGACGAGCGCCACGAGCAGCGTGAAGCCGATGGCCAGTGCCGCCGTCGTGCCGATCTCCGCGTAATCAACACCGCCCTTGGCCATGCTGCTGACGACTGCCAGAATCAGCAGCCCCAGCACGTCGTCAATCACGGCCGCGCCCAGAATGATGCGGCTCGTTTCCAGGCCAAGAACATTCATCTGTCCCAGCACTCGCGCCGTAATGCCGACCGAGGTCGCGACCAGCGCCGCGCCCACGAAGATTGCCTCGATCTGTGGCCTGCCCCAGAGGCGGAATAACGTGTAGCCGGCAATGAACGGGACGATCACCCCCAGCACGGCGACCAGTGTTGCGCGCAGCCCGACGCGAAAAATATCTGACGGTCGCGTCTCCAGCCCGACGCGGAAGAGCAGAAAGAGGACGCCGATTTCCGCCAGAGTTGATGTCAGTTCGCTCGGCTGCACCCAGCCCAGGACGCTCGGCCCGATGATGATGCCGGCCAGAATTTCGGCGGCGACGGCGGGCTGCTTCACCCGCTCGAAGATTTCGGCGAACAGCTTGGCCGTGACGAACATGACGAAGAGCGTAAGCAGCAGCTTCGTGTGACTGTCGGCGGCGAAGACGGCCAGCAGCGGATACATTTCTCCTGTAAAAATCATTCCTGCCTTCCCCTGATCACTGGATTGATTGACAAACCCGCCGCGAAGCTAAAAATAAGCACCACGCACGAGAGGGTTTCTTTGATTTCGCTGCCTGCCCGGTTGATGGAGAAGTCTCTGAAGCAGTTGTGATGAATTTCTGGCACGCCAGTATCCATCAGGGCCACATCCGAAGCAAGCAGGCCGCCCTCTGAATGTCTGAAAACCTGAATCACATCCGAAGCACTGGTGAACTGAAATATGCCCGGCTACATTCTCGCCCTCGATCAGGGAACGACATCTTCGCGCGCCATCATTTTCAACCGCGCTGGCGCCATCGTCCACCTCGCGCAGCAGGAATTCCCCCAGATTTTCCCGCGGGCCGGCTGGGTCGAACACGACCCCGAAGCCATCTGGGAATCGCAACTCGAATGCGCCCGCCGCGCCCTCGCTTACACTTGCATCGAGGCGAAAGACATCGCCGCCATCGGCATCACCAATCAGCGCGAAACCACAGTAGTCTGGGACCGCCGGACTGACCGGGCGATTCATAACGCCATCGTCTGGCAGTGCCGCCGCACCGCGCCGATGTGCGAAAAATTGCAGGCCGAAAAGTTCGACCGCGTGATCCGGCGCAAAACGGGGCTCGTGACCGACGCTTACTTTTCGGGCACCAAGGTGGCCTGGCTGCTCGATAACGTGAAGAACGCCCGGCGACGTGCGAATGCCGGCGAACTGGCTTTCGGCACGGTTGACACTTGGCTCGTTAACCGGCTGAGCGGCGGCAGGGCGCACGTGACCGACGTCTCGAACGCCTCGCGCACGCTGCTCTACGACATCCGGTCGCAGAAGTGGGACACTGAAATTCTCGACCGCCTGCGCATCCCGCCGTCGCTCCTGCCCGAAGTGAAGTCCTCATCCGAAGTCTATGCCGAAACTGATCCCGACCTGCTCGGCGCGCCGATCCCGATTGCGGGAATCGCGGGCGATCAGCAGGCGGCCCTGTTCGGCCAGGCATGCTTCAGGCCGGGAATGATGAAGAACACTTACGGCACGGGCTGCTTTATGCTCATGAACACGGGCGCGAAGGCGACGCCGTCAAAGACCGGCCTGCTCACGACGATTGCATGGCGGACGCGCGGTGAGACCGAATACGCGCTCGAAGGCAGCGTCTTCGTCGCCGGGGCCGCGGTGCAGTGGCTGCGCGACGGGCTCGGGATAATCGCGAATGCCGCCGAGACGGAAGAACTGGCGAATTCGGTCGCCGACAATCACGGAGTCTATTTCGTCCCCGCGTTCGTCGGCCTCGGCGCGCCCTACTGGGATATGAACGCTCGCGGCGCAATCAGCGGCCTGACACGCGGCTCGACCCGCGCCCACCTGGTTCGCGCGGCGCTCGAAGCGATGGCCTACCAGACGCGCGACGTGATCGAGTGCATGCAGAAGGATTCGGGGATCAGGGCGAAGGAACTGCGCGTTGACGGCGGCGCGACGCACAACAACTTCCTCTGCCAGTTCCAGGCCGACATCCTTGGCATCCCCGTCGTGCGCCCGGTCGTAACTGAAACGACGGCGCTCGGCGCGGCTTACCTGGCCGGGCTGGCCGTCGGCTTCTGGAAGAATGAGAAAGAGATCGCCTCGCAGTGGCAGGAGGAAAAACGCTTCGAGCCGAAGATGAAGAAGAGCGAGCGCGAGCGTTTGTATGAAGGGTGGAAAGAGGCGGTGGCGCGGGCGCGAGGGTAAATAAAATTGGAACAGCCCCCATGAGGTTGATCAGTGTCAGATTCGCTTGTTGACGAACTCGCTCGGAAGATTTGGGACTATCATCACCTGAATCACCCGCTGGAACACAGTGACATCATTCTCGCCCTCGGCAGCAACGACCTGCGCGTCGCGGAATATGCCGCCGACCTTTACCTTCAGGGCTGGGCGCCGCTGCTTATGTTTTCGGGCAACGTCGGCGCTCTGACGAGAGAGCTTTTTGACAAACCTGAAGCCGAGGCTTTTGCCGAAGTCGCTTTACGGAAAGGCGTCCCCCGCGAATCCATCCTGATTGAGCCTGAATCAACCAATACCGGAGAAAACATCGCTTTCAGCTGCCGGCTGCTCGAAGCACGGGGGATGAACCCCGGCAGTTTTATCCTCGTCCAGAAGCCTTACATGGAGCGCAGAGCCTGGGCCACGTTTATGAAGCGCTGGCCGGGCAAACGGGTCATTGCCGCCTCGCCCCCCATCCCTTTTCCTGAATATCCGACCGCGACAATTCCCAAAGACAAGGTCATCAACATTATGATCGGCGATCTGCAACGCATCAGGCTTTATCCAGGCCTGGGATTTCAGATCGAGCAGGAGATTCCTGATGATGTCTGGCAGGCTTATGAAAAGCTGGTCGAGCTTGGCTATGACAGGCATCTGGCCGGATGAAGGTGACAAACAAATGCCCGACGTCAGACCGAGGTCGCGCCTGATCTATGCCTTGTTGTGCGGCTTCGTCATTTTTCTCGGCCTTGCTTCGCGCTCGCGCCACATTGCGTTGCCACATTTCATCGCCGATTATGCCGGGGATACGCTGTGGGCGCTGCTGGTGTTTCTACTGATCGGGTTTTTGATGCCGCGGTGGTCAACCCGGCGGGTCGCGATGCTGGCCGCGGGCTTTTCGCTGCTGATTGAAGTCAGCCAGCTTTATCACGCGCCGTGGATTGACGCGATTCGGCGGACCCGGATCGGCGGGCTGGTGCTGGGTTACGGGTTTTTGTGGAGCGATCTGGCGTGTTATGCCGTCGGCGTCGCGTGCGGCGCATTCGCAGAACTGCTGATCGGATGGCTGAAGGAGCGCGATTAATGACGGGCAGCACTCCGGACAGGCGATAGAACTGAAACCAGCCTTCGATTCGATGTTTACCATGCTAGAATTGGGGCGCTTTTCAGCAGCGGTTCCTCTTTCGTCTCGTCTTGCCGGGTGCGAAATTTGATTTTTCGGCGCGCGCCGAGCCGACGCTTCATTCGAGAATCGAAAGTCAGATGAAATCCGCAAACCTTCGTTCCCATTCCGGCGCCCACAAAATTCAGGCGCCGCGCGACGCTGGCGATCTGGCCGGGCTGATCGAAGCCGGGCGGGCGGCCTTCGCGCGCTATGAGAACGAGGAGGCGGTCGAGTATTTCCACGCGGCGCTGGCGAGCGACCGGCTGAGCGAAGAGCAGCGCGCCACGCTCAGTTGTCTGGCGGCGGAGGCGCTGGAAGGCCTGGCGCGCTACCGCGAAGCGATTGAAGTCCTGTCTGAATACGACCAGACGGAATCGCGCGCCATGCTGCACCCGGTCGTGCTGGGCAAAGTCTACCTGCGGCTCGGGTCGGCTTACGGCTACACCGCCGACAGGCCGAAAGCGATTTCATTCGCCAGGAACGCGCTCGCACTGGCCGAGGAGCGGGATGACATTGCCGAGATCGGCAACTGCCATCAGGTGCTGGGGCGCATCTACCGGGCCATCGGCGAGACGAAATTCGCGCGCGACCACTTTTTGCAGGCGCTCAAACACCACCGCCTGACCGGCCACAAGGTTTCGCTCGCCAGTGCCTATCATGGTCTGGCGATGGTCGCCATCACCGAAGGTGATTTCAAAAGTGCGCGCGACTATCACGATCAGGCGCTCAACCTGCTGAGTGAAAATGATCCGCCGCTGCTGTTCGGACATATCTACATGAACAGCGCAGTCATGGTACTGCTGCAGGAGCAGGGGCAGGAAAAGGAAGGGGCTGATCTGCTGCAGCGCGCCGCCCGTTACTTCGAGCGCTCCGGAAACAAACGGCTGCTGGCGGCAACCTATACCAATCTCGGGTTCAATCTGCTGAATCTGGGTGACACGCGGGGGGCCAGAGAAGCGCTCGAAACGGCCATCACTCTGGCGCGTGAAGTCGGTGACCGGATCGCGGAAGGCAATTCTCTGGAGACGCTCGGCGAACTGGCCATGATCTGCGGGCAGTTTGAGGAAGCCGAGCGACTGGTGCGTGCGGGCATTGCCGCGTTGCAGCAGGTGTCGGGACGCTTCGTCGAGATTCAGGCCCAGCTGATCCTCGGTCGCTGCCACCTCTTGCAGGGCAGTCACGCGCAGGCGGAGGCCGCCTTCAACGACAGCTTCAAAGTCGCGACCGACTCGGAGGATCAGCGGGGGCAGGCCGCGGCGCGGCTCTGGATCGCCGAAACGTATCTCGAAGCGGGTGATTACGGGAACGCGCGCGGGATCGTTGACGAGGTCAGCGGCCCGGTTGAGAGGCTCAATAACACCGTCCTGATCGGCCACCTCCGCGAGTTGTCGGGCCGGCTGGCTTCAGCCGCCGGCAATCACAGCGAGGCCGTCAACCTTCTCAGCCAGGCAGTTTCGATTTTTGAGATGGTCTCGAACCGCTACCGTGCAGGCAGAGCCGGGTATCACCTCGGCAACGCCTGCACCCGGGCCGGTGAGGTGGAGAAGGCCCGCGCGGAACTCGGCCGGGCGCGCGAAGCCTTTATGAGGCTCGAAGCCGCGCCGATGCTCGGGCGGACCGAGGCCGCGCTGGCAAGGCTCGATGCGCTGACGCAAAAAACGGGGCCGGATTCCCTCCCGCAACCGACTCTCAGCGATCAGGCGCTCCGCGGCAAAGCGCACGACCTTGCCGTCACCAGCAACGCGGCCCTGCTGCGGCTGGCGGGCGCCGCCAGTTCACGCGAACTGCTGTTGCACGAACTGACGCGGATCATCCATCAGGATCTCGGCGTTGAGCCGGTGATCGTTTATGAATTCAACTCTGATTCCGTGCCCGTCCCGCTCTCCTGGCAGGGCTGTCACGAGCAGCAGGCCGAGGCCCTCAGTGAAAAAGTGGCACAGTTGCGCGGCTCGGACAGGACGGCAGTCGCGCGTGCAGCGCTTTATGAACTGCACCCGGGTGAATCCGCCGCGCTCGTCCTCTACCTCGGAGACCTGAGCGGCGCGCTCCACCCGCACCGCCAGTTCATCGAACCGCTGATCCGCCTGACCGAGATGGGGCTGGAACTGTGTACGCTCCGCAGCCACGTGCGGACGATTGAAGGCTATGACCTGAGCGCCGACAAGAAAGAGATCGAACTGCCGGGGATGGTTTATCAGAGCATCGCGATGCGCGCGCTCGTGGACGAGATCAACAAGATTCGCGGCAGCACCGTGACGGTGCTGGTGACCGGCGAATCGGGCACCGGCAAGGAAGTGATTGCCCGCGCCATTCATACGCTCAGTGACCGGCGTGAGGCGCCGTTCGTTGCCTTCAACTGCACGGTCGCGCCGAAGGAGATCATTGACTCGCAGTTATTCGGCCACCGCAAGGGGGCTTTCACGGGGGCCAACGCCGATTACCGGGGCGTGATCCGCAGCGCCGCCGGGGGGACACTGTTTCTGGACGAGGTCGGCGACCTGGCGCTCGACGTGCAGCCGAAACTGCTGCGCTTCCTGCAGGAAGGCGAGATTCAGCCGCTCGGCGAAACCAGCCCTGTCAAAGTCAGCGTGCGCGTGATCGCGGCGACCAATTGTGATCTGGAAAAACTGGTGGCGGAAGGGAAGTTTCGCGAGGACCTGTTTTATCGCCTGAACGTGATCCGCCTGCACATGCCGCCGCTACGTGAACGCCGCGACGAAATCCCGGCGCTGGTGACCCATATGATCACCCGCTACTCGGTTCAGGAAAACAAGGAAGACATCACCATCGCCCCGCAGGCGCTGGATATGATGCTCGTCTATGACTGGCCGGGCAACGTGCGACAACTGGCGAATGAAATTCAGCGCCTCATCGCGCTCACCCCGTCGGGCGGCGAAATCACCGAAGACAAGCTCTCGCCGCTGATCCGGCGAAACATCGCGTCGCAGGGTGGCGGCGGCAGATCATCATCCGCCAGTTACTTCTCCAGCGCATTCCCGCCCCGCCCCGCCGGCATCTCCGTTGATTCGCTGTTGTCACGCGAGGCCATTGCCCGCCAGCCGGAAACCGGGAATCCCCTGCCTCAGATCGTGCCGGGTCAGAAACTCGCGGACGCCGTCAGCGCGCTCGAAACGCGCATGCTCAGGGAATCGGTCGCGCGCAACCGGGGCAACCTCCGCGCCGTCGCCAGAGAACTCGGCCTCTCGCCCAGAGGGCTTTACCTCAAACTGGAGCGCTACCAGATCGAAGTGAACAGAGAACAATGGGCGTCATGATCAATCTGTGAAGGGACGACCTGCCGTGTCGCCCCTTCGGATCACCTGATCGTTTACTTGGGCTGAGGCACGACGCGCAGATAGGGCTTCAGCGTCTTCCACCCGCCGGGGAATTTCTCCTTCGCCTGCTCGTCAGTGACCGCCGGGACGATGATCACGTCTTCACCCTGCTTCCAGTTGACCGGCGTGGCCACGCTGTGCTTCGCCGTCAGCTGCAGCGAGTCAATCACGCGCAGAACCTCGTCGAAATTGCGCCCCGTGCTGGCCGGGTAAGTGAGCGTGAGCTTGACCTTCTTGTCCGGCCCGATGATGAAGACCGAGCGCACGGTGAACGTGTCGCTGGCGTTCGGGTGGATCATGTCGTAAAGGTCCGCGACCTTCTTATCAGCGTCGGCGATCACGGGGAAATTCAGCGCGTGGCCCTGAGTCTCCCTGATGTCCTCGGCCCACTTCTGATGTGAATCGGTCGGATCAACACTGAGGCCGATGATTTTGACGTTGCGCTTGTCGAATTCCGGTTTGAGGCGCGCGGCCTCGCCGAGTTCGGTCGTGCAGACCGGCGTGAAGTCTTTCGGATGCGAAAAGAGAACGGCCCAGCTGTCGCCGATCCACTCATGGAACTTGATCTGGCCTTCGGTCGTCTGGGCTGTGAAATCAGGTGCGACATCGCCTATGCGAATGGACATAAACTTTCCTCCTCTGGTGTTGGTTTGACAGGATAAAGGAAGAGACAGTCGGCCTGCGGTCACCGACAACAACAGTGTGTCTGATGTGAATGATTCTGTCTCATAGAGAATGCCGCATCATAACTTTGGAGGTGCGGTTGATCAAGACCGGGGGAATTTTTACCCTGAAGCCCGGAAAAAACCGCTGATCTCTTGACGTAACTTCGCCGTGCGGTGTAAGGTTCACGAGGAAAAGTTGATCGTGGTGATTTAAGGCTACTTGCTTCCACGTAAAAAAAAGCGCTAAACAGCCTGAGGATTCAATAAAAGCCTCGCGCCAGTTTGAGCGCGGGGCTTTTCTGATTTCGGGGCCGGTTTTGCCGGTCATCATTGACAATTCGAGTGGCGATTTAAGGCGACTTGCTCCACTTACAAAAACTGCTAAAGAGCTGCGGGAAATGGAATCATCAGAGCCCTGCGCTATCTTTAGCGCAGGGCTTTTGCTTTGTGGGGCCATGAGTTCAAACCGCTGGAGAGTCGCTTTTGCTGCCCACCTCGAATCGAGTATTTCAAATTTCAGATTTCAAATTCGAGAGGGATGAGAATGAGCAACACCAGAAGCTACATCAAAGGATTGAAATGCCGCGAGTGCGGGCACCCTTACCCGGTCGCGCCGGTCGCGATCTGCGAAGAGTGCTTCGGGCCGCTGGAAGTTGATTATGATTACGACGCGATCAAAGAGACGCTGACGCGCGACACAATCGCGGCGCGCCCAAAAACAATGTGGCGCTACCGCGAGCTGCTGCCAATTGAGGGCGAGCCGGCGGTCGGGGTGCAGACGGGATGTACGCCGCTCGTGCGTGCCGAGCGGCTGGCAAAAGCTCTCGGCGTGCGCGAGCTTTACATCAAGAACGACGCGGTCTCGCACCCGAGTCTGTCATTCAAGGATCGTGTTGTGGCAGTCGCGCTCTCCAAAGCGCGCGAGTTCAATTTTGAAGCGGTCGGTTGCGCCTCGACCGGCAACCTCGCCAACTCCGTCGCCGCCAACGCCGCCGCCTCAGGATTCCCCGCTTACATCCTCATCCCCGACAATCTGGAAAAGAGCAAGGTGATCGGCACGCAGGTCTTCGGCGCGAACCTGATCCCGGTGCGCGGCAATTACGATGACGTCAATCGCCTGTGCAGCGAGATCGCGGGCCGTTACCGCATCGCTTTCGTCAACGTCAACCTGCGGCCCTTTTACGGCGAAGGCTCGAAGACCTTCGGCTACGAGATCGCCGAACAGCTCGGCTGGCGCACGCCGGATGCCGTAGTCGTCCCGATGGCTGGCGGTTCGCTCATCACCAAAATTCATAAGGGCTTCAGCGAGCTGGCCAGACTCGGCCTGGTCGAAGCCGCCGAAACGCGCTTTTACGGCGCGCAGGCGACGGGTTGCAACCCGATTGCCGCCGCCGTCAAGGCCGGCACGCGCGACATCAGGCCCGTCAAGCCGAACACCATCGCGAAATCGCTGGCAATCGGCAACCCGGCTGACGGCTACTTTGCCACCGGCGTGATCGCCAGTTCGGGCGGCTGGTCAGAGGACGTGAGTGACGCGGAGATCGTCGCCGCGATCCGGCTGCTCGCCGAGGCCGAAGGCATCTTTGCTGAGACCGCAGGGGGGACGACGCTCGCCGTGACGCAGAAGCTGATCGCGCAGGGCCGCATCAAGGCCGATGACCGCGTGGTGGTCGCGATCACGGGCAACGGGCTCAAGACGCAGGAAGTGCTGGCGCTCGAAGATCTGAAATCCATCGAGCCGAAGCTCTCGGCCTTCGAAGCACTGGTTGGGGCCACACAAATTGCAGCCGCAGGCTCGTAAAAATCTTTCGAAAACTGACAAGCGAAACCGAGAGGGAGAAACAACTATGGCACAAACAGTCATCATTCCGACGCCGCTCAGGAAATTCACCAATGAGATCGAAACCGTCGAAGTCGAGGGCGCGACGGTCGGCGAAATTTTCGGCCAGCTGGAATCGCGCTTCCCCGGCATCCGCGCGCGCCTGTGCGAGGAGGGCGGGGAGTTGCGCCGCTTCATCAACGTTTACGTGGACGGCGAAGACATTCGCTTCCTCGACCGGCTGGATACCGCGGTCGGCGAGAAGGCCGAGATTTCCATCGTGCCGGCCATCGCCGGGGGCAGTGAGTAGTTCAGCCGCACGAATGAGTGCGGAAATAAAGACGGCGATCACGGCTGTCTGCTCAGCCGGATCGCCGTCACTGAACGCGACCACTGATTCTCGCTTACTTGCTCCCCGACTTCTCGTACTCACTCCGCAGCAGATTCATCATCTCCTCGCGCCGGTCATAGAGCCGCTTGAGCGGTCGCGGCTCGCGTCTGGCCAGCGCATAAGCCGTGATCAGCGGCAGCGCCACCGTCGCGTCCACATAACACACCACGGTGCCGGGCAACTGGTCGGGGTCGATCTTCCCCCAGCTTACTGCCTCAGATGGTGTTGCACCTGAGAGCCCGCCCGTGTCGGGACGGGCGTCCGTAATTTGTAAAAAGAAGTCGTGGCCTTTCTCCTCAATGCCCAGCACCTCCTGTATCTGCGGCTCGGTCTGCAACGCGAAATTCTTCGGGCTGCCGCCGCCGCAGATGAAGATGGCTGATTTGCCGCCGCCGCGTTTGGCCGCGAGTACGATGGCCGCGGTCTCGTTCACGTCCTTCGACGGGTTGAGGCGAATCCGGCTGCCCTGCAATTCCATCGCGGCCACGTTCATGCCGATTGAACTGTCGCCGGGCGACGAAGTGTAGACGGGAACCCCGCAGCGGTACGCCGCCGCGAGCAGCGACTGGTTCTTGAGACCCAGCACGCGCTCGCGTTCGGCCACGTATTTGCCGCAGAGGTAATGGAATTCCGCGGTGGACATCTCGCGCTGGAACTCTTCGGCGCGGATGATCTCGCGGAAAAAGGCGTCGGTCGAGAGCAGCACTTCGTAATCGAAGAAGATGTCGTAAATCCGCACCACGCCCTCGTCGCGCAGCACGACGTCGCTCGTCTGCGCGTTACCCCGGTGCATCGCCAGGCCCAGGCCGAAATGCGTGTCGTGATACAGATTCGCGCCCGTCGAAATGATCCAGTCAACGAAGCCCGCCTCCATCAGCGGGATCAGCGCCGAGATCCCCATCCCGGCGGGGGTGAGCGCGCCCGTCAGCGTGATGCCGACCGTCACATCATCGGCCAGCATGCGCTCGGCGAAAAGCTGCGCGCCCTCGCGCAGGCGCGCGGCGTTATAAGCCTGAAAGTTACTTTCGATCAGGTCGACTATCGTCGTGTTCTTGTTGATCGGCGTCGGCGCGATGCGCTTGCCCTGAAGAAATCTGCTCTGGTTCATGCCCGCTCCTTCGATGGGAAAATACCGCCCGCGAATTCACGCGGATGATGACACGCGACAGGGCCGTTGATCATCCTTGCGTTGTTTCATGGGGGAATTCGCGAACGGTATTTTTACCTGATCGAAGGAGCGGCGTCGAGTCGAATGCGCAGGCAGAGCGTTTTCACACGGGCCTGTTTTTTTCGCGACGGCCCGAATGGCCGGGGCGGAAGAGGAATCAGACCTGCGCCTGCGCCATTCTGGGCTCCGCCTGAAATTCTTCAGTCCATCAGTCCGAGACGGCACTCTGCCGCTGGCAAAAACGCGTGGTCGTATGCTAAACTCCGCCCCTTTGAATGAGTCGTGAAATTTCTCACTTTACTGACCGTGCAAGTCTTAACCAGCCCGGTGGTCATTTTGGAGCTTCGGACCTGTCCTGAGGCAGCGAACATCTGACGAAGGAGTCATTGAATCAATATGAGTACAGCTACCAGCACTGCGAACGGCAATGTTGGCAAGGTCGTTCAGGTCATCGGCCCGGTCGTTGACGTTGAGTTTTCGGGATCGGCCCTGCCGCCTATTTACCAGGCGCTGCGCGTCACGAGCGAAGGTTTCGACGTGCCGCGACCGATTGATGTCATCTGCGAAGTCCAGCAGCACCTTGGCGAGGGCCGTGTGCGCGCCGTCTCAATGCTCCCGACCGACGGGATGGTGCGCGGCATGAAAGCACTTGATACGGGCGGCCCGATCACCGTGCCGGTCGGCAACGGCACGCTGGGCCGCATCATGAACGTCATCGGGGAGCCGGTGGATGAGCGCGGCCCGATCCCATTCACCAGGCGCTACCCGATTCACGCTCACGCGCCGACCTTTGAAGAGCAGTCCACCGAGCTGGAAATGCTCGTCACCGGGATCAAGGTGATTGACCTGATTCAGCCGTTCCTCAAGGGCGGCAAGATCGGCCTGTTCGGCGGCGCGGGCGTGGGCAAGACTGTCACGATCATGGAACTGATCAACAACATCGCCAAGGCCCACGGCGGATTCTCGGTCTTCGCCGGCGTCGGCGAACGCACCCGCGAGGGCAATGACCTCTGGCTCGAAATGCGTGAGTCAAACGTCATCGTTGATGATGACATCAGCAAGTCGAAAGTGGCTCTGGTCTACGGCCAGATGACCGAGCCGCCCGGGGCGCGGCTGCGCGTGGCGCTCTCGGGGCTGACCGTCGCGGAATACTTCCGCGATCAGGGCCAGGACGTGCTGCTGTTTGTGGACAACATCTTCCGCTTCACGCAGGCGGGTTCGGAAGTGTCGGCGCTGCTCGGGCGGATGCCGAGCGCGGTGGGCTACCAGCCGAACCTCGCCACCGAAATGGGTGAGCTTCAGGAACGCATCACTTCGACGAAGACCGGTTCGGTCACTTCGGTTCAGGCGATTTACGTGCCGGCAGATGACCTGACCGATCCGGCTCCGGCGACGACCTTCGCGCATCTGGACGCGACGACAGTGCTTTCGCGCCAGATCGCCGAACTGGGCATCTACCCGGCGGTTGACCCGCTGGCTTCGACTTCGCGCATCCTCGATGCGCGCATCGTCGGCGAGGAGCATTACAAGTGTGCGCAGGATGTGAAGCGCGTCCTGCAGCGTTACAAAGACCTTCAGGACATCATTGCCATCCTTGGCATTGATGAATTGTCGGAAGAAGACAAACTGGCCGTGTCGCGCGCGCGCAAGATTCAGAGGTTCCTCTCGCAGCCGTTCTTCGTGGCGCAGCAGTTCACCGGGATCGAAGGCCGGCTCGTCCCGGTCGCCGAAACGATCCGCGGCTTCCGTGAAATCGTGGACGGCAAACACGACGACATCCCCGAGCAGGCCTTCTTCCTGAAGGGGACGATTGACGAAGTCGTCGAGGCGGCAAAGAAGATGTAAGAAAGCAGGATTTAGGAATCAGGATTCAGGAGTCAGGGAGGAGAAGACTGATTGATTTTACCTCCTGCGTCACAATCCTAAATCCTGAATCCTATCTCCTGGATCCTGTTTTATGGCTGACAAAATTCAACTCGAAGTAATCACACCTGAGAAGCTGGCGCTGCGTGAGTTGGCGGATGAAGTGGTCCTGCCGGGCGCCGGCGGCGAGCTTGGCGTCCTGCCGGATCACACGCCGCTGATTTCGCAGCTGCAGACCGGCGTCCTGACTTACCGGCAGGGCGCGGATAAAAAGCAGCTGCACGTGAGCGGCGGCTTCGTCGAAGTGCTGCCCGACAAGGTGTCGGTGCTGGCCGACGTGGCGGAAAAGCCCGAAGAGATTGACGTGGAACGGGCGCGCAAGGCCAGAGAGCGGGCGGAGAGGAGACTTTCGGGAAGCGGCGATGACATTGATCTCGACCGCGCTCAACTGAAACTCCTCCGTGCCCAGACCCGCATCCAGCTTGCCGGCGGTAAGTAGTCTTCAGCGGATTACTGATTCGCTGCCGAATCTGACGACAACCAGTTTGTGAAGGCCGACAATCAGTTCGGCCTTTTTCATTTGATCGCTCAGCTTTCAAAACAACGCTGAACGTTTGTGCCATAGCCTTTATCACGGACTTTCGCCGCATTATAGAGTGATGCATTGATAGCTAAACCTCTCAGAGGTCTAATCCGGCACCGGCAAAGAACGACTGGATCAGACTCGCTCTCTTCCGTAAACGGTTGACGGCAAGGTTCAGCTCAATGGTCAAATGCGGCAGATCACG
>DASRDU010000083.1:0-98209 GCA_035652435.1 Blastocatellia bacterium
CCACCGCGCCGATAATGTGGAGATCACCCGGGCGGCTGTGACCATCATTCTGCCGCATGTAGTAAAGGTCGCCGGTCAGATGCTCATTAAATGTTTTACTGACTCCGACCGCGAAGCGATTACGCGCCCAGCCGTGCAGGCTCCAGTCGTAGAAGACCTCATCGTTGACAAACAACCGGAACTCAGTGTTGCCCAGTTTGATCGGGCGCTCGATCTGGAAGCGATTACGATAGCGGACGGAGTCGGCCGGGGCACGCCAGCGCCGCTCAAACAGGTTGCGATCACTGAGCGTAAAGCGACCGAGCGGAATACTCACGGTGCCTGCCAGGTTGAGGCGGTGTTCGTGATTATGCTGGGTGGCAACCGGCTGATCGGCCCGATATAAATAACCGGGGGTAAGCGTCAGGTACTTGTTTACCTTGAAGGCGAAGGCCGCGCCTGCGCGCTCATCAACGAAAGCGCTCACGTCGCGGCCAATTCGCAGGTGGCCGATAATGAGCAGGTCTATTTTCCGGTGCAGCGGGATTGCAAGCTGGATTTCTTCCCACGCCTGCGTGTCATCACGCGGAGCGGCTTTGGAGGATTGCCCGCAGGGAGCGCTTCCAGGATAAACCGGCAGCAGCCAGAAAAATAAGAGTGTGGCTGTATATTTGAACACAACTCTCACTCGCCTCAGCAGAATATTCTGATTGGTCATCAGAAATCACTTCATCGCGCCGTCGTCAAGCAACTCCCTGAACGGCTTTCCTTCCGGGTGCGGAAGTTTCAGCCTGAGCAGACCGGCGATGGATGGCGCCAGATCAATCATTCTCGCCAGTTGCAGCTTCGCGCCGCTACGCACGCCGGGGCCGTAAACAATAAGTGAAGCCCGCATCCGTGGGTCGGTCGGCAGATAGCCGTGCGTCCCTTTGTACGTCTCGTCCGAATCGCGCACTTCCGGCCCCGTCAGCGTGTCGTCAAAAGAAAAGCCCGGCGCGGCTTCCAGCATCAGCGCTGCTTCAGGCACCGCCTGCAGCCTGTGCAGTTCCGCGCGCGTGACGATCTGCCTGACAGGGCTGCGCTCCTGCCGCGCCCATTTTGAAAAAAGTGCGTTGACCTTCGCTTCGGTCTCCCGGTCATTCGCATCTTTCAGTACGATGGCGCAGGAGCCGCCCGCCGGCCAGGCCGCGGCTTTCCACGCTGTCGCTTTTCCCTTTGCATCAAGCGTAATCAAACCCTCTTTGGCCAGCGCCACGTTCGGCGAGAAGCGTTTGTCAATGCCGGCAAAGCCATGATCGGACACGATGAAGAATGTGGTCTTCTCGAAGATGCCCGCCTGCCGCGTCGCTTCGACGATGCGGCCAATGTAGCCGTCTTCGCGCTCGGCGGTTTCGATGCCGGGTCTGGTGCGCGGGCCGTTGCGGTGGTGTACGCCATCCAGCTCGATCAAATGCAGCAGCAGCAGGCTGGGCCGGTAGTTTTTGATGATGAACTCGCCGACCGAAGTCAGGCGCTCATCCACGCTGCTGTCTTTCTTCAGGTCGGGGCCGAGCGCCTTTTCCAGCAGGCCCGGCGTCGAATGCCTGGCCGTCCATTTCCAGGTCGGAGGATTCTCGCCCGGTTCGTAAATCTCCGGGACGTTGTAATCAATCTCCGCGCCGACCGTCACCGGCCAGCCGATGGCGGCGGCGGTCAGCCCCGCCTTTTTCGCCACCGTCCAGAGCGTCTCCGCCTTCAGCGCTTTGGCATACCAATACCAATAGCGCGTCTGCGGCTCGCTCGGCGCTTCAAAGATACGATTCTGGACAATGCCGTGCGCCGCCGGGCGCACACCGGTCACCATCGTCGCGTGTTGCGGGTAAGTCACCGTCGGATAGACGCCTTCCATGCCTTCCGCATAAGCGCCGCCCTGCTTCAGCATCGTCAGCGTCGGCACGCGCAGCCCCAGCTTTTCCGACGCAGTGTAATAATCCGGCGGCAGGCCATCCACCGAAATCAGGATGACATGCTCCGGGCGCGCGGCTTGTGTTGCCTGGGCAGCGCTCGGCGCCTGATGGGAGGTGAAGATTGCGCCCAGCACGAGCAGCAGAGCGGTTAACGCCACCCCGCCTGAACGAAGTAGTCTGGTCATGACGAATCTCTCCTTCGCAACAAAAGTAGTCGGGCGTGAAGAAACTCTGCCGCCTGCGACAAACGCCGGGCGGCGCCACCCGGCCCCGGCGGATCAGAAGTGAAACGGGCCTTCGCAGATCGTTCCTGCAAGTTTCCGCCGGTCACTGGGGGCTTCGCGCTTCCGCACCTCTTCCGGCAGATCCTCTTTGTTACCGGGTTTGCCAACCGCCGCCATCGCCTCTACGCGGAACCCTTCGGGGATGCCCAGAGCAGTTTTCGCGCGCTCGTAATCGAACCCCTGCATGCCGTGGGTGACGTAACCCTTGAGCCAGGCCTGCAGCGCCAGATTCTCCCATGCCGCTCCAGTGTCGAATGAGTGCGTCGGGTACGGCTTGCCGTTAAAGTCGAAGGTCGTCTTCGAGACGAAAAGCAGGAGCGCCGCGGCGTTCCGCGCCCATATCTTATTCCCCTCCACGAGCAGGTCGAAGAAGAGCGGCCAGTACTCGCTGTCCCGGCGCGCATAAAGGATGCGCCAGGGCTGGTTATTGTAAGAGGACGGCGCCCACCGTGCGGCCTCGAACAGGGTCATCAGATCTTCTTCGGGGATCGCTTCACCCGACATTGCCCGCGGGGACCAGCGGTCGAGAAAAAGGCTGTCAACCGGGTGGTCGGGTTTCCTGACCTCACTGCCTTTGATCATCGGTCTGTTCCCTTCCTGTTTTTCAGAAGATTACTGTGATGTCTTTTCTCCGGCTTTCAGGCCAGGCGAATCCGGATGGTGCGGGCGTCACGGCGCGGCCTGCAATCTTTTCGGCGCGATCAGTCGCCAGGCCTCGCGCAGATGGGAAGCCAGCTCTTCATCGCTGATGCAATTCAATTCGATGCCGACCCAACCGCGCACGCCGACGTAAGGCGGCTTGAAGAATTTCTCCGGCGCGGCACCGACGAGCATCGCCTGAATGCCGGGCGGCGCGGGCAGCCAGACGGCGATGTGCCCGTCGTTGTGATGGTTATTGGCGAACATCGCGAAGACCTTTTTGCGGACGAAGAAGGTCGGCTCGCCGTGCGAGAGTTTTTCCGTCGTCTCGGGTAGCGCGGCACAGATGCGCCGGACTCGCTGCAAATGTTTTTCGCCCATCTCCGGCTTTCGTTCTTTGGTCATTCTCTTCAAAGACGGCTTTCGGTAGGCCTCTGGTCCCCGGGGTGGATTGCATGTCAGGCGCGCATTTATCGCGGGGCTGGCTCGTGCCCTTCGACATAATAATAAGTGAGAGATATTCCTGAAATGCTGATTGTCCCCTCACGCGTCACGATGTTTGATTCACCCAGCTCGGCCTTTGCGGCGGAGGTCAATAAAACCTCCCCCTTGCTCGCAATGTCCTCGCCCAGTTTGCTGGCCAGATTCACTTCGTCACCGAAGATGTCCTCATTCCCGATGTTCAGGATTTTCCCGTACCCTATTCCGAATGCGACGTAGAGGTGCCGGTCCTTCGGGAGAATCATATTGACTGTGTTCAGGCGGCTGATGATCTCCTGACTGGCCCTGACCGCGTCGGCGACCGTGTCGAACAGGCAGAACAGATTATCCGCGTCCGTTTTGATCACCGCCCCGTTGTTCTGTTCAATGCACGGCCGGCAGATAATCTGCATCTGGTGAATCATCAGGAGGAACGAAATGATGCCGTGCTGCTGCGTCGTCCGGGAAAAGCCGCTCATATCGAGTACCAGAACGGCTTTACACTGACCGAACGTTTCCTCGATGACCTGTGCTGTTTCCGCCTGCCGTTCGGGGAAGCTGATGATGTCGCCGAGCAGGCGGTCCAGAGCCTCACGTGAATTGGGTTGCGCGAGGGATTTATCGTCGTCGAAAGGGGTGTGATTCATTTCCCGGCCTTATAGTTTCAGCAAACTCGTCGCTCCGGGCCGCAACGGGGCCCGGAACACGACTCGTGTCAGGTGCGCTCTTCGGGGACTCCCCCCAGGACTTACGTCCGACTCCGCCGCAGGTCAGTGTTGTGCTGTTCATCATCCTGCCTTGCCCGCTCGTAGCCTGCCTGGTACGCCTGATCGGATGAATCGGTCACACTGCTGACGCCGTTGCTGTAATCGTTGTACCCTTTCCAGTACGCCGCCTTCTCCTCGTCAGTCAGGCCGCTCAGATCGAACGACCTGACTATTGTGGTAATTTCGTCATTGCTCATAACGCCCTCCGCTCTTTCTTCTGGTCTGTAAATCGCCATTCGAATCTCAAGGTGCCGGACTTCGCGCTTTAGTTCCCCGGCGGGCTGATCATGATGTGGGCACCGGGCGTCCCGGCATCCATCAGCCATGGCTCGCCGCGCTTCGGCTTCGTTGACAACCCGGTGGATTCCGCCGTCGCGAAAGGGACGTAGAGTACCCAGCGCCGCGACGGCTCGGCGACCGTGCCGGTCGCGGCGTCGTAGCCTTTGCCCGAGAGGACGTAGAGCATCCGGGGTTCCTTCGGCATCTGGAGCTTGCCCTCTCTGATCTCCTTCCAGCGGTATTTCTCGTTGCGGTCATTGCCGGTGATCCCTTGGGCCGTCAACTCGCGGCCTCTGGCCATGTATGGTTCGAGGTCCTTGTGGTAGCAGGCCACGCTGAACCTTTTGTCGGCCGGGTCGTCGGTCAGGCAGATCAGGTCGTTCGTGCCCTTGCGCAGCGTGACGAGCTTGCCCTGCGCGTCATAGCCCAGCACGGCGGCCTCGGCCCGCCGCTCTTCCGGGGCGGCGAGGATGGCGGAGGCGATCTGCGCTTCCGCCGACATGGTCGTCTGTGCTGCTGCCGGGACTGACAGCAGGAAAACGGCCAGAAACAGAATCGTCATTTTCGTCATACCTGGTTCCTCCATAAACAGGGCATCAGTGACCCAGGGCCACCTTTGCTGTTGCCGCCCTGAAGCGTGCCCGCAAACCTGAACGCTCTTTGATAAAGTGAATCCACGCCAACGCTGCGAGAAGTCCCCGACGAGCTTTGGGGCGAGATTGAGAAGTTAATAGCGCGCGGGATTGTATCATGTCAAAGCCGCCGGGTCTGAACCCGCCTGATAATTCCACCCCGGTGGTCGTGCCTCTGTCATATATATCGGAAACAAGATTCGATATTCATTACATCTTATTTTTTATGATGATCCGCTTCTGTAATTCATATTCTCCAGCCCGCCGTTCCCCTTCATCCAATAATTAAGTCGCATCTCGGCAACGACTTGTCCTTTCACCTTTACGCCAGGCACGCACCTTGCGGATTTTGAACTCCACGCGTGACCTTACAGTCCGGCGCAAATTATCCGGACCCGAAGGCCCCGATCATCGAACCAGAGGACCGCACATTACCAGGGAGATCATTATGAATACCGTGAGATGCCTCACCCGACTGATGCTCGTGCTTTGCGTTTTCACGCTTTCAGCGCTGGCACAATCCAACACCGGCCGGCTGGTCGGCACCGTCTCGAGCGCCGCCGGAGTGGTCGTCGGCGCGACCGTCACTATCACCGACAACCAGACGGGGAGAGAAAAACAGCTGACGACCAGTAACGAGGGCACCTTCACGATCCCTCAGCTCGAAGTCGGAGTTTATACCGTGAAAGTGACGGCGTCGGGCTTCAAAACTTTCACGGCGAAGGCGGTCAAGATTGACGTCGGGCGGGAGTATTCCCTCAACGTCACGCTCGACGTCGGGCGGGTCGAAGACACCATCGAGGTCACCGCCGGGGCGGACGTCATCAACGCATCGAACGCGGAATTGAGCAACACCGTCAGCGAGCGGCAGATCAAGGAACTGCCACTCAACGGCCGCAACCCGCTCAACCTGATCCAGCTTCAGGCGGGCACCTCGGCCAACGGCGCACAGACGACCAGCATCAACGGCGCGCGCCCGGCCTTCACCAACATCACGCGCGACGGCCTCAACGTCAATGACAATTTCATCCGCGCCAACGCGAGCGACTTTTCATCCGAGCGCCCGTCGGTGGACGACACCGGCGAATTCACGGTCACGACGCAGAACGCGGGCGCGGCGCAAAACGGCGCGGCGCAGATCCAGCTCGTCACCCCGCGCGGTCAGAGCCTGCTGCACGGCGCGCTCTTCGAATACAACCGCAACTCGGAGTTCACCGCCAACGACTTCTTCAATAATGCGGCCGGGATCAAACGCCCCTTCCTCAACCGCAATCAGTTCGGCGGCACGGTCTCAGGCCCGGTCGTGATGCCGCGCCGTTTCTTCGGCCCGCTCGGGTGGAATGAGAATAAAGACAAACTCTTCTTCTTCTTCTCTTACGAAGGGCTGCGGCGGCGCAACTCCACTTCGCGCTCGCGCCTGATCCTGCTACCCTCGGCGCGCAACGGCGTCTTCACTTTCAGGGACAGTGCGGGCACGCTCCGCTCGGTCAATCTATTCTCCCTTCCGGCCTCCGGCGGCGCGGGTGGCGCGGCGGCGCCGACCGGCATTGACCCGGTCATTCAAAGCCGCATCCTCGCCAACCTGCCGACGGTCGGCAATCGCTCGGATCTGGGCGACGGATTGAATACGACCGGGTACGGTCTCGATCAGGCGCAGAATCAGGACCGCAACAGCTACACGACGCGGATTGATTACGACATCAACGCGCGCCACTCGATCCACGGCGTCTACACGCACAAGAAAGAAAGCACCCTGCGCCCCGACGCCGACGGGGTCAACGGTTTTGCCTCAACGCCCCTGATCTCGCAGGGCGCGACGATCAATTTCCTGGCACTCGCCTACCGCCAGACGATCGGCTCCAGTTTCACGAACGAGGTGCGCGGCGGCACCTTCAAGACCGAGATTCCCTTCCTTCGGACGAGCCCGCCGCAGGACTTTTTCATCGGCGGCGTGGTCAGCCCCGTGCCCGCGAACACCGCGGCCAGCTTTGCGATCATCAACAACCCTGAAGTTACGTTCCTCAATCAGGGCCGCAACGTGAATTATTACAACATTCAGGATAACGCCGATTACGTGCGCGGGAACCATGCGTTCCGCGCCGGCACCAACGCCCAGTTTTACCGCGTGGACCCCTTCAATGACGCCGGCATCGTGCCGACGGTCTTCCTGGGCGTTGGCAATAACACGCCGCAGCTGACCAACGCCAGTTTCGCCTCGATCCTGCCGGCGGGCGTGACGATTGATTCGACGCAGCTCGCCAACGCGAACAAGCTCTACGCGCTCCTGGGGGGCATCATCAGCACCGCGACGCAGACCTTCAACCCGACCAGCCGCGATTCGGGTTTCGTGCGCGGCGCGACCTCGCTTCAGAAATACGCCTGGGAAAACATCGGCTTTTATGTTTCTGATCAGTGGCGCCTGAGGCCGCAGTTCTCGCTCAACCTGGGCCTGCGCTACGAGCTGCAAACGCCGCTGCGCAACACGAACGGCGTGCTGCTCGAACCGGTCATCCAGGGCGATCCGGTCGCCGCAATCCTCAATCCGAATGGCCAGTACAACTTCCTCGGCACCAACGCGGGCGGCCAGAATTTCTACAATATGGACAATAACAACTTCGCGCCGGTGGTGAGCTTCGCCTGGTCGCCGGAGTTCAAAAACAAATTCCTCGGAGGTTTCTTCCCCTCGAACGGAAGGACGGCAATCCGCGGCGGTTTCCGCATCAGCTACGTCAATGACGAACTGGTCACCGCGCCGCGCAACGCCGCCGTCGGCAACGTGGGCCTGGGCGCGACGGCCGTCAATGCGACGCAGGTCATTGGCGGCACGAGTACTTCGCAGCTCAACGCGCGTCTCGGCGCGCCGCCGACCAACTTCCCGACGCCGGCGGCGCCCGTGCTGCCGAAGAGCTTCGCCGCGAATAACACAGCGCAGTTCGGCAACTTCGGCGCCGTCTTCGGCGTGGACCCGAACCTCCAGGCGTCGCGCGTGCTGGAATACAACTTCGGCATCCAGCGCGAACTCGGGTTCCAGACCGCGCTCGAAATCCGCTACGTCGGCAGCTACAGCAATAACCTGATCCGCGCGGTTGATTACAACCAGGTTGACATCCGCAGCAACGGCTTCCTCGCCGACTTCATCCGCGCTCGAAACAACCTGGCGCTCGCGCCCGGCGGCCTGACCTCAGGCACCAACTTCAATTGCAGTCCTGCTTTCACGGGCTGCGTGCCGCTGCAAATCATCGGCACTTCGGCCGTGGGCGCACTCTCGAACGCGACGATCCTCAACCGGCTGCGTGACGGGCAGGTCGCCGACCTCGCGCTGGCTTACGTGCAGGGAGGGCTGACCAACGGCTTCAAGTTCCTGCCCAACCCGAACACCGGCACGGCGAACCTGCTCCAGAACGGGGCCAGATTCAACTACAACGCGCTGCAGGTCGAGTTGCGCAAGCGCTTCTCGCGCGGCATCTTCTTCCAGGCGAATTACACCTTCCAGAAAGTTCTGACCGACGCGGTGGGGACGGGGCAGACGCGCGTCGAGCCTTATCTCGACCGGCTGCAGCCGGGGCTTGAATACTCGCGCGCCGATTTCGACACGACGCATGTGTTCAATTTCAACGGCAGCTACGAGCTTCCCTTCGGTAACGGGCGCCGGTTCCTGAATCGGGGCGGCGTCGCCGACCTGCTGTTCGGCGGCTGGCAGCTCACGGGGATCGTGCGCATCGCGAGCGGCGCGCCGCTCACCATCACCGACCCGCGCGGCACGATCAACCGTTCGAGCGGCAACCGTGCGAATCGTCAGACGGCGAGTTCCCCGCTCAGCAAGGATCAGATCAAGGATCTGATCGGCATCCACAAGACGAAGTGCGGAATTTTCTTCATTGACCCGAAGGTGATTGACATCAACCTTTCAGACTGCTCAGGGACGGGGCGCGCTTCGCGCGGCTTCGGCACGGCGGCTTTCCCCGGTCAGGTCTTCTTCAATAACGGCCCCGGCGAGACCGGCAACCTGGAGCGTGCCTTCATCAATGGCCCGGTCTACGTCAACACGGATGCCTCGCTGATCAAGAACTTCGCAATCACCGAGCGCGTTCGGCTCCAGCTGCGCGCCGAAGCTTTCAACCTTTTCAACCGGGCGAATTTCGGCGTGGACAACGTTCCGGATATCACCTCGGCGACCGGCCAGTTCGGCATGTTCAATATCAACAGCTCGACCTTTGGCCGCCTCCAGGTGACCGTCCAGGCCGCGGGCAATGACCCTTACCGCGTCCTGCAGTTTGCGGCGCGGCTCCAGTTCTGAAACCGGGAGTGATTGTGGACGGCAGACCGCCGGGCGCGGGCGAAGGCAAAGGTTTTCGTCCGCGCCCACTGGAGTTTTCAGGAGTACGTCACATATCCGGAATGTCAGGCCTGATCGGGCTGATCTGCCGGATGACAGGAACGGGATGTCGCGGCGCCATGGTCAGCAACCGACAGCCCGTTCCTGCTCGCGACCCGGCCCCGATTTCTTCCGGCGGTCTTCTGCGCACCCCATCCATACTCCGGATCGTTAATCAAAAGACAAACCAGTTCGACAGGATTCACAGGATTGGCGGGATGGGCGTTGAAGAAAGAGCCCGCTGTCATTTCGGGAAGGGGGATTTTGCGCCGATGATCAAGCTGGTTTACTGCATCATGAAGAAGCCTGAACTGACCGATGAAGAGTTCTTTCATTACTGGAAGAATATTCATTACTGGAAGAATATTCACGGCCCGATGGGCGCGCATTCCGGGATTGCGAAAGCTCGTCCAGAGCCACGCCATCCGGCGCGCCAAAGAGATCCGGCGGCCTGATTTTGATGGAATGGCCGAGTTGTGGTTTGATGACCTGGAAGCGCTGCTCCTGGCGCGCACTTCGCCGGAATGGAAATTATCGTCAGCCGACGAAACTTTATTGACCGGAGCAGAGTCGCTTTCTTCATCACGGAAGAACACGAAATCGAGGGAGGGTCGCGATGAAAGAACAGGCCGGATCAGGGCACGGGGACTCGATTGACGCCACCACTTCCAGGGTGCGCGGCGAGAAAGCACACATCCATATTGCCGACGCCCTCGACCGCCTTGTGGCTGCGGGCACGTCTTCCGTCCTGCTTTTTGAGCATGGCAGCCTGCAGGTAAAAATGTATGCCCCGCGCGGCCACGACCCGCAGACGCTGCATGCGCGCGACGAGCTTTATGTCGTGGCCCGGGGGAGCGGAATCTTTTACGACGGCGCGACGCGGCGCGGCTTCGAGGTGGGCGACCTGCGCTTCGCGCCAGCGGGCAGCGAACACCGGTTTGAAGATTTCACCGGGGATTTCGCGGTCTGGGTGATGTTCTACGGCCCGGAAGGCGGGGAAGGATCGCAGCCTCATTTCGCTTGAACGAAATCAGTGACCAGCACGATGTCATTGATCGTGCTACCGCGTTCGCAGGCCAGGGATTTGCCGTCCGGCGACCAGGCGAAGCGGTAGATGCGGTCACTCCTGAAGTCAGTCACCTGCCGGGGCTGGCCGCCGTCTATCGGCTGGCTCCAGATGTTCGAGACCCCGTTGATCGTCATGATGAAATGGAGCGCGCGGCCGTCTGGCGACCACTGGACGGCGCCATAATCCGCCGTCAGTCTGCCCTTACAGACGACCACCGGCTCCCCGCCGTCAATCGGGATTACCGCCAGCTTCATCACCTTCACCTGCGCCTTCGCCTGCGGGTCAAGCACAAAGCATCCGACCCGCCTGCCGTCCGGCGAGACGACCGGGTGATTTGATTCGATCTCCGTCAACTGAACCGGCGTCCCGCCTTCGACCGGAATCTTCCAGATGGAGCGCCGTTGCTCATCACTGCCCGTATAAACCACCCACCGGCCATCCGGCGACAGGCTCGGCTGGGTCTCGCCCTGGCCGTCGGTCAGTTGTTTTGCATTGCTGCCGTCGGGCCTGATACTCCAGAGGTGAGGGATGCCGGAGTGGTACGAGGTGTAAACGATCAGACGCCCGTCGGCGGAGACCGTCGGCAGAATCTCCGAGCTGCCGTCGGTAGTCAGTTGCCGCTGATTCCTGCCGTCAGCGTCCATCACCCACAGGTCCGTATTGCCGCCGGTGTTGCCGCCGTAAACAATCCGGTTATTCGCGAGCCAGGCGAGTCCCATATTCTCGCTGTAATTATCGCCGAAGCCGGAAGTGATCTGGACGGCGTGTCCTGACTTCTCGCGCGGGACGATCCAGATGTTCGACATCCGGGTGGATTGAATCGTCGTCAGCGCGCTCGCGTTGTCGGCGATGCTCACCCCGCGGTAACCGTCAAGATCGTTGGTGATCCGGCGCGCCTCGCCCGCCGGCCAGGAGATATGCCAGATCTGATCGGCGTAGACCGAGTAATTGGGGTGCCAGGCGACTGCCACCAGCCCGCTGCCGTCCTTCATCCAGGCGACCTGCCCGACCCAGGTCCACTGCTGTGTGCCGACAGGGATCTCGGCGCCGTCCGCCACGCGCACCCCGATCACATTCATGTAATTCCCATTGGGATCATTGTTCATCCCGGAGACGGCAATGATCTTCCCGTCGGGTGACCACGACGGCCCGGCGAAAGAGAAGGAATTGGGTCTTTTGCGCACGGCCAGTCTTCTTTCACCGCTGCCGTCCGTATGGACGACGATCAATGCCACTTCCTGCTGAAAGGGGTAATTCCTGACAAAGGCGATCTGCTTTCCGTCGTGAGAAAGCGTGAGGCTGCTGTCTACGTCCTCAGCCACCTTCTTCGGCGCCCCGCCGAGGACGGGGAGCTGATAGAGGATGCCCAGCTTGTTCGGCCTGGTGAGGTAAACTGAGTAGTAAACGTAGTTGCCGTCGTGCGAGAAAGTAACGCCCCGGTAATCAACGTCCTCCGGCGGCACGATCTGTACGTTACTGGTCGTCGCGGTCTGGCGAACCCACAGGCTCTGCTGCCCGGCCTCTTCAACGACGTGCGCGACATATTTGCCGTCGGGTGAGACGGCCTGAAACAGGACCTTGCCGGTTCTGGTCAGCCGGGTGATCCGCATGTTGTGAAACGGCACGGCTGACGCGTTGGCCGAGTGGCGCTGGCTGAACAATCTGTAGACGCCGAAGGAGCCCGCCGCCACGATGAGTGTTGCCAGCACGACCGCCGCATATTTCCGCCACGTCCCGTCCGGCGCGCTGACTGCTTCTGAGCTTTGACCTGTCACCTGCCCGTTGCTCTTCGCGGCAACAGCCTGCCCCGGCCCGGGCGCGGCGGCCTGTGTCTCACCATTAATCCATAAACTGACCTGAGCGTCACCCTGCTCCGATTTTTCGATCAGAGCCTTCGCGCCGTCATCCCACACCTCCCTGACGCTCGCCACGAAGCGATAGCCGCGCCTCGGGATCGTTTCAATGTATGGCTGTTCCGAGGCTCCTTCGCCCAGAGCTTTTCTGATCTGAAAGATGTTCTGTGAGAGGCTGCTCTCCTCGACGAAGCTGTCGGGCCAGAGAACCCTGATCAGCTCATCCTTTTCCAGAACGCGCCCGCTGTTTTCGACCAGCACCAGCAGCGTCTCGAAGACCTTCGGCGGCAGCGGCACATTTTTCCCGTCGCGCAGCAGCTGCCGGTCCGTGGCATCCACACGGAAGGGTCCGAACTCGTATAAATGCCTGGTCTGCATGCGGATGTCCATAATTAAGAACCCCGTCAGAACTAAATAACAGTTTTATAAACGCTCGCTCAAGACATTGAACTCGTCTGGCGACTACTCTCAGGCTGAGTAACCCTCCCGCGCTTTTCTGGTAATCGAAAGCCGGGATTTACCTGTCTGGTTCTGAAGTGGATTTTAGTCCTGAGAACCAGAACGAACAATGAGAAAGAACTTGCCGGGATGATCAGTCGGGTTTTCAAAGGGATTTTCGGGACACGAAAATCCATGCAATGTGACGCGCTCCATTTTTTTGGATCGCGTCACGGAGCCGTGCCCTCAGTCGGGCTGGCTCAGTCAAAAAGTTGAAGAGCGGGAGACACGCGAGCAATGGTAGTTCCTTCAAACAGTGCCGCCGCCCGGGAAGCTGAAAAGGTCACCCCCTTTTTACGGGACCGCCTTGAGCGCCAGTCGGCACAGCCGCCCAGGCCGACGCCGCAACTGGTGGAAGCCGCGCCGGGCCTGGCGCTGCCGACGCTCGCCACGCCCGGCGACATCCGCGAACTGGTCAGATACCTGAGAAAAAAGCCCGCCGGAGTAACCATCGTCGAGGCGATGGATGCTACCAGAAAAAAGACCCTGCACCCGGGCAAAATCCCGGCCTATGAATTCCTGGGTCTGGTCGAGCGCGAGGGGGACAGGCTCAGGCTGAGCCCCCAGGGCTGGGACTTCGCCGGGAAGCTGCAACCCGAAGCCCGGGCGTTTCGCGACGTGATCACCCTCTCGGCCCCGTACCGGTCGCTGCTCGAATGGATTCACGGCCAGCAGCTCGATCTGGTCACGCAGACGGATGTGGCCGCTTACTGGCAGAAACACCACGCCGGCGAGCATGGCCTCGGGAATGAAAAGACCGTCACCGCCAGCATCGTCTGTTTCTTTCATCTCTGCCAGGCCGCCGAACTCGGCGCGATGACCATCGGCAAACGGGGACAGCCCGCCCGCCTGAAGGTTGATCGCGAAGAGCTGGCGGCCTGTCTGCTTTCGCGAGAGACCACAGACGACGCGACATCACCGGCCGTCAAATCTTCCCTCCCGGCTCCGGTCACGGCGGCCTCAGAAAAACCGCGCGTCCTCATCTCATGCCGGAAAGAGGCCGGGATCATTGACCAGATCAGAATGGCCCTGGAAGTGGCCGACATCGAAAGCGAGGTCAGCGAAAGAAGTGAGGACGGTTTGCTGCCGATCTCGGAAAAAACATTTCAAGCCATGCGCCGCTGTCAGGCGGCCATCATCGTCATGACCGAAGATGATTGCCGCGCGGAAGGTGATTCTACCTTGAGCCGGCGCCTGCTCGTGGAAATCAGCTCTGCGTTCGTCCTCTACAACCGCCAGATTGTGCTGCTCCACGACGCGCGACTCCCCGCGCCGGACGGACCTGGCGAGTTCTGCCAGTGCGATTTCAGCGGCGGCGAACTGAGCTGGGCCGCCGGCATGCGACTGGTCAGGGCGGTCAGAAACTTCAGGAGAGAATCTCTCAGATGAAATACGTAGTCCGACTCCTCGTGACCACGGTGGCCCTGCTGATTCTGCTGATTGCCGCCGAAACCGTCTCGGCCCGGTCCAAAGCTTATGCTGGGAAAGATGCAGGCACTGACGATCAAAACAAGGACCGGGCCGGCGCGGGGCGCAAGCGAGTCAATGAACGCGCCCGGCACGGGCGGGGTTATTCGCCGCCCGCTCCGGGCAGGCAAACACGAGGCAATGCCAAACCATGCAGTCAGCCCGATTACCGGCAGTTCGATTTCTGGCTCGGCGAATGGGAAGTGAAGGCGGGCGGCCAGCCCGCCGGGACCAACAGCGTGCAGCTTGTTTCGGGGAGTTGCGCGCTGCTCGAAAACTGGACCGGCAGGGGCGGGGGAGACGGCAAGAGCCTGAATTTCTACAACGCCGCCACCGGCAAATGGCATCAGGTCTGGGTCGGCAGTGGCGGCGGCGTGCTTGAACTGGCCGGGGAGTATAAAGACGGCGCCATGCGGCTGGCCGGTGAGACCCGCAAAAAAGACGGCGGCCGGCGGCTCGAGCGGCTGACGTTTTTCAATCTCTCGTCGGATCACGTTCGCCAGTTGTGGGAACAATCGGCCGACGAGGGTAAAACGTGGTCCGTCGCCTTCGACGGCGATTACATCAGGAAGAAGTAAGGAAGTCATGAACGATGAGGCTGTAGTCGGTAATCTGGCGATGGATAGTTTACAGGTGCGCCCGGCGCTGCCTCTGATGAGGTCGCCGCAGACACTTGCGCTGACGAATTACGAATGCTTCATCGGCCCGAGCGCCCACGTTTCCGAACTGAGACAATTCATCAGCGCCCACGCGATGCACCAGCAGTCGGTCCTGCTGATCGGCGAGCGCGGGCTCAGGCAGGAGCAGGTCGCGCGGGCGCTGCATCAGGCCAGCAAACAATGGGAAGCGCCATTCATTTCGGTCAACGTTCATGGCCTGCACGTGGAGGCGCTGCACGAGCTTCTCTTCGGCCCGCGCGGTCTGATCGAGACCTGCCAACGGGGCGTCATCTATATCAACGAGCTGGCCGGCCTGCCGCCGCTGCTGCAACAGCGTTTCGCCGTCTACCTGGAGGAACAGCGCTGGCAGGGGCGGCCACAATCCACGGGTCAGCCGCGCCTGATCTTTGCGACCGGATTCAACCCGTCAGCCCTGTGCGCCGAAAACCGCATCGCCTACGGCCTGATCGAACTGCTGCGCCCCTGGAGCTTCACCCTGAAGCCACTGCGCGAGCGCAGCGAAGATATTCCATACCTCGCCACACATCTGGTCGAGCGCATCGTCCGCCGCGCGCACAAGGGGGATCACGAGATCACGCCGGCGGCCATGCAGATGCTCGCGGAGTATTCGTGGGAAGGGAACATTGATGAGCTGGAGGCGGTGCTGGAGAGCGCCATCAGCCGGACGCGGCCCCGCGAGGTTGATCCCGAACTCCTGCCCGCGCGCATCCGCCGCGCCACGCTCCAGGCAATACCCACGGAAGGAATTGACCTGCCGCACCTGGTGGATGAGTTCGAGCGCGAGCTGATCGAAACCGCGCTGCGCCAGACCGGCGGTCATCAGGTCAAAGCCGCGAAGTTGCTGGGACTGCGCGTCCAGACGCTCAATATGAAACTCAAGCGACTGGGCGCGCAGAAAAAACAAAGCTCCGGCTGAGCCCACAGGCATTCCGGTCAGCCGCCCTGCGATTCCATCAGCAGCACCGCCGCGCGCGCCGCGAGCCTGACGTAATCAGATGGATCATCATTCGCCAGCAGTTCGAGTCTGGCTAGCGCGGCTTCGGCGCGCAAAGTCCCCAAGGCCCGCACGGCGGCGCGCCGCACCGCCGGCCTTTCATCATCAAGCAGCCCCATCAGATCGGGCACCGCGCCCGCGACGCCGAACCGCCCCACCCCTTCGCAGATCACCGGCAGCAGGTTGCCGTTCGTAGTTTCGCCGAGCAGCCTGCCAAGCACACCTGCCGCTTCGCGGAGTCCGAGCTGACTGACCGCCTGAAGCACGATCATCAGTTCGGCGTGTTCCAGCGCCGCGTGATTTTCGAGCGCCGCGAGCAGAGACTGCCGATCAGGCTCATCGCCCCGCTGCCGCCACATCTCGATTTGCAGTCGCAACCCGGCCGGCAGCGCAGGCGGCTCTTCATCGGCTTCCGCCACGCTCATTCCCTCAGTCCCCGCCGACTCAATTTCCGCGGGGAGGCTGCGCACGATCTCCAGCAGCTCTTCGCCGTAGCTTTCGATTTTGTTCGGGCCGATGCCCTTGATGATTTGCAGTTCGGCGAGCGTGCGGGGCCGCCTTTGCGCGATCTCTTCCAGCACGCCGTTGTGCAGGACGAGGAAAGCTGAAACGTTCTGCGCGGCGGCCTTTTCGCGCCGCCACTGCTTCAGACGGTCGGCGAGCAGCCCGACGCCAGCCCCGTTGGTCGGCGGACGCGCAGGCAGCTCTTCATCGTCGGTGCGGTGTCCCGCCGCTTCGTCCGCCGCAACTTTCTTCACTCTCAACTCACCCGCATCCGAACTCACAGCCCTGTTCGCAAATCCCGAGAGCGGCAGCAGCTCACCAGCCCCAAGCGCGCGCCGGCCTTCCGGCGTGATGCGGAGGCGCGGATATTCTTCTGCCGTCACCATCAGTAATTGCCGCGCCACCAGTTCATCCATCCAGGCAATCACCTGATCGCGGCTGCTCAGCCTGAGCGCGCCGTAATTTTTCGCCTGCTCCAGCTTCAGCTCCGTGATGCGCTTGCGGCGGCTGCCCGCCAGCACGTCGGCGATCATCAGACGACCCATCCGCCCGCCGAAATCAGCCGCCGTCTGTAGAATAATTCGCGCCACCCGGTCTGACGCTTCAGTCCCCACTGCCAGTTCAGTGGCATTTGCATCCGACGGCGAAACGGCCACCGTGCAGACGTCACAGGCCCCGCAGGGCGCCGCAAACTGCTGGCCGAAGTAATGCAGGATCTGCGCCCGTCGGCAGCGCGGGCTGGCGGCGTATTCGATCATCTTCTTCAGCCGCTCGCCGACGCGGTTGCGGCGCTCAGTCAGCGGGCGCGTGTCAATCCGCGGCTCCGATTCGCGGGCCAGCGCGTATTTCCCGTCCGGCATAATCGCGACCCACCCCTGTTCGTAGAGCAGTTGCAGCGCCGCGTTGATCGAAATCTCGGGCAGTTCGCAGGCCGTCACCACGTCGCCCGGCGCGACGGGCAGCGGGTGCGCCTGCCGCAGCACGTCCCAGACGCGGAAGATGACTCTGACTTCGGGGTAAGAGTTGTCAATGAAGAAGCGCTGGATGCGGACGTCGGGCTGCGAATAGAGCAGCGTGCAGGTCGCCGGCTTCTCATCGCGACCGGCGCGGCCCGCTTCCTGATAATAGCCTTCCAGCGAGCCGGGGATGTTGTAATGGATCACACGCCGCACGTCAGGTTTGTCTATGCCCATGCCGAACGCGACGGTGGCGACAATGACCCGGTGATTGCCCTGCTGAAAGTCACGCTGCGCCTGCACGCGCTCTTCAGCCCCAAGTCCGGCGTGATAGAGGCACACGTCGAAGCCGCGGCCCTCAAGCAACTGATAAACGTAAACCGCCTCCTTGCGCGTGCTGGCGTAAACAATCGCCGAGCCGCCCTCGTCGCGCGCGAGCAGTTCGAGGAGCCGCGCGTCCTTCTCCTCGCGCTTGTCGGCCCGGACGGTCTCGAAATAGAGATTGGGCCGGTTGAAATCCGCAATCACACGCTCCATCTGCGGCAATGCGAGCGAGGCGATGATGTCGTTCTGGACGTCGGTGGTCGCCGTGGCGGTCACGGCCAGAAATGTCGCGCGGCGCAACTCGGGCAGCCGCTTGAGCAGCGTACGGTAATGCGGGCGGAAGTCATGTCCCCACTGGCTGATGCAGTGCGCCTCGTCAATGACGAACAGGTCAACCGCCGCCTGCCTGACCAGCTGCTGAAAGCGCGGCGAGTCGCAGCGCTCGGGCGCGACGTAAACCAGCTTGTATTCGCCGCGTTCGATTTCGGAATAACGCGTGCCGATCTCGGCCGGAGTGAGCGTGCTGCTCAGGTAAGTGACGTTGTAAAACCCGCGCCGCCTGAGCGCGTCAACCTGATCCTGCATGAGCGCGATCAGCGGCGAGACGACGAGCGTCACGCCGGGCAGCATCTGCGCCGTCAGCTGGTAGCAGAGCGATTTGCCCCGGCCCGTCGGCAGCACGGCGAGCGTGTGCCGCCGCGCGAGGACGTGTTCGATCACTTCACGCTGGCCGGGGCGGAATTTTTCAAAGCCGAAATATTTGTGGAGCGCCTGCTCTAAATCATCCATCAGAGTTTTGCGTAATCAACGGCGACCTCGATCTCCGGGATCGAATGCACGCCGACCAGAATCAGCCAGTGCCGGTCGCGGAAGAGGCGCGAGAGCCCGACCGCCAGATAAGTCGCCCGCTTGCCGTGCCGCCGGAAATCCTCTTCGTTGAGCGTATTCGCTGCGCCGCCCGATTTTTCGAGCAGCCGGCGCCCGAGGGCGCGCATCCGCAGGTCAGTGCAACCGATGTCGTGAACCTGCTGCCCAGCCACAGCAAACGAGGCACGCACCGTCACGTCATCCCCGGTTTTATTCTGACTGAAAGTGAAGGAGAAGCTTTCAGGCAGAAACAGCCCGAGCGAGTGGTGGCCGTTCGGTTGCAGCAGTTCCAGATCGGTGCGCGCGTAAGCCGCGAGAAATTTTTCCTGCTCCTCTTCCGAAAGCCTGCGCAGCAGCTGCGGCTTGCGGCGCGTGTCAATCACCCAGTCTTCAGTGTGCGGCGGCTCCGGGTCGTGTTTCGTCAGCCAGAACCGCGTCACCCCGAGGTTGAGAAGATGCGATTGCCCGCCGTGAAAGAAATCCACCGGCAGCAGGCAGTGGTCGGTGATCGCGTCGTGATTCCAGGGCCGCGCCACTGCCGCCCGCACCGGGCGCACCCAGTGGCTCGTGCCGTCAATGCCGGCGGTGCAGACGCCGCCATGCATCTTTGTCACCGCCAGAATGGTCAGGTCTTTGACGACAGGCCGAACGATCATCACGTCACCTTCTTTAGAGGTGTCTGATTTCAACCCCGGGTGAAAGATCGGCGAGATATTCCGCCACCAGCCGGCGGTGACATTTGTCCGCCGTCGGCTCGGCGCAAAGCAGACAGATATTTTCCTGACCGAGCAGCGCGCGCGCCCCGGTCTCAAGCCGGCGACCGGCGAGCAGCCGCCTGAATTCATCCTCATACCGCGGCCAGTCGCGATGTTGCTTGTAACCGTCGAGCATCTCGCCCGTCGGCGCGAACTCGGGATGATGCTCGTAGCGAATGCCGAAGCCTTCTTCGAGCAGGTAAGCGAAGTCGGGAGACTTGCTCCAGCCCGCCAGCTGCGAGGTGTTTCTCAGCCGCGTGTCAATCACCGCGCGCACGCCCGCGCCGCGCAGTATCTCGATGAACTCGCGCAGACTCTTCTTTGTGAAGCCGATGGTGAAGATCATCGCAGGTGTCCCTTCAAAATAGGCTCGGCTGCGCGGGCTCGAATTCCCCCTTCGTCGAGCCCGCCAGTTCGCCGGAATGCGTGATGTGTTGCACCTCGACCCCCCGATTGACGAGCGTGCGCGTGATCAGGTGATAACGATGACAGTGATGAAAATCAGCCTCGCTGCACATAAACGCCGTGCGGGAAGCCACGCCGAGTTCGATCAGGCTCTCAATGCCTGACAGGTAAGCGGGCGCGGTCGCTAACAAGTCATAATCTACTTTACCGCTCGGCAGGTAATACTCGCTGCCCTCCGGCCGCCCGCCGATGCGATCACCCATAAACACATAATTGATTCCGGCCTCATTGAGCGCGGCGCGCAACGCCTCGCGGCTGAACTGCGGCGAGTAGCGGCTGTAAGGCTGGCTGCGCGTGTCCACGAGCCGCTTGATGCCGTGCCGGCGGAGCAGACCGAGAAAAGTTTCGATCTCAACGTTGCTGTGGCCGATGCTGTACAGGGTCATGGCGAGGCTGAATTATATCAGACTGACGCGCCGAAGGGGGATGAGCGCTTCATCTTTCCTGAAGCTCAACACCAGAAGTATTCTCGCCCAGCAGATGAAAGGCCAGTGCGGTGAGGAAAACGAACAGCGCGGGAGTCAGCATCCACAGGTAATTTTTCAGCACCGAAATTTCACTCGCGTCGGCGAGCAGCGTGCCCCAGCTCGCGCTCGGCTCCTGCACGCCAACGCCAAGGTATGAGAGCGCGATTTCGGCCAGGATGAATGAGGGCGCGCTGATCGCGAACTGCGTGAGCAGCGGCGTACTGACGTTCGGCAGGATGTGGCGAGTGACGATCCGTGAATCGCGCGCGCCGCTCGAAATCGCGGCGGCCACGTAATCGCGCTGCCTTTCGGCCGCGACCAGCCCGCGCGCGAGCCGCGCCACTTCGGCCCACCCGACGACTGCGAAGATGACGAGCATCATCATCGCGACCTGCAGTGGGGTCACGCTCAGCGGGAACGCGGCGCGCAGGGCCAGAATCAGCAGCAGCGACGGCAGCGACATCATCACGTCCGCCGCGCGCATCAGCAGCGCGTCAATCGCGCCGCCGTAATAACCGGCCGCCGCGCCCAGGGCCACGCCGATCAGGTAAGCGACGAGCAGGCCGAGCGGGCCGACGAGGAGCGAGACCTGCCCGCCGTAAAGCATCCGCGCCAGCAGGTCGCGCCCCAGCCCGTCGGTGCCGAGCAGGTGCAGGCGCGGAGCGGACGCGCCGCCCTCGACCCCGAGCAGGTGCAGAGTCGAAGTGAACAGCCCGAACAGTTCATAGTCCTCGCCGCGCGCGAAAAATTGCACCGGGTAGCGTTGCGAGCGGTCTTCGTCGTAACCGAAGTTGAGCGGGTCAATCAGCTTTGGCCTGTAAATGAAGGGTCGCAGGTGAAAGCCGCCCTGCTCGTCAATAAAGTGAATCCTCACGGGCGGCACGAACGGCGTCTGCCGCGACTGCGCGCGAAAGTTGTAAGGCGCGATGAACCCGCCGAGCAGCGAGAAGAGATAAAAGACGACCAGCAGCGCCAGCCCGACACGCCGTGAAGAAAAATGAAGCCCCTTTTTTCCGGCTTCCGACTTTCGCGCTTTCATCACTTTGTCTCACTTCCCCGCAATCTCGGGTCAGACACGATCAGCAGGATGTCGGCCAGCAGATTGCCGATGACCATCATCACCGCCGTCAGCATCACGATCCCCATCAGCACCGGCACGTCGCGCCCGCGCACCGAATTGACGGCCAGCTGCCCGAGTCCCGGCCACGCCATGACCGTCTCGACGATGATCGAGCCGCTGAGCAGCGCGGCGACCGCGTACCCGAAGAGCGTGATCAGCGGGTTGAGCGCGTTGCGAGCCGCGTGACGAATGACCACGACTCTTTCGCTCAAACCCTTGGCCCGCGCCGTGCGGATGAAATCGGCCGCGAGCGCCTCGATCATCCCGGCGCGCATCTGGCGCAGATAAACCGCCGCGAGCGGCAGGCTCATCACCACCGCGGGCAGCACCAGGTGATGCAGGCTGTCGGCGATTGAAGCCGCCGAAAAATCATTCGCCACATCAAGCGAGCGCACGTTGCCGATGGGAAAGAGCCGCGTGCGCGCCGCGAACAGGAGCGCCACAATCGCCAGCACGAGGCGCGGCGTCGAGACGCTCGCGAGCGCCATTGCGCCGGTGATTCGATCCACCCACGACCCGCGCTTCACCGCCGCCAGCGCGCCGAAGGGTAATGCGACAATCCATGCGAGCAGCGTCGCCGCGAGAGACAGCTTCAGCGTGTTCGCGAGCCGCGCGCCAATCAGCGTCGTCACCGGCAGCTTTTCCGTCAGCGAAGCACCCAGATCGCCGCCGAGTACGCCTTTCATCCACGAGCCGTAACGCGCGACGAGCGGGCGATCCAGCCCGTACTCCCGCCGCAGCTTCTCAATCGTCTCCGGTTTGATCCGCGCATCCTGCTCGAGCGCGGACAGGGCGTCGCCCGGCGCCGTCCCGATCAGCGCAAAGCTGAGCGCCGAAATGATCAGCAGGGTCGGGACAGCCTGAATGATGCGTTTCAGGATGAGGCGGGCTATCGTCTGGGCAAGCACTTTTTACTCTCTGAGGCCGGATTGAAGGGGCAACCGACTGCCGCGGCGGAACAATCGCCGCCCGCGGCAACGGGAGCGCGATTATAGCGCTGCTGAGGAATGAAGCAAGCACTTCCCGGAAGGCCGGCCATCGGCTGCGATGCAGGCTGTCAGCTCCGGAGGATCTGACAGGACGACTGTCGTGAAACCCGGCCGCGTTCTCTCGGGAATTCCACTTGAACCAGATTACTTCTCAGGGTGAAATACGCTCCTATGCAATCAACCCGTTCGCTCCTGGCTCCGTTCCGAAAACCTTCAGGCCCTGCCCCCTCAGGCTGGGCGCTCGCTTTCGGCGACATAAACATCCCCGGCGAAGACTTCTCATGGCGGGATGAAAACTTCGCGGTCGCGCAGACTGAGCCGGCCTTCAGCCCGCGGCAGCGTTTCGTCGTGGTCGGTGATGTGTGGCTGAGCAATAGAAAGCAGTTGCTGTCTGAACTCGAAGCCGATGCGAATCCGCAGGCGTGGTACGATTTGCAGGTCATCGCCGCGCTCTGGGAAAGGCACGGCGAAGCAACCGTTTTGCGACTCGCCGGAATGTTCGGTCTGGCAGTCTGGGATCGCGAGCGGCGGGAACTGTGGCTCGCGCGCGACCCGGTCGGGGCGCGGACGATTTATTACAGCGCCGCCGGCCCCGTGCGCTGGGTTGCGCCGCAGTTGAGACCTCTGGCGCGGCGCCTGTCGCCGGAAATTGACGCCGTCGCGTTGCGCGATTACCTGTGCTGCGCATTCGTGCCGGGCGAGCGGACGATGTGGGGCGGGATTCGCGAACTGCGCCCCGGCACGATGTTGCGACTCCCCGACGGCGAAAGGAAAATTTACTGGGAAGTTCGCGAGCGGATCACGGACGCGGGCGAGCCGCTGGAATGGCATGCCCGGACGTTACGCTCACACCTTGAGCAGGTGATGGCTGAATATCTTCCTGACGGCGGGCCGGTCGGCGCCTATCTTTCCGGCGGGCTGGATTCGAGTTGTGTGGTCGCGCTCGCCGCCAATCTTCATTCGCATCCGGTCCACACTTACTCGATTCACTTCGGCGATGAGACGCCGCACGAGCTGGAATTTTCGAGCCTCGTCGCCGAACACTGCCGCACGACGCATCACATCATCGAAATCAGAACCGAGCAGATGTGGACGCTGCTGCCTGAAACGATGGCCGTGCTGGATGATCCCATCGGCGACCCGCTGACGATCCCCAACCTGATCCTCGGGCGCGCGGCAAAACAGTCGGTCGAAGTGATCCTCAACGGCGAGGGCGGCGACCCCTGTTTCGGCGGGCCGAAAAATCAGCCGATGCTGCTCAATAATCTCTACCGCACGGCGGCTGGGTCAGGTGAAGCGGGCCCGAGCGCCACGCCCGATCTGGTTTCGGCCTATCTCGCCTCGTTCCAGAAATGCTCGCTCGATCTCGCGCGACTGCTCAGGCCCGACGTGTGGGAAGCGGTCAGAAACGAACCTTCAGTCTTTGAGCCAGAGCTTCACGGCGACGGCAGTTACCTGAACCGCCTGATGTTCATCAACACGAAATTCAAGGGCGCGGATCACATCCTGACGAAGGTCGGCAACCTGACGCGGTATTGCGGATTGCAGGGCCGCTCGCCGCTCTTCGACGAGCGCGTGGTCGAGCTGAGTCTGACGATCCCGCCCGAATACAAACTGAGCGGCGCGGAAGAGAAAGCCGTGCTGAAAGCGGCGGTGCGCGACCTGCTGCCCGCGCGAATTCTGGCGCGCCCGAAAAGCGGGATGATGGTTCCCGTGCAGTTGTGGTTCCGCAAATACTGGCCGAAGCAGGCGCGCGCTTTGCTGCTCAGCAGGCGCGCGAGGATCAGACGGTATCTCAATCAGGAATTGATCCGCGACTGGCTGGATTATCGCGGCGACACGTGGTCGCGGTACGGCGTGAAGCTCTGGCTGCTCGCGAGCCTTGAGCTGTGGTTACAGGCCCACGCGCGGGATTAGCCGAAGCTGTCAATCGAGTAAATGTAAACCCCGCTGCCGCCGTCGCCGCCTTCGACCGGCACCAGCGTATCCGCCGCATTCGGATCACGGCTCTGGGCGATGCCCGCCGTAATCAGTCGCAGCAGCCGTTGCGGGCCGAGCGACTCCACTTCGACATACTTTCTCTCTTCCAGCCATTTCACTTCGGCGGGCTGCAGGGCATCCCGCACGGGCGCGGGCATCGCGCTGACTTTCGGGACGAGTTTCCCGTAATCCTCCAGCACGAAGGCCGGGTGGTCAATCAACTGGCGCGGCAGCAACCCGAGGTCGAAAATCTTCACGTTGCCGAAATCCGCGAACCACGCCGGGTCGGTCAGCAGTTCGTGCGTCATCTGCACGCCGCCGGGGCTCGCGTCGTGCAGCGCGTAGACCTTCAGCTCGGGATTGCGCCGCAGCATCTGCATCACCGTGTCGAAGATGTCCTGCGGGTATTTCTCCAGACTGAGGACGGCGCAGTTGTGTTCGAAGTGAAAATTGTTGGCGATCAGGAACTGCGCGACCGCGGCATGCTGGCAGACGACGACGCGGTCAAAGCTGTAGGCGGCGACTTCGGGGTTGATGCGCGCCGGGGCCTTGCGCGGCGACGGCGGCGGCAGCAGCTTCACGAGCGGGCCGTTGATTTTCGTCCACCGGTCGAGCCACTGCCCGAACTGATCGAAAGTCACCGCCGGTTCTTTCGGCTTTTTTGACCGCAGGCGTTTCTGGACCGGAGGCAGCAGCAAAGAGAACCCGGCGCCCACCAGCAGCAACGCCAGCAGGAAGAAAAACGGCCCGCCGGCAGACGCCAGGATGACTGCCGCGGCGGACAGGCCGATGCAGCCGAGAATGAACGGGGTTTTCGAGTTGGCTTTGCGCGCGTTGAAGGCGTAGTAAAGCTGCCGCGGGGTGAAAAAGAGCGTGTCCTGCGCGGAAACCGACGAGATGCAGTTGGCAAAAAACTGATCGGTGAAGGTGATGCCCGTCATGCCCTTCGGGTCAAAAGCGAAAGGGTGCTGACAGTTTTTACAGCGACCGTCGTTGGCGGTCCGCTCCCTGAGCTTGTTGTCAGTCTGACATTTGATACATTTCACAAGGTGACCCCCGCTGAGTAAGGCAGAAGTCAGAAGTCAAAAGTCAGAGCGCCGGGCAGCCCATGCTGGTGAGAGCAGCTCATCCTTCTGCCTTTTGACTTTTGCCTTCTGCCTGCAAGACCTGATGCTCAAGCAGCACGTCGTAACTTTCGCGCCGCCGGATGAGGCGATGCGTTCCCTGCTCGACCAGCACTTCCGCCGGGCGCGGGCGGTGCAGGAAGTGTGATGACATCGCGTAGCCGTAAGCGCCCACGCCCAGAATTGCGACCACATCGTCCGGCCGCATGGCCGGCAGCCTGCGACCCCGCCCCAGGTAATCACGCGAGTAAGTCGTATTGCCACAAACGTCGGTCGGGTGCAGTGCATCATCGCAATCTTTCAGCGCGCGAATCTCGCGGTGACCGCCGTGAACGCTGAGGACGGCGATGTTCGCGACCGAAGTGTCGACGCCGACAATTTGTCTCTCTCCCTGCCACTTCACGGAAACGACTTTCGCGAGCAGCGTGCCGCAACCGGCAATGGCCGCGCGCCCGGGTTCGATGAACAACTCAAGCGGGCGCCCGAGGGCGCTCGTCTGCCGCGAGAGTTCCGCGCCGAACATTCCCCAGTCGAATCCGCCTTCGCCTTCGCGGTACGGGTAACCGAAGCCGCCGCCGAAATCCAGGTACCCCCAGTCTGGCAAAGTCTTCCCCGCTTCCAGCACGGCGGCGATTGATTCGGTGAAGGCATCAGTCGCATTGGTCCCCGTGCCGCGATAAAAATGGATGCCGCTCGCTTTCAATCCGGCGCGCGCAGCAATGCTCACCGCCTCGCACAATTCCGCGACGCTCACGCCAATGCGGTTGTCCCCGGTAATTTCAGGCAGATTCAATCGAAAGCCGAGGCGTGGGAAGTCAGGCTCAGCTTTGCGTATTTCCGTCCCTCCGCTACGCGGCAAAGAACGTTCGCTGATTTCCTCACGATTTTCCGCCTTCTCCTGCTGCCAGAGTTCGCACAACAATTTCAGTTGAGAAATGCTGTCGAGGTTGAGCGTGCCGACGCCGTGCCGCAGCATCGCGGCCATCTCTTCGCGGTTGAGATTGCTGCCGCTGTACACCATCTGCCCGGGCGCGAACCCGGCTTGCAGGCCAAGGAACACGTCGCCCGGCGTGTTTGCGTGCAGGCCCCAGCCGCATTCGCGGAAGATGCGCATCAGCGAAACGTTGCCGTTGACGACGCTGGCAAAGAAAAATTTCGTGTGCGGGTAAGGGACTGCGCGCCGGATGCGCGCAACCGTTGAGCGCAAGTGATCGGCATCGTACACGTACAGCGGCGATCCATAGTCGGCCAGCAATTGCTGTGATAATGCGGGTGAAATCATCGTGAAGAGTTATGAACGCGGCAGCGCAATCTGACCCATCGCGCTACGTCATTGCCCGGTATCGCCACTGCCACCAGCGCTGCGGCAGCCAGAAAGGATTATGAAGTGACTGTTTGAAATCCGGGGCTTTCAGGCGGTCTTGACGCAGCACCGTCCGCTGCCACACCTGCCACATCATCAGGAGCCACAGAATCTCGCCGATGCGGCGGCCCTGAATCTGCCCGCTCAACTGACCCGTTGCCACGCGAAGCGCGATGTCCGGCTGAAAGTGTCCTTCGGCGCGCAACGCGTCAGGCCCGAGCCACCGGCCCAGTTCGCGCCAGAGCGGCCCGAGGCACCACTGCGTCAGCGGCACGCCCATCCCGCGCTTCTCGCGCCAGACGACTTCCGCCGGCAACCAGTCCTCGACCGCGCGCTTGAGCAGGTACTTTTCACACGGCCCGCGCAGACACAACTCGCCGGTCAGCCGGAAAGTCAGCTGCGCCAGCGGCAGCGAACAGAACGGCGTGCGCACCATCAGCCCATGGGCGAGGGCCAGATTCGTCGCCCGCGGCTGGATGTTCTGCGCGCCCTTGAGCATCAGATTCGCGCGCCGCAGGCGATGGAGCAGCGCGTGCCCTACTGAATTATCGAGCGCTTCCCGCAGCCACTCCAGCGGATTCAGCTTTGCCACTTCCGCCCGCACCGCTTCGCTGTAAACCGCCGCCTCAGACCCATGCAGGCGATGGAAAGTCCGCAGGTAGGCCCGCTCGAAATCATCCCCGGCAGGGTGCGACTGCTGGTAAATCCCCGCCGCAATCAGCGGCTTGTTCGCCCACCCGCCGAACAACTGATCGCCACCTTCGCCGTTGAAACCCACGCCGACTTCGCAGGCAGCCGCTTCACTCAGCAGGAGCAATGGTGCGGTCACGCCATCACCGAAAGGCAGATCCAGCGCCCGCGCGGTCGCCGGCAGAGCCTCGCGGATTCTTCGCGGTGAGGCGTCAACTCTGATGAGCGGAATTTTCAGATGCCGCGCGACGCCTTCGGCAAAGGAAACCTCCGGCAGACCGTATTCGCCGAAATCGAGCGTGTAAGCTCTGACCTTCATGCCGGCGCGCACGAGCAGCGCCGCAGTCACTGCTGAATCAAGCCCGCCGGACAGAAAGACTCCGACCGTTTCATCCGATGAAATGTCGCCGGTCTGCTCTTCAACCGCCTGGTCGAGCAAAGTGCGCAACTGCGTGACGGCTTCTGCTTCGTCATTGATTTCATCATCCACCGCCTGCCACTCGTGCCATCGGCGGACGATGTTCGGAGTGCCGGCTTCAGCCGGGTTTTCCGTTACGCCGAAGCAAAACCCGGCTGAAGCCGGCACTCCGAACGCCGAATCATGCTTCCAGACCACTTCGCACCCGGCAGGCACGGCGAAAATGTTTTCGACCGGAGTGAGCGGCGACGGAATCCACGAGAAGCACGTGTAGCCGTACAAACCGGCCGGCGAAACTTTCGCCTTCAGAATCGGCAGCAGCAGTTGAAGCCGTGTGGCAAACCAGACGGCGCCGTCGCTTTGTAGCCAGTAGAGCGGCACGCGCCCGAAAGCATCCCGGCGCAGTCTCAGGCAATGGGCCTGAGCTTCGACCAGCGCACCGCCGCCGTCTGACAGGCCGGAAGCCGAGAGCGAGGCGGTCAGCATTCCATCAGTGCCGTTTGTCTGAACGTGACGACCAAAACAAGCAATGGCGGCGGGGCTGCGGCCGTTGTGACGATTCGCCGGGAGGCTGAGCCGCTGAAAGGTGTGCGGGGTCGCGCTGATGCTGACGGCCAGCAGTGCGTCCAGCTCTTCGCGAACGCCCGCGCCCCAGTATCCGATGATTGCGCTCATACCGTCTACTCGACCTGAAACGTGGTCGAACTCAGCACGCGACCGCCGAGTGACATTTCGACTTTCCACGTGCCTTTTTCCGCTGCCGCGCCGATCTGACATTTGCAGAAGGTCGGCCAGACTGTCTGGTTGGTCAGCTGTGTTTCCCAGTGATTCTGTTTGAAAACCTGCCCGCTCGGACTCGTCCATTTGCAGTCGAGCGAGAGCCTTTCATTGAGCGGCACGTCGCGCAACGTGACGTGATAATTCACTTCTTCGCCGTTGCGCGTGACCGTGGACATATTGCTGCCACTATCCACCCGCCCCGTGATTCGCCCCTGATCCCCGGTGATGCGGGCGAAGATCGCGTTGCGGTGCGAAGTCCACCAGAAGGCGGTCGTGAGCAGCGCGAGCAGGGCGACGGTCGCGGCGGCGATGATCCATTTTTTGCGCCGCCGCTCCCTGGCCAGCGCTTCCTTCCGCCGCAACTGCACGAGCGCGTCGTCAATCAGGTCAGGCGGGAGGTTGAGTTCCTGCAGGATCTGCTCGACCTGCGAGCGCTCCAGTGAATCAAGCTGCAAGTCCTCGCGGCGCTGTGCCAGCCGCGTGACTTCGGCGACGACCTGCGCCACCTGCTCGTTTCTGAGCCGTTCGGTGCTTTGCATGTTTGTTCCCCGGTTATTACAACCTTTGCCCGGAGGGATTATATTAGGCAGCGTCAGGTTGTTGCCAGCCCCGCGAAATGCGGGAACGTGGGAGGGTCCGCTTGAATTCGACACCTGTCCCTGAAATCGTCATCTTCGGCGCGACGCACGTCGGCATCAGACTGGCCGACCGGCTGGCGCGGGCGGCGCGGCGCGTGCTGGTGATTGACCGCGCCGCCGAGGCGCCGGAACCTTCATCCGGATGGGAATATGCCAGCTCTGATTTCACTGTGCCGGACGACATCGGGCGGGCGCGCGTGGTTTATGCCGTCACTGATGAAGACAAGCTCAACATCCGGATCGCGCTCGCCGTGCGCAACGCGAGCAGCACTGTGCCGGTGGTCATCACCCTGATCCAGAGCCGCCTCGGCAAAAAGCTGGCGCGGCATCTGGAGCATTTTTCCTTCATCAACGCGCCCGAACTCGCGGCGCAGAAATTCGTGGACGCGGTTTACGCGCCGACGCGGTCATCAGCCACGAGTGCCCGCGCCATCCCGGCGGAAACGGAAAAGGAGATTACCGAGCCCTGGAAACCTGACCCGCTGATCGTGCGCGCCGTTTGTTTCATCGGCGCGCTGGCGATTCTGGCCACCTGTTACTTTCACGTCGCCGAACACCTGTCGTGGATTGACGCCGTCTACTTTGTCGTGACGATGATGGCGACGGTCGGTTTCGGCGACTTCAATCTGCGCGATGCCAAAACGCTTTCCAAGATCATCGGCATCCTGCTGATGATCGCCAGCGTGACCAATACCGCCGTGATCTTCGCGCTGATCACCGATTCGCTGCTCAAAAAACGGATCGCGCTCTCCTTCGGCCGCCGGCGCGTGAAGCAGTCGGGGCACGTCATCGTCGCCGGGATCGGCTCAATCGGGCTGCGCGTCGTCGAGGAGCTGCTCAAGCGCGGCGAATACGTGGTCGTCATTGACAGTCAGGAACACAGCCGCTTCCTGCCGGCGATCTATGCGAAACGAGTCCCGACCATCATCGGCGACGCGCGCATCGAACGTACGCTGCGCGACGCCGGGATGCAGGAAGCCAAAGCGCTGCTCTGCGTGACGAGGGATGACCTGACCAATCTGGAGGTCGGGTTGAATGCCAAGCTGCTCAACCCGCGGGCCAGAGTCGTGCTGCGGATTTATGACCGGCTGCTCGCGCAGTCGCTCGACGAACGGCTCGACATCCATTTCGCCTTCAGCATGTCCCTGATCGCAGCCGAAGTGCTGGTGCGCTTCGCCGAAGAGCCGGTTTCGCGTAGTGACACCCGGGCGCAGCCCGTCTGAATTGCGGCCTGGTTATCACAATTAAACTTACAGCCTGCTCCCCCGCCTGCCCCGGGGGGCAGCAGGATCGGCTGCAAAACTGAAAGCGATGGTGATTGATAAGAAAGTCGCCGTCCGGGACATTGACGCCGCGGCACTGACCGCGAGGCTGCGCGGCCAGCACGCCGTAATGGAACCGCCCATGAGGCAGGCCCGCAACCGAATGATAACCACAATCCACGATTCAGAGGAATGATCAGATGAGATACTTTGTCACCCTGCTCGCCCTGCTTCCGGCACTGGCCGTGATCGCTGACCACACCACCCGGCCTGCCGCGCAACCGTCCCGCGCCGGCACTCCGAAACGATTTTCTTCCTGGGACCCGCAGGCCCGGGAACTGCTGGCGAAAATGACGCTGGAAGAGAAGATCGGACAGATGACTCAGGCCGAACTGACCGGCCTGAAAGACCCGGGCGACATCGCAAAGTACCACCTTGGGTCTGTCCTCAGCGGTGGCAATGCCGACCCGAAGGAAGGCAATACGCTGGCGGCCTGGACTGACGCTTACGACAGGTGCCAGTCGCAGGCGCTCAAGACTCGCCTGGCCATCCCGCTGCTCTACGGCGTGGACGCGGTCCACGGCCATAACAACGTCCTCAACGCGGTGATCTTCCCGCATAACATCGGCCTCGGCTGCACCCGCAACCCGGGCCTGATCGAGAAGGCCGCGCGCGTCACGGCTGAAGAAGTCAAAGCGACCGGGATCAACTGGGCGTTCGCCCCCTGCGTGGCCGTCCCGCGTGATGAGAGGTGGGGCAGAACGTATGAAGGCTTTGGTGAAGCGCCGGAGCTGGCCCGCACGCTCGGCGAGGCCGCCGTCAGGGGCTTTCAGGGCAATGACCTCGGCGACCCGCCGAGCGTACTCGCCTGCGCCAAGCATTTTGCCGGCGACGGCGGAACGGCCTACGGGACCGGGGCGCCGAAGGGCAGATCAACCGAGCGCTGGCCGCTCGACCAGGGCGATACGCGGCTGACCGAGAAGGAGCTGCGGGAAATTCATCTGCAGGGTTACGTCACCGCGATCAGGGCCGGCGTGGGCACGATCATGCCTTCTTACAACAGCTGGAACGGCGTGAAGTGTTCGGGCAGCAAGCGCCTGCTGACCGAGATCCTGAAGAATGAACTCGGCTTTGAAGGCTTCCTGATTTCGGATTACAACGCGCTCGACCAGCTCCCCGGCGACAACAAGAGCCGCATTGAAACCTCGATCAATGCCGGGATGGATATGGTGATGGTGCCGGACAGGAACGCCGAATTCTTCGACACACTGAAAGAGCTGGCGGGCGAAGGCCGGGTGCCGGTGTCGCGGATTGACGACGCCGTGATGCGAATCCTGCGCGTCAAGTTTGCGATGGGCCTGATGGACAGGAACAAATCTCCGCTGGCCGACCGCAGCCTGCACCAGACTTTCGGTTCCGCCGGCCATCGCGAGGTCGCCCGCGAGTGCGTGCGCCAGTCGCTGGTGCTGCTCAAAAACAATAAAAAGGTTCTGCCCTTGTCAAAGAAGCTCGCCCGCATTCACGTCGGCGGCAAAAGCGCGGACGATCTGGGCAATCAGTGCGGCGGCTGGACGATTGACTGGCAGGGGAAGAGTGGTGAGGTGACGACCGGCGGGACGACCATTCTGAAGGCCATTCAGAACGCCGTCTCGAAAGACTCACGGGTGACTTTTTCGAGGGACGGAACCGGCGCCGGAGGGGCCGATGTCGGCGTCGTCGTGATCGGTGAGACGCCGTACGCCGAAATGTTCGGCGACCGGACCGACCTGTCACTGGCAAAGGAGGATGTTGAAGCCGTCAGTAATATGAAGCAGGCCGGCATTCCCGTTGTCGTCATTCTGCTCTCAGGCCGCCCGCTGATCATCGGCGAAGCCCTGGACAAATGCGACGCGTTCATTGCCGCCTGGCTGCCCGGGACTGAGGGTCAGGGCGTGGCCGATGTCCTGTTCGGTGATTACAAACCTGCCGGCAGGCTCTCTTTTTCGTGGCCGCGTTCGATGTCGCAGATCCCGATCAACGTCGGCGACCGACGGTATGATCCGCTCTTCAGGTATGGGTTCGGGCTGACTTACTGAAACCGCCGGGCTGAATCGAAATGCACGACAAAGGAGTCACGAATATGACCAGGGCCGGTTACTTTCTCCCTCAAACAATTCTCGTTATCCTGCTCGTCGCTGCGGCAGCGGCCGACGGCATCAGGTCCGCGCCTGACGGCTGGCGGCCGGCGGCCCCGCGCGATGAGATCCGCCCGCAGTTCGACTATCAGCCGAAAGGCGGGAAGGATGGCAAAGGCAGTCTCGTCATTACTGCCGACGGGCGCGAAGGGCTGGATGGTTACTGGATGAAAACCTTCGCGATCACGGGCGGCAGACACTATCGCTTCCTCGCGCTGCGCCGGGTTGAGAACGTCGCCGCGCCCCGGCGCAGCGTCGTCGCGCGCGTCATCTGGCAGGACGACAACGGCAGGCAGGTATTGCGCGATACGCCGGTCGTCAGCGGTTACCTGAAGGGAGCCCTGCCCGTCGCCGAACCTGAATACCCGACGGACAAAGCGACCGATGCCGACGGCTGGACGGAGGTTTCTGACGTTTATCAGGCGCCCGCGAAAGCGACGCACGCCGTAGTCGAATTGCACCTGCGCTGGGCTTCGCGCGCCAGAGTCGAATGGAGTTCGGTGTCGCTCGCCGAAACCCCGCCGCCGCCCGAACGCAGGGCGCGCCTCGCCGCCGTGCATTTCCGACCTGCAGGCGGGAAAACGCCGATGGACAATTGCCAGCAGTTCGCGCCGCTCGTCGCCGAAGCCGCACGCCAGCGCGCCGATCTCGTGGTGCTGCCCGAAACGCTGACCTATTACGGCCTCGGCAAACCCTACGTTGACGTGGCCGAACCGATCCCCGGCCCTTCGACTGAATACTTCGGCGAGTTGGCCCGGAAGCACAACCTGTACATCGTCGCCGGACTGATCGAACGCGACCACCACCTGATTTACAACGTCGCGGTGATGCTCGGCCCTGACGGGAAGATCGTCGGGCGGTATCGCAAGGTCGCCCTGCCGCGCGGCGAGATCGAAGGCGGCATTACGCCCGGCAATGAATACCCGGTGTTTGAGACGCGCTTTGGCAAAGTAGGGATGATGGTCTGTTACGACGGCTTCTTCCCCGAAGTCGCGCGGCGGCTCGGCCAGAGCGGCGCCGAAGTGATCGCGTGGCCCGTGTGGGGCTGCAACCCGTTGCTCGCCTCGGCGCGGGCCTGCGAAAATCACGTTTACCTGGTCAGCAGCACTTACGAGGATGTTTCGCGCAACTGGATGCTGACGGCGATTTACGATCACGACGGCAGGACGCTCGCGCAGGCCGAGAAATGGGGGACGGTCGTGGTGACGGAAGTTGACCTCAACCGGCGCCTGCACTGGGCCAGTCTGGGCGATTTCAAAGCCGAGATCCCAAGACACAGTCCGCCGGATCAGATGAATAAATGAGCAGAGCGATTGTATTCGCAAAGCAACGTCACAGGCGGGTGCCGGCGCAATGAGGAAACGTGCTTACCTGATCACCATCCTCTCACTGCTGGCCGGGCTGGCGCTCTTCGTTTACGTCATCCGGCAGGCCGGGTCGCAGGAACTGCTGACCCGGGTGCGCTCAATCGGGCCGGGTTTTCTGTGGATCATCTTCATTTCCGGCCTGCGGCCCGCGGTGAGGGCCTGGGCGTGGCTGCGGTGCATGTCGGCGGCGGATCGGCGCGTCGGATTTTTCACGGTCTGGCGCGCGCGCCTGATCGGCGATGCAATTGGCAATCTGACGACGGCGGGGCCGCTGCTGGCCGAACCGGCGCGGCTGGTTTTTTTTAGCGGGCGGATGCCTTTCGCGCATGCGGCCTCGTCGCTCTCGGTGGAATTCCTGAGCTACTTCATTTCGTGCTGCGTGATGATGCTCGCGGGGGTGGGCGTGCTGCTCGCCACTTTCGCGCTGAGCCCGTCGCTGCGCCAGGCGAGCCTGCTCGCACTCGGCGCGCTGCTGGTAATTCTGGTCGCGGTGATCGTAGTATTCAGCCGGCGGTGGTCGCCGGTGACGGCCCTGAGAAAACTGATCAGGCGCGTTATCGGGCGCCATCGCTTCGGTCATCAGATTGACCATCAGTTTCATCACCTGCACAAACTGGAAAAACACATCTTCGATTTTTACCGCCAGCGTCCGCGCGATTTCGCGGCGGTGTGTTTGTGCGAGGCGGGCTTCCACCTGCTCGGCGTGACGGAAATGTGGGTCATGCTGCGGCTGATCGGCGGGCAGCCCGGCTGGGTCGCGTCATTCATTTTTGAAGCGGTCAACCGGCTCATCAATTTTGCATTCGCCTTCGTGCCGGTGAAGGTCGGTGTAGATGAGGCCGGGACCGCGCTGCTTGCGCAGGCCCTCGGCTTCGGGGCGCTGGCCGGCGTGACGATGGCCGTTTATCGCAAGCTGCGGGTTCTGTTCTGGACTCTGCTCGGACTGATTTTTCTGGCACTGCCACATCGCAGACACGAAGTGAAATAAGGCACCCTTCAGATAAATCTCCTGATGGAGAGTGACTATTCACAATCAGACGCAATGCCCGGGATGGCGATCAGCCAGTCGCGGTCGCTCGTGATGCCGCTGCTCACCATTCTCTGTATCGCCGGCATTGCCATCCTGATCATCAGCTTCAACGGCGGCATCGGCGTGGGCATTTCAAATCATGTCGGGCTGCTGCCCGTCGTGCGTCGGATACTCAACCCCGACTACCTGCCCGGCGATTTCAACATCTCGTTGCGCATTTATCATCACCGCGTCTTTGCTTACCTGCTCGCCGGGCTGTCCTGGCTCGCGGGCGAAGAGCGCGGGATCGTCTTTCTGCATCTCGTCGGGGCTGCGCTGTTGTCAGCGTCGCTCTGGTATCTGTGCCGCGTGCTGCGACTCCCGCTCACGGGTTATCTGGCCGCCGGGTTGTTTCTGGCGACCGGGTTCCTGTGGACGGGCTCGGGGCTCGAAGAGAACACCTTCGTCGGCAACACCGAAATCCAGCCGCCGCTCTTCGCCCACTCATTCGTGCTGCTGGCGGCGGCCTTTTTATTACAGTCACGATACCGGCCCGCGGCCTTCTGCGCCGGGATGGCGGTGATATTCCACCTGCAGATCGGGGTGATCTGCACGCTGATGATCGCGCCGTTTTATCTGGTCAGGCTGAAATCGTTCGGCGTTCGCGAAACCGTCAGGATCGCGGCGCTCTATCTGCTCCCGGCCTCGCCCGCGATCCTTCACCTGCTGGAGATGATGCGGCAGGGTCTGCTCAGGCCCGCTTCGAGCAGCTACTCACTGGCTTATTACATTGACTTCCGCCACCCTCACCATTTCGAACTGATGTCGGCAGCGCATGCCCTGTGGGTCGGCGGGTACGTGCTTGTGCAGGCGGCGGTGTGGTACTGGTTGCGGCGCACGAAGCGTGATGAAGCACGGCTGGCCGGGGGGTTGCTCGTGATGAGCCTCACGCTGGTCGCGCTGGCGCTCGTCCATTTCACCGACTACTACATCATCAAAAACGACAAGATTGCCAACATCCAGTTCATTCGCCTGAGCCCGCTCGTCACGGTCTTCGGCGCGCTCTGCCTGATCCTGCTCGCGAACGTACTCGCGCGGCAGGGGCCCCGGCGCGGCGGCAGGGCGTGGCTCCCCGGCCTCGTCAACGCCTGCCTGATCCTGCTCGCCCTCGGCTGGGGCACTTACGCAACCGCCAGAGATCCTGATCGGGAGTTTCACCCCGGCGTGACGCGCTACTCCGAACGGAAGCAGGACTGGGTGAGGATCTGCAACTGGATCAAAGCCAATGGCCCGCGTGAGACGGTCTATCTGACGCCCCCTGGGAACGACGGCTTCACCGCGCTGACAGACCGCTCGAACGTCGTGGAATTCAAGATCAACCCCGACGGGGCGCTTTACCTGACAGAATGGTTCGAGAGGTTGAAAGACCTGACCGGCGGGAAGCTCGCGTCTGACCGCGGTCTCAAAAATCGCAAGCCGCTCAACAACGCCTACGCCGAACTCAGTGCCGAACAACTGATCGCGCTCGGTGCAAAGTACCACGCCGGTTACGCTGTGCTGCCGAAGGCGTCAAAAGTAAATTTTGAAACGCTCCACGAGAACAACGGATTCCGACTCGTCAAATTGCCATGACCAGTAAGAAATTCCGGAACAGCTTAATCACTCTGCTGATCTGCTTCGTGACCCTGGCGCACGGGGTCGCTTACTCCCAGCACACGCCCGGCAACAGGCCCGAACGGGTCGAATGGTTCCGTGACCTTGGCTTCGGGATGTTCATCCACTGGAACGTTGACGGCACGCTCGGCGGGGTGATCAGTCATTCGATGGTCGGCGCTTCGGATGATTACCTGAAACGTTACGTCGAATTCCTGCCGCAGGTCTTCAACCCGCGCAAATACGACCCGGAAGACTGGGCCGCGCTGGCCAGGCTCGCCGGGATGCAATACGTCGTCTTCACGACCAAACACCACGCGGGCTTCTGCATGTTCGAGACGAAGACGACCGGCTTCAACGTCATGAACACGCCTTACGGCAGGGACATCACGAAGCAGCTGGTGAAAGCGTTCCGTGATCAGGGCATCGCCGTCGGCTTTTATTACTCGCCCGATGATTTCCTGTGGCTCCTGAAAAACGACAAACCCATAGCGCGTGGCCCGCACCCGGGCGTGACGCCGCAGGAGAACCCGGGGCTGATGGATCACGACAAGGCGCAACTGCGCGAACTGCTGACAAATTACGGGCCGATTGACCTGATGTTTCTTGACGGCCCGGCTGACGGATTGCGCGAATACTGCTGGGAGCTGCAGCCGAACATCGTCGTCACGCGCGGCGCGATAGCCACGCCGGAGCAGCACATTCCGGGGCTGCCGCTCGAAGGCGCGTGGGAATCATGCCTGACGATGGGCACCGAATGGCCCTACAAGCCGACGAACGAGACTTACAAGTCGGGGCAGGAACTGATCCGCATCCTGATCGAAACCCGGGCCAGGGGCGGCAACCTCCTGCTCAACGTCGGCCCGAAGCCTGATGGCGAGCTGCCGATTCAGCAGGAAGACCGGCTGCGCGAAGTCGCGCTCTGGATGTTCGTCAACCGCGAGGCGATTTACGACGCACGGCCCTGGGTCGTGACCAATGAAGGCGGCGTCTGGTTCACGAAGAGAAAGAACGAAGACACCGTTTACGCCATCGTCACCGACGAATGGAAATTTGGCGAGCCGAAAACCATCACGCTCAAATCGGTCGAGGCCGCGAAGGAGAGCGCCATCACCGTCCTCGGCCAGACCGGCGAAATCCTCGAATACAAGCCACAGGTCAGGCCGAGCCTGAAATGGCAGCAGACCGCCGAAGGTTTGCAGATCACCGCGTGGAAGGCCCACCGGCTTTACACCAACTATCAGTGGCCGAACCCGGTCGTCATCAAAATCACGCACGCGAAATCCGGCGTCACGCCGCCCAGAGTCGCCACGCTGGCCGGGTCGTGGAACGCCGAAAAGCGCGCTGCCGTGTTGCGGGGCAGGCTTGAAGACCTGGGCAGAGCCTCTTCAGTCCGGGTCGGCTTTCAGTACCGCATCAAACCTGAAGCCACCGAATTCAACGAACGAAAATGGCAGGAGGCCGGTCTCACCTTGGTCAACGCCGCCGGGGAATTTTCAACCGAAGTCACGGGCCTTGAGCCGGGCAGACAGTACGAATTCCGCACTGTCGTCAGACACCCGCTGCTGACTGCGAACGGCAAAGAGCAGACACTGGTCGTGCCCGGCAAATGACGCCGCCGGCAATTTGATTTTCGGAGAAATCATGGACAAACCAACCCGCAGAGAATGGTTGAAGGGTTTTGCGCTGACGGCCCTCGCATCCGGCAGCCTGACGTCTGCCCAGCAACAACAGGATGCAAAAAAGCAAAGCCCTCAGCCGCTTTCGATCAATGACTACGAACCAAAAAGCATGCTGCACGTGCCGGAAACGCGAGTTGAGCGGGCGCGCTTCCCGGTCATTGATTTTCACACGCACCTCTCGTTCACTGACACTTCCGGCCCGCTGGAAAAAGCCCGCTCCCGCGCGAAGCCCCCGGAGATTCTGGCCGTCATGGATCGGAAGAACCTGCGGACGATGGTCAACCTGACCGGCGGTTACGGCGCGGCGCTGGAAGAAAACATCCGCACCTGGCAGGCGCCGCACCCCGACCGCTTCATCGTTTTCACCGAGCCCTGGTTCAAAAAGATCGTCGAGCAGAATTACCCGCAGTTTCAGGCCGACCAGATCGAGCGGGCGAGAAAGGACGGTGCCAGAGGGGTCAAGGTTCTCAAGACGCTCGGGCTTTACCTGCGCGAGAACGTCACGACGGGAAAGCTCGTGCAGATTGACGACCGCCGCTTCGACCCGATGTGGGAGGCGGCGGGCGCGAACCGGATGCCCGTCGCGATGCACACCTCCGACCCCGAAGCGTTCTTCCTGCCGATTGACCGCTACAACGAACGCTTCGAGGAACTGAACGCGCACCCGAGCTGGTCATTTTACGGCGGCGATTTTCCGAGCAACCGGGAGTTGCACGAGGCGCGCCTCCGCGTCATCGCGCGCCACCCGAAAACCGAGTTCGTGCTGCTGCACGTGGGCAACGCCGAAAACCTGGGGTGGGTGTCGGAGTGGCTGGATCATTACCCGAACACGTCGGTCGAAATCGGCGCGCGCATCGGCGAACTCGGCCGCCAGCCGCGCACGGCGCGTAAATTCTTCGACAAGTATCAGGACCGGATTATGTTCGGCACCGACGCCGTGCCGGAAGGGGTTGAGACGCCGCAGCAGATCTTCGGCGATCAGCTTTACGAGATCTATTACCGCTTCCTCGAAACCGAGGACGAGTATTTCGATTACGCGCCGGCCCGCATCCCGCCGCAGGGGCGCTGGCGCATTTACGGGCTGGGATTGCCGGAAACGATCCTGCGCAAGGTTTATCACGAAAATGCCGAACGCCTGCTGGGACTGAAATCATGACAAGGAAATTGTTCCGACATCTGACGACGCTTGTTCTGCTCGCATTGTTCTGCGGCCTGACGACTCCGCCCGCCACGGTTTCCGCCGCCGGGAAAAAGCCGAACATCATCTTCATCCACGCCGATGACCTTGGCTATGGCGACCTGAGTTGTTACGGTCAGCAGAAGTTTCGCACGCCGAACATTGACCGGATGGCGAATGAGGGTACGCGCTTCACCGGGTATTACGCGGGCAGCACGGTCTGCGCGCCGTCGCGGGCGGCCCTCATGACCGGATTTCACACCGGCCACGCCTGGATTCGCGGCAACGGGGAAATCCCGCTGCGCCCCGAAGATGTGACGGTGGCCGAGGTGTTGAAGACCGCCGGATACCGGACGGCGGTGATCGGCAAGTGGGGCCTCGGCACGACGGCGACCACAGGGCGGCCCGACCGGCAGGGCTTTGATGAGTCGTTCGGCTTCCTCGACCACACGCACGCGCACCGGCAATACACGGGCCACCTGTGGAAGAACGGCGAAGTATTTCCGGTTGATCTGGAGAAGGATTACGCCGGCGACCTGTTCGCTCAGGCCGCACTGGATTTCATCGGCAGAAACAGCCGCCGCCCTTTCTTCCTCTATCTGGCTTTCACTGTGCCGCACGCCGAGTTGCGCGCGCCGGAAGATTCGATGAAAGAGTACCGGGGCAAATTCCCGGAAACGCCTTTCGTCAACGCCAGAGCCGACGCCGTGCCGACAATTCAACCCTCGCCCGAGCGCCTGCCGTCCATCGGCTACCGTTCGCAGCCGACGCCGCGCGCGGCCTTCGCCGCGATGATCACGCGCATGGATCGCCATGTCGGAATAATTCTCGCGCGGCTGAAGGAACTGGGGATTGACGACAACACCATCGTCTTTTTCACGAGCGACAACGGCCCGCACAAGGAAGGCGGCGCCGACCCGGTCTTCTTCAACAGCAACGGCGGCCTGCGCGGCATCAAGCGCGATTTGTACGAAGGCGGCATCCGCGTGCCGATGGTCGTGCGCTGGCCCGGTCAGATAAAAGCGGGCAGAGTCAGCGATCAGGTCTGGGCTCACTGGGATTTTCTGCCGACCGCTGCCGAACTGGTCGGAGTGAAAGCGCCGGCGGGTATTGACGGTATTTCGATGCTGCCCGCCCTGCTGGGGAAGAAACAAAAGCAGCACGAGTTTCTGTATTGGGAGTTTTTCGAAAGGGGCTTTGACCAGGCCGTGCGGATGGGCGACTGGAAGGCCGTGCGTAACGGCGCGGATTCACCGCTCGAACTCTACGACCTCAAAGCTGATCGCGGCGAACAAAATAATGTCGCCGCAAAGTATCCCGAAATCGTGAAGCGGATCGAAGCTTATCTGAAAACTGCGCGCACCGAATCTGAACAATGGAAGGTCAAAAGGAAGGGCGAGTGACTGGCAGGATGATTATGAATCGGCGTTTTTTTATGGGCGCTCTGGCGGGCACGACGGCGGCGGCGCTCATTGATCGGCACGCGGCAATCGCTGCGGCACTGCCGGCTGACAAGCTTGACCTCAAAAAGCACGAATACGCCCGCGTCATCCGTGCCGCCGACCGGGCGCTGGCCGAACGCCCGGGCAGCGTGACCGCCTCGCGCAGCGAACGCAGCGCCGGCGGGCCGCACGATTTCTTTTCCGAAGGCGATTACTGGTGGCCCGACCCGAAGAACCCGGGCGGGCCTTACATCCGCCGCGACGGGCAGATCAACCCGGACAACTTCAACGACCACCGCCAGGCGATGGTGAAGATGAGCCTCTGCGTGGCGTCACTCACCGCCGGCTGGGTGGTCAGCGGCGAGAAGCGTTACGCCGAACGTGCGGCGCAGCACCTGCGCGTCTTTTTCCTCGACGAAAAGACTTACATGGCCCCGCACCTGCTCTACGCGCAGGCCATCAAGGGCGTCACCAAAGGCCGCGGCATCGGCATCATTGATACGATCCACCTGGCCGAAGTCGCGCGGTCAATTCCCGCGCTCGGCAGATCGCGCGCGCTCAGCAAAGCCGATGAGCAGGGCCTGCATAAGTGGTTCGCCGAGTACCTGAAGTGGATTGACGCGCACCCGAACGGCGCTGAGGAGCGCGCGGCGAAGAACAATCACGGGAGCTGCTGGGTGATGCAGGCGGCGGCGTTCGCGCAACTGGTCGGTAACGAAAAGATGATTGAGCGCTGCCGCGAACTGTTCCGCACGAAACTGATACCCGACCAGCTGACCGCCGACGGCAGCTTCCCGCTGGAACTGGCCCGCACGCGGCCATACAGCTATTCGCTTTTCAACCTCGACATCCTTGGCATCGCCTGCCAGATTCTCTCGACGCCGGGCGATGACCTGTGGGGGTTCACTTTGCCCGGCGGCGCGGGGTTGCGGCGCGCGTTCGAATTTCACTACCCGTTCATCGCCGACAAATCGCGCTGGCCGTTTGCGAAAGACATCGAACATTTTGACCAGCTGCCGGTGCGGATGCCGTCGCTGCTGTTCGCCGGGATCGCATACAAAGAGCCGCGCTACATCGAACTGTGGAAGAAGCTGGAGGCTGATCCCGTTGACGCTGAAGTGATCCGCAACTTCCCCGTGCGTCAGCCCGTCCTGTGGGTCAACGCAACCTGATACTCTGAATTTAAGCCGGCCCCGAAGGAGAGAAAATGGCGACCATGGAAGCGGATCGAGAAATATCACAGGGCCTGGCGCGCGCTGGCAAAATAACCGTAGTGGGATTCGAGCGACTGTTGCACAATATGCCCTTCAGTGAATCCGCTGACGGATAACCAAAGGAGTTCACATGGCTGACACGACACCGACCCTTGAGGAATGGCGCAGGTTGTATGCGGCCGCGGCGCGCGTCAAAGAACTCGCCCCGTGGACGTGGATGATGGAGGACGATATTTTCGGCGTGCAGAACCCCGAGACTGATGAAATCGGCTTCGTCAGCGTGATGGGCAATCTGGGCGAGCATCTGGCCGTCGCGCTCTACCCGGGCGCCGCCGCGCTGTACAAATTCCTCGAGCTGGAAGAGGACGCCGAAGACGAGGTCGAGCCGCAGCGGCTGCTCGAAATCCCGCAGCTTCAGGCCTCGTTCGAGGACCGCGAGCAGCTCGAGAAAAAGGATCGTGACGTGATCAAACAGCTCGGGCTGAAATTTCGCGGGGCGCAGGCGTGGCCACAGTTCCGCAGTTACGAGCCGGGATTCTTCCCCTGGTACCTGACTGGCGCCGAAGCCCGCTTTCTCGCCTGCGCGCTCGAACAGGTGCCTGAGGTCGCCGCGCGATTCAATGATGACGATTCGCTGCTCTGGCCCGAAGGCGAGAACGTACTGCTCGTGCGCGCGGCGCGGGAGGATAATGGCGGGCTCGTCTGGGAAGACAAGGTGGTGAGCGTGCCGCCGCCGGAGCCCGAAATCATCCCGCTGAAAATGGACCTTCAGGCGCTCGAACGGCTCAAACAGATGCCGCACAGCGACCGCGAGGTTGAAATTGACCTGATCCTGCTGCCGACGCCGGTGGGCGAGAAGAACGAGCGGCCCTTCTTCCCCTACCTGCTCATGATCGTGGACGGGCAGAGCCGGATGATCGTGGGCAACGAAATGCTCAAAGCGCAGCCCTCGCTCGAAGCCATGTGGGGGATGGTTCCGGTCAAAGTCGTCCACACCCTCGCCCAGCTCGGCTCCGTCCCCGGCCTCGTGCGCGTCCGCTCTGAATTACTGGTCGGCCTGCTCCAGCAGGTTTCCGTCGAGGTTGGCTTCCAGCTCAAACAGTCGCGCGCGCTGCCCGCGATGGATCAGGTGCTGGATTACATGATGCAGATGACGCCGTTCGGATGAGGCCCCGGTCAGGCCCCCAGAATCTGCGGCTTTACTTCGCGATGGCGGTCATGCTCTAATTCGCCCGCTTCAGGGCCAGCCCCGTTTTTCTTCCTGTTCATCAACGTTGCTTGAAACATCACTCTGCGGAGGTGTACCAGTGCGCGGGAAAAATCTGTTCATCGGCCTCTTCATCTTTCTGCTCGCGTTCACGGCCTGCCAGGACGGTCGGCAATCGGGCGAGCGGCAGACTGGCTCGCGCGGCGGTCGGCTGGTCGTCGCGGACCGCAGCGCGCCGCAGAGCTTCAGTTACCTGGCTGCCGGCGACGCGGTCACGATCAACATCAGCTTCTTCCTGATGTCGGCGCGGCTGGCGGAATTCGACCACGACAAGCAACAGTACGTGCCGGGCCTCGCCGAATCCTGGCCCACGAGCGACGGCGGGAAGGTTGTGACGGTGAAATTGCGCGACGGGCTGAAATTTTCTGACGGCGCGCCGATGACCGCCGACGACGTACTGTTCACGCTCGGGCTGCTCGCCGACCCGAAGCTGCACCCGCCCGCCTTCTACGACGCGATGCTGGTTGACGGCAAGCCGATGAAGGCGTCGAAAGTTGATGACCGCACGATCAGGCTGGAACTGCCGCACGGGGTCGCCGCGATTGAGCCGTACCTCTACAACGTCGGCGTGCTGCCGCGCCACAAGCTGGAGGCGGCTTACCTGAAAGGCGAGGTTGACAAGCAGTGGGGGCTTGCGGCGGCGCCCGCCGATTTCGCCGTCTCGGGGCCGTTTGCGCCGAAGGAGTACGTGGCCGGGCAGCGCACCATCCTCAAACGTAACGAGTATTACTGGAAGAAGGACAAGCAAGGCAACCAGCTGCCTTACCTGGATGAACTCGTCGTCGAGGCGATCAGCGACCCGAACAACTCTGTCCTCAAGTTTCAGCAGGGCGAGCTGGACGTGCTTGACGACATCCGCCCGTCGGATTACGCGACGATGAAGGACAAGGCCGAAGGGTTTACAGTCCGTGACCTCGGCCCGCGCCTGCAGACGGATTTCTTCTGGTTCAACCTGAACGACGGCAGGGACGAATCGGGCAAACCGCTGGTTGACCCGGCGAAGCGCGCGTGGTTTGCGGACGTCCGGTTCCGCCGGGCGGTGGCGCATGCGATTGACCGCGCCTCGATCATTCAGAACGTGCTGCGGGGCCTCGGCACTCCGCTCAAGGGCGTGGTTTCACCAGGCAATAAATTCTGGGTGAATGACAACATCCCGGCTTACGATTATGATGTGAAGCGGGCGCAGGATCTGCTGAAGGAGGCGGGCTTCAGGCTCAATGACAACGGCCTCGTGGACAGCGCCGGGCACCCGGTCGAATTCACCCTGGTCGTCTCGGAAAACGTGGCGGTGCGGAAACAGATGGCGACCGTGATTCAGGAAGACCTCGCGAAACTCGGGATCAAGGTCAATGTCTCGCCCGTCGAAGACAAGGCCCTCAACGAACTCATGCGCAAGTCGCTCAGGTACGAGGCCGCGCTGCACGGGGCGTCGGCGACCGACACCGACCCGACGACGATCAGCTCGATCCTCAGGACCGACGGCCAGCAGCGGTTCTGGTTTCTGAACCAGAAGCAGGCCCGTGCCGCCTGGGAAAAGAAGCTCGACCAGCTGATGGACGAACAGAGCGTCGAGAGTGATGTCAACAAACGCAGGGAGAAATTCAATGAGGCGCAGCGCATCTTCGCCGAGCAGATCCCGATGATCCCGCTCGTCGTGCGCCATTTCGTCAGCGGCGCGAAAGCGAATCTCGGTAACTGGCGCCCGAGCTTCATCAGCCCGCGCTCGCTCTGGAATGTGGACGAATTATTCCGGCGGTAGCAGGCCGGGGAAGACTTTTCGGTCTCCGGCCTGAAATCCACGATCAAAACCCGGCGCCGTACTGGAATCTGCGCGATCGCACCTATGCCCAAAACCGAATTGCCGATCCTGACCCAGAAAAAGCCCAGGCCCGCCTACGACTGCGCGAAATGCCCCGGCTACTGCTGCTCCTACGACTGGATCGTCGTCTACAAACGCGACATCAACCGCCTCGCCCGCGGCTTCGGAATCACGCCCGAGGAGGCCGAACTGCGCTTCACCAAATGGGTGCCCGAATACGGGTACCGCGTGCTGCGCCACAAGCAGGATCACATCTTCAAAAGCACCTGCATGTTCTTCGACCAGGAGAAACGCCGCTGCACGGTTTACAAATACCGCCCCGGCGTCTGCCGCGAATACCCGCTGACCAGGCGCTGCGGTTACTTCGATTTTCTGACTTGGGAACGCGACCAGCAGGACGATGAGGAATATATCCCGCTTATGAGGTAGGAGAGAATCCGGCACCTTCCTGCGGACTCCCGGCTCACAGCAAAGTCTCCGGCGACTGACTGACCAGCTCCGAACTCCGAATCGCCGGCGCCTGACTCTGGCCGGCCGGGGCCGGACACTCCTTGAGCAGGCAGGCGAGCGTCGCGCTCAATTCGCGCCGGAGCGGGCCGCAGAGGTTTTTCAGGTCAATTGATGGCTCGCCGTCGAGCAGGCAGCGGTAGAAGGTAATTGCGCCGAACGCGGTGCCGTCCTCTTCAGTCATCGGCAGCCGCAGCGTCCAGAACTGGTCCGAGGCGAGGATCTCATCAAGGGGCGTGCCGCCGCGTTCCCACGTCCAGACTACTTTGTCGAACCCGCTGGCCGGGAGTCTCCTCCGCCCGCCCGGGGCGAAAGCCTCCACGCCTCTCACCGAATACTTCGCTTCGTTGATTTCCAGCAGCGCGCAATCGAACTCGTTGACCGCCAGCAGCCCTTCCAGCGCGCCGAAAAACTGCTCGATGGTTTTGTTCTCCGCCAGATCGCTGCTGATCTGCCGCACCCGGACGTTGACGGCCAGCGCGCGGCGCCGCTGCAAAACCTCGCGCCGGATCTGAGAGCCCAGCTCGCTGAATTCCGTGTAGCGCAGGTGCTGGACGCCGAAGACTATCCCCACGCCCAGGACGAAGAAGAGCAGCGCGGCCAGGTTGCGCGCCGGGTTGAGGAGCATCAGCCCGAAGAGCGAAAAGAGCGCACACACGCCGTAGAGCAGGATCACGACCTGACGCTGGCTCAGGCCGCGCCGGAGCAGCATGTGGTGGATGTGGCCGCGGTCGCTGTCAAAGAGCGGCGCGCCGCTCAGGAAGCGCCGCACGAGCGAGAGCGCGGCTTCCATCACCGGCAGCCCGAAGGAGACGAGCGGGATCGCAATCGCCACGATGGTCGAGCCCTTCTGCGACCCGACCATTGACAGCACGGCGGCCATAAAGCCCAGAAACAGGCTGCCCGAATCCCCCAGAAAGATCGTCGCCGGGTTGAAGTTGTAGGGCAGAAATCCGATGACCGCACCCACCAGCACGACCGCGACCAGACTGATGTCAGGGCTGCCTTGAACTATCGAAAAGACCAGGATCGAGAGCATCGCGAAGACCGACGCCCCGGCGGCCAGCCCGTCAACCCCGTCAATCAGGTTGAAGGCGTTCGTGATCCCGATGATCCACAATAAAGTGAGCAGGAAGCCGACGACCGCCGGCAGTTCCCACGACCCGCCGGAGAGCATCGAAAGCTTCTCGATCCGGAACCCCGACGCCCAGACGAACGTCCCGGCGAGCGACTGCGCGGCGATCTTGAGCGTCGCGCTGGAGCCGCGAAAGTCGTCATAGATGCCGAACAGGAAAATGAACGTCGCCGGGATGAAGAGGGCAATCAGCCGGGGCAGGCTGCCGCGAAAAGTGTCGCTCACCATGTTGCCCAGCAGCGGCACGCACAGCAGCGTGGCGACGAATGAGAGGAAGATCGCGATGCCGCCCAGCCGCGGCGTCGGGCGCAGGTGAATGCGCCGCCCGCCGGGCAGATCAACGGCCCCCCACTCAATCGCCTTCCGCCGCACAAACGGCGTCATCACGAGCGACAGGACGAACGAGACGGCAAAGAGAATGACGTAAGAACGCATACTAGTGGCCGGTGGTCTGTGGCGGGTGGCGCGCTGGCGGGTGATCAGTTACTTCATTTCAGCTGAAGAGGTGCCTTGACAACCCTCAGCTTTTATCCAGTAACTCATCACCGACCACTTGCCATCCGCCGCCCGCCACCGTTTTCAACGTTTCCAGATATTTTTCCGCCAGTACCGAACGCAGGTAGTGCGCTTTGACAAAACTTTCACCATTCGCGCCGAACTGCCGCGCGAGGTCGGGGGCGGCGCGCAGTTGCCTGATCGCGGCGACGAGTGCCTCCACGTTTTCCGGCTCGATACATAATCCGGCGTGGGCGCGCTCAAGCAGTTCCGCGGCCTCGCCCTCGACGCTGCAAATGATCGGACAACCCGTCCCCATCAGTTCGAACATCTTCGACGGCAGCACCTTTTTGAAGATCTCCAGCCGCCTGAGCGGGACCAGACTGGCGTCGCTCGTCCGGTAAAAAGCCGGCAGCCTCGCGCGCGGCTGCTCATTCAGAAAAGTCACGTTGTCGAGTTTAAGATCAGCCGCCAGCCGCTTCAGCCGATCTTTTTCCGCGCCCTCGCCGACGAAGAGAAAATGAACCGAAGCGTCCGGGCGCAGCGCCTCGGCCGCCCCGAGTACCGTGTCGAGCGCGTGCGACATGCCGTGCGTGCCGACGTATGAAACGACGAATCTGCCCTCCAGCCCCAGTTCCGCGCGCACGCCCTCGCCGTCGGACAGAGCTGCCGCCGCCAGATACTTCGCGTCAATGCCGTTCGGAATCATCGCGATCTTTTCCGGCGCGACGCCTCTGCCGACGAGGTAGCCCCTGGTTGATTCCGCGACGATCACAATCCGCGCGGCCCGGGCGTACATAAACGCTTCAATCGCTTCGAGCGCGCGGATGATCAGCCGATTTTTCAAAGCCCCGAGTTCGACCGCCGACTGCGGCCAGATGTCGCGCACCTCAAAGACGAACGGTGCGCGCTTCACCACGCTCAGCATGTAAGCCGCCACCGCGCAGAAGAACTGCGGCGACGTCCCGACAATCACGTCCGGCCTTCTGGTCATCAGCGCGCCGAGCGTCAGCGACGAAAAGAAGAACGACAGAAAGTTGAGAACCCGTTTTGCAAATCCCTTGTTCGCCGCACAGTAAATCCATGTCCGCAGCAGGTCAATGCCGTCAACGCTTTCCCGCCTGACGAAGCAGCCGCGGTATTCGGGCCGGATGACCCCGGTCGGGTGATTCGGGAAGCCGGTGATCACCGTCACCTCGTGGCCCAGGGAGGCCCAGTGCCGCGCGTGTTCGTACGTGCGAGCTGACGGCGCGCCCATTTCAGGCGGAAAGTACTGGCAAAGAAAAGTAATGCGCATCAACGAACGGTGGTCAGCCGCCAGCCGGGCGGCTGATTTTGTAACCGAAGGATTCCTCCTCCTTTATCAGATACTCAAAACAGATCGTCTGGCTCGGCTTTGCAATCCCGAATTCAGGAAAGTACCAGCCCTGGATCGGCTCATCCTCGCCTTCAATGATCCTTACTCTTTTTGCGCCAAATGGCTCGATCACAACCGTCAACGCGCCCGCCCTGCATTCAACCGCCAGGCTGTCATCACTGATTTTTCGTGCCCGCACGTCAGGATGCAGATGGATGAAGCTGGCAGCGCAGCTGGTGTACGGCATCAATTCATCCATCAGGTCTTCAAAAATCCACTGCCCCCGATCCGTGCGCCGGATGGAGCGCTCACAAAACGTCCCCCGATCGTGATAAGGCGTATAGCTTCCCCGGAACTCCCACGTCTGCTCATCACTCCTGACTCCAACCGCACCCGGTTCCGCGCGCCGCCCCATCCTGAAAGTCCCCCACACTTCCGACTGCTCGCGCCCGTCAAACACGACCGTGTTGTGCGCCCGCGTCGAGCGACAGTATTCGCGGAAACGGTCACCGCCGTAGCCGTGAACGCCGGAATCAACGATGAACGGGCGGCCATCCAGCCACAATTCGTAGCTCAGCAGGTCGCAGTGCGCGTGCGCGGCGTTGTAATCAACCGCAGGCGGCCCCGCGTCCACGATGATGCGTTCACCGCCGTCAGGCGAAAACCAGCAGTAATAACCAGTCTTCGGGAAGACAGGTGAGTGCGCTTCCGGATCGCTGCCGACGACGCGCGCGGCGGCCTCAAGCAATGGCAGGGCCCTTGCCTCTTCCGTGTTCGCCGAATCGTTGAAGAGCGCGAGCGTGCCGTCGGGGTAACTCATCGCCTCGAGAAACCGCGCCATCGCCCGCAGCTTCTTTCTGATCTCGCCGGGCGAAATATTTCCCCAGGCGATGGATCGTTTCGCCCTGTGGGCATCGAGGAGCGCGAAACATTCAAGGAACGCGGCCAGCGCGAGCGCGTGATACATCGGCGCGCGTTCGTAATGCCCGCCGTCTTCAAGCACCTGCTCGGCGAATTCGCGCCACAGCAGCCGCTCGCCCCGTTCGAGCCACTGCCCGCCCTTCGGGTCCTCCGCAAAAAACAATCCGCCAATCACGAGCGTCTTCGCGTTTTCGAGCAGGTGATTCGCAAGCAGGTGAAGTTCCAGATGGCTGCTCAGAAAATCAAGCTGCTGATAAATGCTCGCGCGCCACTTGCCGAGAAACTTCCGGTCGGCCTCGCGGTCGGCGACCAGCGCGTAAGCGTAAATCCAGTTCACCACGCGCAGCGAAACCGGATAAGCGTCCCACCCGTCGCTTGCGCCGATGCGCGCGCCGTCAATCCAGCTTTCGATCAGCTCGCGGCAGCGCCGCCACGCACGCTCATCGCCGCGCCCGACCAGAACTCTGGCGCACGGCACCGCGAAGCCGAAGTAGTGGAACTGGTAATTCCACAGGTGGCCTTCGTACCGCTCGTTCCAGTCGGGCGCCGGGATTGTCAGCGTGCGATTGAGGTGCGTGAACTTTCCCGCGACCAGACTGCTCAGCTTCTCGTCGTGCCACTCAAGCGGCGTGTTCAGGTGAGCGAATGAAGATTCAAAGACCTCGCGGATCGTTTCAACCGCGCCGGCGGCGGGCTCCGGCGCGCGCCCCTCGGTCATCTGCCACCGGGCGGCGAGCCGCGGCAGCGCGCGATAAGCGCGGAACTGTGCCGTCCGCAGCAGCCGGTAAAACACCTGCTCCCAGCGCAAATGCGGGAGCGTGTGAAGGAGAAGACTGAGCTTCAAATGTCAGAGTGCGATTTCAATCTCAAATCGAAAATTTGACATCAACGGCTTCGGGCCGCCCGCTGCCAAGCGCGTCCACGATGTGAATCGTCGCGAGCGTCGTCAGCGCCAGGCTGCGGAAACTGATCGGCATCCCGGCGCTCGTGCGCGCCGCCGCGACGAAGGCTTCGAGTTCCCTGTCAAAGCCCTTGTCCTGTTGCAGCCGCCTGGTGACTTTGCGTTTGCCATTGCGCCAGACTTCGAGCAGGCGGAAATCATCGAGTACCGCCACGCGCCCGCCGCCGTAAACTTCGACGCGCTCCTTGGGGAATGCCCTGTCGCCTGTAGAGAAGTAATTGATGTTGCCGGTCGAGCCGTCGCCGAACCTGATGACGATGCTCAGCGTGTCATTCATTCCGCTGCCCGCGGCGTAAGCGAAGACTTCGACCGGTTCAGCCGAGGTCAGGTATTGCAGGAAGTCGGTGAAGTGGCAGACTTCTCCCACAATGCGCCCGCCGCCCTCCTCGCCCTGAATCCAGCTCTCTTTCGGAATCGCCCCGGCGTTGACGCGATAAGTGATCGCGAGCGGGCCGGCTCCGGCAAACGCCTGCTTCATCTCAACGGCCAGCGACGAGAAGCGGCGATTGAAGCCGACCATCACGCGCCCGCCAGTCTGCACGACAGCGTCAACAATCTCATTCAGCCCATCTTCATTGATCGCGAGCGGCTTTTCGACATAAACAGTTTTGCCCGCGCGCAGCGCCTCGGCGGTCATCCGCGCGTGTGAGTCGTGGCGCGTGGCGATCAGGACTGTGTTCACATTTTCGTCGGCCAGCAATTCACGGTAATCACTCGTGCAGAAACCGAAGCCGTACTGTTCGCCGATGGCTTTGGCGTTGCGGCCTGTAGCCGTCGCGATGCCCGCCAGAGTCACACCCGAAATTTTTGCGAGCCGCGGCAGCAGCACGGCCTTCGCAAAATTGCCCGCGCCGATGACACCAAGCCTGACAGTTTTGTCATCGCCGGATTTAGCGCGCGCTTCGCTGAGTACCACGACCTTCGAGCCGTGCTTCTGCTCCTCCGTTTCCGCGTAGGTCAGCAAAATGCCCAGATAAGGCTGCCGATTCTTCCCTGTAATGATGTCATAAGCCTCCCCGGCCCGCGCGATGTCGAAGTGATGTGTGATCAACCTGTCGAGCCTGACCGAGTGCGCGGCAATCAGGCGCAGGAATTCCTCCATGTTGCGCCGCTCGGTCCAGCGCACGTAACCGATCGGGTAATCAACGCCGCCTTCCTCGTACTGTGCGTCGTAACGGCCCGGCCCGTAGGAGCGCGACAAGCGCAGTTGCAGTTCCTTCTCGTAATAAACCTTGCGAGGCACGTCCATCCCGACCGCGCCGACCAGCGAAACAATCGCCCGGTCACGCGCAATTACCCCGGCGAGTTCAATCGGGTCATTTGAATCAGCCGCCGCCGTGATCACGACCGCATCAGCGCCGTGGCCGCCCGTGAAGTGCGCCATTGCGCCCTCGACATCATCGCCGCGCAACACTGCCGCGTCGGCCCCATGTTCAAGCGCCAGCTTTGTTTTGTTCGGATCGAGATCAATCCCAATCACGCGGCAGCCGGCGGCTTTCAGAATCATCACCGTCAGCTGCCCGAGTAGCCCGAGCCCGACGACCGCGACGGCCTCACCCAGCTTCGCTTCAGCCGTCCGCACGCCCTGGAGCGCAATTGCGCCGAGCGTGATGAAAGCTGCTTCGTCAAAACTGACGCCGTCAGGAATCTTCACCGCCAGATTTTTCGGGACGAAGACCGTCTCCGCGTGCGAGGCGTAATTCATCCCGGCGCAGGCGACGCGGTCGCCGACGTGAAACTCTTCGGCGCCGCGCCCGACCTCTCTGACTATGCCGGCGCAGCTGTACCCGAGCGCGAGCGGCGCATCGAGCCGCGCCATCACCGTGCGAAAGGTGCTGGCGATGCCGTCTTTCTGCACTTTGTTGATCACCTGGCGGACGAGGTCGGGGCGCTCTCTGGCCTTGCCGACGAGCGATTTCTGCGCCAGATCCACGACCATCTTCTCCGTGCCCGCGCTGATCAGCGAGGCGACGTTGCGCACCAGAATGCCGCCGCCCTTGCCGACCGTCTCCGGCACCTCCTCAACCTTGAGGACGCCGGTGCGAAAATTCTGAAGGACCTGTTTCATTTCTGCTTTACTTCGTCGCCTCGATGAAGAGGAACAGGCCGAACCGGTTGCCGGTCATCCTGACGATCCGGCGCGGGTATAAAGACCACGCGGCTCTGTGATACCACTTCTGATACTTCCGGTCGGGCCTCATCAGCAGCAGATCGCCGTTGCCGAGCTGCGTGCGAATGTCGGCGACGGAAAAGTCGGAGAAAAGCTTTGCGGCCTCGGCGACCGTGTATGCCTTGGTCCCGGGGCTTTCGAGGTGGTGATAGATCGCCCAGCGCGGGCTCTTCCACGGTCTGAGTTTCGCCAGACAGTGAATGCCCCAGAGCATGAAGCCCGTCCAGCTCGGCACGTGATAGACCATGATGATCGCGCGCCCGCCGGGCCTGAGTACGCGACGGACTTCGCGGATCGCCTTCTCTGTGTTCGGGGAATGGTGCAGGACGCCGTATGAGTAGACCAGCTCAAAAGTGTTGTCGGCGAAGGGCAGGTTTTCGGCGTCGGCTGCTCTGACCTCTGCTTCCAGCCCTTCCAGCGCGAGCCGCTCCCGCGTCAGTCGCACGCCCTGTTCGGTCAGGTCCACGCCGGTCGCCTGCGCGCCGTTGCGCACCCAGTTGATGAAGTCTGTGCCGGCGCCGACGCCGATTTCGAGCAGTCGCTTCCCGCGCCCGCGCTCGAACCGCGCGAAATCGCGCAGGTAAGGTTCGACCGTGTACCGCTCCCGCTCAAGCTGATCGAAGAAGGCCTTCCGATCCGCCGCCGGGATCTCGCGGGTGCCGCACGGCTGCGCCTCCCAGTGGGATTTGACGCGCTGCTTCAGCTCCGCGTCTTTCACTTCAGGTGCTGCTTTGGACATACTCTTTACCGGCTGAATGCCGATTGCGCCTGATGAACCATCGGCAGCGTGCGCGTGATGTACTTTCGATACCACGTGTCGAACATCAGCACCGCGAACAGCTCGTAGGCGTTGTCGCGCCGCCCGCGCCGGTGTTCTTCGCGCAGGCGGGTGATGTAATCGTGATTGAAAATGCCTTCGCGCTGCACGTAATCGCGCGGCATCCGTTCGTCGAAGTAATGATCCAGCTTCGTCCGCATCCAGGCACCCAGCGGGACGTTGAATCCTTTCTTCGGCACATGCCTGTTCTCTTCCGGAATCAGTCCTGCGAAAGCCGCGCGCATGATCGCCTTGCTCTCGCCGCCGCGCAGCTTGAGCGCGAACGGGATGCGGAAGGCCATCTCCACCACCCGCGGGTCAAGGTAAGGCACGCGCAGTTCGAGCCCGCAGGCCATGCTCATCTTGTCCGAGTACTCCAGCAGGTTGTCGGCCAGAAAGGTCTCGACGTCGAGATACGAATACCGATTGCCGTCATCCCAGGCGGGCGGGATGCGGTTGAGGTGGGATTGCAGCACGCGGTGTGAAGCGAGCATTCCGCCGTTCCGGTGCGCGAGCAGTTTCGCCTTGCGTTCTTCGTCGAGGTAATAGACCCACTTCATGTACTGCCGCGCCGGGTCGGAGTCCATCCCGTCGAGCAGCGCGCGAATCCGGTGCCACCGCCGGTCGGCGAAGCTGTCCTGGACGCGCGAGACCGCCGCGTAAGCGGCGCGCGCGGCAACGTGCGGCACGAAGCGCAGGTATTTCGCCGCCCGCACGGCCTTGTAGCGCGGGTAGCCGCCGAACAACTCATCCCCGCCTGCGCCCGACAGGGCGACCGTCACCGATTGCCGCGTATATTTCGACAGCAGGTAGGTGATGTAGAGCGTCGCGTTGCCAAACGGCTGATCGAAGTACTCGACCAGATCGAGCATCTCTTCGGGCCGCGATAAATCCACGGGCATTTCGTGATGCTCGGTGCCGAACTTCTCAGCGATGCGCCGGGCTTCCTGGCGCTCGTCGTAATACCCCATCTCCGGCCCGTCGAAGAGGATCGTAAAAGTTTTGACCGGGCGGGTCGCTCGATCAGCCATCAGGCCGACGATCACATTGGAATCAATGCCGCCCGAGAGGAACGCGCCGAGCGGCACGTCGCTGATCATCTGCTTCGCGACGGCATCGGCCATCAGCGAACCTAACTCGGCCCGCAACTGAGCTTCGCCTGCTTTCCCGCCTTTCGCGCCCCACTGCGCCACATCCCAGTAGCGTTCGAGTTTTACGATGCGGCGCGCCTTCAGGTCGTATTCCAGCCAGTGCGCGGGCGGGAGCTGATGAATCCCGCGGAAGATCGTGTCCGGCTCGGGGATGTAGAGGTAGGTGAAGAAGTCATGAACGCCCTGCCAGTTGACTTCGGGTGTGTAAGCTTCGGAAGCGAGAATCGCCTTGATCTCTGAAGCGAAGATCAGTTTGCCGTTCACTTCGGCGTAATAAAGCGGCTTGATGCCGAAGTGGTCGCGGACGAGATACAAGCGTTCGCGCCGCGCGTCATAAAGGGCAAAGGCGAAAATACCGTTCAGCGCGCCGAAGGCGTCAGTCCCGCGCTCTTCGTAAAGGTGCAGGATGACTTCCGTGTCGCTCTCCGAGGCGAAGCGATGACGCCCCGGGTCAAGGGTCTCTTTCAACTCCCGGTAGTTATAAATCTCCCCGTTGAAGCTGATCCAGATGCTCGCGTCTTCATTCGCCATCGGCTGATGGCCACGCGGCGAAAGGTCAATGATTGAGAGGCGACGGTGGCCGAGCGCAAGCGCAGATTCGGGGAAATTACGCACGCCGTCATCATCCGGCCCGCGATGAGCGACGGTCTCCGTCATCCGTCCGATGACATCGTGATCGGTGTGACCGACTATGCCGCAGATTCCACACATATAAAGCGATGACCTTCTTCAACCAACCTGCTGCGTCTCCGGAGCTGGCGAAGTTTCACCTGCTATCGCCGAACGAAGATGACGGCTGACGATGTGCCGATAAAAACTCTCCGCCTGCCGCATAACAGTGCCGTGTTCTGCGCGTTCCTTGATGAGTTGCAGATTATGCTCCCGCGCGCGTTCCCGCAACGCGTGGTCGCGCAGGGCTTGGATAACCGACGCGGCAATCGCCTCCGGGTCAGTGGGATCAAACAGCAGGCCGTTCACGCCGTCCGTGATCCACTCCCTGACCGAATTAATGTCCCCGGCGGCGGGAAAGCACCCGCAGGCCATGGCTTCGAGCAGCGTGTTCGGCGTCCCGTCGTGCAGGCTCGGCGAGACGGTGACCTGTGAGAGGCGAAAGAGCCTGGCCATCTGCTCACGCGGCACGACCGGCAGCAGGCGCACCTGTGACTGAATGCCGTACTGCCCGGCCCAGGCCACCACCATCGGGTGATCCTTCATCGCGATGTTGATAAAGACTGCCTCGGGGAATTCCCGCAGCACGAGAGGGATTGCCTGAAAGAAGGCGTCGTTCCGCACGTACCGGCGCAACCCACGCGGGTTGATCACTATGGGCGCACCCATCGGGACATTCAGTTCCTGGCGCAGGTCTTCATCCGGCGCGCCGCAATAAAACACCGACTGCTGAATCCCGCCGGCCCCCGGTAGCACGGCGCTCGGCTTATCAGCCTGGAACCCCCAGTCGCGCACCGCCAGTTCCAGATCGCGCCGGCAATCGCAATGGAGCGCCGACGCGCGCGCCATCGCCCGCCTGGTGTGCCGCGCCAGCAGCGCATTCTGTCTGGCGATCAGCGTGAAGTCGTTGCCCCAGACCGAAATCAGTAGCGGGCAGTCGTCAGGCGTCGCGATCCCCGCGAGCATGCCTTCATACGGAATTCGCATCGCGTGAACCAGATCGGGAGAGATCGCCGTCATCAGTTCCCGCGCCCGCCCGACGTGCCGGTAAAGTTCGAGCGGGGCAAGCCAGTCGTGCGCCTTCCTGAGCGGCCTTGCGAGCGGGACGTCCTTGATGCGGGCCAGGAGTGGCGAAAGTCGTGAGCGCGGCGGCGCGGCGGCCTCGCCCTTCGCTTCGCGGTAAAACCCGGCGAACGCGATTGGCAACTGATGCACTGTCGCTCCGGGGAAGGAATCGGGTGGACACGGGTATGACGAGATCACGTGAACCTCATCACCGGCCCGGATGAAATGACCGATCCAGTTTCGGGCAATCGGGCTGCGGGCGTCGGCGATGAAGCAGAGTTTCATTGGGCTTTGAGTTACAGCCATGGCGGCACAGGGCGCATCTGCCGCAGGCCGGCCACATGATGCAGACACTCGATCAGGTAAGGTGCGACGGTTTCGGTCGCGATCCTGCTGCCAGTCTCGCGCGCCGCCGCACGCATGCTTTCACGGCCCGGAGGCTGGCGCATAAAGTCTTCCAGACAGCCCCGCAGTTCGTCCGCATTCTCGCTGCGAAAGATGTAGCCATTCACCCCATGGCGCACGAGGTCACTGGCGCCGCAGCGATCGGAGACCAGTACCGGCACGCCCACGGAGAAGGCTTCGTTCACAACCACACCCCAGCCGTCCCAGCGCGAGGGCAGCGCGAGCAGATCGGCTCCGGCGATGCGCGCCCGAACCTGATCTGACGGGATCACTCCCGCAAAAGTCAGTCGGTCACTGATTCCGGCCGCCGCCGCCTGAGCTTCAAGTGTCGTGCGTTCCGGCCCGTCACCCACGAGCGTCAGATGCCAGTCCACATTCCGGCCCCGCAGCCGCGCCAGGGCGTCGAGCAGCACGTCCACGCCTTTGCGCCGAATGAACTGACCGACATAAATGATCTCAGCCCGGCTCCGGCCCGCGCACGACGTCACGGCCGGCGCACTGCGCCCCGACTGGAAGTATCCGAAGCGGTGAACCGTGTCCGGGTTGAACCCCAGACCGGTAAAGAATTCAGCGGCGAAATGTGAAATGGCCAGACCGCCCGCCGCGCCCGCTGCAATCCACTGCCCGAATAACCTGCGCAGAAATCGTCGGCCGAACGAACGGCGATCTGACTCATCCGGCGACTCCGAGTAAATGACGTAATCGGCCCGGGACAATTTCAGCATGCTCAGGGCGGCAGCAAACTCCGGATAGGCCCAGATGCCGCAGACGACGTGCAGCCGGTCACGCTGCGCCCAGGCGAGCCGCAACGCCTCCAGGATTCCGGCCCGCGCGTCAAGCATGTGGTGCCGGTAAGGCATCGCCCCCTTCCGCCATCCAAGGTTGAGCCTGTCCACTGCCATGTCTCCGGCAAAAACCACCTGTAAATCCACCTCCTCCGACGCCGCCAGGTCGGTGAAGAGGTCGTCCTGATAAGGGGACGGCTGATTCATCCAGATCGTCAGTTTCATCCTGCAGGCGGGGAGAACTAATGGCCCGGCATCACCCTTCCCTGAACAGCCCGTGCGTCAGAAGCCCGCCGGCAGAGGACGGCATAATGAGCATAGTACAGCCGGGCCCACAAAGGTCGCGTCGCCAGCGGCAGGTAACGCCCGGTCAACAGAGTTTGTAAATATTTCAACCTCCCGGCACCGTTCTTTGTACAAACGAACCTGAGGTCGTCCCGCCCCTGAACCGGCACATATGTTCTCCTCCCCAGAATTTCCAGCCCGGAGCCGGTGACCAGCTGATCGAAGGAAGCGGCGGTGTAGAACTGGACGTGCCCGGCCAGGTTTTGTGTCCTGTCCCTGAGCAGTGATTTCACCCGGCTGAAGAACAGATCTTCCAGCGGAACCTCAAGCACGAGCCAGGAGAAGTTTATCCTCTGCACTGAACGGAGAAATGCCCCGGGATCTTCCAGATGCTCCAGCACATGACTCAGGATCACCACGTCGTAGCTCTCCGCCGGGGCAAAATCGTCGCTGGTAATATCCGCCGCGAGGGATTGAATGCCCGGCGAATGGCTGCTGAGGTAGCTGATCGCCTCCGGCGAGTAATCCACCGCCGAGTAACGTTGTGCGTAATCGCGGCGCTGGCATTCAGTGATGAGCGCGCCGGTCCCGCAGCCCAGTTCGAGCAGGCTCTCCGGACGGATGTTTCTTTCCCTGAGGAAGAAGCCAATTGAGTCGGCTTTCCCGGCGGCGCCCGCCCTGAGCCACTCGGCTTCGGCCTCCAGCGTCTGCTGGTAAATTGACCGGTAGTGATCCCGGCCGGTCATTCCTGCGTCTTTGGTTTTCATCACTCTTCCCTGATTTATCCCGCCAGTCCCGGAGGCGGATCAGACTGAGGAGCCACTTTCTTATACGGCACAATCTCCTCAGACCCGAAGGCGATCAGGCAGATTTTCATTGAGCGACCAGGCTGTGACTGTATTCGGGTTTCCCGGTTCCAGAGCCGTCACCAGTCTTTCGGCATAAGCATCCAGACTGACCTCGCGGGCGCGCTTCATGGCATTTTCGGAAAACGTCCGCAGCAGATCGGGGCTTGCGGCCAGAGCTTCCATCGCCTCGACAATTGACTCCCAGTCACGCAGCGGGACGATCAGACCGTCCTCCCCGTGGCGGACGACGCTGCCTGTGTTGTGGGTGCAAATGACCGGCAGCCCGCAGGCCAGCGCCTCATAAGTGACTGTGGCCGAACCTTCACACAGCGAAGGCAGGAGGAAGACGTCGGCCCAGTCAAAATGGGTGAGGATCTCGCGCCTCGGGATCGCCCCGATCAGTTCCACCTCCTGCCTGAGCTGCGCCGCCGCCCGGGGCAGGATGTTGATCTGCCCGACCATCCGAAATTCGGCTTTCCCTTTCAATCTTCGCGCCGCCTCCCGGACGTAAGGGGAGCCTTTCCGTAATCCGACTTCACCCACCGTCAGGACTCTGAGCTTCCCCTCCGGGCGGCGCCTTTCCCTGGCGCGGAAGTTTCCGCTGACTCCGTAGGGGACGACCCGACAACGGTCCACGGGGCCGCCGCACGAAGCAATGCCGTCGGCGACAAACTGAGATCCGCACAGGATGAGGTCGGCCTCGTCCCATTCCGCGCGTTCGCGCGCCGCCAGTTCCGCTGACAAATCATCATTCGCAACTTTCAACTGCCAGTCCGGATGCCGCGCCTGCTCCTCGCCCATCAGCATCTTCTCCACCGCCTGCGGCGCAATCGTCTGTTCCATGACTGTCTTCAACCCGCGCGCCCGCGCGTGCCTCAACAATTCCAGGCCGGCGGTATTAAAGGTGTAGACGCCGGCGGCATCCCCCAGACCGGCGCGAATAATCAGGTCGCAGAAAGTTTCACCGGACCACAGGAAGGCGGCCAGCTGCTCGCGACTCGTGCGCGCCCGGCGGACTCGCAAAGCATACTCCACGCCGAAGGCCGTGAAGGCGGTAATCCTGTCCCCAGGAATCCGGCCCGGCACCCTGCCGACCATTCGCCTGACGGCGTTGGGCAGGAGGACATTCGGGAGCAGAGACGTGAGCCGGGGCCAGCCCTTCACGGCGCAAAGATCAGTGAAGAAGTGAGCCAGCAGACCTCTCGCATGCAGGATCTGCGGCACAGCGTAATGCATCCTGGCGCCCAGCTGTGCAACGACCATTGCTTCAGACAAAGCCACGTGTCAACTCCCCCGGCCAGAATCAGCGAACGGACTGGAACGACATTTCGTCCGCCTCAGCCACCCGGCGAGAGCCGGCGCGGTACGGCTTGGCGTTGACCGCTGACCTGCCTCAGACGTTTGAGTAAATAAGTCCCTGCCGCTTTCATCACGATCTTCTCTCCGGTCTGCTCACGGCGGCGCGCAGTCTGTCTCGCCGTCAGACCGTCAGTTTCAGCATCTCTAAAGCTACCGCGCCAGCCCCCAGGAGGCAGGCGGCCCGGAATCGAACAGGTTCGGGTCCTCCTGCCTGGCCCGGACGGGCAGGATCCAGTGCAGCGCGATCAGCGCGCAGAACGGCATCATATGCACCAGGGTGAAGAGGACGAGCGAAATCAGGCCGTCGCGGTAGACCTGAATCAGGATGCAGGCCACGACCAGATAAGACAATCGGGTAATGGAGTAGTAAGGGGCACGGTACGCCCGGAAGTAGAGTCGCGCCAGCCAGTAGGCCAGCAGCATTGGCACCAGGGTCAGCCCCGGGTAACCGAAATTGGCGTACAGCTCTCCGATCAGCCCCACCGCCGTGCCCATCTTCGCCAGAGGACGCCCGTCGGTCGAAATGTCCTTGAGAAAATCATTCAGCCCGGGTTTTTCCTCCCACCACTGCCGGGGGACCGGGTTGACCAGCAGGGCGAAGTAAGTTTCGCCGTAGTAAAAACGTTTGCCCTCATCCACCAGCGTCAGCGTCGCCGCCGTCCCGTCCAGCAGGTTCATATCGCTGTCCGGGTTGATGTAGGTCTCCTGGATAGAACTTCCCATATAGTCCAGGATCTCAGCGAAGGCGGCCCTCGACTGCCACATCCTCCCGACCGCTTTCATCGGGATGAACAACAGCACACAGATGACCATCGCCCCGACCAGTTTCAGTGGCGGCCACCTCAAACGCCGCTGATCGAGGTAGATGTAGGAAAGAAAGATTATTGGGATGACGACCCGGAACCGGTGGAACCCCTGATACAACATGATCATCAGGTAGATCGCCATCGGTGCGAGGAGGACGAGGCGGAAGCCGTAGCGGTAAATCAGCATGAGGAGTGCCAGCCCGCACCAGGTCTGAATCGTCAGCGCCCAGGTCGAAGTTGACCACTCGCCCAGATCAACTCTGGGTTCGCCCAGCACGGGCAGCCTCGTCAGTAAAAGGAGCGCGACGAAACCGATGGGGAACACCACCAGCACCACGTACCAGATGTAGCGTGACGACAGCCCGCCTTTGTGCCAGACCTTCCTGAGCGCAACGGCGGTCTTTCTCGCGTCGTCGCGATGAGCCTTGATCCAGGCAAGGGTCATCAGGAATATGATCAAATCCGCCAGCAGCGTGGCCCTGATGATCTCCGGGTAGGTGACGGGATCGTATTGCCCCCGCCAGTTGGTGAATAGCGTCTGCGCCCCGACGAGCAGCACGACCAGCCGGAAGGTCACAACCGTGACATGAAAAATCAGGTAAATCGTCGCCGGGTGCTGGTACCCGAGATTCCCGTACTTCCACAGCAGCAATGTACACAGCGAGACCGCCGCCACGTCCAGCATCAGCATCAGTTCAATGTTATCCATCTCGCGTTCAATTCCTTTCGGGTAACTGAACCTGCCGCTTCAGCTCCTCGTCGAATTTCCGCAGCGTCTCTTCCGAGAGCCTGTTTTTCCCGTGATCCCTGAGCGCCTGCCTGAGGGCGAATTTGAACTCGAAATACGGGACCCTTTTCTCACCGGCCTGAGTGTTCTGTTCCCTCAGTCTTTTCCAGACCCGTCCGGCCAGGAATTCGCCATAGCAGCGGAAGATCAGCTTCCAGAATGTGAAAGTACCTTTGGGCAGATACTTCTCCTGGAGGATAAGTTTGTTTCGATAACTGTTATAGACGAACTTCGGGTCGTCATTTGAATGACTCCCGTCGGCCTTGTGATAGACGGTCAGTTCCGGGACATAAAGCAGCCTGTAGCCCGCCCTTTTGACCGCAATCGAGTAATCATACTCCTCGACGCCGAAGAAGTACTCTTCCGGCAACAGCCCCACGCGCTCGAGGACCTCCCTCCTGATCAGCATCAGCGCCCCGGTAACAAAGCTGGTATCCGCTGCCTCGTCGTACTGACCGCGGTCAATCTCGTGGTAACCGCGAACGACCGGTCGTCCGAACCAGCGGTTCATATGACCTCCCGCATACCAGATTCTGTTCGGCTCGTGGGAGTAGAGAATCTTCCCGCCGGCCAGCCCGATGCTCTCATCCAGTTCCATCCTCGTGACGGCCTCGTCCAGAAAGGCCGGCGTCACGACCGCGTCGTTGTTGAGGAGCAGGACGTAGCCGCATTGCGGGTCTTCAAGCGCGGCCCTGATCCCGACGTTGCAGCCTCTGGCGAAGCCAAGGTTCTCTTCGTTGTAGATAAAGATGAATTCACCGAACTCCGCCTGAAGCCTTTCACCAGACCGGTCCCGCGAGCCGTTGTCAACGAAGATGACTTTCAGGTCAGGGTGAGTGGCCTGCCGCAGGGACTCCAGACACTCTCTTGAGTCCTGATAGTTATTCCAGTTAAGAACGACGACGTAAACCTGCGGCCTACTTCCCCGGCCCATAAAAATCCTTTGCGGCGCTGAGCAGACTGTTTGAGTAATGGTGATAGCGGAGCGTCAGCAGTTCCCTGAGGATGTAGGGCAGGCGGCGCAATCTGTTTTCAGGCAGACCCGCCCGCGTCTTCAGGTGTTCGATCTGGTCTCTGCTCTCATATAACACTTCCTTATACTGGTATCGGCTCCTCATCGCGGCGAGGCGGTCGAAGATGACTGAAAATCTCTTCACGCTGTCCGGGCTGCAGTTATTGCGGCGCAGTCTCTCACGCCAGGAAAGTTTCTCACCCTGCCGGAGTCTCGTCCCCAGTTGCTGCCCTGGGTGCTGGCGATACCTGATCAGCGGTTCCCGGATAAAAGCGAGGTCGGCGACCGCGGAGATCAGCAGGGCAATCCAGCCATCATGGATCAACCCGGAACCGGGGATCACCGGGATCGGCAGCACGAGATCCCTGAATCCCGAGCGAAAGACCATCGTCGCCCCGGTCACCTGATTCCCCAGCAGCAGGATCGGGAAGGCCTTCCCCGCCTCAAACAAGCCCTGCTTTTTCTGATCGAACCCTTCGGACTCCCACAGGCGATAACCCAGTGGCCGCAGCTCCTGATCAACTATCTCAGCATCCGTAAAGACCAGGCCGACCTCAGGTCTGGCCGAAAAGACTGACTCGATCAGTTCCAGTTTGTCGCGGAGCCACACGTCATCCTGGTCTGAAAGGGCGATCAGGTCGCCCCGACAAAGCTCAATCGCCCGCTCGAAGTTTTTCGTCGAGCCGAGGTTCCGGTCGCTCACAGACAGCCTGACCGGGAACGGCGCTTCCGACGAGAAGTCCTCGATGATACTTCTCGTCCCGTCGGTCGAGCAGTCGTCGCAGATGACCAGCTCATCAGGGGGCCGCGTCTGTGCCGCAATGCTTTCCAGTTGTTCCCGCAGGTATAATTCGCCGTTATAGGTACAGAGAGCGACTGAAAGCCCGCGGTCAGTGGCAGATGTCAAATCCGTATTCACCATGATCCCGCCCCGGTCAGGCTTTGCTCAGCGTTCTGGAGAGCCTGTAGAGCGACGGCGCATAAAGCTTGAGCAGCAGGCGGAGAAAGGGCTTGTCCGAGATGCCGGTGCTGAAAAAAGACTCGGCGAAGCTTTTCAGCAAGGAGGTTCTGGCTCTCCCAATTTCACCGCTGGCCTCATAAACTTCCGCCAGTTGAAAGTACCAACTCGACTTCGTGGCCCTGATGAGTCCCGTGTACTTGCCGCGCAGGTATGTGTCGGCGTAATCGAGTACCCTGATTGAGTCAGAAAGCTGCGGCGCGCGACTCTGCAAGGCCCACACCCCGCCCCCGCTGACCCGATATGCCCCCATAACCTCGTCAAGGTAGCCGATCCGGCCGTGGACGGCGTTGAAGATGTGAAGCGGCCAGTCGCCGACCAGCACTTCATAAAACCATGCCGGGAACTCCCCGAACAATCCGCGCCGGAACATGACGGAGCAGGTGGACATGAAATTCCCCTTGAGCAGATCTTCAATCGTAGAGATTTCTTTCTGCCCGGCGGGACAAAAGCGGTGAGGTTCTTTGCTGCCGTCTTCGTAGACCACGGTCACGTCATGAAAACAAATCGAGCATTCGGGGTGGCTGTCCAGATATTCGACCTGTTTTTGCAGTTTGTCAGGCGATGTCCAGTAGTCGTCGCCTTCGAGCATGGCAACATATTGCCCCTTGCACTCCCCGAGCGTCCGCACGAAGTTCCGCTTCCCCTTCAGGCCGAGATTCTGCTCGTGCAGCAGCGCGCGAACCCTGCCGGGGAACCTGCGCTGGAATTCGGTCACGATGTCCCGGGTGCGGTCAGTCGAACAATCCTCGCCGACGAGGATTTCGTAATCGAAGTCCGTCCGCTGCATGAGCGCGCCCTCGATCGCCCGGGCAATGTACCGCTCATGATTATACGTTGTGATCGGGACGCTGACTTTCATACGGCGGATCGGACGTGAACACTCTCAGGTGGCACTTGCGGGGGTGGGCTGGGCGGCGGACGGATGGAGTCTCTCAGTGACTTCCCGGCCGTGGGTGATGGCCAGCCGGACGATCCGCGAGATCAGGGCGATGTCTTCCGGCCCGACCGAGGTGCCCGTGGGCAGCGACAGCACGCGCTGCACCAGCAACTCTGTCTCCGGCAGCATCAGCCCTGCGTGCGGGAAGCAGGAGCGGTACGGCTCCATCCGGTGACAGCCGGGGTAGAAGTATCGTCTGGCAATCACGTTCTCGGCATGCAGGACCTGCAGGAGATCATCACGGCTGATGCCCGTTGCGGCCTCATCAATCTCCAGCACCACGTACTGATAATTCCCCTTCTCAACCGCGCTGTATGAGATCAGCCGCACGCCGGGCAGGTCTTTTAACCCCTCACTGTACCGCTCGTAGTTCCGACGGTTGACGCTGATGAACTCCCCGGCGCTTTCCAGAGAGGTCAATCCCATGGCGGCGGAGATTTCGCTCATCTTGCCGTTGGTCCCGAGATGAATCACCCGGTCGTACCCGGCGAAACCGAAGTTCTTCATCAGCCGGATTCTGGCCGCCAGATCGTCATCGTTCGTGACTACCGCGCCCCCCTCAAACGAGTTCAGGAACTTCGTGGCATGGAAGCTGAAGACCTCGGCGTGGCCGAAGTTGCCGATCATCAGCCCCTCGTGTGTGCAGCCGAAGGCGTGGGCGGCGTCGAAAATCAGCTTCAGGTTGTGCCTTTCGGCAAGCGCCGCGAGCGACTTCACGTCACAGGCCCGCCCCCACAGATGCACGCCGATAATCCCGGTCGTGCGCGGCGTGATCATCCTCTCGACCGAACGCGGGTCGAGGTTGTGCGTCTCCGGGTCAATGTCACAGAAGACCGGCGTGATCTGCTGCCACTGGAGGGCGTGCGCGGTGGCGACGAAGGTGAACGAGGGGACGATCACCTCGCCGCCGAGCCCCAGCGCGCGGATCGCGATTTCCAGCGCGACGGTCGCGTTGCACATCGCGATACAATGCCGGCTCCCGAGCATCCCGGCAATGCGCTGTTCGAACTCCTGCACATACGGCCCGCCGTTGGAAAGCCACCTCGTGTCCAGGATGCCGTTCAGCCGTTCGAGCAGCCGCGCCCGGTCGCCGACGTTGGGTCGCCCGACATGAAGTTTCTCCGCAAAGGCGGGGCCACCGCCGAAAATCGCCAGGTCTGTCAGTTGCAAATCCATATATCGCCCGCGTCAGCCCTTCTGATCGAGGACCGCGTAGCCGAACCCGGAAATGCCGAAACCATTCCCGTTATAGAAGAGGTACTTTCGGCCCAGATGTTCGAGGACGTATGGGTATTCAATCATCTCTGAATCCCAGCCGCCCTCAGATATATCAATCCCGGCCAGATCATCCATCCGGTTCCAGTACTTTCCATCCTGCGACTCCGCGTACCCGATTCGGTAACTCGCCTCCTTCTCCGTCCGGTAGCCGGTCAGGCTGCGATATGAATACCACATTCGATAGACCCCGTCCTCTTTCAGCACCGACGGTCTGGCGACCCCGGCCTCCGCTTCCGACTTGAGGTCTATCGCCACCAGCCCCTCGCGTTGCCAGTTAATCCCGTCCGGTGATTCCGCATACTTGAGGTGATAGAAGGGCTCCGGTCGGCCATCCGAGATTTCCCACCTGACGCACGAGAGGTACCAGATCTTCCAGACCTGCTCTTCAATGACCACACAGGAACTGGCGCTGAAGTGCGGCTCCAGAAAAGTCGTCCCGAACAGGGGGCCGTCCGAAAACCGCTCGAAGGTCCTGCCGCCGTCCCGGCTGATCGCCAGACCAATCGCATTGTGATACGGGATGGTATTCCTGACCATACAGCCAATGTAGTACAGATACTTCGACTCCCCGACGTTGATAATCCAGGACGGCATCACCCCGCAATCATCGAATGTGCCTATCTTCCCTGAAGAGAGGACCGGCTCGGGATGCTCATAAAGGATATTCCCGGGGTGGCCGGCTTCTACTTCAATGTAGCTGATGTGGCTGCGACCGGCTTCATCTCTTGCCGCATAGTAGATGCGCCAGATTTGGTCGTCAACCTTGTCTACAACCGGCAGGGCGGCATGTGACTTACCCCACCAGTGCCGGCCTCCGGGGCGGTATATCAACCCTTGTCTGGTCCAGACCATTTCAGAAACCCACTTCCCTGCCCGATTTCATTTACTGGTCGAGGACCGCGTAGCCGAACCCGGAAGCGCCGAACCCGTTCCCGTTATAGAAGAGGTACTTCCTGCCCCGATGTTCATACAGGAAGCAGTACTCCATCATTTCAGAATCCCACCCGCTCCCGGCTCTGCTTATACCTGCTTCTGCATCCTTCCTGACCCAGTGAATCCCGTCCGCCGATTCCGCATAACCAAGCCTGTAACTTTTCTCCGGGTCAGACCGGTAGCTGCTGATATCGCGGTATGAATAAAGCATCCGCCAAGTTGAGTTCTCGATAAAGACGCAGGGGCGACCGATGGCTTCGGCGGGGTGGCTATAGCCTATGCAGACCTGACCGGTCCTGCGCCAGCGCACCCCGTCGGCGGATTCCGCGTATTTGATGTGATAGCGCGGTTCAGCCCGGTCGTTGACTACTTCCCAACCGGTGCAGGATACGTACCACATCTTCCAGACCCCGGCGTCAAAGAGTACGCAGGGGGCGGTGTTGAAGTAAGGTTCATCAACATCCCGGTCACAGACTGGCCCCTCCGAATATTTCCTGAACCTTCTCCCCGAGTCATCGCTGATGGCAAGGCCGATTGACAGACGATAGGAGACGGTGACCTGCGGGTTCCATCCGATGTAGTAGAGATATTTCCGGCCGGACTTATCAACAATCCATGAGGGCATAATCCCGCTGTCATCAAACGTACCCGGTCTGCCGCGTTCAAGCACCGGCCGGTCGTGCAGGCAGATGATGTTACCCGGGTTGTCAGCTTCCACCTCCAGGTAAGCCGTATGTGAACGCCCCTTGTCATCACGGGTGCCGAAGTAGATTCTCAGCACCTCCTCGTTGACCCGGTCCACCACCGGGAGTGAGGCGTGAGAGAACATCCAGTCAAAGTTTTTATCGGGGCAGAAGATGAGCCCCTGTTTGACCCACTTCATAAGTAGGCGACGCACGGGAGAGGCTTCAGATACCCATGTCGCGACTGAGGACATCGCCCTTTTTCGCCGGGCTGCCCTTGTAGACCCCCCACGGTTCCGTATCTTTGACAACGGCGGCTGCCATCGCAATCAGCGAGCCTTCGGCGATGTGCAGCCCGTCCCGGACGGTGGCATTCACCCCGAAGAAGGAGTACGGCTCAACCGTGCAGTGGCCGGAGAGGACGACGTGCGAGGTGAACAGCACGTGGTCCCTGATGACGCTGTGGTGGCCGATGTGGTTGCCGCTCCAGAGTACCACGTTGTTGCCGATGGCGGTGAACGGCTGAATCGTATTATCTTCGAGGATGAAACAGTTGTCGCCGACCGGCGTGCCGGGGAAGATCGTCGCCCTGGAGCTGACGTAGCTGATGAGTTCGTACCCTTTCTCACGGATGGCCAGATAGACCGACTCGCGTAGCCGGTTCATGCGCCCGTGCGACATCGGGGCAAAGAACTTGTATTCGGCCGGGCTGAAGCGCTGCTCGACGCCCTCGAAGGGGCAGACGGGCAGGCCTTCAAAGCTCCGCTCTGTCGGCAGGTACGCCTCGTTGACGCTGAAGGCGACGACCTCGTGCGGCGAGTCGTGGCGGAGATAAAAGTGGGCGAGCGAGGCGAAATCCCTGACGCCGAAAATGATGACTTTGGCCATAGCGGAGCCTTTCACCGGTAGACGTAGGTCGTGTACTCGTACAAGCCGTAATCGTTGCGGATGACAAAATTCCTCGTCACCTCTCCGGCCAGAAACCCGGCGAGGGTGTCGAGCGGCAGGTGGAAGAGGTCCGGCCTCTCCCAGTCAACCTGCTTTGACATAACGTTGAAGGCGATTCCCCGGTCAGCTTTTGCGAAGACGGCTTTGATCATCCGCCGGAAGTAATCCAGCATTTCGTCAAACGACAGCTCCCGCTTCTCAGTGAAGACGCCGTTCATGACAATGTAATCAAAGTTCGGCAGCTCGGTCCGGGCATCCAGGATGTCAGCGCAATAGTAGTCATTCTGCGGGAACTTCCGCCTGGAGAGGCTGATGAACTTTTCAGAAAGGTCGAGGCCGGCATAACTGATGTGATCAATCCCTCGCTCAATCAGATACTCATAGAGGTGCGAGGCCCCGCAGCCGAAATCGAGCAGCCGGACATTCGTGCCGTCATGTTCAGGCCTGATGACTTCGAGCATGACCCGATACCGCCGGGCCGCATCTTCCTTCTTCGGCCAGTCAACGCCGAGGTGCGTGTCGCCGTGCCGCTCAAGGCACTGCTCATAATGCGAGACGATCCTGAGGTACTGTTTGTCCTTCATGATTCGCGGCCGCGTGCCCGTCAGCGAAACTCACCGCGCCGGTAGAGCGGGAAGTAATCGTCTCCCGTCACGCCGTGCGCCCGCACCAGCTCATCATATTTCTCCCGGTTGAGAATCCGCCCGCAGAACCAGGCCGGGCGCGTCCCGGTCGCCCAGCCGCGTTTGAAGCGGCTCAGGCCGTCTTCATCGCCGCCGCCCAGTCCGGCCCCTGATCCGAGATTGAGCCACCCGAGACCGCTTTCAGCAAAGTAATGAATAGCCTTCCAGAAGAGCGCGAAGGAGGCCCGCAATTCGTACCCTTGGGGGCTGTAAGCTCCCAAGTGGTAGTAACCCACTCCGTCCTGCAAATACCAAAGGAGCATCCCGACCGTCTCTCCCTCGCTGATGGCCCGGAACGCTACAAGGCCCGGGACGCTGAATTGCCTCGCGAACGCTTGTCTTGAGAAGGCGCTGATGCCCGTGATGCTGTGCCGCTCAATCAGCGTGCTGTATAAACGTTCCCACTCTTCAGCTGCTGGCGGCACATCGGATCCTTCCACCTGAAGCTGGTCGAGCGCCTTACGCGCGTTGCGTTGATGGTGGGCGGAAACATAACTATGCGGTGGCCGACCGAGATCAATGACATGGTGTTCCTTGAACCGGAAGAACCGGTCAGGGAAGCATCGTTCGAGATCGGCCACTTCGTACTGCCCGAAGGGGTCAGCCACCAGCCCGACACTGACCAGCCTGTCGGCCAACCCATCCAGATCGCGACCGAGCCGTGTCCAGTCCTGACAAGTGAATAAAGGATAACACCCCGTTGCGTCGCGGTCGCCGGAACCGGGGATCGGGCGCTCCAGCAACCAGCCGCCGCTCTCGGGCAGTCCTCGGGGCGCCCCGAACTCACCGAGCGATTCGGCGTAACCTGGGTGCAGGTAGCCGGTCACGGCTGACACTACTTGATGGCCTCCACGTAGAAAGAATAGCGGCGGCGCAAATCCGAATCAGGATCGAGCCCCGGACTGTATCCGGGCAGCGAAACTTTGCTGAACCCGATCCTCTCCAGGATCAGGACGATCTTCTCCTCGTCATAAACGCACTTGTGTTCGCCGTGCTGATAGATGCCGTAATTGACGTGGTCAACGAGCGTCTCGGTCCCCGGCTCCACTTCGGGCAGCACGGCTGAGATGTCCACCAGCTCGACGTACTTCCGGTCACCGCGCAGGTAGGCGTCAAACAGCCCCCTGAAGTTGGGCAGCGCGGCGCGGAAGATCCCTCCGGGCCGCAGCGCGCGGTGGCAGTCACGCATCAGTCTGACGCCATGCGCGTACTCCAGATGTTCGAGGAAGTGCGAGGAGTAGATCAGGTCGCAACTGCCTTCTTCGAGCGACAGCCCCAGCCGAAGGTCATGATTGATACAAACCGTGTCCGGGTGCGCTTCGGGGCGGAAATTCTCGGGTATCCGCAAAGCGAGATCAATATTTACCCAGCCGGGCCGGATGTCATCCCCGGCACCAATGTGTACTTTGAGTCCGTCATGCCCTTTCAGGGCGGCGAACTTTCTGGCCGAATGACGACTGACTCTGGCGGCCTTGATCTCCTGCCACAAATTCAGAATTGCCGCCCGCAATGCTTCCGACTGCGGCCCCGCGCTCCGACGAATTACCCTCCGGGCGGCTCTGCCGGCCAGATTCGCTAACCGCATATGAGTTTCTGTTCCCCCGCCAGAGATTCCGGGTCGGGTTCCCCCGGCTGAATCAGTTCTGTATCCCAGCGCAGCCGGGGGCGAAGGGCTCCGATCCACTTGCCGTGCCAGGCGCCGCGCAGGTCCACCGAGTCGCGCACCTCAAAAAACAGGAGTTCGTCCTGACGGTAGATCACGACCGACTGATCCCTGATGACATAGAGTTCGACCCTGTGAGTCCCGTCATTCAGGAGATCGCCCGGGATGTAGCAGGCACTGCGGAAAAGCCCTGCCGGGAAAGGACGGCCCTGCCACACCGGTTCATCCGCCGGGCCGGTGTTGAAGATCGGGATGTTGTCTTCGTTGTAAACCACCAGGCTGAGATTCAGGCGGGCGTCCGGCTCCAGATTCCAGTACTCGAACTCCATGACGACCGGCGTATGGACGGTGATCGGCTCCGACGAATGGCCATTCGCGGGCCTGACGCAGGCGCGGCGCAGGCGCACTTTCTCGTTCCCCGGCGCGGCTGTGGGGTCATCCCAGATCTGTTCGGTGGCGGAAGAGAACGAAGTCCGCAGGTAGCTGGAAACCACATCAGTGGCCACACCGTCCTGCCTGACCACGCCCTGCTGAATCCAGATGGCGCGGCTGCAGAGGCCCTGCACGGCGACCAGGTTGTGACTGACAAAGAGGACGGTGCGGCCCTGCCTGGCCACGTCGCCCATTTTATTCAGGCATTTCTTCTGAAAGGCGGCGTCGCCCACTGCCAGCACTTCGTCCACCAGCAGAATCTCCATCTCCAGATGCGCCGCGACCGAGAAGGCCAGGCGCATATACATGCCGCTGGAGTAATGCTTGACGGGCGTGTCGAGAAATTTTCCGACCTCGGCGAAGGCCACGATCTCGTCGAACTTCCGCTCGATCTCGTCGCGCCTCATGCCAAGGATCGCCCCGTTCAGGTAGATGTTCTCGCGGCCACTCAGTTCCGGGTGGAACCCGGTGCCGACTTCGAGCAGGCTCCCGACCCGCCCGTACAGATCCACGCCGCCCGCCGTCGGCTCGGTGATCCGTGAGAGAATCTTGAGCAGGGTTGACTTCCCCGCGCCGTTTCCTCCGATGATCCCGACGACCTCCCCCGGCCTGACCTGGAAGCTGACACCATTGAGCGCCCAGATCGTATTTTCGGGCGCGTCACCGTTCCGGCGCAACTGACCGAAGGGCGCACGGACGGCACGAATGAGTGATTCGCGCAGGGTTTCGTAGGGCACTCTGCCCACGCCGAGGCGGTATTGCTTGCTCAGATTCTCGACTTTGATGATCGGCTTCATTGGAGGCGCTAGACCACGTCGGCGAACGTCTTCTCCATCCGCCGGAAGCTGTAGGCGGAGTAGATCAGGACGACAAAGATGATCACAGTCGAAACGCCCAGCGTGAGCCAGTTGAATGGCCGCCCGAAGAGCGAGGCGCGGAAGGCTTCGACGACGCCGGTCAGCGGGTTGAGCGCCATCACCCAGCGCCACTTCGCCGGCACCAGACTCAGCGGGTAAATGATCGGCGTGGCGAACATCCACAACTGAATGACGAACGGCAGCGCGTACCGGATGTCACGGTACTTCACGTTGAGCGCCGACATCCACATCCCGACCCCGAGCGCCAGCAGCGTGACGAGCAGGACGAGAACGGGCAACATGACGAGGCCCGGACCCACGCCGACCCCGTACCATGCCATCATGACCGCCAGCAGACCGAAAGCTATCGCGAGATCAATCAGCCCCGCCGCGACCGCAGCGCCGGGGATGATCAGGCGCGGGAAGTAGACTTTCGTGATCAGATTCGAACTGCCCACCAGACTGTTGCCGCTGTTCGTCACCGCGTTTGAGAAAAATGTCCACGGCAGCAGCGCCCCGTAGGCGAAGAGCGGATACGGGATGCCGTCGGAAGCGATCCCCGCCAGTTTCCCGAAGAAGAGCGAGAAGATCAGCATTGTGAAGAGCGGCTGGATGATCGCCCACGCCGCCCCGAGTAGTGTCTGCTTGTAGCGGACTTTGACATCCCGCCACGTGAGGAAGTAGAGCAGGTCACGGTACGCCCAGAGGTCGCGCAGATTGAGCGCGACCCATTTGCTGCTCGGACGAATGCGGACGACCGGCTGATCCGGCAGCGGATGGGCGACAGATGGCGCTGACACATCCGCCTGAATGAGAGTGTCTCCGGTTGAGATCCTGTTATTCATAAAATCGTCACTGCTCTCTGGAGGCCATCTCTCTTTCGTTCGCCGAAGTCAGATACGCTTTCTCAACGAGGTAGGCCCTGAGCGCCGGCCGCCAGTGACGCAACGGCGCGAGCGTCTCGCTGCGCAGCACGGAACAGGCTGGCCTTCGGGCGCGCTGATTGAGTTCGGCGCTGCCGATGGGAATGACTTCGGCTTCAACACCCGTCTGCCTGACGATCTCGCGGGCGAAGTCGTACCAGGTGGCTTCGCCATCGGCCGCGAGATGATAGAGGCCGGGCGCCGGGGACGATTCGATCAGCCGCGCGATGCCGGCAGCGAGGTCGCGCGTGTAAGTCGGCGCCGTCGTCTGATCATTGACTACTCTTAACCGGCCCTCGGCGCGGGCGCGGCGGAGAATGGCTTCGACAAAGTTGCCGCCTTTGCCCCTTGAACCGGCCGCGCCATACAGGCCGGAAACGCGCACGATGTAATGGCGCGGGTTGCGCTGTCGGACGAGTTGTTCGCCGGCGAGTTTGGACGCCCCGTAAGCGCTGAGCGGGCTTGGCGTGTCGCTTTCAACATAAGGCACCCGCTGACCGCCATCAAAGACGTAATCGGTACTCAGGTGCAGCAGGGCGGCGCCGAGTTCGCGCGTCATGGCGGCCATCCGACCGGGGACGATGGCGTTGAGCGTGAAAGCCTCGGCCAGCAGCTCCTCACAATCATCCACCCGGTTTTCCGCCGTGCAGTTGATAACGATCTCCGGCCGTGCCTTCGCCAGCACGGCCCGCATCCGTCCCGCGTCCGTCACATCCAGTTCCGCGCGCGTAAGCGGCGTCACTTCCTGACCGCGCGCGCGCAGGGCGCTCACAAGGTCTGAGCCGAGTTGTCCGGCGGCGCCGGTGATTGCAATCTTCACGCCCTGTTTTCGGTTCGTCTGAGACGGGAGACTTAATAATGCGACTTTCAACTCACCATCAGGCACACCCATCCCCGCATTATTAACCCTGAAGGAAACCTCATGCCGAGGCAGCATCCCGTTTTTTAGCTCACTTTGCCTGATGCGCTCAAGCACTATTTTCGGCGCCGGGTCGAGAGCCATCAGGCCCGAGCTGATCATACCGGGAGAAAATGAAAATGGCGCGATCCTGTCCGGCTTATATTGATTGAAGGATAGAGATGAGGAAGTCTCCTGCTGCCGTGGCGGGGCGTATTGTGACAGCCGGGCGACGGGCCGCCGGTCGCCGTCGGAAGGTCTCAAAACGGATCTGCTGCGGCGGCCCGGACCAGCGCGCCGCGGATGCAGTCGGCAGGTAACGACGGTTCCCCTGATGCCACCATCCCGGCCCGCCGTCCGCCTTCCGGCGCCTTTCCCCCCGAATGACCTCTCCCGTCCTGTTCATCGGGCCCGTGATTGCCGGGGTCAGTCATTCAGCCTTGCCGCGAGGGGCGAAGCAAACCTGAGTCAGCCGGGGCTGACGGCAGGAACGCGTAACACTTCAGGTCAGAAAATCCTTTCCACATCCCTGCATCTCCTTTTCTCCATGCCCTTCCCATCCTTACCGCGAACCTCAGCTTGACACTTCTCCTTCCGCCTCTTCGGCGCGGGACGTCTCGGGATCATCGTGGGCGTTATCCTCGCCGTCCCGATTGTAGTAATAGCGGCTGTAGTACGTTGAGTAGTAATAATAATCATGCGGCTGAAGCTTGATGTGGTTGACGACCACGCCGAGAATCTTCGCGCCGACCGATTGCAGATTGGCCTTGGTGCGCTGCGCCATCTCGCGGGGCGTCACCCCGGCCTTGACGACCAGAATCACGCCTTCGACCAGGGATGACAGGATCAGGCCGTCAGCGAACGAGGCGACGGGCGGCGAATCAATCACGACATAATCGAAGTTGGCCGAGAGCGTTTCGACCATCTGGCGCATCCGCTGTGAGCCGAGCAGTTCCGCCGGGTTGGGCGGCAGCGGCCCGGCCGGCAGGAGGTAGAGGTTCGGCATCGCCGTCTGCACGAGTGAAGCCAGCTCACTGTCGCCGGCCAGGTAGTTGCAGGCGCCCCGCGTATTCTTCAGGTTGAAAACCTTGTGAATGCGCGGGCGCCGCAGGTCGGCATCCACCAGCAGCACGGAAGCGCCGGTCTGGGCGAGCGAGATCGCGAGGTTGACGCTGGTCGTGGTCTTCCCTTCGGTCGGCTGGCTGCTGGTGACGAGCATCGTCCGGGGCGCGTGTTCGGCCGCCGAGAGCAGGACGGCCGTGCGCAACTGCCGGTAGCTTTCGGCCAGCGATGAAGTCACGCCGACCTGCGTCAGGAGAACCGCACCGTTCGCGCTGCCGGGCAGACTGCCATTGATCCTCGCGGCGGACGGCGTGAGGCTCCCCTGCGGCGCCGCCCCGAGCAACTTGCGCGCCTTGCTGCCGGCGAAGGCCGGGATCACGCCGAGCGCCGGCAGTTGCAGGTAACGGTCAACGTCCTCGACCGTCTCGATCTTGTTGTTGACGTAATCGAGGAAGATCGCGAGGGCCACGCCGAGGATCAGGCTGAGCGCGAAGCTCAGCAGGATGTAGCGGACGCGCTTCGGCGCGACCGGGACGCGCGGCAGCGCGGAAAAATTGGTGATCCGGATGTTGCTCTTGAGCGAGGCGGCGGTCACTTCGGTCTCCTTCTTGCTCTGGTTCAGCGTGTCGAGGAGCTTGCGGTTGCTGTCAACCTCCGCCTGCAGAATTCTCGCCGTGATCGTCCCTTCGTTGTGGTGCAGAGTCTCACCCTTCTGCTCGGCTAATGACTGGCGCAGCGACTCTTCGCGGCGGACGGCGGCGCGGTATTGATTCTGGATGCCGCTGATGATGCGCAGGTAGGCCGCGCGGCGCTCGCCTTCGAGCTGGGCCACCTGCTGATCCACCTCTTTGACGGCGGGCCATTCCGGCGTGTACTCGACCAGGAGTTTCTCCCTCTGCTGCTTCAGGTCAGTGAGTTTCCGGTTGAGTTCCTGGACGAAGGTGTCTCGCTGGATTTCGGGAATGGTCGAAGGGTCAATCGGCTGCTGCATCAGGTCGTAGGTGCCCTGAAGGTTCTTGCGCTCGGTCTCGGCCTGGAGCAGCAGTTTGCTCAGGTCGGCGAGGCGCGTGATCACGGTATTCTGCTCCTGCCCGAAATCAATCACCTGGTTGGTGCGCCGGTAATTGAGCAGCTTCTCTTCGGCCGTCTTCAGCTCCAGTTTGACTTTGGCGATGCGGTCATCAAGGAACTGGTCGGAGTCATTGCTCCCGGCGCGGCGCGCATCCAGGTTATTTTTGATGAACGCCTCGGCCCATGTGTCGGCGATCTTCCGGGCAAGATCCTTGTCCGGGTGGCGGTACTTGATCTGCACGAGGCGCGTTTCGCGCAGGCGGGTGACCGTCACGCCGTCCAGCAGCGCGTCAATGTAAGGTTCGAGCCGCTGCATCTCCGCCTGCGTCTCGCGCTCGCCGCTTGTGACCTGAAGTGATTGCGGCTTGCCCTGCGCGCGCGCTCTGTCTTCCGGGAAGAATCTCTCGTTATGTTCGAGGTCGAGCGTTTTGGCGACGAGGTAAGCGATGGTCGGGCTTTGCAGGTTCTTGAGCTGCGTGTTGAGGTAGAGTGCGTCCTCGTTAATGATCCGCAGATCCTTGAAGTTGAAAGCGCTGTTCTCCTCGTTGTCAATCTGAATCGTGGTCTCGCCCTCGTAGATCGAGGGCGAGCGCACCATATAAATCGTCATGAGCGTGACGGCCACAAAGACCATGCTGACCGGGATCCACAGCCGGCGGCGGACCATGCGCCAGTAATCGCGCAGGTGCAGCTGCCGGCCTTCCGGCGGCGTCCCCTGGCCGTAACCATAATCACGGCGCGTCTCGGCGATTGAAGCAGATGCTGGGAGGGGGGCAATTTCTGTGAGCTGAATCGGCCCGGGGCCGGGTTGCTGTTCGTGGCTGTTCTGATTTTCTTCCTGCATTCCTTTTTAACCTTGCGTCTGTCCTGCTCCTATCCCAGCTTCAGGGTGCTGCGTAAAGTGCCGCCCGGAATCGGGGCGAATCCGGGCTCCTGAAGCGTCAGCCGGTCATGACCGATGGATTACCGAACGATGATGAACGGGACAGTTCCCGCCATCGGGGCGATCTGACCAAGCAGACTGCGGAAGATAGCCTTGTGTGTCGAACCGGGGACATCAATGACATCATTAGCCTCCAACACCATATCCTCGGCCCGGTGCTTTTCAATGTCGGTAACGTTAAAAAACTTCTCCACGCGCACTCCGGTATGGGGATCCTGGCGCAGCAGTCTCACCTTGTTTTTTGACCCGTCCGGCAGGATCCCGCCCGCCGCGGCGATGGCCTGAGTCAGCGTAATATTCGGCAGCATCTGAATCGGGCTGGGCCTGACGACAGCGCCGGTGACGAAGACCTGATCGGCGACCGGCACACTGACCACATCGCCCGGCTCGATGACCACGCTGGCCGACGGCCCGCCGGCCAGCAATTCGCTCAGTTTGAAGGAAGAGAGTGAAATATTGTCAGAGATTCCGGCTTGGCCGTCCTCCGCGGCAGCCTGCCTTGGGTCCAGGCTGCAGGGTCTTTTGACGCCGCTGTGGATTACATGAACGCTGTGCCCGGCGTTCGGCTTGGGGCCGCCGGCGAATGTGATCAGTTCGAGCAGCTTTACTCTCCGTTGCAACTGGAACTGGGCGGGCCTCTCGACCGCCCCGATCACAGCGACCGGCTGGCTCTGATACTCCCTGATGAACACGTCCACCTGCGGGGAATTGATATAACGCTTATACTTTTCGGTAATCGCGAGGGCCAGTTCTCTCTCGGTCAGGCAGGCAGCGTCAATGTCACCGGCGAAGAGCAGCCGGATTGTGCCCTGCGTGGTGACCCGCACCGGGAATGAAAGCTGTGGTTGATTGAAGACTCTGATGTCGAGCAGGTCGCCCGGGCCGATGCGGTAAGCAGTATCACTCTCATTCACGCTCGGGCGACTCGGGTCAGGTTGCGTGGCGACGGCTTCGCGCACGGCGCGAACCGGGGCGTCGGATGACTGGTTCACGGTCGGGGCGGCAGGCGATTGCCCCGGCAGGTCAGTCTGAGGGGCGGTCGGGTGACCGGGCGTTTCCCTGCCGCTCACTTTCGGCGGCTGAGCCTGCGGTTTCTGTTTTGGTTCCTGAGCCGGGACGAGCGAAGCCAGGCAGATCAGCAGACCCAGGGCCGGCAGGTGAATCAGGAAAGAAGAGAAACGTGACGGATGCTCGTAGAATCTCTGTTGCATAAACCCTCCCATAACTGCTCTGTAACGACCGCCTCCCCGACAGCTCTCCGGCCTGCCTGGTGATGCTCACAGGGCGGAGGCTGCCTGACACCACTGATGCAATGTGCTGTCATCCTTCGCAGCGTGCCAGCATAACTCAGAAATTCCGACATAAGAGAGTTAAGGGGGAGGGCAGCTCATGTCAGGCGATGTTTCCAACTAACACGAATGAAGTGTCAGGTCTGATTTTCAACCGGGGACTCTGTAATGCTCAGTGCCGAGAGCGTGTCACACACGACTTCACAGCGCTTCACCGCAAACCTGCGGTTGTTCGTGAGAGATTTGAACTTCAACCGCTATTGTCCAAAAGGATGGCAAAGTATCGCTGATGCCCTCGTAATCTGTCAATATGGATTTTCCCCTGGCCCTTACGGATCATAGTTTTATAGAAGCTGGAATGTGCGGTAGCGGACCTGAGGAAAGCAGAAGTCTGATCCGGCGAAATTGACGCAGTTGAACCCGGACAGCACGCCGCCAGTAGCAGGCCCGACCCCGGCTTTCCATGTCCTTGAAGCCGCCTGTGATCTTCTTCGTCGAAGTGAGACCCTGTCGCAGTTAATGATTCCACGCCTGTCACATCCCGGAGCATTTCTGCCCGCGGCAGTATCTGGATTATAGTGTGCGCCATGCTGACAATCTCATTGAAGTCCCCGCTCCTGCGGGTGGTCTTCCTGATTACACTCTCTGTGCCGCTCGTGTGGGTTTCCCGGCTGATAGTTCGCGCGGCGATTGGCAACAGCTTCGCGACCTTTGCCCGGCGTGCGGAGGAGGTTGACGAAACCGCGCGGCTTGAGGCGGCTGACATTGCCCTGCGCTACGCCGCCGATGATCCGGATACGCGCCGCGAGAGCGCCCTGGTTCATTTCAGCGCGGCGGTCACAAGTAACGCCGATGAGCCGGATAAAGGTGACGGGAATCTGGCGGCGGCGATTCGGGAGCTGCTGGCCGCGGCGCGGATCAGCCCTGAAGATTACCGCGTCTGGCTGGCGCTCGGCCGCGCAGAGGCGCGGAGTCCGGAAGGCGGGACGACGGCCCAAGTCCGACAGGCGCTCGAGCGCGCCGTGCAGCTTGCGCCCCAGCACTTCGAGCCGCGCTGGGCCCTGGGTAACTTCCTGCTCCGCACCGGCGACCGCGAAGCCGCCCTGGCCACATTACAGGTTCCGATGATCAATCGGCCTGATCTCTTCCCATTGATCTTCAATTCCCTGTGGGACGCTTATCAGGGCGACGTGCCGGCGCTGCTCGGCGCCCTCAGACTGCCCCGGGCGGCGCGGACTCAGCTGGCCGTCGCGCTCGCCTCGCGCGGGCAACTGCCGGAAGCGCTCGCCGCCTGGAAGGAGGCGGACCAGACTGCCGCCAACGCGAAGCTGATGGTCGAGACGCTCTTCGCCAATCAGTATTACGCGGCAGCTTTCGACCTCTGGCGGCACACACAGGGCACGAGCGTGCCGCAGCGTGATAAAGGTTCACTGCTCGCGAACGGCGACTTTGATCAGGAGATCACCGTCGGCACGACCACGCCCTTTCTGGCCTGGCAGGTTATCCCGCGCAACGGGGTCAGCCTCTCGCTCGACGACCGGCAGACTTCTTCCGGCCGCTACAGCCTGCGCATCGGCTTCGACGCGCATGAAAGGGGAGAATTCGTCCTGGTGCAGCAGCACGTACCCGTCTCACCTTCCACCGGCTATCGCCTCAGTTTCGCGGTCAGGACTCAGGAACTGAAAAGCTTCAGTCTTCCCCTGGTGGAGGTGATTGACACCGCCGGGGCAGGCAGGCTCAGCGCCGCCGGGCCGATTCCCGAACAGGACAGCAACTGGCATGAATCAACCATTGATTTCACCACGAAACCGTCTACCGAAGCCGTCACCGTGCGCATCGCGCGGCGCGCCTGCGCGGAATCACCCTGTCCGCTGACCGGCCGCATCTGGTTCGATAACCTCAAACTCGTTGAGGTGAAGAAGTGACGGCCTGAATCCGAAACCCGGTATTCAAAAAGCACAGACCCTTCCCATGACGATTCTGAACAAGGTTATCTTTTCTTCGCTGCTCGTGCTGCTCGTGCTGGCCCCGCTGCCTTACGGCACCGTCGAAGTCTGGTCGGTGACGCTCTGGGAGCTGTGGATTTTCGCGACCACGCTGCTCTGGGGCGTGCTGGCCGTGATCGAGGGCCGATTGAGTGTGAGCAGTAATCCGCTCGCGTTACCGCTGATCGCATTACTTCTGGTCGCCGTCGTGCAGCTTCTCCCGCTGGCTTCCGCCGGCGGCAGGCGATCACTGAGCTACGACTCTTACGCCACTTTTCAGGCCGCGATCAAGCTGTCGGCTTTCATTCTCTTCTTCATCCTCTTCACCACATTCGTCAACACCGACTGGCGCCGCAATCTGGTCGCCAACACTGTCATCGGTCTGGCGTTCGTCATCGCGATCATCGGGATCGGGCAGAGTTACATCGGCAAGGCGCTCTGGCAGCGCGGGACGTTCGGCCCGTTCGTCAACCGCAATCACTTCGCGGGTTTTCTGGAGATGGGGCTGGGCATGGCCGCCGGGCTGGTGGCCGGGCGCGGCGTCAAGCGGGAGCGCCTGGCGATTTACGGGTGCGTGATCATCGTGCTGCTGGCCGGACTGGTCGTCTCGGCCTCACGCGGCGGGATGCTGGCTTTTGTCGCCTCGGCATTCCTTCTGGCTATGATTGCCCTGCCCCGGCGCGAAGAGCAAATCGAACGACGTTGGCAGAAACTCCTGCGCGCCGCGGCGGCGGTCGTCCTCTTCTTCTGCATTATCACGGGGGTGATGCTGCTGGCCGGGCCGGAAGACCTGCTCAATAACTTCGCGAGTATCTCGGTTGCCCAGGGGACGGAGACCGCAGGCACATTCCGGCAGGCGGGAGAACTCTACAGCCGCCGTGACATCTGGGGCGCGACCCTGCAAATGATCCGGGATCACCCGTTCGCCGGCGTCGGCCTCGGCGCGTTCCCGCTGGCTTACACGCGATACGACCCGAGTTCCGGCTCGATGCGTGTCGAGCAGGCGCATAACGATTACCTGCAGATTGTCGCCGATACGGGAATCACGGGCGGGCTGATCGCGCTCGCTTTTATCGTGCTGTTGTTCGTCCGCGGGTTTGCCGCCGCCCGCACGCGCGACCCGCGGCGACGCGCCGTCGTAATCGGTGCGCTCACGGCGTGTTTCGCCATCGCAGTTCACAGCTTCGTGGATTTCAATTTGCAGGTGACGGCCAACGCGCAGCTGTTCCTCGCGCTCGCGGCGCTGGCAACAAGTGAAAGATCGCACGCCCGTGAAGAGAGCAGTGCGCTGGCCAGCCGCGCTATCACTCGCCTCTGAGGAAAGCGCGCACCTTCTTCAAATCCTCCCACGCCTCGCGCTTTTTATCGGGCGAACGCAGCAGGTAGGCCGGGTGGAACGTCGGCAGCACTCTGACCCCCGAGAGGCGCGGGTAGTCCTGAAACTCGCCGCGGATTCTGGTGATGCCGGTCTTCGTTTCCAGCAGCCCCTGCGTCGCCGGGTTGCCGAGCGTCACGATCAGCTTCGGCCTGATGACGGCGATCTGGCGCAACAGAAATGGCTTGCAGGCCGCGATCTCATCGGCTTCAGGATTGCGGTTGCCGGGCGGGCGTGATTTCAGGATGTTCGCGATGTAAACGTCCTCGCGCCTGAGGCCGATGGCTTCGATCATTTTGGTCAGCAGCTGCCCGGCGCGCCCGACGAAGGGCCGCCCGGTCGCGTCTTCATCGGCACCTGGGGCTTCGCCGACGAACATCAGCTCCGCCTTCGGATTGCCTTCGCCGAAAACGAGGTTCGCGCGCGTCTCCCAGAGCTTGCAGCGCTGACAGACGCCGAGGTCGGCGCGGATGTCTTCCAGCGTTTCGCCGGCATATTGGTCTTCCGGCGGCGCGGCAGCGTCACCGAACAGCGATGACGGGGCCGGTTGATCAGGCTTCTTCTCTGTACTTCGAGGCATGACAATTTCCGGTTTGGGAGTCGGTTGAGTGACTACAGGGATTGCCGGCTTTTCAACTGCACGGGGAGTCGCCGGGGTGTTGTCGGTTGATTCGGTCGCCGCTTTTGTCGCCGCCTGGACCGGCGCCGGAATTTCAATCGGAGCCGCAGGAGTCTGCCCGCCGATGTGAGTCAGCCCCAGCTCGCGGCAGTAGCGCAGATGCTCGACGGCCTGCCCGATCAGTTCACGAAGTTCGTCCTGCTGATTCATCCCGCCTGTCCCTTCATCCGCCGCAGCCGCGCAATCTCGTCCAGCACGGCGTCAGCCAGTGCGCGCTTGCTTTGCAGCGGCAGCTCAACGCTCGAACCGTCACGCCTGAGGACCGTCGCCGTATTGGTCTCCACGTCGAACCCGGCGCCTTCGCGCGTGATGTCATTCGCGACGATCAGGTCGAGCTTCTTCTCGCGCAGCTTCTGTTCGGCGTAATCAATCAGTTCGCGCGATTCCGCCGCGAACCCGGTCACGATGCGCCCGTTGCGGCTCGGGTCGGCGGCCACCGTGCCGATGATGTCTTCGGTCGTTTCGAGTTCGAGCGTGATCCGTTTGCGTCCCTGCTTCTTGATCTTGTTTTCGGTGCGCTTCGCCGGGCGGAAATCGCAGACGGCGGCGCACCCGATGAACACCGTGGCGTCAGCCACGCGATCCATCACCGCCCTGTACATCTCCGCCGTTGAACGCACCCGCACGACTTCGACTCCCTCCGGGGGCGGCAATTTCACCGGCCCGCTTACCAGCGTCACGCGGGCGCCGCGCGCCCGCGCGGCCTCGGCCAGGGCGTAGCCCATCCGCCCCGATGAACGATTGGTCAGGAACCGCACCGGGTCAATGTCTTCAACCGTCGGCCCGGCAGTCACCATCACATGTTCCCCCGCAAAATCAGTCCCGGCTGAAGCCGGAGTCTGGCGCGTCATCATCTGCAACGCCCGTTCGACGATCTGTGCGGGCTCCGCAAGGCGCCCCATCCCGACTTCACCACAGGCCTGGTAGCCGGAACCCGGGTCAACGAATTCGACGCCACGTTCGCGCAGGATTTTCAGATTCGCCTGCGTCGCCGGATGATTCCACATCTCGACGTTCATCGCCGGCGCGACGAGTACCGGGTTCGTGTTGGAAAGGTAGACCGTGGAAAGGAAGTCATCCGCGATGCCGTGCGCGAATCTGGCGAGGACGTTTGCCGTCGCGGGTGCAACGAGCAGCAGGTCGGCCGCGCGCGCCACCGCAATGTGTTCGATGACGGAGTAGTCGGGCCGGTCGAACATCTCCGTGATCACCGGCTCACCCGACAGGGCTTCGAACGTCAGTGGCCGCACGAACTCGGTCGCGTGGCGCGTCATTACCACGCGCACCTGCGCCCCGGCCTTCTGCAACCCGCGCAGGATTTCAGCCGCCTTGTAAGCTCCGATGCAACCTGTGACGCCGAGAAGAACTTTCATGACGGGCCATTGCGATAAAGAGGCGGACACTGGAACAGAGCATTCTTCTGCCCCCTGTCCCCCAGTCTCTACCTTCCCCGATCTTCTTACTTCTCGCCCGGTTTGACGATCTCAAAGCCGACCAGCCCGCGATCAACTTCGGCCAGTGCGACGCGCGTGGCCTTGGCGCCGGGCATCTCGATACGCGGGCGGGCGCCTTTCTGCAGCTGCTTGCTCCGTTTGGCCGCGATCAGGATTTTGCGGTACTTGCTGTCAATCGTATTTGCCACCGTGTTATTGCTATCCTTTTTCATGTCTATCTCCCGATTTTCTTTTCAGAGGCTGTCTGCCCGAAGGTGTTGATGATCTGTTCGGCGATCTCCGCCCGTGACTTTCTGCGGCAACGCTCGGCGTTGATGATGGAAACGAATTCCTGCATCGCCTTCTCCAGTTCGTCATTGACGATCAGGTAATCGAACCTGCGGTACTGATCGAGTTCATGGCGGGCATTCTGCAATCTCAGTTCGAGGTCAGCCTGACGGTTCGCGCCGCGCGCCTCAAGCCGCTCGACCAGTGTCTGATACGAGGGCGGCAGGATGAAAATGCTGACGGCGTCAGGGAATGCAAGGCGGGCGTTTTCCGCCCCCTGCACGTCAATCACCAGAATCACGTCCGTCCCCGCGGCCCGCATCTCTTCAACTGCTTTGCGCCCGGTGCCGTAAAGGTTGCCGTGAACTTCGGCCCATTCCAGAAACTCATCGCGCGTGATCATCGCTTCAAACCCGGCGCGCGAGATGAAATGGTAATGTACGCCGTGCTGCTCACCTTCGCGCGGCGCGCGCGAAGTGTACGAGACCGAAGCCTGCACCCCGCCGATGCGCCGCAGCGCCTCGGCGACCAGCGTGGTCTTGCCCGCCCCGGAAGGGGCCGAAACGATGATCAGATTACCGGACATCTTTATTCTACATTCAGGGACTGTTCACGCAGTTTTTCGACCTCGGTCTTGATTTCAATCGCGGCGTCGCAGATCGCCAGCTCAGATGATTTCGACAGAATCGTATTCGCTTCGCGGTTGGTCTCCTGCAGCAGGAAGTCGAGCTTCTTGCCGATCTCGCCACCGGCGTTAAGCAGTTCGCGCAGTTGTGACAAATGGCTGTTGAGCCGCGCGATCTCCTCGCTGATGTCCGCGCGCTCGGCCAGATAGGCGACTTCCTGCGCCAGCCGCGTCTCATCCACTGACACTTTTTCGAGCAGTTCGGTCAGCCGCTTTTGCAGCTTATCACGGTAACTGGCCGTGATGTCGGCGGCGTTGGCCCTGATGACTTTCAGGTTCTCTTCGATTCGCGTAACGCGCGCGAGCAGCTCCTTCTGTAATTCATGCCCTTCGACCGCGCGCATCGCCACGAGTGCGGTCAGCGCCTGCGTCAGGGCAGCTTCGATCCCCTGTGTGATTTCGTCACTCAGCCGGCTGTTGTCGCTCATCGGCATCAGCACATTCGGCAGCCGCGCAATCGTCCCCAGATCGGCCTCGCCCGCCAGACCGAACTCTTCGCGCATCGTCCTCATCGCTTCCAGATAGCCGCGAATCAGCGGGCGATTCAGCTCCCAGGCGGCGTCCGCCGTCTGCGTGAAGTTGATCGTCACGTCCACCCGGCCCCGCGTGACCGCCGCCTGCACCTGCTTCTTGAGCGGGATTTCCAGGGCGGCCAGCTCCTGCGGCGCGCGCCAGTGAATGTCCAGATTGCGGTTGTTGACCGACCGCATATCAACCATGACCTTGAAAGTCTCACCGGTCACGGTTCCCTGCCCGTAACCTGTCATGCTTTTAATCATCATCACCTCAGAGGCTGGAGGCCAGAGGCCGGGAGGTAATCATCACCTGCTGACCGGTCAGCGACTGACCAGCAGATTCTGATCACCGACCCCTCCCTCTTCGGCAAACTGCAAGTCGTACAGCCTGCGATAAATTCCATTGCGCGCCATCAGTTCCTGATGCGTGCCGGTTTCGGCGATGCGCCCCGCGTCCATCACCACTATCCGGTCGGCGCGGCGCACGGTCGAAAGCCGGTGCGCGATGACTATTGTCGTGCGGCCTTCCATCAGGTTGTTGAGCGCCTGCTGAACCAGGATTTCGCTTTCCGTGTCGAGCGCGGAAGTCGCTTCGTCGAGGATCAGAACCGGCGCGTCCTTGAGAATCGCGCGCGCAATCGCGATGCGCTGCCGCTGCCCGCCGGAAAGAATCAGGCCGCGCTCGCCGACTACTGTATCGTACCCGCCCGGCAGTTTGCTGATAAATTCATCGGCAAAAGCGGCGCGCGCGGCGGCCCTGACCGCTCCGTCATTGTCACTGCGCCCGTAAGCACCGTAAGCGATGTTGGCGCGCACCGTGTCATTGAAGAGATGGACTTCCTGCGTGACCATCGCGATCTGCGAACGCAGCGAAGCCAGCTTCAGATCGCGCACGTCGTGACCGTCAACCATCACCGCGCCCCTGGTCACATCATAAAAACGCGGGATCAGGTTCGTCAGCGTGCTTTTGCCCGCGCCGCTGTGGCCGACGATGGCGACCATCTCCCCGGCGCGCGCCTTGAAGGAAACGCCTTCGATCACCGGCAGGTCGAAGCCCGCGCCGTAGCTGAACGATACGTCACGGAATTCAATCTCTTTCTCAAATCGCCCGAGTTCCATCGCGTCCGGCTTGTCGCGCATCTCCATCCGCTGATCCATCACCCTGAAGATGCGCGCGGCGGAAGCCAGCCCCTGCTGCAAATCATGCTGCAACCGGCTGAGGCGGCGGATCGGGTCGTAGGTCCTGAACATCACGACCAGAAAGCCCGCGAAATCGCCAATGCTCATGCCGCCCGCGGTGATGCTGCTCTGCGCGTAAACCAGCAGCCCGGCCACCGCGAAAATCCCGATCGTTTCCAGCACGATCGGCGAGAGGAAGTAAATCCGCATCGCCCGCAACTGATCGCGCATTTGTTTGCGCGCGGCCGTGCGGAACCGGCGGCTTTCGTACTCCTCCATCCCGAAAGCCTTGACGACGCGCTGCGACGAAATCGCCTCCTGCGCGACGTCGAGCATTTCAGCCCCACTCTGCTGCCGCGAATCCACGTAATGCCGCAGCCGCCGGTTGAAGTTCGTCGTCAGGTAAGCGACCGGCGGCGCGACCAGCAACATCACCGCCGCGAGCCTCCAGTTGATCGAAAAGAGCAGCACCAGATAGACCACCAGGCTGACCGATTCGCGCAGCAGATCGCGCAGCGTGTCAGAAACAGCGCGCTCGACCATCTGCGCGTCGCTCATCAGATGAGCCGTCAGCGCGTTGGTCGGGTAGAGCGCGAAGAACGAAGCCGCCTGTTTGATCACGTGATCGTAAAGCGACGCCCGCACGTCCGCGATCACATGCTGCCCGATGTAGCTCATCGAATAGGACGAGAAGTATTCCGCCACGCCCTTCGCCAGCGTGAAGCCGACGAGCAGCAGCGCGATGGTTGCGAGCGTACTTTCTGCGGGCAGGTACTCGTCCAGATGCAGCCGCCTGAAGACCGCGCTTTCGCCGGCAGTCCCCGCCAGCTTGTTGAAGATCGGCACGATCAGCAGATTCGTCGCCCCCTCAAACACGCCCGTCGCCACCATCAGCACGATGGAGAGCGCAAAGATGCCCCGGTATGGTCTGAGGTAGTTGAGAAGTCTGCGGAATTCAGTCATCGCGTGACGAAAGTGATGGGGGACAGCGATTCGTGCGGCCTGCCAGCAACGGCTGACGATTTTGCGGCCTTGATAAATCAGGGATTATAGGTGCGTGGCGGGATGAGGGTCAAGAAATGGCCGGCCCTGATGGCCCCCGGATTTCGTGGTTCGATCACCTGCCGGCAACACACCGGCCTTGAAAGGCCGCTATTTACTGCCTTTCATCAGCCTGAGGCCGCGGCCCGGGGCGGATGAAAGCGCCCTTCTCTGAGGTGAGAGGCAGACTCCGCGAATCAGAAGGGGACAGCTATACCCTGACCGTCTTTCCGGTCTTCGCAGCCTCGTAAATTGCCGTCATATATTTCAGATCGCGCAGGCCTTCCTCGCCGGGCGTGAGCGGCGTCTGGTCGTTCATCACGCACTCAGACAGGTGATCCATCTCGGCGGCAAAGTGGTCTCTCGGCTGAATATCCCTTTCGGTCAACTGACCGCCCTGCCGCATCCGCAGGCGCGCGCCGGTGTAACTGGTCGCCGGCTCAAGCTCGACCCAGCCCTTCGTGCCGATCACCCGAATCCGATTCTGCCCGGCGTAGCCATAGCTCGAAGTGCAATTGGCCAGCGCGCCGCTCGGGAAGCGAAGCTGGAAATTAATCATGTCTTCGACTTCCCTGAAGCGCACGTCATTACGGTCCGTGTATTCCATCGCATTGATTTCGGTCGGCTCCTCGCCGGTGCAGTACCGCGCGGCATTCAATGCGTAAATGCCAATGTCCATCAGCGAGCCGCCGCCCGCCAGCGCCTTATTCAGGCGCCACTGCTTCGGATCGCCGATGTTGAAGCCGTGGTCGGAGGTGACGGCGCGGATCGGGCCGATCAGTTCCTTATCCTGGGCGAGTTTGATCAGATTCTGATTGAACGGCTCATAGCGGCAGCGGTAGGCGACCATCAGCTTCCTGTTGGCCTGACGACAGGCGGAGATCATGGATTCGCAATCCTTCACCGAAGTCGCCATCGGCTTTTCACTCAGGATATGTTTGCCGGCCTGCGCGCCTCGAATCGTGTATTCGGCGTGCATGCTGTTGGGCAGGACGATGTAAATGATGTCAACCCGGGGGTTGTTTTTCAGTTCGTCGTAGTTCTGGTAGTTGTAAATATCTTCAGGCCTGACGGCGTACCGCGCGGCGAGCTTTTCAGCCTTGTCGCGGTGCCCACTGACCAGCGCCACGACTTTCGCTTTCTCGGCTTTCGCGAAAGCGGGCAGGATCTGGTTGATGGCCAGATTGCCCAGGCCCACAATCGCCCAGCCCATCTTCTTCCCCGGCGGGTCGGGGACGCGCTGGGCGAAGGCGGACCTGCCGGTTAAGGCCCCGGCGATCAGCGGGGAAGTCGCAGCTTGTTTGATGAAATTGCGGCGTGAAAAAGGTGAGTTGGACACGGCGTCTCCTTCGGTTTATTGTTGCGTTCGTGAACTATCGGCGAAATAAAATTCTACGACGAACCGCGATTTTCCACGAGCGTCGTGAACCGGGTAACCATAAAAACCTCTTCAACTGACCTTATGGCAGGAATCGTTCGCAGAGTTTTCCGGGCGGGCGCGACAAGGCTGGCCACCAAAGCGATCAGGACGGTACCGGTCGTCGGCACGGTGGTCGTCTTCGGGATGGCGGGTTACGAGATCAAAAAGAAAGGCGTCGTCAAAGGGCTGGCCAACGTCGCGCTGGACGCGGCTCCCTTTGTCGGCGTCGCGAAAAACGTCGTCGAGATTTTTACCGGGGACTGGTTTCCTGACAAAGCCAAAAAATCCTGATTATGCGCCTGCCGACACGCCTGCAAGCCGCCATCGAACACGAAGCTTCAGGGCATAGCCTCGGCAGCCTCGCGAAAGCCGCGGCTGAACTCTCGGACAGCTATCGCCTGCGCCAGCAAGGCACCGAACGCCTCGTCGCATCAGAGGCCCAGCGTATCGCTTATGCCGTCGTCCGTCTGCCCGCGACCTTTGCTGCGGTGCAGGCGGTCTTTGCGGAAATCCGCCGGTTGATGCCTGAACTGTGCGCCAACAGTCTGCTTGATCTCGGGGCGGGGCCGGGAACGGCGGCGTGGGCGGCGACTGAAGTTTTTCCTGAAGTGCAGAAAATCACGCTGATCGAACGGGATGTGGATCTGATCCGGCTGGGCCGGGGCTTCGCGCAGCATTCAGAACACGCGGCGTTGCGTGATGCCGAATGGCAGGCAGTTGATCTGCGAATGAATATTTCGTATCCGCGGCATGACCTCGTCGTGTGTTCTTACTCGCTCGGCGAGATTGATGACCACGCCGCGCGTAATGCTCTCAAGCCGGCGTGGCAGGCCGCCACGCAGGTCATTGCGATCATCGAACCCGGCACGACGAAAGGCTTCAGCGTGATCCGAATGCTGAGGGACGAACTCATTCAGGCCGGCGGCCATCCGGTTGCGCCCTGCCCCCACGAACAACCCTGCCCGATGGCTGGCGGTGACTGGTGTCATTTCTCACAACGGTTTGAACGCTCCTCGCCGCATCGCCGGATCAAAGGAGCAGAGCTTGGCTACGAAGACGAAAAGTATTCGTACATCGCTGCCGCGAAATACCCTGTCAATGCGGCACGGGCGCGGGTCATCCGGCACCCGCTGCGCCATTCGGGGTACACACAGCTTCAGCTTTGCACAAGGGAGAATCTGACCGGGCGGACAGTGACGAAGAAGGATAAAGGGGCGTGGAAGCGGGCCAGGAAAACAGGCTGGGGCGACGCGTGGGAGTAGAAAGTCACTGCCGCAACTTCACGCGGTAAATCATCCACCTGCCGATGCGCTCGCCCGCATCCCGCTCGTACCAGCGATCAATTCTGGCGAGGCTCTTTTCCTCCGGCCCGGACGTGACGACGTAAGCAAGCGGATACTCTTCGGCGCGCTGGCGATTGAACGATGAAACGTATGCGGAGTAGCGGTTCAGCTCCGCGCGGACGTCTTCCTGAGTGACCGGCTTTGCATTCGGACTGAGCGCGGGCAGCGCACGCTCGTAGCCAAACAACGCGGCCATCAGTGCGAACTGATAATCCGCGATGGCCTGACCCAGTTCCTCTTCGGTGACGCCCGAGTAATACAGGTGGTAATAAAACCGCTCCTTACTTTCGCCTTTCCTCAAGCCTGCATAAACCGGCATGTGCAAAGACCACACCACGGCCTGTGGCGCGACGGTCGGCAGCAGGTCGGCGAGATCGAGGTCACTGGTCATCACGATAGGGCGCGGATTCTGCGCGTTTGTGTTCGTGATGTCCGTTTTACTCAGTTCCTTCAGCCGCGCAAGCACCGGCAGGTAATCATCCAGCGATTTTGCATAGCCCGCATTCCTTCTGGCGACCCCGGCTGCTTCGATGACGCCCCAGCACACGGCGACAAGCGCGATCAGCAGGAGTGCGGGCCGCACGATCCACTTTCCTGACAGCCTGTGCCGGACGAGTGCAAAGGTCAGCACCGCGGCCAGCACCGCCGCGTAATTCGCAATGAACAATTCGTAGTGAATCGGCTGCAATACGCGCCCGGTGATCACCTGCTGGTTGAAGGCGATGATCGGCATCAGCGCAAACGAGGCGGCGAAAAGCGTGGCCGGTGCATTCCGGTTAATCAGCCGGCAGAGCGCAGCCACAATCAGGACGATCAGCACGGCGAGGCCCGTCTGCTCGCTGACGCGCGAAAAATCGGCCAGATGCGTGACCGCGAGCGCCTGCGTGGAATCCAGCGAATCCGCACGGCGCGCGATCAGCATGAGGTAGGGGATCAGTGCGGCAACCGCGACGCCGACGACGATGGCGACCACCTGCGCGATTCTTTTCCGGTCGTGACTTCGCGCAACCAGCGACAGCGCAACTAATCCGGCCAGCCACGCCGCTGCGGCTGTCCACAGGAAGAAGTATGAAAAGATCAGAACGGCGAAAGTCACCCCCGCCGCGATTGCGGCAATCATTCGCTGTCGCTGTCTTTCGCTTATCGCCGCTCGCCAGACGAGTCCGCAAAAAATAAAGAAGAGTGGAAAGACCAGCGCGGGCAGATAACGGCGCAGAAAAGGCAGCGCCACATCTCCCGCGCCTGCCGCCTGAAGCCCCAGCAACCCGCGAATCTCGCCGTACCCCCCGGCCATCGTCCCGAAACAAAGCACGGCCAGCGCGCCTGCCGCCGCCAGCATTTCATCCCCGGTTATCAGATGAATCAACCAGAAGAGCGCGAGTGCTGAGAGCAGGCTTGAAATAATCGTCAATGCAATGAAAGCCGACGCCGCCGACAATCCAAGCATGCGGGCGGGCCAGGCAATCGCGTATGCTGGAATGAACTGAATTGAAAAAAGTGATTCAGGCTGTGGCAGGGTGGGGCTGTCATCGCGCCCGGTGTACGGGTCGTTGCGGCGCGGGCGGCCACTGATCAGCGCGTTGATGTATGCCGAGTAAGCAGGTTCATCAGTATGAACCATCGCGTACAGGCCATTCCACGCGCCGCCCTGCGCCCTCCACAAGCTGACCTGCGGGATCAGCGTGATCAGGGTCATCACCGCTGCGGCAATGATTCCCCACTTCCACTTCGCGGGCGAAAAGGATTTTGTCGCAACCCGACTGTCTGCCTGCGGCTGAAACTCAGAGACAGCCGGATCAGCGGAAGAAGTTTCTCTCAGCATCAGGTGTCAGGCGGTCAGATCAGTCGTCGGCAGAAACCTCGGCGCGCGGCGATGTTTGGTGGCCTGCTCGAAAGCGTAAGCGTATTTGATCAGTCTGCCTTCACTCCACGCGCCGGCGAAGAATGAGATGCCGACCGGGAGGCCGTGAATGTAGCCGGCCGGGATGGTGACGTGCGGATAACCGGCGACCGCCGGCGGGGTCGAACAGCCGCCGGTGAAATGGTCGCCGTTAAGCGGATCGGTGACCCAGGGAATCCCGTCGGTCGGCGCGATCAGAGCGTCCAGCCGATACTTACTGAGCGCGGCGTCAATCCCACGGGTTCTGGAAAGGAGGTGATTTTTCGCGAGCGCCTGACGATATTTGAGTTCAGTCAGCGGGCCTTTGGCTTCGGCCTTGACCATGATGTCCTGACCGAACCAGGACAACTCGCGGTCGCGGTTCTTTTCATTGAACTCGATAATTTCCTTCAATGACTTCACCGGAGCTTTCGGGCCGAGGCCGGCGAGATATTTGTTCAGATCGGCCTTGAACTCGTAGAGCAGTACTTCCAGTTCCGAGTCGTCATACTTCCCCTTGTTCGGCAATTCTGCCGGATCAATCACTTCGGCGCCGAGTTTTTTGATAACCTCAACCGCCGCACTGATCAGCTTGTCCACCCGTTCGTTGAAGCCGAACAAATTTCTCGCCACGCCAACGCGCGCGCCCTTGAGACCGTTCGGGTCGAGGAACTTTGTGTAATCAGTGAGCGCTTTGCCCGCGCTCGCTTTCGTCGCCGCGTCGCGCGGGTCAATGCCGGTCAGGGCGCCGAGCAGCGCGGCGGCATCGGCAACCGTGCGCGCCATCGGGCCGGCGGTGTCCTGGCTGTGGGCAATCGGGATGATGCCCGAACGGCCGAGCAGGCCGAGCGTCGGCTTGATGCCGGCCAGCGAGTTGAGACTTGAAGGGCTGATGACCGAACCGTCGGTTTCAGTGCCCACAGCCGCCGCGCACAGGTTCGCCGCAGCCGCCACGCCCGAGCCGGAGCTTGAACCGCTCGTGTTGCGATCCAGCGCGTAAGGGTTGCGCGTCAGCCCGCCGCGACCGCTCCAGCCGCTCGTGGATTTCGATGACCTGAAGTTGGCCCACTCGCTCAGATTCGTTTTGCCGAGAATGACGGCGCCGCCCGCGCGCAACCGTTCGGCGACGAAGGAATCGCGCGGAGCAATCGAGCCGGCCAGCGCCAGCGACCCGGCGGTCGTCTGCATCTTGTCCGCCGTGTCAATGTTGTCCTTGATCAGAATCGGGATGCCGTGCAAGGGCCCGCGCGTCTTTCCAGCCTTACGCTCCTGATCGAGTGATTCAGCGATGGCGAGCGCATCGGGATTCAGTTCAATAACTGAGTTGAGCTTCGGCCCGTTCTTATCAACTTCGTCAATCCGCGCCAGGTACATTTCGGCGATTGAGCGGGCCGTATATTTGCCCGACTTCATGCCTTCCTGCAATTCGGCAATCGTGACTTCTTCCAGCTCGAATGGCTTGATTGCGGATTGAGAAATCGCAGCCTTTGTCCCGGTTGCCGCGAGTGCGCGGCTGAGGACAATTGCGGCTCCGACTCCGGTGCTTTGATTCAGGAAATTTCGACGGCTGCTGTTCGGGGGGTCTTTTTTGTGTTTGCCCATAAGCTTTATTGGCAGGATGTGGATAAGATCGAGCAACGGCGGGAATTATGCCGGTGGCCGGAGGCATTGTCATCACCTCCCGCCTCGCCTTCAGACTTTGGGAGGCACCCATTCTTCGCCGCGCCTCATGGCATTGACGAACAGATGCGCGAGTCTGGTCGGTTCCGGGATGCGATACTTACTCCCTTTCGAGCGTGAGGGCTCAGGACGAGTGCCGAACAGGCCGCCGGACGTGTTGTGTTCCGCGTAGCCTCTGACGCACCTGAGCGCGAGAGTGATCGCGCTCGGAATGTCGGCAAGGTGGCCCGGCGAAATGAAGACCGGATTGACGCGATCCTTTGTCCGCAGGGCCGCGCCAATTGTCTCGCCCTTGTCAGTCATCGGAGACCAGCTCCCGGCCTGCGGGTCAGGTTCTTCATACCTCCCTGTCAGGACCGTCTTGGCGCAGCCGACGGTCGGCAGGCCGATCACGAGCCCGATGTGTGAGGCGATCCCCAGCCGGCGCGGGTGGGCAATCCCCTGCCCGTCAAGCACCAGCACGTCGGGCCGCACCGTCAGCTTTTGCCACGCCTCAAGCAGCGCCGGGACTTCGCGGAATGAAAGAAGGCCGGGGATGTAGGGGAACTTTGTCGTCGTCACCACGCCGGACGTGGCGATGACTTCAAGCTGCGGCAGTCGCAACACCACTATTCCGGCGTAAACGACCTCGGAAAACTTATTGAATGAGATGTCCGCGCCAGCGACCAGTTCCACCTTGTCCGGCAGCGGCCGGATCACCACTTGTTCGCGTAGCTTTTTCTGTAAGGCAATGGCCTCGGCCGGAGTCAGATCCCAGGCGTGCAGCTGATTGATCGGATTGGGTGCCATTTCAAACGTACAGCCTCCCTTCGTGTGGGTATCTGGGGTGGCGGGCGATCAGCCGGTGATCCGAAGCCTGCCATGCCCTCGCGGCGCCGAGCGCCGCAATGACCGCATCGAGAGCGTCGCCCCCGCCGTTGCGCATCATGACGCGGCGATGCGTATCGCCGATTGCGACCTGCTTTGAGAGGCCGTCGAGGATCGCGCGCCGCGTGCGTAATCTTTTGGCCACGAGCGGCCCGCCCTCCGGCTGCTTGTAATTCTGGTGTGGCAGCCCCAGCCGCTTCAATGTCGAAGCCGGGCAGGCTTCCACCAGCACGCGCCGGGCCGAAGAGAGGCGCCGGTACTGAAACGGCAGGATGGCCGTGTGCCTGCGCCGCCGCAGTGGGCCGAGGACGTCGCGCATCCCGTAAAACGTCTGGTAGATGATCCGGTAATGGTAAGGGTCAAAGGGCGCTTTCTCTTCGATGTCCGTCAGCCGGCGGATGTGACCGGGGCCGCCGAGCGCCTTCGCCCGGCGCAGGCACTCAAGGCCGATCCCGTAATCATCCTCACTCCATTCATGCAGGAAGTCGAACTGAGTCGGCCACTCGGCGCCCGGCCCCAGCACTTCGACCGGAAACCCGAAAGGGAAATCGAGCGCCCACAATGCCTGCTGCGATTCCATGATCAATCGCACCAGGTGGGCCAGCGCAACCGCCCGCTCGGCCGTCCCGCAGAGTTTTTCGAGCCGCGAGAGGGCTGTCAGTTGATACGCTGGCCGTGCAGACCTGCGCGCCTTCCGTTCGATCCGCGCCACCCATGTGTTCTGCCCGGCGAGTCTGGCGCCGCTGAAATCCACGCCGTAAATCGTCTCAAACATCAATCTCGTACTACTCCATCTGTATTACTCGCCCGCCATGTTACTGGTTCGGCGTGACGCGCGTCCAGACGCGCCAGATCGAGCAGCACAAGTGTTGTCCCTGCTCAGGCCCTGTCATCCTCGCTTTCAAACGCCTCGATTAAAGCCCTCGCCTTTGTAAACACCTCACGCTCGCCCTTATAAGTCAGCATCTCCGCGGCCTGATCGAGCCCCACCCAGCGGGCCTCATTCACTTCCCAGTCATGCTCGCTCACATCACCGGCCTTGTAGCGGAGCAGGAAAAACCAGACGAACTTGTGATAGCGGACGCGCCGACCTGCGCGGTCGGCGACGTACCAGTATTCGATCTTATCAATCAGCCCGAGCAGCTCCGTTTCAATCCCCGCCTCCTCGCGCACTTCGCGAATGGCCGCGAGTTCAGGCGTCTCTCCCCTGTCAACGAGACCTTTGGGGAGTTGCCAGCGCCCTTCAGGGCCGACTGAAATAATGACGACTTCCGGCCCGGAATCTCGACGGCGGAATGCGACCCCGCCGGCGGAGACCTGATCGAGCGTCGGGATCTTCGCCCGCTCCGATGATTTGTCGGCCTGCCGCTTATCCACGGTTTCAGCACTCCCTGGTGTCCGGGGGAAAACTGATTGTCTGCGGGGAAGGTCTGGCCGTAACCAGAGATGAGATTCTGGCCGCTGCTGGCTGAGTGTTCAAGTCAGCTTCGACAAGGACTCGGAAATGCCCTTCAGAGACGAGGGAGCATTTACTGCTTTTGACTTCGCTTGCCCGCTGACTTTGTTCGTCCACCCTTCTGAGAACTGATGCCTGTGAACTTCGCGATTCGTCCCGCTTCGCCGGCGGCCCAGCCATCGCTCCCACGCCGCGCAAAACTGAGGGCGTGCCAGCCGGCTGAATCAATGCTCACCCAGCTCGCGCCGTCATCGAGCGAGTAATCCGACCCGGCAGGCCCGACGGCAACGAGCGTTGAGCGGCCCGCGCCCGGAACCCAGGCGACTGCGGATCTGAATCCCGAAAGCCCCTGGTTTCTGACCAGAGTCCACGTGCGCCCGCCGTCAGTCGTTCTGGCGATGTTGTCCGTGGCTTCCTTCTCTTTTTTGTAATCGCCGCCGACGGCGATGCCATTCATTGCGTCTTTGAATGCGAGCGAGAAAATGCCCGACGAGGCATTGCTGCTGAGGATCGGAGTGTCGGCGACATCCCAGGTTTGCCCGCCGTCAGCTGATCTGAAGACACGCGCCGAAGCCGCGCCGCCCGTGCCGAACCAGACGTTATTTTTCCCCTGAACGGTGAGGCAGGTTCCGCTCGCGGCAAAAGCGCCTTCATTTGGCAGCGCGGGCGGAATGTTTTCCGGCGGAATCTCTTTCCATGTGGCGCCTCCGTCCGTCGTTCTGATGACGACAAAGCGCCCGTCAACCGGGTCGCTGATCGCGATGCCGTTATTCACATCCCGGAAGGCAATCGCATCAAAGAAGGCTTTCGGGTTGCGACTGGTGAATTGCAGCGCCCAGTTTTTGCCGCCGTCGGTGGTCTTATAAATCCGCGAATTCTCGCCCTCGCCGATGCTCAGCAGGTAAGCCGTGTTCGCGTCGAACGCCTCGACATCCCTGAAATCAAGCTTCTCAGCCCCGGGCACGGTCGCGGCTTTCCAGGTCATGCCGCCGTCAATCGTGCGCGCATAAGTGCCGTTGCTGCCGCTGGCCCAGGCGATATTACGATTGACCGCGCTGACGCCGCGGAAGCGCGCAGTAGTCCCGCTGAGTTGTGTGATCCACTGTGCGGTAACAATCCTGCTGAAGAGGGTAAGGCTAAGGAACAGGAATAAGCCTCCGATCAATGTCCGTGTGTACCGGCTGGCGTCCATTGTCTGACTCTTATTGAAGTGTGAAATTGAATACCAATACTCCGCTCACTTTGACAGGTTTTGAATCAACAAGTGTGGGCGCGAATTCCCATTGCCTGGCAGCCTTCACCGCAGCTTCGCGCAGCATGAACGGGCCATCAACGGCTTCGGCACTGACGACCTTACCCGCTTCTGAAATCTCAATGTGTACCCTTACCGTTCCCGAAACGACTTCCTTCTTCGCCTTTTTAGGATATGGTGGCTGCACGCGTTTTGTCGCCTTGCCAAGAAGGACGGCAAGAGGCGTGCCGTTAAGCGAGCCGGCGGCGGGCTTCTTTTCCAAATCCTCTTTAGCGCCGAGCAGCTTGAAAGATTCAAGGAAAAGCTTTGGCTCGCGGAGTTCCGGCTCTCTTTTCAGCGGGCTGGTTGAAATTTCGTAGATTCGTTGTCCGACAAGGTAGCGGCGCAACCTAAGGTGTACCCCATTTTCAAGACCAGAATGCAGTTTTTTTAGATGGATCGTGTCGCCCACTAAATTATCCAGTTCGTTCTTTGAAAACTGCTTCAGGTGTCCGGTAGCCGAGTGACTGGTGCAAGCGCTCACGGTTG
>DASRDU010000084.1:0-151868 GCA_035652435.1 Blastocatellia bacterium
CGCGGCAGAGTGCGACCCACACGAGAGCGTTTGTTGACGCGCCGCAGGACGAATGACCACAGCTCATCCAACTCGAGTGAGGTTGACTCCGGGTCGTCAGGGTCAGGGTTAAGCAGCGTCTCGCTCAGGGGCGGGAGCGTCGCCCCTTTTTTTTGAGCCAGCCGCTGACGGTGTTGCGCGCCACGCGGAAAGTGCGGGTCAGGCCGCCAGAGCGAACTGCGCTCTTCATAGGCGCGCAGGATCTCCTCGCGTTGCTCCGCGGTGTAGCCATTGGGCTGGGGATCTTCACGGCTGCTCCGCTTGCAGTCCCGGCACAGGTAACGTTGCTTCCCGTTCTTTGTCAGGCCGTGCCTGACGATGTTCTCGCTGCCGCAGTGGTAGCACTTGATAATTTTCGTGACCATGCGGGCGAGGCTATCATCTCTCACCCGTTTGAGCCACTACCAAATATAGTAATTACGCGCGGCACCAACCTCCGGTGAACCGGCCCCCCATTCCTTAAACCCTATTCCCCTTCCGCCAATCGTCAACAGTAGCAACCCTGAAAGCATTCACTCCCCGTCTGGCTCGTACCGCAGCAGCTTGTCGGGCTGGCACTTCAGCAACTGGCAAAGGCGATCAAGTGTAATCAGCCCGATCTGCGTGAACTCCCCTTTCCACAATCTCGCCGCCAAGGTCGGTGACACGTCCAGAGCCTTCTGAAGTTGATGCGCATTCTCAATGCCGCGCTTCATTGCTGTCTGTTGTATCTGCACCTTGATCATGGCCCGATCATAATACATCTCAACACATTACACAATGATGTAATTTTATGCTTGACGTTGCCTACACGACTGTGTAAGACGACATCACGCTGGTGACTGACAGCGAAGTTCTTTGATAACCGAATACCAAAAGCTATTCAGCGACAAGAAGCACAAACAAAGAAAGCCGAGTGTTGGAAGCACCCGGCTTTCACTTCCCGCCCGCGCTAACGGGCAGAAAGGCACATAGCAATGTCAGGATACAAGGACTCGATGTACTGGGCAAGCGATGCGGAGATTGCCGAATGGCGAGAATGTCAGCAGGCGCAGGCCGAAGCGCCAGCGCAGGATGCTGACGGAATTGAAAACAGCGATCAGGCAGGGGCCAGTTATAAGCTGGTCGTGCTTGATTGCCCGCTCGTTTGAGGAGGTGACCCGGATGACCTGTCACTTCTGTGAACGGCCCGTCAGCCGACGCGATCTCAACATTCACCACCTGAAACCGAAGAGCGAGGGCGGGACTGAAACCGCCCCCGCGCACAAAGCCTGCCACATCCGACACCACAGCGAGAACGGGGACTTCAAGCGATGGGGGCAAAAGGGTGGGATAGTCACCGCCAAGTATTTCATCTGGATTTTCAATCTGAAGTACGGAGCAGGGCCACCTGATCCTTACCGCAGAATCCCATTCGGAAGATAAAGCCGCAACAAACAGCAAGGGCTTCCTCAGTGTGTCACCACTCAGGAAGCCCGCAACATCAACCCTTCTTTGGAAAGGATCAATGCTCATGCAACGTGAATCTACCACAACCACCGACACCACGAAATGGAGCGACCTGCGGCGGGAAGCCGTCACAACTCCAGGAATGATTCTTGAAGCCTACAGCGCGTTTCACGGTTACAGCGTCGGGAATCAAATACTGGCGCGGGTGCAATGCCGGATGCGCGGGATTCAGCCCGGCCCGATCTCGACTTACCCCGGCTGGAAGGCGAAGGGGCGGCAGGTCAGGAAGGGCGAGAAGGCCATCACGCTCTGTATGCCGATCACCTGCAAGCGGAAGGGCGAGGCTGAGAGCAAGGGGGCAGAGGGCAATGAGGCCGGGGTCTTCACGATGTTTGTTTACAAGCCTCACTGGTTCGTCATCAGCCAGACGGACGGCGAGCCTGTCGAGATGCAGTCAGCACCGGAATGGGACAGGGCGAAGGCTCTTGCATCGCTGGGCATCAGTGAGATTGCATTCGACTTGTCAGACGGCAACGTGATGGGATTCGCGAGGAGGCATAGCATCGCCATCAGCCCGGTCAATCCTCTCCCGCACATGACGACCTTCCACGAACTGGCGCACGTTCTGCTTGGCCACACCTCAGAGCGCGCATTCGCTGACGGTGAGCAGACGCCCCGGAACCTGCGCGAAGTCGAAGCCGAGAGCGTGGCGCTGATCTGCTGCGAGTCGCTGGGGCTGCCCGGTGCGGAGTACGCGAGGGGCTACATCCAGAGCTGGCTCGCGGGCGATGTGATCCCGGAGAAATCGGCGCAGAAGATTTTTCATGCGGCGGATCAGATTCTCCGGGCAGGGCAGGAAAGTGCAACAGCCCTGCCGGTCGCGGCCTGAGGGTAAAGGGGGCGGGCTGTGTGGCTCGCCTTCCCTCTTAATCACCGCAGCCAGACAGGAATTGAGGCTGCCGTGATTCTGGCGTAGACTCCGAACAGTCGGGACAAGGCGAAAGCGTCCCTGAAAGCGTCCCCGGCACTAATGTGCTGTTGGGGATTAACCATCAACCATCGGGAAGAATTGCAGATGCGGTGATGAGGTGGGCACTGGCACAGTGGATTATGAGTCCGCTGCTCTAACCATTGAGCTAAGGGGCCACAAACTGCGGTCGTGAAGGAGATCAGGAGGATTGCCTGTTCCGGCAGCCGCATCATCTTAGTTGACCATCCGGGGGGCGTCAAGAAAGCCTTTTCGCGGCAGGGATTCGCCCGGTTCAACTTTGACCTTGAATCAATCCTGAAGCCTGTGCTAGCTTACGTTTCGCTGGTCGTCAGAGCTACTGCGTGGCTCTCTTGTCCGCCCCTGAAGGATCTCCGCAGACAGTTGTTCCCCAGAACCGATCCCAGAACTGACAGTATCGGATGACACGGCAGGGACTAAAGACCTGCCGGGGAACGGCGGATGCAGCCGCTTCGAACCTCGCAACTGCTGATTGACACCCAGACGGAATAATCCCCTGCCCCGGTCATCGCAACCATCTCTTTGCCTCGGCATTCATCCTTATGGCAGACAGGAAAAAAAACAGGCTGTCGTTTGAGTGGTACGTCATCTCAAAGCGATCCATTTATCTCGCGATATTTTCGATCATCGCGATCACGGTGCTGATCGGCGGCGGCTACTGGCTGTACGAGACTACCAGAGAGAGTCTGGGCAACTCGGCAGGGGAGGCCAGGAAGAGCGCGCGGTTCATTCAGATCGAGGGGAAAGTCAGAGTCAAGCGGGCCAACGAGACCGAGTTCAAGGCGGCGGCCGAAGATATGCCGCTCGAAGCCGGCGACACCATCCAGACGCTCTCGGATTCGGTCGCCCGCGTCCAGTTCATAGACGGCAGCAGCTACACGATCAAGCCGGATACGACGCTCGTGATCAAGGACAACTCGCTCAACGCCGACAAGAGTACCCGCGTCCAGGTCGCCGTCGGCGTCGGCAAAATCAACCTCGCGACGGGCGAGCAGGGCCCCGGGTCGAGCAACGTCGTGCAGACTCAGACCGCGTCAGCCAACATCGGCAGCCAGACCGAGGCGAGCGTAGATGCGGGTAATAAAGGCGAGAATACTGAAATCCGCGTCGCCCGCGGCACGGCGAAGATCAATACTCAGGCGGGTAAAAGTTATGAAGTAGGGGCTAACGACAAAGCCAATGTCGGCAGCGATGGGAAGGTTGTAATAGATAAGATGCCCCCGCTGCCCGAACTCAGTGCGCCGGAGAACCAGCGTACGATCAAAATCCCCGCCGGCAGACCCGGGCAGGTCAACTTCAGCTGGGGCGGGGTGCCGCAGGCGAAGAGCTATCGGATCGAAGTGGCGACTTCGGCTTACTTCGGCGACACGGTGGTGACGATGCGTGATCAGATCGCGACGACGACCGCCGTCTTCGACAACCTCCAACCGGGTAGTTATTACTGGCGGGTGCGCGCCAACAGAGAGAAGGAAGGTACAGGACAATTCAGCGAGCCGTTTAAGTTCTCACTGGTCAGCAATGACGGGGGTAATACAATCACCATCAGCGTTACTAGGGAGACATCGCTCGGTGGCGGCGCCTATAAGATCGAAGGGAAGAGTGACCCGGGCACCCGCGTGAAAGTCGGTGACACGGTCGCGCGGGTGAACGCGGATGGCACCTTCAGCGCGCTGGTCACGCTCAACAGCGGTCAGCGCGAGATCCTGATCGAAGCTGAAGATCAGGAGGGCAACAGAGGGCAGAAGCGGGTGAAGCTGTGAAGCCGACGATTTGAAACCGGATTTGAGATAACTGTCAGATGCCTGAGATAGAGAGCGAACTGGGGAGAATCGGCGGGACGCGCGTGACAGTCTTCGCGACTGAAGAGTCGTCGCGCGTGCTCGTGAGCGCGCTCAATGTGGTTCCGGCAACCGAAGTCTGCTTCCTTCCCTGGCCCCCGGCCCGGTCATTCGGCAGCGCCGCCGGAAGCGAGGTGACCGAGACTGCGAAGGCACCTGATCTGGTGGTTTGTGAAATCGGCGACATGCGGCAGGCGCTGGATTGCCGGCGCGAACTGGGCAGGATCTGGCCCGACACGCTGGTGGTCTCCTGCGAGAAAGGCTCCGGCACGTTTGAGGGCCGTCCGGGGTCGCTCGTCTCGGCCTCGCGGGACGCCGGCTATTACGGCCATGTGCTGATTGATGAGGCGGCGCTTCATTTGCCGTTCTTTTTGCGCTATGCTGCACAGCGTCGTCAGACGGAAATGAGACTGGAGCGGATGGAACGAGTGCTGAACGCCTTCAGCCACATTCTGATCTCGCTTGACCTCCAGCGCGTTGCGGCTGAGGTCATTGCAGAGTGCAGTCGCTGGGTCCGCGCTGACGCCTGGTTGCTTTACGAAGTTGCGGAAGACGGCCGCTCGCTGGAACTGATCCTGGCCGAAGGCATGCGCGTTCGCCCGCATTCACTGAAGCTGGCGTTCGATGGCTTCACTCCCGGAAATGCAGCCCCGCCTGACGGAGAGACGACGGTGATCAATCAAGTGGAGGTCGGTCGAGTCGAGGTGACGGATGATCGCGGACCCGCCCGGAGTCACGTGCTGTGCCTGCCGCTGACGGTTGAAGACGAGGTGATCGGGGTGATTGAAGCCATCCGTCACGAGAGCAGCGGCAGCTTTGAAAAGCCGGACGAGCAGATACTCCGCGAGTTGTCGCGCATCGCCTCCATCGCGCTCAATAACGCCATGCGCTACGAGCGCGCCGAGCGGAGGTATATGCAGGATGACCTGACGCACCTGTACAACAGCCGCTACCTGCGCCAGTTCATTGACCGGGAGATCAAGCGCGCGCGCCGCTACGAATCGCGGTTCGCGGTGGTCTTCATTGACGTTGACGGCTTCAAGGGGGTCAATGACCACTACGGGCACCGGGTCGGGAGCCAGACGCTCTGTGAGATTGCGGGGCTGCTCACCGAAGCCGTGCGCGAGACCGATGTCGTGGCGCGGTACGGCGGCGACGAATTCACCATCGTGCTGACCGAGACCAGTGCCGCCCAGGCGCTCGCCACCGCCGAGCGGATTCGCCACCGCCTCGCCGAAAAGGTCTTCAGCGGCGGCAGCGAGTACAGTTTCAGCCTGACGGCAAGCTTCGGCGTGGCCGTTTTCCCGGAACACGCGCAGAATGGCGCAGACCTGCTCGAAAAAGCAGACCTCGCGATGTACGAGGCCAAGGCGGCGAACAAGAATAACGTGAAATTATCGAGCTAGTGCTTCAGCGATTCGGTCGCCTGATTTCAGAGTCCAGAGTGAAAAATCTGACAGCATTCCTGAAGCGGAAATTTTAACTCTCAACCCCCGGAAAGGTTCGATTCAAGCCGGATGAATCTACGTTCTGTTTTCAGTCTGTTTTCCAGTGACCTCGCGATTGACCTCGGCACCGCCAACACACTGGTCTTCGCGAAAGGTCGGGGCATTGTCGTTTCTGAACCCTCCATCGTCGCGATCAACAAAATCACGCACAAGCCCGAGGCCGTCGGCAAGGAGGCCAAGGAGATGCTGGGCCGCACGCCCGGCAACATCGTCGCCATCCGCCCGATGAAGGACGGCGTGATCGCGGACTTTGAAGTCACTGAAAAGATGTTGCAGTACTTCATCAAGAAGGCCCACAACGGCCGGACGTGGGTCAGCCCGCGCATCGTCATCGGCATCCCGTCCGAGATCACGCAGGTCGAGCGCCGCGCGGTCGAGGACAGCGCCTACCGCGCCAAGGCTTCCGAGGTGTATCTGGTCGAGGAGGCGATGGCGGCGGCCATCGGTTCGGGGCTGCCGATCACCGAGCCGCACGGCAACATGATCGTGGACATCGGCGGCGGCACGACCGACATCGCGGTGATCTCGCTCTCGGGCATCGTCTATTCGCGCAGCGTGCGCGTCGCGGGCAACGAGATGGATGAGGCGGTCACGCAGTACATCAAGCGCAAGTACAACCTGCTGATCGGCGAGCGCACCGCCGAGCAGATCAAGATCGAAGTCGGCTCGGCCGCTCCGCTCGACGAAGAGTTGACGATGGAGATCAAGGGCCGGAACCTGATTGAGGGCATCCCGAAAACCATCGTCGTCACCGACGAGGAGATCCGCGAAGCGCTGGCCGATTCGGTCGCGACGATTGTCAACGCGGTGCGCGTGGCGCTCGAGCGGACCCCGCCGGAATTGTCGGCCGACATCGTGGACCGCGGCATCGTGCTGACGGGCGGCGGCGCGCTGCTCAAGAAGCTCGACGTGCGGCTGATGCAGGAAACCGGGTTGCCCGTTTCAATGGCCGAAGACCCGCTTTCATCAGTGGTGCTGGGCGCCGGCGCGATGCTGTCGGATTTCGACCTGCTGCGTCGCGTGCGCTGGGACAGCACCACGTTGCCAGCCCAGTAAAAACAGTGGCCGGCGGTCGGGCAGACAACCGCTGACCGCCGGCCACGACCTTCCGTGAGTATTACAGACGGTCTCAAAAAGAACCCATTGATTTTGCTGGCGGTGCTGCTGGCGGCACATCTGGCGCTGGTGTCGCTCGGCGAAGCGCCGGGGCACGCCGGGCGGCGCTTTATTCAGGTCTGGATTCTGGCCGTCTTTGCCCCGGCCCAGTCGGTCGTGACCAACACCACCGGGGGCGTCAGCGGCGTCTGGAAAAACTATTTCTCGCTCCGCGACGCGCGGCAGGAGAATGAGACGTTGCGCGCCGAAAATGCGCAGCTCAAATCCGACCTGACCAGGGCGCAGGAGGCCCAGCAGCGGCTCACCAGTCTGGAAGCGCTGCTCAACCTGAAGCAGACCCGGCCTTTCGAGAAGGTCACGGCGCAGGTGGTCGGGCGCGACGCCAACCAGTGGTTCAATTCCGTCAGCATTGATCGCGGCACTTTTTCCGGCATCGCTGAGAACCAGCCGGTCATCACCCCCGAGGGGCTGGTCGGCCGGGTGATTCATGCCGCGCCGAATGCCGCGCGGGTGATGCTGATCACGGACGAGAGGCATGGCACCGGCGCGGTCATCGGGCAGCTGGCCGATTCGCGCGTGCTGGGCGTCGTCAAAGGGAAAAACAGCAGCCTCTGCGAAATGAAGGTCATTTCCGGGGACGCACAGATTCAGGTCGGCGAGAAAGTACTGACCTCAGGGCAGGATGGGATTTATCCGAAGGGGCTGGTCATCGGGACAGTCGCGCGCATCGATGCCGGCGCGGGGGGCAACCCGCTCGCGGTTGAGATCAAGCCGGCGGCGCCGCTCGCGAAGCTCGATCTGGTCAGCGTGCTGCTGATTACCAGGGAGCAGTTGCGCGCGTCGCTGGATGAACTGGACCAGTCCGAAAAGGAAAAACTCGAAAGGGAAAAGCGGTCCAGAACGGGCGGGCCGAAAAAATAATTCGGGCGGCTGTGGTTCGCCACAGTGACAAAAGGCCGCGGGCTGATGCTTAATTCAGCCTGAAACGAAGTCAGAGGCCGGAGGCGGCGGTCATCAAACCACAGGAGAGCCAGCAAAACAATTCAGGGCCGATTCGGACAACCACTGGCCTCCGGCCGTGAGGGGGGACAGGTTGCCGACAATAGCAGCCCGGCACAGACGAGGCCGAAAGAGGGCTTCAGAGAAGTCAGAAAGTCGTTGGAGAAAGAATCACAAAGTTCGGCGCGAGTCATCAGGGTGGCAATCTGTCTGGTCGTGGCAGCCTTCCTGAACACCAGCCTGAAGGTGATCAGCCCCTGGCTGGGATATATTGACTGGCTGCTGCTGATCACCCTCTACGTCGGGTTCCTGCGCGACCCGTTCCAGGCGCTGATGACGGCGACCGCGGCGGGAATCCTGCAGGACGGTTTATCCGGATCCCGCTTCGGGATCAGCGGCATCTGCCAGCTGCTGGCCGTCTGGTTTGCCTTTCAGGTTTCATCAAGGTTCTTCGTCGAAGGCCTCCTGATCCGCATCCCCATCGTCGCCGGTGCGACGTTCATTTATTTCCTCACGCGTATTTTCGTCTACAGGTTTCTGGGCTTCGGCCTGCCCCCGGTGGTGGAAATCAACCGGGGCTTTACTGACATATTTTTCGGAGTCTTCATCAACCTGATCACCTCCCTGCTCCTGTACGCCCTGCTTGATCGCATCTTCAGGGTCGGCTTCCGGCAGCGGAGCCGCCGCGCCGAGGCGATGCGCGGGTTGAGAAAAAGTACTTGGAAAAAGATATAATTTTCGGACTTGAGAGCTGAAAAAGGCCATGCAGAACCGACGCGGTGTTGACAGTTTCGAGGACATCCGGCAAACGGCGCTCCGGCTGGAGGTGCTGCGCGTGCTGGCGGTGGTCGTCTGCCTCGTGCTGGGGATGCGGCTGTTGTGGCTGCAGGTGCTGAATCACGAGAATTACACCGAACAGGCCGAGCAGAACCGCGTCCGGATACTTTCGATCCCGGCGCGGCGCGGGACGATCTACGACCGCAAAGGCCGCGTGCTGGTCACCAGCCGCAACTCCTACAACATCGTCCTCAGCCGCGAGAAGGGCCAGAAGCTGGAAGACAAGATTGACCTGATCGTGGACAACCTCAAGGTTGACCGCGAGTGGCTGACCAGACGCTTTGAGACGGCGAAGTACGAGCCCAAATACGAGTACATCGTCGTCAAGGAGATGGCGACCCCTGAAGACGTCGCCTGGGTGACCGCGCACGAATACGACCAGCCTGAGCTTTCGGCCATCGAGGCCCCGCAGCGCTTGTACGTTCATGGACAGTTCGCGGCCCACGCGCTCGGGTACGTGGGTGAAGTTGACAAGAAGGAATTGAAAGAAGCGAACTCGCCGTTCAGCGAGGCGAAAGGCTTCAAGCTCGGCGACATCATCGGCAAGAGCGGGTTCGAGCGCTATTACAACGACATCCTGATGGGCAGGGACGGCGAACGCCGCGTCATCGTGGACAGCCGCGGGCAGATCAAGTCAGAGCTTTCCCGCATTGAACCGATCCCGGGCCGGGACGTCTACACTACGCTCGATTACGACATTCAGCTCGCCGCCGAAACCCAGGGCGACCAGATGCAGCAGGGGCGCGGCGTGATCGTTGCGCTCGATCCGAACACTGACGAGGTGCTGGCGATGGTCAGCCGCCCGGCATTCGACCCGAACGCTTTTTCCCAGCGTTCCAAGACGCCCGAAGGCCGGGAAGAGATCAGCGACTACTGGGAGAATGAAGACCGCCCGCTCTATAACCGCGCAATTCAGGGGCGGTACGTTCCCGGCTCGACCTGGAAAATGCTGATGGCGGTGGGCGGCCTGAGCGAAGGCGACATCACGCTCGAAAACTCCAGACTCCAGGACGGCGGCCTGCAGATCGGCAACTACTACATGAAGTCGCTCTCGCACCTCGGCTCCCCGGAGATTCATCTGGCCATCGTCAAATCCGCCGACGGTTACTTTTACCGGCTCGGTCTGAAGATGGGCATCGAGAAGATCGAGAAGTGGGAGAAGAATTTCCAGATCGGGCAGCGCACCGGGATTGACCTGCCCCACGAAATCGCCGGGATTGCGGCCACCCGCGAGTGGAAGGAAAAGCTCGCGGTCATGTACAAAAATCCCTCCTTCGCGAAGTGGACCAGTTACGACACGGCCTCCGCGTCAATCGGCCAGAGCATCCTCGGCGTCACCCCGCTTCAACTGGTGCGTTACATCGCGGCCCTCAGCCAGAACGGCCAGATGTACACCCCGCACCTGCTGCTGAAAGTCATGCCGGGGATAGATCGTTTCGGGAATCAGCAGGGTGAATTGCGCTACGACGAGCGCAATAAGATCGTGATCGAGATAAATCCCAAAGTCGCCGAAAAAGTGAAGAAGGGGATGTGGGGCGTGGTGAATGAAGGCGGGACCGGCGCGGGGACGAAGATCGAGGGTTTTGAGATCGCGGGCAAAACCGGGACGGCGCAGGTGGCCTCGACGGCCAGAGTGGGCAAGGAGAGCAAGGATCACGCATGGTTTGTCAGCTTCGCGCCGTTCGAGAAGCCGGAAATCGCGATGGTCGTGCTGACTGAAAACGTCGGCTTCGGCTCGACCTTCTCGGTCCCGAAGGCCCGGGCGATTTACGAGGACTACTACCGCCGCACACGCGGGGTGCCGACGGAGATGGCCAAAAACAACGACCAGTGACTGCTCTCAATTATCATGTTCAACCGCAGGTTCATCACTGATTTTGACTGGGTGCTGCTGGGAATGGCGCTGCTTGTCTGTGCGCTCGGCGTCATTCAGATTTCCAGCGTCGAGCCGGTCCCGGGGATGTGGCGGAAGCAGTTGGTGACTATTCTTATTGCCGGCTTGCCCATTCTGTTAGTGACTACTCTGTTTGATTATCATAAGATTGTCAGCGCGGCCCCGTTCTTTTACGCCGTCGGGATCGCTCTGCTGATCGGAGTGCTGCTCTTCGGCAAGGAAGTCCATGGGAACAAAAGCTGGTTGAACCTGGGGCCTTTCTCCGGGCAGCCTTCGGAAATCGCCAAGATCTTTACCATCGTGATGCTGACGCGCTATCTGGCGGAAATTCGCCGGCGCCCGCTGACCGTGCGGTCAATCGCGACGGCCTGCATACTCTGGGGAGTCCCAGCGGTGCTGGTCTACCTCGAACACGACACCGGCAGCACGCTGAGCTATCTTTCCTTCCTCGCCGCGATGCTTATTCTTTCCGGCATCGGCTGGAGGTGGATTGCAGCGGGCGCGGCAGCGCTGGTGCTGGTGATAGCGATGGCTGGCGTGTGGTTGTCACACCTTGACAGCAAACTTCACAGTGACAACTACAAGATTCAGCGCATCTTGGCCGTCTACTTTCCGGAAAAGGCGGTTGATAAATACGTCTACCAGAACAAGCAGGCAGAAATCGCAGTCGGTTCCGGGGGCGTTCTGGGCAAGGGATACCGGCAGGGTTCACAGGGAACGCTCGGCTTTCTGCCGGAGATTCAGACGGACTTCATCTTTGCCGCCTGGAGCGAGGAGAGGGGTTTTCTGGGCACTATCTTCGTTCTGACGCTGTACGCTTTGATAATCACCCGCCTGATCGGGATTGCGCGCTCGGCGCGTGACCGGGCGGGCCTGCTGCTGGCCGGCGGTTACGCGGCGTTGCTGCTCTGTCATGTGGCGGTCAGCGTCGGTATGGTGGTGCGGCTGTTGCCAATCATCGGAATTCCGCTGCCGCTGATGAGTTTTGGAGGGTCGTCGCTGCTCGCGACGTTCTTCGCGTTCGGCCTGGCGCTCAATGTGCGCCTGCGCCGTTTTGTCAATTAGCGAGTTTTACCGGGAGGCTGACGTTTGTTCCCCTCCCCGGGTGGCGTGGCAGTTCGCTGGTTTTTGAGTTTTGAGTTTCGGGCTTTGAATTCAGGCCCCCCAAGGTTCCGGGGCCGATTCCCGGTTGATCAACTGTTTCAACTTTACGCCCGACTCTCAACACTCCCCGATTGCCGCGCTGGAAACGGGTTCTTAATGCTTCAATTATCGGTACTGCCGCGGCCGTGCCCTCAGCACAGCCGCAGCCGGCAGTTTTACACGTGTAGTCGGCGAGCGCCGCAGAGCTGTCTGTCATCCCGCTCCATTCCGAAGCGGGATGATCACGCGCCTGCGCATGCGCTGCCGACTTTTTGTTTTCAGGACTGACGCGGAAAGAATTTTCCGCCCCATCACAGTGGCGACCGAAAACTGGCTGCGCGTATTTCAACCGGCGCGGCGCGCCACACAGGAGAGATCAATGGCCAAGGAGTTGATTGTCAGCGTCAACGGACGCGAAATGAAAATTGCCATCGTCGAGGACGATGTCGTCACCGAGTTTTATGTCGAACGTGGTGATGAAAATCAGGGGATCGTCGGTAACATCTACAAGGGTCGGGTCATGAAAGTGCTGCCCGGAATGCAGTCCGCCTTCGTGGACATCGGGCTCGAACGCGATTCGTTCCTCTACGTTTCCGACTTCCTTGAAGACGAGGAATTCGAGGGCGTCTTCACTGAAGAGCGCAAAGATCAGGCGAAACAACAGAAACCGCAGCGACCCGAGCGGGGGCGCTTCTCGCGCGCCGCGGTGGAGCCCGCGGCAGCCGCGGCGGAACTGGAGGAAATCGAAGACGACAAGGAAGCGGAATTGCAGGCCGCGGCGCTGCGCCACATCGAAGAGATCAGCGAAGAACCCGTCATCGAGCCGGAGCCCGAACTGATTGAGGCTGAATCCGCCACTGAAGAGGAGGAGGAAGACAGCGCCCGCCTGCGCCGCCGTCAGCGGCTCAGTTACGAGGAGCCGGAAGAGCGCGAGGAGGAAGCGGTCGTCGCAGCCAGGGCAGCGGCTCCAGCCAGGGAGGCTGAAACGGAGACAGTCGAGGCCGTCACGGACGTGATTCCTGAAGTCGAAGAAGTCGCGGAAGAAGAAACCGGCCGCGGGCGCCGCCGCCGGCGCCCGTCACGCCGACGCCGCGGTGAGGAGACCGAGACGGCGCCGGCCCCGGCAGCTGCCAAACCCGCTGAGAGCGTGATCTTCGAACCGGAACCTTACATCGTGGTTCATCACGAACCGCTCGAACGCATTACCGATGAGGATATGGCCGCGATGGCCGAGGGAGAGTTGCTCAAGGATGCAATGGTTCAGGAGCGGATTTCCGAGCGCATTCGCGCCGAGGAATACACCACCACAATCCTTGAGGTCGAGCCCACTCCCGAAGCAGCCGTCGGTTCGCTGCGGGAATCGCTCAGAGCGGCCTCCGATTTCGAGCGGATCAGCGATGACTCGGAGGAGCCGGCAGGCCGCGCTGAAACGCGCGATGAAGCTTCACCTTCGGATGAAGGCCGGGAAAGTCGCAGAGTGCAGGCCGCCGGGCTGGCGTCTGACGCGGCGACTGAAGTGGTTGAAGAGCAACCGCTCGAAGAAGCCAGCGCGGAAATCCGCGAGCCGCGCCACCGCGAGAATTTCGCGACCCGTCGCGGTGGGCGTGGCCGCCGCTATCGCCAGCGCGCTACGACGCCGGAGGCCGGCGATGAAACTGAAGCGCCGGTTCAGGCTGCTGTGGCTGAAGACAAGGAGGAGGAAAAGGCTGTCGCGGCTCCCGCCCCAGCCCCCCCCGCTCCGGCTCCCCGCACCAATGGGCGGTCACACCGCCCGGTCATCGCCGACCTGCTGCGCGAAGGTCAGGAGATTCTGGTGCAGATCGCCAAGGAGCCGATTGCGCAGAAAGGCGCGCGCATCACTTCGCACATCGCCATGCCCGGCAGGTACGTCGTTTACATGCCGACCGTCGAACACATCGGCGTCTCGCGCAAGATCGGCACGGATGAGGAGCGCCAGCGCCTCCGCCGCACGCTGCACCAGTTGCGCGCGGAAGACAACATCCCCGGCGGCTTCATCGTCCGCACCGCCGCCGCCGGACGCACGACTGAAGAACTGCGCGATGACATCCAGTATCTTTTCCGCACGTGGAGCGAAATCCGCCGCAAGGCTGATCGCGCCAAAGCCCCGGCAATCATCCACCGCGATCTGGATCTGGTGCAGCGCATCCTGCGCGACCAGCTCTCATCCGATTTCACCGCGATCCGCGTGGATAGTGAATTCGAGTACGAGCGCATCGTTGATTTCGTCAACCGCTTCGCGCCGAAGCTCGTCCGCCGCGTCAAGCTCTACACCAAGGACACGCCGATCCTCGAAGAGTACGGCATCCAGGCGGAGATTGATAAGGCCGTCAAGCCGCGCGTCTGGCTCAAATCAGGCGGCTACATTGTAATCAATCAGACCGAGGCCCTGGTCGCGATTGACGTGAACACCGGCAAGTTCGTCGGCCGCTCGAATCGCCTCGAAGACACCATCGTCAAAACCAACCTCGAAGCGGCCCGGGAGATCGCGCGTCAGATCCGCCTGCGTGATCTGGGCGGGATCATCGTGCTGGATTTCATCGACATGGAAGAGCGGCGCAACCGGATCAAGGTGATGCAGGCGCTCGAACACGAACTGCGCAGCGACAAGTCGCCGTCGAAGGTTCTCCAGTTCAACGATTTCGGCCTCGTGGCGATCACCCGCAAGCGCGTCAAGCAGTCGCTCGAACGCACGCTCTGCACGCCGTGCCAGTATTGCGGCGGCGGCGGCATGGTCAAGAGCGCGCAGACCGTCTGTTACGAGATTCTGGCCGAGGCGCGGCGCATCACCAGACACACCGACGATTACAAGGAGATCATCCTCCGCGTGAACCCCGAAGTGGCCAAGGCATTGCGCGGCACCGAACGCGAAGTCCTCAATGAGGTCGAGGCGTACTTCGGCAACACGATCACGATCAAGAGCGACCCGGCTGTCCATCAGGAACAGTTCGACATCGCGCTGGTGTAAGGGTCAATGATCAGTGGTCAGTGATCGGTTGAAAGGCTGACTCACTGACTACTGATCATTTCCTTCGCTCTTTACTGATCGAATTCATCTCCACTCAGATCCTCCTGGCCTCTCCCAATAAAACAAGAAGCCATCAGCTAGCCCGTGCTGACCTGATGGCTTCTCTTTTCTCTCTGTTTATTTGCGGCCTTACCCTTCAGTCTTCCCCACAATGGTGAGGCCGAGGGGCAGCGCGCCGGATTTCGTATTCAGTGAGACTTCGAGGATGACGTGTTCCTCTTCATTTTTGACGATCTTCGGCAGTCCGTCCTTCGATGTCACTGAAACGATGCTCCAGGGCGAAACGTGCCCGGAGCCCGAAGCGGCTATGCTCAGTTTGATCAGCGCGTCGCCCTTGATCTGGACATTAGGGTCCTTGTCGTCACTGACCGGGCAGAGCAGCATGAAATCGCGCGTCGGTGAAACGCCGAGGTGCGCGCCGTTGACCGGCATGACTGCATAACGCAGCGTGTAATAACCGGCCTTGATTGCCTGCCCGCGGTAATCCGAAGCCCCCGCCGGAAAGTTGATCACGCCCATCAGGCTGCCGTCCTGAAGCTGGGCAAAGTTCGCCCCGTCGACTTCGGTTTTGGCAGTGGCGATCTCCTTGCGGAACCAGATTTCGCAGAGCGTCTTCCCGCCGTCAGCGACTTTAAGCCCTTTGTCCTGCAGGGCGCCGCGCACGGCTTCGGCCACGCTGGTCGCGGTCAGAGCGCCGGTGGATTCAATTTTGTAGTCGCCGTTGCTGCTGCCGGCAGTATCGCGGGCAGGAACCGATGAGACGAAAACGAAAAGAAGAATGAAAGCTGTCAGATGACGAAACATTGATCCCCTCAAAGCTGTTGGTAATAAATAGTCAGGCCACAACAGCCGGCAGCAGCCCTGAGGGGGATCGAATTCGCGCCTGCAAACGCAGGCGGACAGATGTGCGCCCCCGATCCTCAGGTTATCCGCCGATTGTTGTGGCCATTTTTCTGAAACTTCACCGGGCGAAACTGCCGACGAAGGCGCTGCGCTTCTCGTGCAGCGTCCACGACACTCCGAGCCCCGCGCCCAGGTATTGATCGAGCGTCGCGACCGCAGGCATCGCATGAGTCGTGGCGGTCAGCGGCTGATAGAAGGTCTCTTCGTGGCCGCAGACCTGATCCTTCGGCGTAATCATCCGCGTGCTGATGCCCGCCAGTTCGCCAGCCTTCATCCGGCCGGCAATCGCGTGTTCGCCGTGGTATTCAACGTCAAAACTAATTGGCGCGACTTCGGTGCGGACGACGTTCTCAAAGAGCCTGCCGCCCATTGCCTGGGCGAAGGATTTGAGCGCGGCGCGCTGCTCGTCGGTGGCTTTGCTGTCAAAGACCAGCACGGCTTTGGCCGGGTACGGATCACCGTAGCTGCTGCCGAGTGTGGCCGAGGCCCTGACGACTCCGACGACGCTCAGGCCGTCGAGCTTCACGCCGTTCCAGCTGCCCTGCCGGACGCGCCAGGCCAGAATCGCCTGGTCGCCGGCCATCCCGACTTCCGAGTTGGCAAAACACGAGCCGACCCAGACGTCGGCGTTGCGCGTTTCGAGGTACTCGCCGGAAATCTGCGCACTGGCGTTCGCCTTGTGATGATCGTGATCGGCCAGTACGGCGGTGGCGGTGCATACCACTAAAAATAATGCTGCGATGAATGTGAATTTATGCATAGCTGTTACTCCCTTGAAACTTTTTATATTCGGCAGGCTTCAGCCCGCTGAAGCCTGCCGTCAATCCCATCAAGCTGATTTGCGCGTCTCTTCCGTGACTGCTTTTGCAAGCGCCACCCCGGCGTTATGGCATTTGCGACCCGATGAATCGCAGTTGCCCGGCTCGGCGAACTTGCCGTCCGGCCCCACACAGGTCTGCGTGTGCAGGCACCAGAAGCTGCCGGTGTTCGACGGTGGAACTGTATCATCTTTATCGGCCCAGATGAACATCCCTTTCCAGCGCAGGTTGGCGCAGAGGTTGGGGCGCTCCGGGTTGAAGCGTTCAGCGTCAGGAAGTTCCGTTCTCATTGACATGGTTTTTCCTCCCCGTTATCCGGCCGCCTGCAAAATCGCGCGTTTGACGGCGACTTTGGCCAGTTGAATTTTGTAGCCGTTGCGGCTGAGCGCCTTCGCATTGGCAACCGCGGCTGCCCCTGCGGCCTCGGCCACCTCTTCGCTGACCACCTTACCGACCAGCGCTTTTTCAGCCTCGGCAGACGGCCATGGAATCGGGGCGACGTGGCCCAGTGCGACCCTCGCCGACCTGACGGTCTTGCCGTCAAGCTTGAGCGCGACTGCGGCGGCGGCCAGCGGCCAGTCGAGCGCTTCCTTATGACGAACCTCATAAGTCGCGCTCTTCACTCCGCTCGCCGACGGGATCACGATCTCAGTCACGATCTCGTTGGGCGCGAGCGCGTATTCGCGTTCGCCGTCCGACTTCGGCGCGACGAAGAACTGGTCGGCGGCGATTTCGCGCGCGCCCTTCGGGCCGTAGACTTTGACCTTCGCCATCAATGCTATCAGCGCAGGCGCCAGGCTCGAAGGATTCACAAACATCGCCGGGCCGTCATTGCCAAGGATCGCATGATAACGATTGTCGCCCTCGGGCACCAGCGGCGTACCCTTCTCGTCCTTCGCGAGCAGGCCGTAACCGGCGCGGTAATACCAGCAGCGCGGGCGCTGGCAGAGATCGCCGCCGACGGTGCCCATGTTGCGAATCTGCGGGCTGGTCACCCCGGCAATGGCATGATGCAGCGCCGGGTAGTTCTGCCTGACCTGCGCGTTATCCATCAACTCCTCAAAGGTCACGAGCGCGCCGATGCGCAATCCGCCGCCCGATGCCTGAATGCCCTTGAGTTCTTTGATGTCCTTGATGTTGACCAGGCGTTTCGGGGTGACGATGAAATCCTTCATCAGGGCGAGCAGATCGGTGCCGCCGGCGAGGATTTCAGCATCGCCCCATTCTTTGCCGAGCAGGGCCACGGCCTGTTCGGTTGTGGTCGGACTGGCGTACTCAAATTTTTGCATTGCTCGTGCCTCCTTTCTTTGATGCCAGCGCCGCCAGCACCCGGTCCGGCGTCAGCGGGATCGTCGGGACGCGCACGCCAATCGCGTTGGCGACGGCGTTGGAGATTGCCGCGCCGGGGCTGTTGGTCGGCGGTTCGCCCAAGCCAATGACGCCGCGTTCGTCGTACCCCTTGCCGGTCATCATATGCACCTTGAATTCACCAATGTCCATCGCCCCGGCCAGCTTGTAGAACTCCATGTTCGGGTTGAGCATCCGGCCGGTCGCGCGATCCATGATCTTTTCTTCAAACAGCGAGTAGGTCACGCCCATGATCATCGCGCCGTAGACCTGACTTTCGGCGGTCTTCAGATCAAGCACGAGGCCGCAATCCTGCACGGCGACGAACTTGTTCATTTTGACGATGCCGGTTTCAGTATCCACTGAAACGTCGGCCATCTGCACGCCGCCGACGCCGCTGTTGGTCAACTCCCGGTCGCCCTGTTTATTGACACCACGCACGGTAATCGGCTGTGAGCCGAGCTTCGCGCAGGCCTCCTTCCAGGTCATGCTCTTACTCGGGTTGGAAGCGACGCGAATCCTGCCGTCTGCGGCTTCGAGTTCCTCGGGCTTTACTTCGAGCGTCGGCGCGACTTTGGCGAAGAGCTGATTGAGCGCATCAACCGAACCGCGGCGCGCGGCGGAACTCACTCCGCCCACGGTCGTCGAGCCGCCGGACGCGCCGGAACTCGGATACCTGTTGTCGCCGAGGTGAACATTGATGGCCTCCAGCGGCAGCCCCAGAGTTTCCGCCGCCACAATCATCAGAATCGTCTTCGTGCCGGTGCCGAGTTCCTGCGACCCCATCTTCAAATCAACCGAGCCGTCGGGGTTGATGATGACGTCGCAGTTGCTCGCGTGACCGCCGCCGCCCCAGGTGTGCATTGACACGCCGAGGCCACGTTTGATGGTCTTCGTGCTGCCCGGAGCGCCTTCGCCACGCGGGCGCCAGTTCTTCTTCCACTCGATCAGTTCCGCCGCCTTCGCCAGTTCTTCGCTGTACATCTCCGACCTCGGCTTGAAGAGGTCAATGTTCTTGAGCAGGAAGTCAACCGGGTCCATCTTCAGCTCGGCCGCGAGGTCTTCGAGCGCGCCCATCGTAATCAGGGCCATCTGCGGATGGTTCGGCGCGCGCCACGCCCGCTGCGGGCCGGTGTTGGTCGAGACGCTCGTGTAACGAACCCGCTGGTGCGGGATGCCGGTCGCGGTGTTCAGCATGTACGGCAGCGGGGGGGCACCCAGGCCCGCCGGGCCGCCCGTGCCCCATGCTTCGGACTGCCAGGCCGTGATCGTGCCATCCTTCTTCGCCCCGATTTTGACTTTCGCAAACATCGAGGGGCGTGAACCGGCCACCATTAATTCAGCGTCGCGTTCGAGCATAATCTTGACCGGCTTGCCGCCGGCCATCTTCGAGATCTTCGCGCACTCGATGCCCCAGCGATCAATCGGGAACTTGCTGCCGAACCCGCCGCCGATGAAATCCATCTTCAGCTGGACGTTGCCCGCCGGGATGCCGAGCGCCTGGGCCAGGTCGTTGCCGATGACGGAAACGGCCTGAGTCGAAGGGTGAATCAGCACGTTGTTTTCATCCGTCCACTCGACGGTCTGCCCGTGACTTTCCAGACAGCAGTGTGTGATGACCGAGTTGCCGTACAGCCCTTCGACCGTGACTTCGGCCTCGGAGAAAGCCTTGTCAGGATCGCCCTGGACGCGGTCATTGGCGGGCTTTTTGTTGGCGTCGGGGACTGCCGAGAGGTCTTCCTCGTTGACCACATGCGGCAGGCGTTCGTACTCGACCTTGATCGCGCGAACCGCGTCCTCAGCGGTCGGTTCATCAACTGCGGCGACGGCGACGATCTCATCGCCCGCCCACTTGATTTCGGTGCCCGGCCCCTGAATGACCTTGACGGCTTTGACGCCCGGCATCTTTTCCGCGACGCTCGTGTCAATGCTGACGACCTTCGCGGCGGCGTAAGGCGAGCGCAGGATCTTGCCGAAGAGCAGTTCCTTGCCGTTGTAATCGAAGGCGTATTTGGCCTTGCCGCTGACTTTCAGCGGGCCGTCCACGCGCGAGATGCGCTTGCCGATGAGTCTGCGTTTTTCAGCTTCGGGCCATTTGTACTCAGCCATTGCGCTTGCCCCCTTTCTTCATATTCTCGGCGGCCTGCGCGACCGCGGCGCGGATGCCGACGTAGGTTCCACAGCGGCACAGGTTGCCGCCCAAGCCATGCCTGATCTCGTCCGGCGTGGGACTCGGGTGCTTGTCGAGCAGGGCTTTGCAGGCCATCACGAAGCCGGGCGTGCAGAAGCCGCACTGCTGGCCGTCGTTGTCCACAAAGGCCTGCTGCACCGGGTGCAGTCTGCCGTTCTGTTCCAGCCCCTCGACGGTCTGAATCTTTTTGCCCTGCGCCTCGATGGCGAGGACTGAACACGAATACACGGGCTTCCCGTCCATCACGACGGTGCAGGCCCCGCAGGTCCCGCGATCACAGACGCGCTTGGCGCCGGTCGTGTCGAGTTCGTTGCGCAACGTGTCGAGCAGCGTGACGCGCGGCTCGACGGTCGCCGTTTTCTTCGCCCCGTTAATGTCCAGCGTAACCGGGACTTTGTTCGGGCCGAGAATTTTCACCTCCGCGCCGTTGACTCGGATCGTCTGTGATCCGGCCACCAGCGGCACAGAGAGAACAAGACCGGTCCCTTTCAAAAAGCCGCGTCGCGAGACACCGGAGTCCTGCCCGTCAGCCTTTTTATCGGGCTTCTTATCGGAACTCATCAGCACACCTCCAGGATTGAATGTCCTCTGTTTGACCCGAGCGGGCGGCGCCTGTCAGCGCCGAGACCGCCCGCCTCAATTTCAGTGATCGAAAGATTGCCTGAGACTCCGAATCAAAGCACACAACATTGGGACAGGCGCTGGTAGCGGTAACAGGAGCGTCAGATGGCGAACCCGGTGACGCCTGCTCTCAGAAAGAATCCGGCCACGACTGCTCCCGGCATTTCTACCTATGTTGCGTGTTCTGATTCAGCTGGTTACTTTCAAAAGTTGATTACTTCTCTGCCAAGTCTTCGGCGCAGTATACCAACCGGATGGAAAGATGGGCAAGCCAAAGGGGTGTTAATATTGCCGGGGCCGGATCGTTAAGGTTCTATGACCCGATATCCATTCCCCCTCGCGGGGATTTCACCATCTTGTGCAAAAAATGTGTAAAGTCATACAATCTCTGCTCATTTGTCGGAACACGGCCGTATAAGTGTTCGTATGCGCTGGTGGTTGTCCGTGCTTTACTAATCTGACCCGAAGTCATCATCTCCCGGAGGCATTCACAAATGGCCATATCGAAGAAGAGAAAAATCATCATCGCGACCAGTGTCATTCTGCTGCTGGCGGCGATCATCGGCGCGAGCGTCTTTGCGCGCAAGGGCGACCTGCCCGAAGTGCAGACCGCCAAAGTCGAGAAGCGCGCCCTGCTCGAATCCAAAGTCACCGCCAACGGCGAAGTCCGCCCGATCCAGTTCATCAACCTGACGGCGGAAGTTTCCGGGCGCGTCACCGACGTTTACGTCAAGGAAGGCGACCAGGTGAAGAAGGGGACGCCGCTCGTGCGCGTGGACCCGACCCAGCAGCAGTCAGCGACTTCATTGCAGGAAGCCGCGCTGCGCGCCAATCAGGCGGACGTGCAGAATCAGACAGTCTCAATCACCGTTGCCGAAAATGCGATCAACACGGCCCGCGCCGCGCTCAACAGCGCGCAGGCTGATCTGGAACGCGCGAAGGTGGATCAGGCCAACGCCCAGATCGAGCTGAAGCGCCAGACCGATCTGGTTGAAGCCAACATCGTGTCACGTTCCGCCTGGGACACGGCCAAAGCCCGTTACGACTCGGCCACCGCATCCGTCAATGCGGCGAAGGCCCGCGTCGAGCAGTCGCAGGCGCAAATCCGCGACGCCGAGATCCGCGTCGGGCAGAGCAAAGCTGCGCTGGCTTCTTCGCAGGCTCGTGTCGCGCAGGCGCAGGCTGGCCTGCGCAGCCAGACTGACCTGCTCCGCAAGACCACGCAGTACGCCTCGATCAACGGCGTGATCGTCGGCCCGCTCGTTCAGGTCGGAACTTTCGCGCTGTCGAATTTCTCCTCGACCCCACTCATGATCATCGCCGATATGTCCATCATCAACGTCGAAGTCCGCGTGGACGAGACCGACATCGCCAACGTCAGGAACGGCCAGAAGGCGAAGGTCAAAGTTGACGCGCTCGGCGACAAGCCGATTGACGGCGAGGTCGTCGAAATCGCGCAATCGGCCGTCACCCGCACCGGCGAGAGCATCGCGACCACGGCGCTCAAGCAATCGCAGGAGGCCAAGGATTTCAAGGTCGTCATCCGCGTCACGGACACCAGACAGGACATCCGCGACCGGCTGCGTCCCGGCATGTCTGCGACCGCGACGATCAACACTGACCGCCGCGAAAACGTCGTCGCCGTCCCGCTTCAGGCGCTCGTCGAACGCGATCCGAACGATGCGAAGGGCGACGCGAAGCCCGCGGCCTCGCCGTCCCCGGGTCAGGAAAAGCCGAAGGACAAGAAGCCGATCAAGGGCGTCTTCCTCGTCAGGGACAACAAGGCCGTCTTCACCAAAGTCGAGACCGGCATCACAGGCGACAACGACATTGAAATCACCAGCGGCCTTAATCCGAACGACGAAATCATCATCGGCCCCTACCGCCAGCTCCGCAGCCTGAAGGACAATACCGCCATCAAGCGCGAAGACAAGAACAAGAAACCCGGCGGGAAAGAGGAAACCAAATAGCAGTTGATCAGCCGTGAGCAGGTCGGAAGGAACTCCGGCCTGCCCATTTACTGCTTTCACAAGGGAGAAACATGGTTACAGCAGAAAAAATCTCACAGGGGATGGACACGAACGTCATTCCGAAGGTGAACACGGCGCGTGACGGGCTGGAAACCAGCGTGGTGTCGAAGGTGGCCACTGAGCCACAGGAGACACTCATCCGCACCCAGGATTTGTGGAAAACATACGTGATGGGCGAAGAGGAGATTCACGCATTGCGCGGCGTCTCTTTCGAGATCAAGCGCGGTGAATACGTCGCGATCATCGGCCCGTCGGGTTCGGGCAAATCCACCCTGATGAATATGATCGGCTGTCTGGACACGCCATCACAGGGTGAGTACTGGCTCAACGGCAAGCTCGTCTCGCAGATGGATGACGATGAACTGGCCTGGATTCGCAACAAGGAGATCGGCTTCGTTTTCCAGACCTTCAACCTGCTGCCCCGCGCGACGGCGCTGCACAACGTCGAGTTGCCGCTGATCTACAACGGCACGCCCTCGGCCAAACGCATCGAGATGGCGAAGAGGGCGCTCGAATCGGTCGAACTCGGCTCACGCATGAACCACCGGCCGAATGAACTCTCCGGCGGTCAGCGCCAGCGCGTCGCCATCGCCCGCGCGCTCGTGAACAACCCTTCGATCATTCTGGCCGACGAGCCGACCGGCAACCTCGACTCGAAGACCTCGGTCGAAATCATGAACCTCCTCGAGAAACTCTCCGAGCGCGGCAACACGATCATCCTCGTCACGCACGAACATGACATTGCCGCTCACGCCAACCGCGTGATTTCAATTCTTGACGGAAAGATTGAGAAGGACGAACGGCAGAAATAGCAGGCAGCTTTGAAAGCAAAAGGCCGCGCGCCGGATCGTTTAAACCCGGCGCGCGGCCTTTTTGCTGTAGCTCAATTTCCTCAGTGCGCGCGGGTATAGGCATAAAGCACTACGCCGAGCGGGTCACCAATCTTCAGGCCCTGACTGATGGCTTTGACCTTCCCGTCAACCATCTCATGCCGCTGATCGTGGCAATTCAGACAAGCTTGCTGTGAGGCCCGCACGGGTCGCGCGGCAATCTGCCACTTCCCGACGGAAAAGTCATACTCGCCGGCTCTGCTGAAAGCAGCCATCGCCTTCTGAGTCTGCTCCCAGAGTTCCAGCGGCTTCGGCAGGTCATCAATCTTTGCGTCCTTCGTCAGCAGGATCGGGTTGTTGATCGGCTTGCGTGTGTAAAAGTTGTTGTTCGGTTTCTCCCACAGCGATTTGTCGGGTTTCGCCCCCAGCACGCTGCGCCCGGCCAGATAAAAACTGACCGTCCAGCCATCCTTCTCCAGTTCGGCGATGACGTTTTTTTCCTGCTCATTCTCCGGCGTGAAATGCTGGAGGTGATACGGGAAAGTGATGACCCGGCGAATGCCGAATCGCTCCATCGTCCCGAAACGCTTCTGGACGCACTGATCGAGCGCATCCACGGGGCTCGAGTCGTGTTCGGGGTTGCCAGTGACAGGCTTTTGCTGCGCCGATGACGCCGAAGCCGCGCCGGCAGAATCGCCCGGCCACATCTGCGCGAGCGCGAAAAACAGGCCTGCCAGCAGCACAGAAGCTGAAATCTTTCGATACCGCATAAGACATCTCTCCCGATTGTGAGGTAAAGGTTGCAGAGACTGACGAGCGGGTTTTACCCGTCCGTCAGCTTTGCGTTGAAGTGACCACCGGCTTTCTGAGCCACTCTTTGACCACTCTTCTCAGCGCAAACCGCCACACGAGCCACATGGGCAGGACGATGAAGAGCAGGATCGGCAGCAGCACCACGACGATCCGAACCACGCCGAGAATGATCTCCGTCGCCCCGGTCTGGCCGTCGCTGAACGCTTCTTTGAGACTGTGCCAGAAGCCGGGCGCGCTGGCCGCAATCAGCAACGCGGGCGTCTGCAGGTTGATCGTGATCGTCGAGAGCGCCGACTGGTTTTCGAGGAAGCGGCGGCGGCCTTCGAGCTGTTCGATCTCGCCGCGCACTTCGGCGAGCTGGCTCTGCACTTCGAGCGCGTCAGAAATCTTCTGCGCCCGCTTCATAATTTCCATGAACTGCGCTTCCAGAGCCTTCTTCGCCCTGATCCGCGCTTCGACATCAATGAACTCTTCAGTCACATCCTGCCCGGTGTGCTTCTCGTGCAGGATACGGGCGCCGGAGCCGATGCCCCGGATCTTTTCCATCGCCGCCTCGAACTGTGATGAAGGCACGCGGACAATGACCGTCACGGTCAGGCGTGACCGCTGAACATCGCTATCGGATTGCTTCGATTCGGAAGTGACCACGAAGCCGCCGAGTGACCCGGCAATCGCCGCGATCCTGCGCTGGGCATCAGCTGGATCGCTGAGTTCAATAGTCATCTCGCCATTCTGGATGACTTTGCGGTCAGTCGGGATAGTTGGTACGAGAGCTTTGTCAGCAACATCGAGCTTGACTGGCTCGACTAGGATGGCTGCTTCGCCACTCCCCCCTCCACCTTGAGTTGGGCGAGCAGCAGGCGCAGGCGCGTACAGCGGGGATGCAGCTTTGACAGGAATCGCCCGCTCCCTTTCAGCGACGGTACCTTTCGAACGGTCGCAGGAAGAGAAAAGCGATATTGCGATCAGAAGAAAAACGGTTGCAAATTTCATAACTCACCTCCGCGCTCTGAACGTCTTTCACGCTTTCCCTTGCAGAAAAGTTTCAGTTTCACCTGTCAATCTGCAATTCGGCCACCAGCTTCGCGTCAAGCCTCCCGGTCACTTTCTTCCGGTCGATCCGATAAAGCTGATGGATCAGCTTGGCGACGAGGCCGGTCCAGCCGGTCTGGTGGCTCGCGCCGATGCCGGCGCCGTTGTCGCCGTGGAAGTATTCGTAAAACAGGATCAGGTCGCGCCAGTGCGGGTCGGTCTGGAATTTCTCCGCGCCGCCGTAGACCGGACGCCGCCCGTCAGCGTCCCTCAGAAACAGCTTCGTCATGCGCCGCGACAGCTCCAGACTGACTTCCCAGAGGGTCATCATCTTGCCGGAGCCGGTCGGGCACTCGACCTTGAAATCGTCGCCGAGGAACTGGTGGAACTTCTGGAGCGATTCGATGATCAGGTAATTGACCGGGAACCAGATCGGGCCACGCCAGTTCGAGTTGCCGCCGAAGAGGCCCGTACTCGATTCCGCCGGCTCGTAATCCACACGATGCTCCTCGCCGTCAACCCACAACACGTACGGGTTGTCCCTGTGGAAACGCGACACCGAGCGGATGCCGTAAGGCGAGAGGAATTCGTTCTCGTCGAGCATCACGCGCAGCAGTTGCCGCAGCCTCTGCCGGTTGACGAGCGCGAGCAGGCGCTGCACGTTCGTCGCGGTCGTCTCGGTCTCGATGTAGTCGGTGAATTCCGGCAGGTTGTCAATGAACCACTGCATCCGCCGCTTGAAGCCCGGGTGCGTGTCCACCACTTCCGAGTCCAGGCTTTCGACGGCGAAGAGCGGGATCAGGCCGACCAGCGAGCGCACTTTCATCGGGAAGTGGCTGCCGTCGGGCAGGTGCAGCACGTCATAATAAAAACCGTCCTCACTATTCCACAGTTCGAGCCCCAGGCCCGCAATGTTGTTCATCGCGCGCGAAATGTAGACGAAGTGTTCGAGGAACTTCGACGCCACGTCTTCATAGACCGGGTTGTGCTTCGACAGTTCGAGCGCAATGACCATCAGGTTGAGCGAATACATCCCCATCCAGCTGGTCGCGTCGGACTGTTCCAGATGGCCGCCCGTGGGCAGTTTCGAGCTGCGGTCAAAGACGCCGATGTTGTCGAGGCCGAGGAACCCGCCCTCAAAGACGTTGTTGCCCTCGGTATCTTTGCGGTTGATCCACCAGGTGAAGTTGAGCAGCAGCTTGTGGAAGACACGTTCCAGAAACTTCACATCGGTGCGACCCCAGTGCTTCTGCTCGATCTTGTAGACGCGCCACGCGGCCCACGCATGCACGGGCGGGTTCACGTCACCGAAGGCCCACTCGTAAGCTGGCAGCTGCCCGTTCGGGTGCATGTACCATTCGCGCAGCATGAGGATCAGCTGCTCCTTCGCGAAGTCAGGGTCAACCAGTGCGAGCGGGACACAGTGAAAGGCCAGATCCCAGGCGGCGAACCACGGGTATTCCCACTTGTCGGGCATCGAGATGATGTCTTCGTTGTACAGATGCCGCCAATGCGCGTTGCGCCCGGTGCGCCTCTGCTTTGGCGGCTCCGGCCCCGCCGGGTCACCGCGCAGCCAGCGGCGGACGTGGTAGTAATAAAACTGCTTCGACCAGAGCATTCCGGCGAAAGCCTGGCGCTGGACGTTGTGAAGGTCTTCGTTGGCGTGTTCCGAGACGAACTTGTTGTAAAACTCGTCGGACTCTTCGAGGCGGGTGGCAAAGATCCGGTCGAACTCTTCGCCGAGCATCCCTTCCGTCGGCGCGTCTGTCGTCAGGCGCAGCTTGATCACTTCAGTTTCACCGGCGCCAATGTTGAGGTGATAGCGCGCCGCCGCCTTTGTCCCGCTCTGCGCCGGGTTGACGGCGTCGGTTTTGCCGTGAACGATGTAATCGTTGATCCCGTCCTTGACGTAAGGCGATTCATTCCCGACCCCGTAGAGCCGCTGCGTGTTGGTTTCATTTTCGGTGAAGAGCAGTTCCGGCTCGTCGTCGCAGACGAGGTAACGCAGCCCGGTTTCGAAATGGCGCGCGCGGATCAGGCTGAGGCCGGGAATTTTGAGGTCAGGGTCGCGGCGCATCCGCGGCCTGCGCTCATCAGTGCCCCACGACCAGGTGTTGCGGAACCACGCGGTCGGCAGCACGTCAATCTCTGCCGCCTCCGGGCCGCGATTGACGACGGTGATACGAATCAGGATGTCTTCGACTGCGGCCTTGGCGTATTCGACGAACACGTCGAAATAGCGGTCGTCGTCGAACACGCCCGTGTCAATCAACTCATACTCCGCCTCCCGGCGGCTGCGGTGGCGGCCTTCGTGGACGATCTGCGCGTAAGGGAATTCGGCCTGCGGGTATTTGTAGAGGCACTTCATGTAGGAGTGCGTCGGGGTCGAGTCGAGGTAGAAGTAATACTCCTTGCAGTCCTCGCCGTGATTGCCCTCGCTGCCGGTCAGGCCGAAGAGGCGTTCTTTCAGGATCGGGTCGCGCCCGTTCCAGAGGGCGAGCGCGAAGCAGAAGATCTGCCGGCGGTCGGAAATCCCGGCGATGCCGTCCTCGCCCCAGCGGTAAGCCTTCGAGCGCGCGTGGTCGTGCGGCAGGTAATCCCACGCCGTCCCGCCCGGGCTGTAATCCTCGCGCACGGTTCCCCACTGCCGTTCGGTCAGGTAAGGCCCCCAGCGTTTCCAGTGTGCTTTGCGGTCGCGGGCCTCCTGAAGTCGCTTCTCTTCTCTGGTCATGATGGTGCTTTCCTCCTGAATGAGCGATGGGACTGCTGGTTAGTGGGGACATCCTCTAACAGAAGCCGCCAGTGGTCAATGCCGGAATCATCGGCGCCACGCCTTTATGCGCCCCGACTGGAGATGTGGAGTAATTGGGTATTTCAGGTCACTGGGAAAAAGACTGTGAATGGAAAGTTCAAATGATGAAGGAAAACTGACGGCGGACTGACCGGCCAGGTTTCAGGGCAACGGCTGAAAACCGAGCAGCCGGGGGATAAAGCTGAGTCCGGCCATAAATTTGCCTTGCGGCCCGGTGCAATCCTGTGTTAGCTTTCCGCCGCTCAATTACAAAAGTGCGACCCTCACGACCAGACAGCACTTTTCCTGGAAGTTCTGCTTTTCCTGGTTTCACCCGGCGCATGATTGCGAGCCTGACCTCACGCCCCGCAGGCAGGACGATTCTCAACTGTTTTTTCTATTTCTATGGTTGTTGACGCCACGCCGTCACCTGCGGCGTGCCTCACTGACTACCGCGTCAACCCGGCAGCCGCCAGTGCCCCGACGGGCAGCTGACCGGCTGATCACTTACCGGCAATTCATCAGGGAGCAGTGACGAAAATACACTGGGCGTCCGTTCCCGCTCACTCGAAGGATCGCTGATTGTTACGGGCCTGCCGGGCCCCGCCGGCCAGTCTGCGCGATCAGTGACATCCTCCGATCTGTTGCAGGCGCGGCGGGAGCATCGCCCCGGGGGACTTGTGGCCACGCGCGCGTCAATTCCGCCCTTACCCGGGGCCCGCTCTGCTGCCGGAGCCGTGTGGCTGACGACAGAACTCGTGAAACTTTTATCCAGATGTTTCGGGGGCGAAGTGATTCCCACATTTTTCGGCCCGGAAGATCCCAACGATTGCTACCAGGGAGACCAGATCATGCAACCCAGGCTACACACACACATCCCCGGTCCGGCGGCGCAGCGTCGGACTTCCTCAACCCTGATTCGCCAGACCATTATCATCGCGCTGCTCGTGGCAGTCGCCGCGCCCGGCCTGCTGGTCGCCTCCCGCACGGCCGGCGCCCACAGCCCTCTCAAGGCGGCCCCGGCGGCGATGCTGCCGGTGGATGACACCCAGCCCTCGATCGGGCCGGGCATCCCGCAGGTCGGCTCGAATGCGCCGCGCAGCAATGCCAGCAGCACCAAGGCGGGCAGCGTCCTGTTCTTCCACCGCTACACGAGCGAGGTCTCGTCAATCACCAACGTCAACACACTGATCACCCTCACCAACACCAACCCGCGTGACGGCGTGGCCGTGCGGCTCTATTACGTGCATGACTGCGACATCAGCAGACAGGACATCAGCCTCGCCGGGAACCAGACGCGCTCGCTCCTGATGAGCAACGAGCAGCCCGGCACGCACGGCTATGTGATCGCCGTCGCGACCGACCGGCGCGGCGTCCCGACGCAGTTCAACTGGCTGATCGGCAGCGCGAGCATTCACGATTCGCTCGGCCACGAGGCCACCTACAACGCCTTCGCGGTGGCGAAGCGCACCGCCGGCTCGATTCAGGTCCCCGACGGCGCGCCCACCGCTGACATGGTCTTCAACAATGCCCAATATGACGAGTTGCCGAAGAACGTCGCGGTGGACAATATTCAGGCGCAGAGCGGTCCTGCTGGCCTCTTCACGGACATGATCCTCTACACGCCGCCAGCCAGTCTGGGCACGCCCCAGCCACTGGCGACGCAGATCAACGGGGTCGCTTATGAGCAGAACGGGCGGCCCTACACGGCGACTGTTGACGGCGGCTGCGGATTGCTCGCGAGAGTGACCGACATCTGGCCCGATGCCAATACCTTTATCACCGCAGACAGGCCGGGGTGGGCCAACTTCGCCGCGACAGACACCACGACCAGTCAGGGCGTCCCGCTGCTCGGTCTGAGCCTGACCGACCGGACAGTCGTCGCCCAGCACAACGCCCGCACGATGCAGGTGCTGCAATGGCTGCCGAGTTACAAAATCACCGTCCCGGTCGTTCCGCCGCAGGATCCGGCCGCCGACATAGTCACGTCCGACCAGGCCGTGCCGACCGGCAACCCGACCGGCGCGAGCGAAGTCAAGCCGGGCAGCATCCTGCTCTATTCGAACTTTGCCAGCGGGCAGTTCGGCTCGTCGCAGGTCAACCTGACCAACACGAACAAGGTCGAGAAAGTCCGCGTCCGCGTTTTCTTTGTCGGCCTGAACCCGGTCGGCGACCCTCCGGCCGCGCCGCCCGCGTTTGAAAAACTCATCACGCTTTTCCCGACGCAGAGCGTCACAATTGACGCGCAGGAGGTCGCGCCGAACCAGCGCGGGTGGGTGCTGGCGGTGGCGATTGACAACAACGCACTGCCGCGCGCCTTCAACTGGCTGATCGGCAGCGTGCAGGTCAACGAGGCGACCGGGCAATCAGCTGCATTCAATGCCATCGGCATTGAGAAGTATTCGAATGGCTCGGTCCGCAACGATGACATCCTGACTTCGGATCTCAACTTCAACGACGTGGACTATGACCGTTTGCCCTCGACGGTGGCGATGGCCGCCGTCCCGCCGCAGAATGAGGTCACGACGCTCTTCGGCTTCCGCCGCCCGAACAGTAATCTGCTGGACGCCGCTTCAACGCGCGGCAGCGGCAGCCTGCAGGTTTATGACGACCTGCTGCACCAGCTGGCCGGGACGATGGGGCCGTATCAGACCAATCTGAGCGCGGTCAAGACCGGCATCCCGCTCGCCCCGATCACCAGGAACATCACTTCGGGTCACCGCGGCTGGCTGAAGCTGCAATCCACGACGCCCGTCTTCGCGTGGTTCAATAACCTGGCGACCGTCCCGCTCACGGCCATTAACAGTATCTGGAGCGGCGGCCACAGCGGCGGCGCGAACACGCAGATTCTCGCCACCGCCGACAGCTACCTGCTCAAGGCAATCGCGACCAACCCGGACAACAGCCCGCCGACCGCGGTCGCCGAAAGCATCGGCTTCCAGGTCGAGCAGCGCCGTCAGGACGGGACGATTGTGCGGCTCGACGGCCGAAGCTCATATGACGACAATCCGGATTGCAAGCTGAAATACGCCTGGTATGTCGACGACACGCTGGTCTCGACCAAAGACGTGGCGGATTACAAGCTGGCCCGGGGGCAGCACATCGTCAAGCTCATCGTGACCGACTGCGACGGCATCCCGAGCGCGCCAGACGAGCAGCTGGTCGAAGTCCGCGACACCACGCCGCCAGTCATCAGCGGCATCCCAGGGGCCATTACCAAGACCGTTTCGTCAGCTTCACCGGGGGCAACCATCAGCTTCCAGTTGCCGACGGCCTGGGATACAGCCGATCAGGCCGCCGCCAGCGTCACGTCATCAAAGAATCCCGGCTCGATCTTCTCGGTCGGCAAGACGATTGTCACCTTCACCGCGAAAGACAATTCCGGCAACGCGGCGACAGCCACGATGACGGTCACCATCATCCGCGGTTCAGGCGTCGGCTCCTTCCCGCAGCAGGGCGGGGAGATCGGCGACCACGCGCCGAGGATGGACAACATCTTCGATCAATACGTGCCTCCGGGGACGACTCGCGACCTCATCCTCCAGGCGACCGACGAGGATAACGACCCGGTCACCTTCAGCGTGCAGGGCGCCCCGGCCTACGCGCAGATCGTTGACGTGAACCCGATCGCCCGCAAAGCGACGCTGCGGATTTCGCCGTCGGCCGATGAAAAGACCGGCTCGACGAGCGTCCGCGTCACTGCCACAGACAGTAAAGGACTGGGCGTCACGACCGTGCCGTTCCGCATTCTGCCCGACGCGGTGCCGAACGACGACACCGGCAGCGGCGGCGGGATCGGCGGTGACGATGGTGGTGGCGGCGGTGGCGGCGGTGGCGGCGGTGGCGGCGGGACCAATAACCCGCCGACTGCCAGATCAGCCCCGTTGCCGGCAGTCGCTCAGGCGACGAGCAAGTTCGGCGCAGACATTCATCTCGACGGATCGGCTTCAACCGACCCCGACCCGGATGATCGTCTGACCTACGAATGGCGCGACGGCGAGACGGTCGTTGCTCAGGGCGCGCTGGCAGACATTCAGCTGAAACCCGGGCTTCATTCCATCACGCTGAAGGTGTCTGACGGCAGGGGCGGCATCTCGATCACAGACCCGCAGCCCATCGAAGTGCTGCCGCGACCGTTGACCATCACCGGCGTCAGCCCGTCAACGCAACATCGGTCACTGTCCCAGCAGCTGACGATCACCGGAACCGGCTTCAATGCAGGCTCCGTGGTCAGCATCTCCTGCAACACGCTCTGCCAAGGCGGCTCGAACATCACCATCCTGGGCTACGACCTGCTTGATGAAGATACGATCATACTCAGGATCAGGACGGACAAGGCCCCGTCGGGCTGGCGTGATGTCAAGATCACGAACCCGGACGGTACGTTTGTGGTTGCCAAACATATCATCGCGATCCTTTAACTGATCTCTCAGTTAAATCCTCCGTGACACGGGCCGGGTGCTGCATCAGTCAGCGCCCGGCCCTTTTTTCTTTGGGATGCCTGAATTAATTCTGCGCTTTTTCCATCGTCCGGGCGAGGGTTTCGGCGGCGAATTGCCGGGGCATGGCGATGACGGCCTGAATACTCCGGCCGGTGCGCGTGAGGGTGAGGTTGTTGAGCAAGACCATGGCTGAAGGGTCGTCGGCTTTATTCTTTCTGCTGATGCCGAGATAAATATTGGCCAGCTGAGTCAGCGCGGTGGCGAGTTCTTCGCTGTTGGCAAAACCGACGGCGCGCAACTCGGCCCGGTCACCGATTTCCAGAATCATGCTCAGTGAGGTCAGTTCGTGTAGCGGGCCGAGCGCGTGGCTTTCACTGACGGCATCGAGGATCGCCAGTGCGGCGCGGTCAACGTCGGGGTTGCCGGAAGGGATGATCACGCGGCAATCGGACAGCGAGCCGTCGGGCATGATTTTTCCAGCCACGCCGATCTTCAGCTTGTTTTCATTGAAGACCAGTTTCCCGGCCTTCTTCGCTTCGTAGAGCCGCTGGACCTGATCCTTGATCGGGAGCGTGTTGATTTTGCGGAAAGGCGCAACCGTCGGCGAGGGGGAAGGCGCAGGCACGGGCGCCGGCGCGGCTTCGCCGTCAGATTTCTTCGCGACCTGATTTCCCGCCTCAGCCGCGCGCTTTGTTTCTTCACGCTTCGCGCGTTCGAGTTCGCGGGTGCGGCGCTGCTCTTCCAGTTTGCGGCGGCGTTCCTCTTCTGATTTCAATTTTTCCAGATCGGCAGTCTCTGTCGGCGGGCGGAACCCGGGGTAGCCGGGCGGGTATTTCAGCTTTTGTTTTGAGAAGTCAATCAGGATGGCTTTGTCGTAATCCTCGTCAACGAGCCGGATGTTGCGCAGGCCGATCACCGTCGCAAACAGCGGGTAAGCCCACAGCCCGATCACGGCAAAAATGTGCAGCACGACGGAAGTCACAATCAGCCTGACCAGCCGGCGCCGGAATCTCACCGTCGTTTCGAGCGGCCTCACCGATTGATCCGTTGAAAAGATTTCCTGAACTACCGGATTGATCATGCTCTTTTCCCAGCCTTCTTCGCGCGTCGCTGCCCGTGTGGCAATCGCGGCTTTGGATGCCGGGGGCGGGTAAAAAGTTCGTCAATCAGAACCTGCTCATCACCCGTCAGCAGAAGGCCGTCATGATTATATGCGACAGTCCGAAGCAGGCAAACGAATGTCTCCGGCAACAACTGACAGGGGGCGCGAGATGAGTGTGAGGGGTGAGAAAGAATGTGCCACTTCGGCTGATTTCAGCGATCGCTTTCGATCTGCCGCATCAGCGCGACGGCCTCGCGGTCCTGCGGATCAAGTTCGATGGCCCGCTTGCCGTGCGTCAGGGCGCTCGCGCGGTCACCGCGCGCCAGATAAATCTGACCGAGCGCCACGTGCGCGCCGGTGAGACGCGGGTTCCAGTAGACGGCGGCTTTGAGCGCGTTGACCGCATTCTCAACCTCATTGCGCCGCTGGTAGAGCCTGCCGCGCAGCAGGTGGGCTTCGGCGAAGGTCGGGTCAGACGCGAGTACCTGTTGCAATTCGTTGAGCGCCTCGGCGTCCTGCCTCGCGGCAAAGAACTGGCGCGCCCGCTCCATCGCCTGCTGCATGGATGCGGCCTGGCCGCGCGGCACTTCAGGAGAACGCTGCTGCTGGCGACCGAGCCGGTAGAAAGCCGCGTAGTTGAAATCGGTCTTCAGGCGGACGAGTGAAGGCATCTTGTCCGGCGCGACTTCCCACCTCGCGTAATTGCCCAGATAGCGTTTGGCGTCCTGATCAACCTGATCGGCCTCGGTTTTGTTTCCGGCGGCGGCCAGTGATTTCGCCAGCAGGTAAAGCGCTTCGCCGTCGCGGTTGTTCGCCGCCACGACGGCTTTCAACTGCGGGACGGCCTGCTCGAAGTTTTTCGCCTTCCAGAGCGCGTAGCCGTAATTGAAGCGCAGCATCACGTCGTTCGAGTTGGCTTCCACGCCGCGTTTCAGCACTGGCAGTGCGGCGGGCAGATCGCCTTTGGCCGTGAGCAGCGCCCCGGCGTTGTTGTAGACTTCGGCCATCGGCAGCAGCGCAGCAAGTTTTTCGTAAGCAGATGCGGCGCCACTGACGTTGCCCGAGTTGTAAGCCGCGAGGCCGAAGAAATACTGCCCCTCCACGTAGTGCGGATCGTCGCTCGTCAGCTGTCCCAAGAGCTTCGCCGCCTCGGCAAAATTACGCTGGCTGTAAAGCAGAGTGCCGAGTTCGTAGAGCGCCTGCGCGTAATGCCCGGCGCCGGATTCACTGTCGTATTCCTGAAGCGCACGGCGCAGGAAACTTTCGCGCAGCTTCTGATCTCCGGTCAGAAAGCCTTTGACGAAACTCTCGAACGCGCGCGGCGGAATGCTTTTGGCGCGGGTGACCATCTTGTCACGCGAATACGGCAGGGCAGGGTCGCGCTCATAGAGGATGTTCCAGGCCAGCTGCCCCTGCATCACCTGCAACTCGGCGAGCGGCCCGCTGAAGTTGAAGCTCTTGTTGCCAACCAGCCGCCCTTCGCGCGTCTCGATCAGGCGCGCCCGGATCGCGATGGTGATGGCGCCCGGGTCGCCGCCGATGTCGTAATCCCCGACCAGTGCCAGGTTCGCCTGAGCCGCCTCGGCCAACCGGATCACGGCGGCGCGGGTCAGGATATCTCTCGTCGGTATCCCCAATCGCTCATAAGCCAGATTGCGCTCGTTCAGGCTGACTACCATCAACCCGGGCACGTCAATCAGATCCGACATCGTCACCGCGAAGCTTTCGCCGATCCAGTGGTACTCGGGCTTCCCCGAAACGTTTTCAAACGTCATCGTCAGCAGCGCATCACCGGCGCGCGCAGTCAGAGTGCCACTGAACAGCAGGCCAAGGAGGCATAAAATCAGGCGGCCCTGTCTGCCCGCGACGCGGCGCATCCTGCGGCAATATTCAGCAAAATTATTTGTCTTCATCCCTGCAACTTCAGATATTTTCATCGAATGCCTGTGGTAAATCGAAAAGCCGCCCGACAATCTCAACCCATAAACAACCTGGTGAGCGATAGTGGGCGGCTTAATAAGGCAGCATCCCCGTTCGGGCTTCTGAACCCGTGTTATCGCCGTGAAAGTCCGACTCAGTCACTTTGTCTGGATAACATGGCACCTGTTCGGACGGCCCGGGGCGCAGCTGCAACCGATTTCGTAACCACCGAGTGACCAGCTTTCGGCTGCCTTCGGCCTCTGGCGGTCGGCTCGTGCTTACTTCGGGGCGATAAAGTTTGTCACAGGCTTTCCGCCGATGCAACCGCGCCTCAGGGGCGGCAATTCAGTCAAATCCTGATTGGAACAATGAGCCATACCGAGCGCCGCCGGCAGTATGGAATATCCTCAGCGGTGGGTGCTAAACTCCGGCCCGCTCCCCGGTAGCTGTTCAATCACGTTTCAGAGGTGCAGGCGGCATCAGGACTCAATTGTCCTGACATCTGCACGAGATCGTCAGGCTGATTCGGGAATTCGTCAGGGAAAAATTCAATGGACAAAAGCGAAGTCTCGGTGGCGACAATCACCTGGGCGCGCGACGGGCAGGAGGAGAAGCTGTTGCGCGAGTCACTGCGATGCCTGGCTGAAAAAGACCTGCCGGCAGCCATCACTGACGGCGGGTCGGGGCCGCAGTTTATTGACTACCTGAGCAGCTTTCCCGGGTTCAAAGTGTCGGGGCTGACTCAGCCCGGCGTCGTTGCCCAGATGAAATCCAGCCTGAAGACGGCCGCTGTGTTCGGCACCAGATTCATCCTCTACACGGAATCCGACAAGAACCTGTTCTTTCAGCACAAGCTCGCTGACTTCCTCTCTCAGGCCCCGGATGACGACCGCTGCGGAATAATTCTGGCCTCACGTTCGGCGGCCAGCTTCTCAACTTATCCTGAATCTCAAAGGTACATCGAGACGGTCGTGAACCAGCTGGCAGGGCGGATCACGGGTCGGCAGGGGGATTACTCTTACGGGCCGATGCTCATCAACCGGGCACTGATCCCGTGCATGGAACTGGCAGAAGCCGCCATCGGGTGGGGATGGCGTCCTTACCTCGTGGGCATAGCGCATCGCGCCGGATACAGGATTGTCCACTGGGAGGCTGATTTGCCCTGCCCGCCGGAGCAGCGGGAAGACAGCCGGGAGGAACTGATTCATCGGATGCGGCAGTTAAGTCAGAACGTCGCGGGGTTGATACATTCGACCAGCGTCCCTGAAACAATCCTGCCAGCCTGCCCGGAATGATCGAATCAAATGTATCAGTCCGGGAGCAAAAGCCCAGCTGCTGAAGGTCTGCTGAATGAGCGGATGCCGGGCGATTGCGTGTCTACGGCTGCCGGATATCCTTGCTCCGGATCAGGCCGTCCCTGATCGTGTAAATATGCTCGACCATCACGTCAGCCAGGACATTCCCATCCGGATCGCGAACAACCGAATGCACCCTGACCACCGTGCGTCCGGACTCGTCGGTGTCGAAGCCGACCGGCTCGACGCGCGGATCAATGGCCCCCCACTGGCGCGTCCAGTAGTCACGAACGCCGTGATGACCATACACGCGCCCGCCTTCCCAGCCGTTGGGCCAGTCAACATCCGGGTGCATGGTAGCGAGTACGGCATCAATGTCGCGCGCATTGAACGCGGCATACGCGGCTGTCAGTAGATCGCGTTCCGTCGCCACGGTGAAATCCTCCCCCGAATCGGTCGTTGCTGCTGGTCGCGGTCTACTGAGTCTGACGAATTGACGAATTTGACGAAGACGGTGCTGTTGAGAGGGCGCGATTCAACGCACTCAATTGTTCCAGGAACGGCTGCGAGATCAGACCGTTCGTCTGAACCGGCGTGTCCCACGTGACGGCGCCGCCCTGACTGACCACACTGCGAGTCCACGTGACGACCTGCTCACTTGAGAATCGCGGCGTCCCCTTTCCCCAGGTCTCGCCCAGATAACTCAGCATGTGGAGCTGAGCGCCATCCACATTCCCATCGAAGACGCGTTTGACCGTCAACCGCTCCGGATGATCAACCTCGCCTGCCGTGTAATCTTCATATGGAGTAATAGAAATAGTCCGATAGAGTACGCCGGGGTTGAAGGCGACGACGCTCGACGGGTTACCCGCGCGAGCCGCAGCCGCGAAGCTCGAGAAATTGGGGGCTTCCGATGAACGATACATCGCGTTGGGCCAGTAGCAGCCGTCAAACCACCAGCCCGAAACCTTGTCGCCCCAGCGGAGCGACCACTCACGAATGACCTGCTCCCACCTGGCGCTGAACTCACGGTTCGGGTACGGGCCGTTCTTCCATTCAAGCGCCTTCATTGCCACCTGATCTCTGGCGGGGGCGCCCGACGGCAGGTAGACGAGCAGTCTGATCCCTCTCTTGTGCAGCGCTCCGGCGAGGTCCGCGATCAGGTCGCGCCGCGAACATTTGCTCGGATGGATGCCCACTAGTCGGTCATAAGTCGCGTTCGGGGCGAGATAGAAGCCCGAATTCTGGCCGATGCTGATGAGATAATAGCTGGCGCCCACTGATTCAAGCTGCTTCGCCAGCCCCTCCACGTCAAAGCCTTCGACGAGTTTGTTCCAGTCCTCGCTCGTCCACTTTCGCTCGCGATCAATCCAGTCGGGCAGGTAGTGAGTCATCACGCCCCAGCGGGCCTTCTTCAACCATTCGGCCCTCTTTTGAGCGCTCGCGACAGGGCAGATCAGAAGCAATATGACAGCGAGCGCCAGAAGACGGATGAAGGAATAACGTCGCGGCAGGCGTATCGGATTTGCGGTCATGATCTCATCTCAAATCAGACTGGTCACTGAACCGGCCCACGAAGTATTGCGGGATTCGGGCGCAGGCTACTGTGTGGCTCGCACCTCCGTCAAGATTCGCGGGTCTGTCAGAAATGCCCCGGGAAAGGTGCGAACGTCTGAGATTCGCCTGACGACACTCCTCAGCGCTCAGCCGCCACAGGAGCGCGATGGCGCGAGGGGCGTCTGTAAAGAAATCAGTTGCTCCGACCGCCACAGCGGCGAGGGCGAAAAGCAGGATGAGTTTCATAGCTGACATTTTAGCTGTTATGGAAACTCCTGCAACCGGCTGGTAACAGAAGCTCCATGCCAAACGCGGCCCATTCTTGACATTTCAGAATCACCTGAATAGACTATGCGCCACGTCGACCAGAACGACACTCCCGGGTGACACCGAATGCGGACATTGGCAGCGGCCCTTGTCGCGTCGGTCGCTATCACGTCTCAGTAGTCTGACATCAGCAACAATCACCTGCGCTGTTAACTACGGTACGAGAAGGTCATCAATTGGCCGGCGCGAAGTGTCCGGCCTGAAGGGGGCAGACATGAGACGCAGAGAGCTTTTGAAGACCGCCGCCCTGGGTCATCTCGTGGCGGGGAAACTGGCCTTCGGTCAGGCTCCCCGAACGGCCGCGAATGACCGGATCGGCGTCGGGAACATGGGCACGACCGACCTCACGGATTTTATCAACAACCCGGACGTGGACGTGGTCGCCGTCTGTGATGTCTACGAACCCAACCTCGAAAATGCCCTCAAACTCACCGGCGGGAAGGCGAAAGTTTACCGCGACTATCGCCGCCTGCTCGAAGACCGCAACGTCCAGGCCGTGATGATCGCGACTCCAGAACACTGGCACGCGATTATGTGCATTGACGCGTGCGAGGCCGGCAAGGACGTCTATGTCGAGAAGCCGGCGTCGCACCACATTCGTGATGGCCGGCTGGCGGTCGAGGCCGCGCGCCGCAACAAGCGCGTCGTGCAGGTCAGCACCCAGCAGCGTTCCGGCGCCCATTTCCAGCGGGCCGTCAGGTACGTTCAGGAAGGAAAGATCGGCGAGATCTGCTACGCGAGCGTCTGGACCCACTTCCCCGCCCCCCGCCCGCGGACACCGGTTACCGGCGGGCCGCCGCCCGGCATGGATTGGGAGATGTGGCTCGGCCCCGCGCCGAAGTTGCCCTACGATGAAGTGTGGAACTACGGGCGGAACGGTTACTGGGATTTCTGGGGAGGGAATACAAGCGAGTGGGGCACCCACCTGGTTGACATCGTCCTGTGGGCGATGAAAGTCGGGGGGCCGCAAAGCACGGTTGCCGTAGGGGGCAGTTCTTCCAGAAGTGGTGCCAGATCCCGGATACGCTTCAGATCGCGCACGAGTATCCGAACTTTCTGCTCCACCACTCAATCCTGAATCACAACACCCTTGGGCTGAACGGCGACCCCGGCGCTGCCCATTTCGGGAGTTATGGAATCCAGTTTCGCGGGACCAGGGGGACACTGTTTGTGGATCGCGGCGGGTTCCGGCTCACCCCGCAAACCACGCGTCACGAAGAGCCGGATCAGCCGCCGTCCCCGCCGACCACCGACAGCCGGCGCCCCGGGTCCGACTACACCACCGGGATTCTCGCCGAACAATCCGACAGTTCGGTGCAGCACTGGCCGCACGTCAGCAACTTCCTCGATTGCGTCAGGAGCAGGCAGCGACCGATTGCGGACATTGAAGACGGTCACTACGCGAACACGGTATGCCGGCTGGGGAATATCGCCTGTCGCGTGGGACGGAAGCTCCGCTGGGATAACGCGAAGGAGCAGGTCATCGGCGATCCCGAAGCCAATAAGCTGGCCGTCGGAACGTACCGCGATCCCTGGATACCGAAGGGCCTCGCGTAGTCTGTCATCTTCATCGCAGCGAACTCCAGGTCATCTGCAAATTCGTGAAAGGGTCTGACCTATGAAAACGGTGCCAGGGTTACTGAGAGATTTTTTCGGCAGCAGATCAAAGTACGTGATCAGTATTATCCTGCTCAGCATCCTTGCCGGTGGCGCCGTGCAAAATGGCAAAACTCCCAAAAGCCTGAAATTCACCAGGAAACACCTGTTCGTCAATCCTTACGAGAGCTGCACTGTTGGCGACCTTAATCGTGACGGCCACCCGGACATCGTGTATGGCGCCTACTGGCTCGAAGGGCCGGATTTTGTGCCGCACACTTTTCGCCCCAACCACGTTTCAAAGGATTACCTGCGCGCGAACAGTGACCACCTGTATGACGTGGACAAGGACGGCTGGCTGGATGTGATCGCCGGAGGCTGGGAAGAAGACGGCATCTACTGGTACAGGAATCCGGGCAACAGCGCGGCGGAGAGCGGCAAGCCGTGGGAAATGCACAAGCCCTGGGAAGCGCATCTGCTGACCAAAACTCGTGGAACGATGGAGATGTTTGCCTTGCACGACTTCAACGGGGATGGCGTGCCCGAGCTTTATTCAGCAAATTATCGGAAACAGCAGCCCCTCGAAATCTGGCGATTCACCAAAGGCGCGGACGGGGCGCCAGCATTGACACCTTTCGTCCTCGGGGCAGAAGGCGGTGGTCACGGGTTTGCATTCGGCGATGTCAACGGCGACGGGCGTGAAGACGTACTCTGTGAAGTCGGCTGGTACGAAAGGCCCGCAGGTGATCCTTTCGCCGGGCCTTGGAAATTTCACAGTGAAACCGCCCTCCCTCATCCGAGTTGCCCGTTCGTGGTGAAGGACCTGAACAAGGACGGGCGTCTCGACATCATCTTTGGCCGGGGTCACGACCGTGGTTTGTACTGGTGGGAGCAGCAGGCGCCGAAGCCGGACGGCACGACGGTGTGGAAGCAGCACATCATTGATGAGTCGTGGACTCAGGCCCATGCGCTGGCTCTGGCGGATCTCGACGGCGACGGCCAGGAAGAGCTGATCGCGGGCAAGTGCATCTGGGCGCACAACGGCGGCGACCCCGGGGCCGGCGACCCGCCCGCCATTTACTACTACAGCTGGGACCGCTCGACCTCCACCTTCACCCGCCACACCATCGCCGCGCCGGGCGAGGGGATTGCCCTCGGCAGACAGTACAGCGTGGTTGATCTGAACGGCGACGGGCGCCTCGATCTGACCGCCCCGAGCAAGCTCGGACTATGGGTGTTTTTCAATCAGGGGTACAAATAGATTTGACCTGCTCGCCAGCGCCGCTCTGGCTCCTGATCGAGCAGCATGCCTCAGTTCTTTTCGACTTCCATCAGGCGCATAGTCTGCTCCAGAATGCGCGCGTCTTCTTCCTTGCTCATGAAGATGATGTCGTCGGGCAGCCTGGCAATCGCCTGCGCGAAGTAATCCATCTCCCGCGGCTCGTAAAAGAAATTGCGGATGATCAGTTTCCTGTTGTGCTTTTTGACGACGTCGCAGACCAGCCTTGAGAGCAGGTGGATGCGATCCGGGACTGAAAGTTTCGACATCACTTCGGAATCGCGGAAGAGCTTGCGGTCGCTTTCGTGAAAGGTGAGTACCAGCCCCGCCGCGGTGTGGCACTTTGCCAGCAGCCGCTCGTAGCGTTCCCGCAGATAATCGAGCAGTGCCGGGTCGTCCATGTTGACCCGGCTGCCGAGCCTGAACGAGGAGGACAGGGCCGCCGCCGACATCCGCGGGTCGTCCGGGCGGATCTCGTTTCTCACCATGAACCGCTCGGGGATGTCGTCGAATTCATGCGCCCACAGATACCAGGGGATCTTCTGCTGATCCGCCAGTGAGCCGATGTGCAGCACGTCCCGCTGCCGCTCGTGCGAAAAAATGAAGAAGTTCACGCCGTATTCGGGCGCCTTCCTTACGGCTTCCGCGAGTTTCGGAACGTTACATTCATGAAACTGCCAGCCGTTCATCGTGAACGGCTGCGCACAGACCACCTTGCCCACCACGAGTAACAATACGAGTATCGCTATCCGCATAAGTTCGCCTCAACGTGTTTTCGCCTTCGACCAATGACTCTGGTGCCTGCCACTGTCAGGGTTGTCTGAGAGCTTCTCTGAGAGCGGCCCGCGCCAGCAGGCGGGTGGAATCGAGTGTCGGCAATGAAGCTTCCTCGGGTCGCACGATCAGCGGGATTTCAGTGCAGCCCAGCACGACCGCATCACAACCTTCATCTTTCAGCTTTGAAATAACCTCATTGAAGTACAGGCGTGACGATTCCGGGAAGATTCCGTTGACCAGCTCCCTGAATATGATCGTGTTGATCTGTTCGCGATCGCTTGCCGCGGGAATGCTGCGGGACAGGCCATACTCTCTGAGTGTTTCGGGATAGACGGGCCCTTCCATGAGATATCGGGTTCCAAGTATCCCCAGGCGCGTAAAGCTGCGGGTTCGGGCTTCTTCAGCTACAGCGCGGGCAATGTGCAGCCAGGGGATTGGCGACTGACCGACGACAAATTCAAACGCCTGATGAATGGTATTGTCGGGGCAAATTGCGAATTCGGCTCCGGCCCCGGCAACTTTGCGAGCGGACGAGAGCATTAATTGGGCCACCTCTTGCCACTTCCCCTGCCTGACAGGCTCCATATAGTCCGCCAGAGGCCACGTGTGCATCGTGATTTCAGGGTGGTTATGTTCGCCCATGAACTGAGCCGCCTCGGCACAGATCGTCCGATAGCAGAGGGCCGCCCCTTCCGCGCTACAGGCCACAATCCCGATATGCCTGGTCATCCTTATTTCCTTCTGCCCGGGTTCAGTTGAGACAAGCCTGACGCCTGAGTTGACCGGGCTATTGCGTGATGGATATGTACGAAGTTCGATTCGGCTGCCCCAGGGATTTGCCGGACGGCAAAGACTACCAGAGGTCAAACGCTACGATGTGAGTCAAGGCCGGGCTGAGCATCAGGGTCAGACGCTGTATCCACGTCCTCATTGCAGATGGCCGGTGATGCCCACTCGTCAAAATCGCTCCGGCCCGGCTCCGGAGCCGGCGGGAATTTAACCGGCCGGTTGTCGCGCTGTGACCGGTAGATGGCCGTAAATAACTCGACCGTTTTGCGTCCTTCTTCGCCCGTGATCATCGGGTCGCGGTCTTCGATGATGGCCCGGAGAAAATCCCTGAGCTGCAACTGATGGTAGTACGTGGTGGCGTCAATCCTGGAGAAGAATTCCGCGTCCTCCTGCTGCCACTGTTTCAGCAGACCCTCTTCGCCGGGAATAGTCCACACGTCGTTGATGGGCGGCTCAGTGATTTTGGACATGCCGGCGATGAACATCGCCCCGCCGTCGGTCTGGACTCCCACGGTCGCGCCGTTCCGCCCGCAGACAGCCACCCTGCCGTAGAGCGCAGGGTTCTGTGAATTACTGACCGTGATATTGCCGAGCGCGCCGCTTTTGAAACGGATGACCGCCACCGCCGTGTCCTCAACCTCGATATAAGGGTGATTCAGATTGGCCCAGCAGCCGAAGAGTTCATCAATCGGCCCCATAAACCATTGCAGCAGGTCCAGCTGGTGCGGCGCCTGATTGACCAGAACGCCCCCGCCCTCTCCGGCCCATGTGCCGCGCCACGGGTCACTTTCGTAATAGGCTCGATCCCGCCACCCGAACATGTTGACCGTGCCGAGGACGGGCTGGCCGAGTTGTCCGGCGTCAATGGCCCGCCTGATCCGCTGCACCGGCGCATACAGCCGCCGCTGGCTGATCATCGCCAGTTTGACGCGGGCCTCTTTCGCGGCCCGGATCATAGCGTCACAGTCCGCCAGGGAAGAGGCCAGCGGTTTCTCGATAATCACATGCACTCCTGATCGGGCAGCCACAACGGCGGGCCCGGCGTGCAGCGGGTGCGGCGTGCAGACAGACACGGCCTCGACGCCGGCTTCCGCCATCTCTTCGACATTCACACAGGCCTTCACCCGGTATTGTTCCGCGAACTTCTGAGCGACCTCGAAGTTCACGTCACACACGGCAGTGAAATCTGACTCTTCCAGATCCTTGAGAGCGGCGGCGTGCAGGTGTCCGACTTTCCCCGTCCCAATGATCCCGGTCTTCAATTTTTCCATATAAATCTTCCGGTCTCGGCAAAGCTTTGGTGAATGCGTCCGTCAGGGTTTCAGGACGACCTTCATCAATCCGGGCTCCTGTCGGTAGAGCCGATCAAACCACATCGGCCCGTCTTCCAGCGGGGCGAAGGCGCTGATGAAGGGGCGCACGTCAATCGTCCCGCGCGCCATCATGTCAATGCAGGCCGGGTACTCGCCGGATGAGGCGCAAACGCCAATGAGGTTGATCTCACGCGTGACGATCTGCTGCAACGGCATCTCAATCCTGGGCGACAAATTGCCGATCATGGTCAGGGCGCCGCCCTTGCGAAGGCTCGCGACGGCGGTGTTGAATGTGGCCCCGGCCCCGACCACCTCGAAGGCGAGATCAGCACCTCTGCCGTGCGTTAAGTCAAGAATCTGTGCGTGAACACCCGAAGACCTGGCGTTGATCGCCTCGTCAGCGCCAAATTCCCGCGCCAGCTCCAGCTTCCTGTCGTCCAGATCAACCGCGATCAATTTGCCGCAACCGGCCCGGCGCAGGGTCTGAATCACCAGTTGTCCGATCATGCCCACACCCACGACGACCACACTGTCGCCCAGTTTGATGGGCGTGCGATTGACCGCGTGAAAGGCAATCGAGACTGATTCAATCATCGCCGCCTGCTCGAAGCTCAGGTTTTCCGGCAGCCTGTAGACGATGTGCTGCGGGACCGCAATGAGTTCGGCGAACGCCCCATGCCGGCGGTAATCGCCGCAGGAGACCCCCAGCACGTTGCGGTTGTCGCAGAGATTGACTTCGCCCCGCCGGCAGTAAAAACACTTGCCGCAATAAACGGTCGAATCGAATGTCACGCGATCACCCGGGCGGAACTGCCGGACACCGGCGCCGACTTCCATCACCACGCCGGACGCCTCGTGGCCCATAATCAGCGGCGGGATTCGCCTGCCGGTCCGTCCGTCGTAGCCGTGGACATCGCTGCCGCAGATGCCGCAGGCCTCGACGCGCACCAGCACTTCCTCGGGCCCGACCTCCGGCTCGGGGACGTTGATCACCTCCAGTTGTTTGTACTCCTTGAGCAGCAGAGCCTTCATCAGTAAATCTCCTCAGCAAAGTCCGGCAAACTCCCTGATTTGCCGCTGGATTTTGTAGTCATTAAGGGAACAACCGACAAACCGGAAAGTTCGTCGGACAATTGCCCCACGATTTTCGTCATATCAGGGCCTCATCACAGTTGCGGTAGCGAATCATTCGGGAACGAATACCTGACAAAGGACTGTTGTTAATTCAACCGGTGAGGGAACGAAACATTTGCTCGCCGGTTCGAGCCAGTATACAGCGGGTTGCGAATCAGCGTGTACACCCGCCTGTAAAAGGCCAATCCTGTTTCACCAAGGGCAACGCCAGTGAGATTTGTCACGTGAGTGGACAGGTCAGGGCAGTCATCATCCGGAAACATCACCCCCGATCCTGCCGCCCAAGGTCAACTGAGACAGAGTCGCCTTCTTTTATCGCCCAGGATTTCAGAGTCTTTCCTGCCCTGATAATTTCTACTTTCAACCCGCCCCCCGACCTTGCCACCGTCAGGTCGAATTCATTGCCAAAGGCCTGTATATTTTTCAACTTCATGCCGTCCCATTCCTTCGGCAATCGCGGGATGCAGAGGAACGAACTGAGTCCGGTCGGGCGAATCCCGAACAGCCCTTCCGTAAAGATCCGGCAGTACAACGCGCTTTCGGCAGCGAGGTGGCGCTGATTGCCTTCAGGGTAAGCTTCCACGGGATAGGGCACGTGGTCACCCAGTAACCTTCGCCCGGAGTAGCAGGTCAGAAATTCCATTGCCTTCTGAGTCTCGCCCGCGGCAAGGGCGCCTCTCAATCCATAAAGTGTCGAACGGTCCCAGAAGGTCTTATCCCCGGCCTGCGTGGCCAGGCCGTCCGGCGTCCAGAGTCTGGGCGAAAACAGCGCCCTGATGGTTTCATCCTTGCGATCATAAATCCCGACGGTCAGTGGTGTGCAAATCCAGGATCTCAGGACGGTGTTGCCGTCATAATAGCGATAGGTATTGAACCCCTCGACGCTCGCGCCAAAGTGCTTTTCAATGGCCGCCCGGATATTCTTCGCCCACTCGGCGTACCGGCTCAGAAGCGGTTCCGGTTTACCCAGCTCTTTCCCCAGCATGCCGGCGGAATTCAAGGCGTCATAGTAGAGCGATGAGGTGTTGAGGTTGGCCTTGCCTGCGGGAAAGCGCCTTTCAAGTTCGTCACTGTCTGAGGCGACCACTCCCTGATCATTCACCTTCCTGTGGCAATACTCCAGACACCATTCGATGAGAGGCCACAGTTCTTCTGCGGCCTCTCTGCTCCCGTAAGCCAGAGCAAACCGGGTCGCGCCATACGCGATCATTGCCATATCGCCCCGGTCGCCGGCGCCGTGCCAGTCACTCGTGCCTTCGGCAATGATGGAGCTGGGGATGGGTTTGTAGTCCGGGTTCATGTACCCGGCGAACAGGCGGAAGGAATTGATGGCCGACTCGTTGGCCGCGCGGTCGCCCAGGAAAGGGAAGAATGGGTTGGCATACTCGGCCTGATCATTCGCCCAGATCGCCGCATAATACCTGCCCCCACCCGGCCCGTGCATCAGGCCGCCTCTGGTCTCATACACACTCTCGGTGGTCCGGATTTTGGCGAAAGCGAAAGCTGTGTTGAGTATGGTGTCGGGCGTTTCCAGTTGCAGCTTCGAGAGGAACCCGGCAACCAGATCTTTCCGCGCCTTCTCTTCTGCCTCGACGTTGAAGACCAGTTTTTTTTCGTCGCTCTTTCTGGCAGTGAAAGCCACCGCGAAGGCAGCACTCTCGCCCGGTCTGATTGTCCTGACGTCTTTGTCAACGGTATAAGCTGAAATCAGGTACGCGCCGTACACACCCCTTGACGGATTGGCGCGCACGACCTTTTCTGTGTCTTCTATCTCGACTCTGACATCCTTACCTGAGGTATTGGTGAAGGTGTACTTCTCAATGAGCAGCTGCTTGTCAGTTGAAGGGAAAATAGTGCGGGCCAGAGAAACTTCCTTCCCCCTTCCGATGACACTATTGATAGTCATCAGGCCCCTGTGATGGACGCTGGTGATTACTTCATTTCTCGGAGGCAGGCCGTTGATAAAGATCCGGGGCGTGGCGTCGTCTCCAAAAAAGTACAGAAGGCTGGCGTGAGTATCGTTGGGTATCGTGCGGAGTGAGGGGAAGACGAGTTGTCGCCTGAGGATGAGCTGGCCGTTTTCATCCACGCCGTACGTCACGATCACGGAAACTCTCCGCCCGCTCATCTCAATATGATCCTGATGGGCTTTGCCCGGCTGAACGTTCCAGGTGATCCCCCCGTCAGGATCCTGAACCCACCGCGTCTGAGCACGGACGGCAGGCCCGGCACAGAATAAACACGTCAGCAACCAGGTCAGGCTCGCCGCCGCATTCTTACGCCGCAAATCCATATTCCCTTCTCCCCTGTGATTGCGCCCGCTTCCGGCCCGGTATGTTGATTATCATTTCAGTACCTCTTCGCGCTGAACAGAACCAGGTCACCGGCGGCATGCACCCGCCGGAACTCTTCGAACCCGGCCCTGCGTAACGCCGCCTCATGTTCGCTCACTCTCAGGAAATGCTCTTCTTCCCTGTCCTCGTCATTGACCTGATCCGCGATCAGTAAAACACCGCCCTCTTTCAGAAGCATCTTCAGTTCGCCATACAGCCGGGGAATCCTGGCCGCGTCACGCACCTCATGGACTGCCTGCAGCGACAGGGCAGCGTCAAATGGCGTGGGGAGATGGTGCCACCAGCCCTCATTAAGGAAACTTCCCTCGTGGAAAGTGGCGCGCTGACCATAGTGCGCCAGCCTGGCGCGACTGAGTCCCAGCATGTGCGGCGAGAAGTCGAACAGATGATAAGCGGCCACGTCACACCGGGCCAGAACCTGCTCAGCCAGGAAACCCGGCCCGCTTCCGATCTCGAGTATCTTCGGCCTGGAAATGACGGCCAGTTCGGCAACGAAGGCATTAAAGAACTCAGCGCGGTATGGCCTCCGGGAATTTGCCGCGCCCGCCCATTCATTGACATAGGCCGGGTCAAAGTAGTCATGAGGGCCGGTATATTCGGGCATACGTCTTTACACTCCTCCCGCTACTCCGACTTTGCTCCGAAGGTCACCCGATCTTAACCGGCGCTGCCTCCGTTGCGGCACCATTGCCGGGAGTCAGTGAAATTACCAGACCCTTTTGCTGCCACAGATCGCGTACCGGTCGGCTGTTACCTTCATTGCTTCCAGCTCGGGTTGAATTTCTTCTCCCGGCATCAGGATCGTGCTGGTGATCCTGCCGAAGATTCACAGGGCTGGTGTTGGGATTAGCGGAATGCGGGTTGTTGAAGGCGTTGAAGGATTCCGACCGGAACCCGATGGCCCGCTTCGCATCAATCGCGGCTTCCCGAAAGCGGGAGATCGAAGTTCACCGCACCCGACCTGCCGAACCCGCCTCCATTGCCGGATTTGAAATGATCGTCGTGCAGCCAAATGGGCATGACCCGGAGTCCTGCTTATCGCGCCAGACCCGCAAACGGAATCAATTGTCATTTGACCCGTTGAATGGGGCGCTTCGCCCCGGCGCTCTCCGGACCGATGCCGCGCACGACATTCTCCAGGCCGTAACGGATGTGTTCCCGCATCGCGCGGTCGGCCCCCTCAACATCACCTTTGCTGATCCCCTCAATCAGATCGCGGTGGAAGTGCGTCGGCAGCGGAGGCCGCCCCGCCGCCACGTCATATAGCCAGTTGAAGATCAGCACGTGGCTCTTTTCGATCGCCTGCCGCAGCGCGCCGCACCCCGTGCATTCGGCAATCCTGAGGTGGAGTTGGGTGTGATAGCTCTGGACCGCGAAGAGGAACTCGGGGTCATTGTTGCCGCTCGCGCAGCGGTTGTACATCGCGTCCATGTGTTCGGCCATGCGTCTGACCTCCAGCCGGTCCCGCACGCTCGCCCTTTCGGCGAACAGCCGCGCGGCCTGTGATTCGAGCGCCTCGCGTACCTCGACGCGTTCGCGAATCTCCTCGGCCGTCGGCAGGCAGACCCGGGTGCCGCTGCGGGGCCGGCTTTCGACCAGACCGTCGTTTTCCAGCCGCTGCAGGGCTTCGGCCACCGGCAGCAGGCTCATGCCGAGTTCGGCGGCCAGCTTACGGCGTGACAACGCCGCGCCGAGTTTGAGTTCGCCCTTGAGAATGCGGTCGCGAATCACAATGTAGGCGCGTTCGGAGAGACTGACTGGTTCGTACTGACCGGAGGAACGCGGGTCAACAATAGCCATAACGCTTTAAGATCTCCCGTCTCATCTGAGTTCGACTTTATCCATTTTCGGAGGATCGAGAATACAATTTGCAGGTCATTCATCTGATTTTTGAATGTCGCATTTTGATGGGATATTCAAAAGTCGCGCGCAGATTTGCTGATGTCAGAGCTTTGCATACCTCAGCCATTCACAAATATGGATCAGCCTGACCGAATGTTAAGATATCTCCACTGAAATGTCAAAACGTCTCCGCGGGACCAAAAAGGCCCAAAAAGGCATTGATATACATTGATTTTACCACCAGAACGCCTCGAAGCTGATATATCAATTTCACATTGTCGAGACTGCTTCCGTTTCCTGCTGACTACCATACCACAGTGATGTCAGCACGGCCACGACAGATCAGATGGCGGCTTCGCCTGAGCCGATTCGTGTTCGTGAAGACGAAGGGTCTGAATTACCACCGGAGTTCCTGTCAGGTGCCGACCTTTGCGTGCCGATGGAACGCAAGGGTAGTGACAGCGAGTGGCGGCATCTTCAAGTCTGCTCAAAGCCAGCCTGCTTGAGAGATCAAGGCCCGGCGCCGTCGCCTCGCCGGACATTAAGCGCCGGCAGATAGTGTTGCATAAAACCCGCGGTGCCGTCATTCCGGACTCAAACCCTGTTTCTGATATGCCATGTAGCGGCTGTTCCGCCCGGCACAGCCATCAATTATGCCTGAGACGCAACGATGGCAGTTTTGCATCTGCAAAGGAGGGTCCAAATGAAGGTCGTGATTCAGAAATGATGATGGGATGAATCAGAAGTCCGGACAAGCGATGCTTCGGTTGCTATGTGTTACGAAGCAATCACTCGCCCGGACCGTTCATCACTGAACATCGTCAGGAATGGCAAAACTGCCCGACGAAAACAACGCGACTTGTGCAAGGGAGGCCTCCGCCAGTTTATTCGCGATTACACTTACCTCGGTTGTGTCGGGGCAGTCCGCGCCCTGGTCGTGCCGCTGACGATCAACGGCTCAGGTGTCCGCGACATCTCACGCGTCTTACTGCTGAGCCTGAACACCGTGTTCGAGACCCTGCCCCGGGCAAATTTCCGGAATCCCGACGCCAACATCGGGACCTCATCGGCTGGTCAGAGATCATGCAGGCGGAGCTGAAGCTTAACCTCTGAAGGGCACTTGCTGATGGCCGGCTCACAAAAATCTTCTGAGATTGCGGGCCTGCTCGCGCAACGATGAACCGGTGAAGACTGGAGCCCGGCAGTTCCCGTCCTCACCGGTTCGCTACAGCCAGCCGAATCCAGTTATTTGTCGGGATAAATCCGCGCGGCCCAGCCGCCGCCCTCCGCCAGTCTGATCTTCAGTCTGGTGGACTGGTTAACCCGACTCTTCACCTTTTTGTAGTCGCTGCCGTAACGACTCGCATTCATCCCGTCCTCGTATGCCTCCATCTGGAAGCTCCCCTCGGGCAGGAAGGAGAAATCAACTTCCAGTTCGCGCGCCGTCCAGTCAGTCATCGCCCCGACGTACCATTCGCGCCCGCTCCGTCGCGCCACCACCACGTAATCTCCCATCTTCGCCGCGAGTACCTTAGTCTCATCCCACACCGACGGGACGGGGCCCAGGAACTCCATCACCTCCGGTTCACGCAGGTACAGCGACGGGCTGTCGGCGAGCATCTGCAGCGGGCTTTCGTAAACGACATACATCGCCAGCTGGTGGCACCGCGTCCCGAGGCTCATCGGCCGCTCGAAGATCGCCGCGAACCCCGCCTTCGCCCCGTTCATCATCGCCCCCGGCGTGTAATCCATCGGCCCCAGCAGCATCCGCGTGAATGGCAGCGTCACGTTGTGTTCCGGGTTGGCGTAGCTGCTCCACTTGTTCTGTTCGAGCCCCCGGACGCCTTCCGTGCTGATCAGGTTCGGCCATGTCCGCGTCATCGTCGCGGGCCTGATCGCCCCGTGGAAATCCACGAGCATCCGGCGCTTTGCTGCCTCGCGGCAGACCTTGTGGTAATAGTTGATCACCGGCTGATCGTCGCGCTGCATGAAATCCACCTTGATCCCTTTGATCCCCCACTTCTCAAACTGATTGAGCGCGGGCTCGAACTGATCGTCGAGTGTCTTCCACACGACCCACAGGATAATCCCGACCTTCTTTTGTCTGCCGTAAGCGACCAGCTCTTCGATATTCATTTCAGGGACGACTTCGAGCAGATTGCCGAGCTTGTACCAGCCTTCATCGAGGATGATGTACTCAATGCCGTACTTCGAGGCGAAGTCAATGTAATACTTGTAGGTCTGCGTATTGATGCCGGATTTGAAATCCACGCCGTAGATGTTATTCGCGTTATACCAGTCCCAGGCCACTTTGCCGGGTTTGATCCACGAGGTGTCCTGCAATTGCGACGGCCTGGCCAGCAGCCAGACCAGTTGATTCGTAATCAGGTCGCTGTCTTTCTCCGCGATGCCCAGCACGCGCCAGGGGAAAGTGCGCGTCCCCCTGGTCACGGCGATGTAATCAGCGGCCTGCGTGATCCTGAAGTCACGATCCTTGCTGAGTTCTTCCTTGAGCGGGTGAGGAGGGAAGACTGCTGACAGGCCGTTGCCGCTCGTGCCGCGCAGCCAGAGGCCCGGATAATCCTCCACGTCGGCATCGCAGATGGCGACCTTGATCCCATCCCTCGCATCTACCACTGCCGGCACGCTCGCCAGGGCGGAGGGGGCTATCTGCCTGAGCGGGAGGTGAAGAAACTCCCTCTCGTTGTGCGAGAAGAAGCTCTCCTCCTTCGGGTACCAGGCGCTGTAATCGCCGGCGAAGTTGAGGCCGACCTCTTCACCATAGACCTTCACTTCACGCCCGGGCAGCGAGGTCTCAAACCGGTAAGCCGCGCCTTCATTGAAGGCGCGGAAGACAACTGCATAGTTGCCTTCCATCTCAAGCCGCAGTTCATTGTAGCGTTCCCGCACTCTCGCGAACTTCTGGTGAACCGCCGTCTCGACCTGCTCGTCGAAGCTGCGTTCTCTGGCGGCTTTGACCTTCGGCTGCGCCCCGAGCTTCTTCTGATCAATGTTGATCGAGAGCGCGGAGTCCTCGAGCAGGGCTTTGCCGTTGAGCAGCACGTCATAGCTGAGGCGGTCGGTGGCGCGGATTCTCACCTCGATCCTGCGGTCAGGCGAATGCAGACTGTAGCCTGACTGCGCCCTTGCGACCCCTGACAGCCACAACAGCGGCAGCAAAACCAGAACTGCCAGCAGGACATTTTTCGCATGGGTTGAAGATTCTTTGCTCATCGGGGCTGCACCTCGTTCAGATCTGTAATGCTTCGCGGGAACTGCCGAAGCTCCTGAGAGCTTCAGATAATATCGTGGTTGAAAGATACTACCAGGAGCTTCGGGTCACGTCCAGATTGAAGCCGTCTCGCCCGTCTGATGAAAGCGCCGGACAGATGCGCTCCGGGGCTGGCCAGGTCACCCGACTGTCGTTTACTGCCGTATGCCAGAAAGGATCAGAGTGGCAGCGGTATGCTGATGGCGGGGAATTCTCACAGGGATGGTTCTGTCCGGCCCGGATGAGCAGGCCGGGGCGAATGGTCGTGTCTTACCGTTGCAGGTCACAATTCTCCGCGACGCCCGGTTCATCAAGCAGCTGGATAGTAGAGGAACGGATGCTCGGCGAGGCCCCTGCCCGGAAGCGATGCCGGTCTGGGCGCGGGCGCGCCATCCTGATTCGTCCGTATCGCCGTGGCAGTCGCGCGGGCAGTTGTGACAGGCGAAAGAGACCCCGCCACCGAGGCCGATATGCAGGCGGCTCCCACTGCAGGCAGGCCGATCCGCGATGCTTTCAATTTCATAGCGATGTTTTGCGCGGCTGCCTTACTGGAGAAGAAACACTCGGAGGTGAAGTCGCCGCCTCGAAGCAGGAAGATAATGCTGACTTGTTACCCGGGCGTTACCAACTAAAAAGCGCTTACCAGCGGCGAGTCTGTAAGCGCTTCTGTAGTGAGTGGCGTCCCGTACGGGATTTGAACCCGTGTTACCGCCGTGAAAGGGCGATGTCCTGGACCGGGCTAGACGAACGGGACGCAAAAACCGGAGATCAGAAATCAGGCCGGGGCAGCTTCATAACAGTCAGCTATGCGTCTGTTACTCATGGCTGCCCGGGCGGGCCGTCTGAACGAAGCGGTGATATTACTGGCTCGGTTCTGATTCGTCAAGCCGCGCTCCAGGGCGGTTTCCAGCCGCGCGAATGGCGGTCCGGAGTCACGCGAAACAGCTAAGGGAGCGCCCTGACCCGAGCGTGCCAGCGGGTTTCGCGGCGGCGCGGCACGGGCTGGTGGCGGCACACTCTTTTGGATGATCCGGTGAAACTGCTATACTCGCGCTCGCTGTTTTTCTTCCCATCAGCGCGCCCCCGGCAAAACTCGCGGGGGCGAATTCAACCGATTAAGCCGGGCAGCCGAAAGCCATGCACAGCGCCTGTCAGATTCTGATCCATATTCCGGCCTGCCTGATGTTGCTCGCCGGCGTTGCCGATTGCGCACGGCCGGCCTCCCCGCCGCCTCAATCGAGCGGCACCATCGAACGGCAAAAAGAGATGACGCGCGCCGAATTCACCCGGAATTTCAGCGGCCTTCAGAACGTCGGGTACGCGCTGCTGCGCGAACACGAAGAGCGGAAACTCAACCCGGATCGGCTGGCAAAGGACGTGAAGGCCATCAACCGGCACGCGAAAAATCTGCGCGGGCTGCTGGTCCTCGGCGAGCTGAAATCGCCGGTGCAGGAGGGCAAAGAGCCGCTCGACACGCCGCACAAGTACGACCAGTCAATCCGCCGCCTGGCGCGGCTGATTTACACTTTCGCGCACAACCCGGTGCATCAGAACCGCCGGGTCTTCGACACCGAACAGGCCCAGCGCGCGCTCGTTGACCTTGAAACTATTATCCAGTTGTCAAAGGCCATCGAGAGTCAGGCCAGGGGTTACAGGGCTGAATGATTCACGACGAACACCAGCAGCGTCAGACGGAGGAGGGAGAGGGATGCTTCATTACGGGAAAAAAGAAGATCGTATTTTTATTCGCTTCATCACACTCGCGCTCGGCTTCAGCTTTGCGCTCTCAGGCTGCCGGGGCCCGGGCAGCGGCGGTCAGAACGAGGGCGTGCCGAGTCAGAAGCAGGCCCCGCAATTCAAACCCGGCTTCAACCTGCTCTCGCCGCAGCAGGACGTGGAGATCGGCCGCCGCAACGCGATGCAGGTCGAGCGGCAGATGCGCATGCTGGCCGACACTGAAGTGCAGGGCTACATCCGGAACATCGGCGCGAAGCTCTCGGCGAAAGCCCCGGGCGAAAAGTTCCCTTACCAGTTCAAGGTCGTGGAGACGAAAGAGGTCAATGCCTTCGCGCTGCCCGGCGGATTCCTGTACGTCAACCGCGGACTGATCGAAGCCGCGCAGAACGAGGCCGAACTGGCCGGCGTGATGGCGCACGAAATCAGCCACGCCGCGTTGCGCCACGGGACGAATCAGATCTCCAAACAGATGGTCGCGGAAAAAGGCCTGGGCATCGCCGCCGCGATTCTCGGCGGCAGCGATGACAATCAGTCCGGGTTATCGGGCCAGCTGGTCGCGATGCTCGGCAGCGGCGCGCTCAATCTGGCTTTCCTCAAATTCGGACGCACGGCGGAAAAGCAGGCCGACATTACGGGAGCCGAGATCATGGCCGCGGCGGGTTACGACCCTCATGCGATGCCCGCCTTCTTCCAGACCCTGCTCAAGCTGGGCGGCCCGCGCCCGCCCGAGATGCTGAGCGACCACCCCGACCCGGGCAACCGCGTCCAGTACCTCAACGAGCTGATCCCGAAACTGAGCGTCAGCCCGAATGCGGTCGCCGACACCCCGGCCTTCCAGCAGGTGCGCGCGAAACTGCGCGGGATGCCCGCCGTGGATTCCAGACAACTCGCCCGCCAGCCGGCCCCGACGGAGGTCGCGCGCCCCGAGCCGCCGTCTTCGCAGGTGGCGAAGCTGACCGCGCCCGACGGCTCGTATCAGATCGAGATTCCGTCCAACTGGCAGCAGATCACCGACGGCGATCATCTGGTCTTCGCCCCGAAGAATGCCGCCGGGAAGACGGAAGAGGGACTGGTCGTGACGCACGGCATGTTCATCGGCACTTTCGACCTGCCACAGCAATTAAAGGGCAATCTGGGCGAAGCGACGAAAGCCTTCATCAAGTTGCAGCTCGAAAGCAATCCTGAGATGCAGCAGCAGGACGACATCAAACAGACCACGCTCGGCGGGCGCGCGGCGCTCTATTCTCCGGTCGGCGGCACTTCGCCCATCACCGGGCGACCGGAGCGCGACGTCATCGTGACGACGATCCTGCCGAACGGCAGGCTGTTTTACCTCGTGCTGATTTCGCCGGTGGATGAGGCGCAGACTTACAGCGGCGCGTTCGAGCATGCGCTCGGCAGTATTCGCTTCGCCGGGTGAGCAATTTATTTTCACCGCCGAAGGGCACAGAGAAACACAGAGGGAAATCAAGGCCTGAGAAGCACTCTGTGGTGAATCCTGCAAGGGATAAAAACATGTCCGGACAACTACCTTCACGTGAATCAGCCTGGCAGCTTCTGTGCGAATGGACTGAGGGGGAAAGCCTGCGCAAGCACGCCCGCGCCGTCGAACACGCGATGCGCACTTACGCCCGCAAATACGGCGGGGACGAAGACACCTGGGGCATCGTCGGGATGCTGCACGATTTCGATTACGAACGTTACCCCGACCAGCGCCACCCGCAGCTCGGCTCCGAAGTGCTGCGCGAACGCGGCTACCCCGAAGAGGTCATCCGCGCGATCCTTTCCCATGCGGATTACACCGGCGTCAGGCGCGAGAGTCTGATGGAACACGCGCTCTTCGCGACCGATGAGCTGTGCGGCTTCCTGACCGCGTGCGCGCTCGTGCGGCCCGACCGGAGCTTTGACACGCTCGAAGTCTCTTCGGTCAGGAAGCGGATCAAGGACAAGGCCTTCGCGCGCACCGTCAATCGCCACGACCTCTGGCAGGGCGCGGAAGAATTGAACCTTGGCTTCGATGAACACTGCGCCTTCCTGATCGCGACGCTGCGCGAGATTCAGGAAGAGCTGGGCCTGAAGAAAACTGCGGACGGCGAAGCCTGAAAGCGGATATCCCGGATGCCGGGCAAAAACACTCCGGACGGGCCGGGGAGGTCGCCCTCTTCCTGGCCCGCTTCGTTTCCGCCAAAGATCAAAGCTCAGCTTGTCAACCCTTCCTTTCACCGTGCTATACTCTGCGCTCCACACGTTTCCCAGGTAAAGACTGAGCCTGTCAGGATTGTCTTTTTTGCGCTGCTGACGAGAACAGATGAGTACCCCAAAGACCAGCAAATGTCCGCATTGCGATGCCACGTATAGCAGTTCAGTTCATTTCTGTGTGAATGACGGCACGCCGCTCGTCCCGATTGACGAGTTGACGGGGAAGCTGCTGGACGGCCGTTACCGCATGGAGGAAGTACTCGGGCGCGGCGGGATGGGCGTGGTTTACAAAGCGACTCATGTCCACATTGATATGCAGGTCGCGGTCAAGGTTCTGAACCCTGAACTGGTCTCGAATCAGGCCGCCATCGAACGTTTTCGCCGTGAAGCCAAAGCCACCGGGCGCATCCACCATCCCAACGCGATTCAGGTGACCGACTTCGGAGTCACGGAAGACAAGACGGTTTACCTGGTGATGGAGCTGGTTGACGGCAAGTCGTTGCGCGACCTGATCTGGGAGAAAAAACACTTTGAGCCGCAGCACGCCGTGAGCATCATGGCGCAGGTCTGTGCCGCCGTGGACGCGGCGCACCACTGCGGGATCATTCATCGTGACCTTAAGCCGGACAACATCCTCATCAAGGACAAGGGCGGGCAGGAAGAAGTCAAGGTTCTTGATTTCGGGATCGCCAAGCTGAAACAGGTCACTCCAACTGACAAGTCACACACTCTGACTGAAGTCGGGACGATCATCGGCACGCCGCCTTATATGTCCCCGGAGCAGTGCCGCGGGAAAGAGCTTGACGCGTGTTCGGATATTTACAGCCTCGGCATCATTCTCTACGAGATGCTCTGCGGCGAACCGCCTTTCGGTGGTGACACGGCGGTTGAAATCGTGGCAAAACACCTCAAGGACACGCCGCAACCGCTGCGTGAGTTGCGGCCTGAGATCCCGGCCGCACTCGAACGCGTCGTGATGCGCTCGCTCGAAAAAGACCCGGCTCGGCGCCCATCTTCAGCTGGCATGTTCAGCCGCGAACTCGTGGACTCGCTCGCCGACAAGGCGGACACGAGTGAATCCCCGGCGGCGAGAACCGTGGTGGGTCAGGCCGCCAGAGTCACGAGCGACAATAAACGGGAGATCCCGACAGACTCCGCCCCGATCCCTTCCGCTGCTTCGTCGGCACCTCTCTCCTCTTCAGGAGCGGCAGCCGCAGCCACGGCGAAGGCGGAAATAGCCGGGACTTCACGAAGCCCGATGATCCTCGTCGGCGCATTGATTGCTATTGCGGTCGTCGGCATCGGCGCGTACCTCTTCTGGCCGCGCACGGCAGAGAAGAAAGGCGGCGATTCGGGCGGCACCCCTCCCGTCGTCGCGGGCGAGATGGTGCTGATCCCCGGCGGCAAATTTATGATGGGCCGCAACGACGGCGACGCGGATGAACGCCCGGCTCACGAAGTCGAAGTCAGATCCTTTTACCTGGACAAATTCGAGGTCACCAACCAGCAGTACAAAAAATTCACCGACGCCACCGGCCATGCGCTGCCGCAGCACTGGAAGAACCGCGGCTCATTCTCGCCCGAAGAGGCGACGCTGCCCGTGACCTTCGTGACGTGGCAGGACACCACGGACTATGCGAAGTGGGCGGGCAAGCGGCTGCCGCGGGAAGACGAATGGGAATACGCCGCGCGGGGCGGCAGCAAAGGCAACCTGTACCCCTGGGGCAATCAGTGGATACCGGCCAACGCGAATGCGTATCGGCCCGACCAGACACGGCCCGCCCCGATTCACAGTTTCGAGCAGGATCTCTCCCCGTTCGGCATTTATGACCTCGCCGGCAACGTCAGCGAATGGGTGCAGGATTCCTTCTACCATTACGGCACCGCCACGGATAACAAATACAAGGTCTATCGCGGCGGCAATTTCACCGCCGAGCCGGCGCAGAGTACGGCGTCTTTTCGCTGGTATGATTTTCCCGGTCCACCTGCGGACGCGAAGGGGAAAAAGGATTATAACGAGAAGGTATTTCCCGTAGTCGGGTTCAGATGTGCAAAAGATGTTGATAAATAATGCCCCGCAGAATTCCGCCCCGAAGTCACGGCGACAGGGACACGCCCTCGCCTGCTGTGCGCTCCTGATCCTCAGCCTGACGTTCGTCACCGCGCTCGCGCAGAAGCGCGGCAAGGGCGTGTCCGGTGGCGACTCGGCCCCGGATCCTGCCGAAGGGCCGAAGCGCGGCAAAGGCGTTTCCGCGCCGCCCGAGAGCCGCGTCCCCACGGTCGTCAATAACACGATCATCAAAGAAGTCAGACCGAACGAAGGCGCGCTCGTGCTGGTGGCGGTGCCGGGCGCGCAGGTTGCGCTCATGCCCATCCGCGCCGGTAAGCCGGGTAAGCCGCTCAATTACACAATCAACCAGGAGAACGGCACGCTCACGCTGGCCGAGATGACGCCGGGCACTTACAAGCTGAACCTCACGCACCCCGACTACAATCCCGTCACCACAACCATCACCATCCAGCGCGGCAAACCCACGACGGTCGCGCCCGACCCCGTCTCGAAATACGGTGCGGTCCTGATCGGCGGGCTGCCGGCGGGGGTCAGCGTCTCGCTCGACGGGAAGCAGGTGGATGCGGCCACGCCCGACAATGAGGGCCGGCTCTCAATGCAGCGCCTGCTGGTCGGCGATCATAAACTCAAATTCAGCAAACCCGGCTACGACGATTGGGAGACGAAACTCTCCATCAAGCCCGGCGAGACGTTGCCCGTGACGGCGAAGATGTCGCTCGCGGTCGTCGCGCTCACCGTCAGGGCGAAGCCGAACACGCGGGTCTACCTCAACGATGAAGAGAAAGGCATTGTCCAGCCCGACGGATCACTCGCGGTCCCGAACCTGCCGCCCGGCGCTTACAAGCTGCGAGTTCTGCTCGACGGTTATGAGACCGTCGAAAAGCCCCTCTCGCTCGCGCTCGACAATCGCAAGCCGGTCGAGACAATCGAGCTGACACCGATTGCGGAATCGAGCGAAGCCACGGACGCTTTCAACCAGGGACTGGCGAAGTGGTCTCCCACGCCGGCGGGCTGGAAAATCGAGAAAGGCTCGTTGCGGGTCGGCGGCAGTGCCGTCGCGCTTTTCAAGGACGCCACCGAATCGCGCCCGTCGAACGTCTACCGGGATTTCACATGGGATTTCGATGTCAGCTTCGGCAACGGCAAAGGCGCCGCGTGGATCGTCAGGGCAAAGGATACACAGAACTACTACCTTTTTGAGCTGACTACTTCAAAAAGCAGCCAGCAGCGAAAACTTCTCAACTTCTACGTCTGCCGTAACGGCAGACTCGAACTGAAGGACAGTCGGAATGTGATCGAGCCCATCGAAAAGCCGGGCGATTCATTCCACATCACCGTCAAAGCCACGGGCAATCAGTTCGCGCATACTATCAGCGTGGCCAGCAGCCCCAGCCCTGAAGCCCAGCCGCTCGGCACGTTCACGGACAGCACTTTTTCTTATGGCGGAATCGGGTTTCAGGCGGTCAACGGGATGGAGATGATCGTGCGGAGTTTTGTGGTCATTCCGAACCAGAAATCAGGCAGGTAGCGATAAATCTCTCCCGCTCCGGCCCCGCCGGGTTGGAGCATCATTCCCATTTCAGATAACGGAAAAAAACAGAACCATTGCAGCGGCTCGCGCCGGAGCTTTATCAGGCTGTGGGCGGCTGTGTGATTACCAACGATAACGAAACGAGGTTGTCAGATGTCAGGCACCGGCAAATTATTACGGCTCATTTCTGCTTTCGCACTAATCCTGCCGCAGTTCTCATTCACGGCGAATGCGGCGCTCAATCCGACGAACGGGGGACTGCGCCCCGACACGATCACCGGCACGCTGGTCGGCAGGGTCTATTCATTCTCGGTGTGGAAGCTCGCAGATGCGGGCTAAGTTATTGATTCTTCGTTCGGCTTTCTGAGAATGAATAGACCCTGCCTGATAAAGATTGACCCGTATTTCCCGGATGTTTATACTGCGTGCTGTCAGTACCTCACTTCCGGCAAAAAAATCTGACTTGAGATGCCAGCCAGGCGTAACCTGGCTTTAATGGCCTGTCGCTTGGCTGGCATCGGTATCACTCTCCTGATTCCTCACTGGGCGAAGTTATTCACCGAAGACCGGGAAGTTTCTCTGCGCCCCGGGTTGCGGAGAAATATTCTGCCGTTTGTTTCGCCGCAGTTCATCAGCGCGCTCGCTATTGCAGTCTTCCGCGCAAATCGTCGGGAGCTATGGATTTTCACCCGCTTTAGCCGTTTCAGTATCTCGCACTGAAACCATCAGCGCCGGTCTGCCGGTGTCTTCACCCAGGAGGGAAGTCTCGCAGTATTCAGTTATGGTCTTTCAGCCAGGCATGGCCGGGAAGACCAGTCAATCACCGCCCTTTACTGATCTGACCATTCGGCCATGCCACCCGAAAAGGAGTATTGAATAATGTCCCCCTCACACAAACACACACACATTTTACTGAGCCTGCTGGCAGTGATCGTTATGTCAGCGGCGGCTCTGGCGGCTGACCCCGGGTCCCCGTACGCTTTCAACGAGCCCAGTGACAGCCGGCCCGGGAACCTGCTGGTTTACAACCTCTACACGTCGAGCATCAGCAACCCGACTGCCCAGAACAGCCGCATCAACATTACCAACGTGAGTTCGACCTCAGGGGTCTCCGTCCATTTTTTCTTTGTGGATGGGGAGAGCTGTTCAGTCGCGGATTCGTTCATCTGCCTGACGCCGAATCAGACTATGTCTTTCCTGGCTTCTGACGTTGACCCCGGGGTGACCGGTTACATCATCGCTGTCGCCACCGACAGTAATGGACTCCCGCTCGCTCCCAGCATCAGTTTTGGGAGTTCGTTGGTGAATCTGGTCAACCAGGAAGAGGAGCCGCCACCGCCACCGCCGATGCTGATCGGAGATGAATTTATCAAACTTGCGTCCGGCCAGCAGTCCAACCTCCCGGCCGAGGGCATGACTCCGCCGTTCTTCTTCCCCCCGCCGCCGGAGCCTGGGCCCGGCCCTTCGTCCCCGGCGTCCGCCCCGGCCCTGGTCACAGACATCCCGGATGCGGTGACACTGGTCATTGACTCCCCGCCCTGCGTGCTGGCGGTGAGTAGCATCCCGAGCCGGGCAGACGGCAATGACCCGCTGCTCATCGTCAACTCCCTGGGCGGCGATCTGCGCACGAGCGCGGCTCCCATCGGCAACCTCTTCGGGATCGTCTTCGACCAGCTTGAGAACCCGTACAGTTGGACCGCCACGGCCGGGTGCCAGCTCTTCCGGCCGCTCAATAACAACTTCCCGCGGACGACGCCGCGCCTCTCTTCGATAATTCCGTCGGGGGCGACCGGCTGGATGAAGTTCTGGTCTACCGGTACGACCAGCTCCAAACCCGCCGCCATCTTTGGCGCCATCATCAACAATAACGGCAGCGCAGGGAGCAATTCTTCGGCCTTCAATCAGGGTCGCAACCTGCATAAGCTGACGTTCGGTTCGTCTGTCACTCTGACCATTCCGGTCTTCCCATCGAACTGCGGGGGCCCGGTCGGTTAAGCGCCTGCATCGGCCCCGGGCCGGAAAAGACAACCCACTCTCGCCTCCCGGACCAGCCGGGGCCGGTTCCATTCGGGGCCGGCCCCGGCTGGTGCATTAACGGGTGGTCTGCGCTATACTTCCCGCCGTTTCATTCCGAAATTACCCCAGAGTCGTTACCGATCAGGGTACAGAGCAGAGAGTCCGTCCTGATTCCTCGAATCCGCTTACTGCTCGCGGCCTCATTTATTGAGCGCAAAATTTCCCTGATCACTTAATCAATGGCCCTTTTCAGGAGGTGTTTATGCAGACGATGAACGGCAGGCGTTTTGACCCGGTGATCCTATCCCTGCTGATCCTGACATCATCAATCCTCACCTTCGCGCAGACACAGACGACCGGCGCGATCCAGGGGAACGTTTACGAGGCCGGCACGCAGGCGCCGATTCCCGGGGCCGCGATCAGTGTGACGAATGAAGAGACCGGCCTCATCCGCACGACGCTCACCAACAATGAAGGCATTTATTACATCGGGATGCTGCCCCCGGGCCTCTACACCCTCAGCGCGACCCGCGACGGGTATGAAAACGACCGGATGTCAGCCACCAATAACTTCCCGACCCGGCTCTCGAAGACCAACGTCGTCCAGCCGCCGCCGATCATCCTGCGCAAAATCGGCGCGCCGCCGGCGACCACTGCCGCTGTTCAGCAGGCGGTGACGCCCGGCGGGGCGGGGGCGGATTCCGAAGTCGAGCGGCTGGTCAATACGATCAACGCGACGCGGGGCGGCAACTTCGACCGGCGGCAACTGAATACCCTGCCATTGCCGGGCATCCGCTCTTTCGAGACGCTCGCGTTCCTGCTGCCGGGTGTCGCTCCGCCGCCTCAGCCGACCGGCAATTCGGTCGGCCCAGGGATAGGCGCAGGCATCGGCACGGCGGGGCAGTTCTCAGTCAACGGCCAGCGCGCCCGCTCAAATAATTTCACGATTGACGGCTCGGACAATAACGACGAGGACGTGGGCGTCAGGCGGCAGGGCTTCGTCTCGCTGAGCGCCCAGGGGATCGAGAGCCTTCAGGAATTCCAGATGGCGACTCACCTGTGGGATTCAGGCGGCGGGCGCAATACCGGCTCGCAGGTCAACGCGATTTCGCAGTCGGGCACGAGTCTGATTCATGGCTCGGCCTTCGGGTTCTTCAACCACGACGCGCTCAACGCGCGAGACTTCTTCGACTACAAGTCAGACAAGTCACAGGTCTATCCGCTCAGGGCGCGCGTCCCGGCGCGTTTCACCGGCAATGCGCAGGACGATCTGGTCCCCGTGAAAATCGTGGGCACGGACGGCGTCGCGCGCGACGTGGTGCAGCCCAACCCCTCAGAGGGTGAGAACCCATTCCAGCGCTATCAGGCCGGCTTCACCATCGGCGGGCCGATTTCGAAGAAGTTCTTCGGACCGCTCGCCCCCGAGGGGCAGCCCAAAACCTTCTTCTTCACCGCGTTCGAGCGGCAGGAGATTCGCGCCCGGCAGGAGACACATTTCTCCGTGCCGACGGTCGCGCAGCGCGGCTTCCTTGGCTCCGGGGCGAGCGGTTTCGCAATCACCGGACTCAACCTGGGCGCCAACAATCCGATCTTCAGGCCGACCTTCACGGCCGGCGATGCGATCTTCTCGCTCTTCCCTTTCCCGAATAATCCAGTCGGCCCCTATGGCGAAAACACCTTCACGGAAGTGCTGCGGGCTAACGGCGAAGGGACGGTCTTCTCACTCAAGTTCGACCACAATTTCAACCTTTTCGGGCCGGAAGTCCGCCACACGTTTACGGCCCGCTACAACTTCACCCAGGACGAGCGCGAGATTCCGGCGGTCGGCGGCGCGATCTTCTCCGGCGTCGAGCCGCGCATCGGGACGCATAACCTGTCGCTCTTTCTCAACAGCCAGTTCACTGCGCGCATCTCGAATCAGATTCGCGGCAGCTTCGGGCGCACCAGACTGCGCTTTACTGCGATCCGCGACCCGTTCCTCGCGCCTTCCTCGCTGGTCCTCAACGACCCGCTCAACAGTCAGTTCCTGCTCAACAGGGACACGCGGCTGCTCAACATCAGTTGCACGGACGTCCCCAGCCTGCCGGTCCGACCGAGGCAGGGATGTTTCAATTTGCCGGGCATTGTGGGGAGCCGGAATGCCTTCGCCACGTACTTCCCGCAGCAGATCAACAACGGCAGGATTGACGGCTATCAATTTCCGGTCATCGGAGTGGAAAACAACCTCGGCCCGGTGGGCCAGTTGATCGTCCATCCCTTCAGCCCGCTCGGCGCCGATTCGTATCTCTTCCCCCAGGGGCGCGTCAATAACACTTACCAGATCGCCGACACGCTGACCTTCTTTTCCGGCGCCCACACCTTCACGCTGGGCGCCGACATCCGGCGGACGCAGCTCAACAGTTTTCTGGATCGCAACTTCCGCCCGCAGATCATCTTCGGCGGCGCGACCGATTCGACATTCAGCCCCGATTCACGGGTCAGCACTCTGCCGGTTGCGGCGCAGGGCTTGAGCCGCCTCGGGGACACGCCGGGATTTTTCAGCGGCGCCGATCTGGCCGCGCTCGGGTTCCCGACCGGCATCTTCCAGGCGCTCTCAATCAGGAGTCCTGATTCAACGATCGGGCTGCGCTTCTGGCAGCAGGACTTTTTCTTCAACGACAGCTGGCGGGTGAGGCGGGGGCTGACTCTCGGTTACGGCGTGCGCTATGAATACAACACCGTGCCGCGCGAAGCGAATAACCGCATCGAGAAGACCTTCGACCTGAGCGGCCTGCCCGCGCCCGACCCCGCGTTCGTCGGCAGTTCACTACAGAATGCATTCGAGGCCACGCAAAACGCCCTGAAGAATTTCCTCGACGGGCGGATGACCATTTACGACCCTGACCGCGATAACATCGGCGGGCATCTCAGCTTTGCCTGGGACCCGCTGGCCGGGAGCCCGACTCAGGCGGGGAAGACCGTCATCCGCGGCGGCGCCGGCATTTATTATGACGTCGCGCTCGGCAGCGTGGTCAGTCAGTCGCGCAACGTCTTCCCGACTTTCATTCCGTTCAATCTGGATGCGAGTTCCTATACAGCGAACACGCTGTTCGGGCTGTACGCGAATTTCCCCGAAGGGTTCACCAGAGTTTATAACCCCAACGTCTTCGCGCTGGCAGTAAGTGGCAGCGCCAGCCAGTTTCAGGGAACCGGCTGCACGCCGACTACCAGCACGACTGTTTTCAATTGCAGCCTGGTCAAACCCGGGACGTTGAATCAGTTGAGCCTGCCTGATTTTATCGTTCAACCGTACCTCGGAAGAGTGCTGAATCCCAATGCCGCCGGCCGCCCCGGCTCGGGTGGCGGGCTGTCGTTTACACTGCCTGATCGCGGGCTGCGCTCCCCTGAAGTATTTCACTTCAACCTCCAGTTCGAGCGCCAGCTGTTCAATGATTTCCTCCTCAACGTGGCCTGGGTCGGGGCGCGGGGCACGATGCTGACCCGCTTCCGCACGCCGAACGGCGGGCTGAATTCGCCGACGTCCCCACTGAATATTCTGGGATTCGGCACCAACCCGCTGCTGCCTCCGGCACAGGCGCGCCCGCCGCTCAGCGCGCCCGGCGCGCAGAATCCCACCCGCCCCATCGCCGCGCTCGGCGCTTACACGATTTTCGACTCATCGGCTTCGTCAACCTACCACTCGCTGCAAACCGGCGTGACGAAGCGGTTCTCGCACGGCTGGCAGATGACGGCGGCTTACACGTGGTCGCATGCGATTGACGACGTCTCGGACGTCTTCGATGTGGCCGGCGCTTTCAACCTCCCGCAGGACGACCGCGACCTGCGCGCTGAGCGCGGCGACGCGAACTTCGACGTCCGCCACCGCTTCACCCTGAGCGCGATTGCCAACGTGCCCTTCCTTGGCCGCTTCAATGATGCGAAGGGGGCCGCCGGCATGCTGCTCGGGAACTGGCAGTTCGCCTCGATCTCGACTTACCAGACCGGGCAGCCCTTCACCGTCAACACCAGCTTCGACGTGAACAGCGATGGCAACCTGACCGACCGCATCAATACCCTGAGCGGGCTCTCCATCTTTGACGACACTCAGCAGAAGCTCGCGTTCAGCGGGAACCCGACGACCCTCTTTGCACCCATCGGCCGGGACGGCGCTGTCGGGCGGAACACTTTCCGCGCGAGCGGCGTCGCGAAGACCGACTTCACCCTGATCAAAAACTTCCGCGTCAAGGAGGGGCAGTCGGTGGTCTTCAGGGCCGAGGCCTTCAACGTTTTCAACCGGACGCATTTCGGCGTGCCGGTGCGCATTCTTGAAGCGCCGAGCTTCGGTCGTTCGGTTGACACTTCACTGCCCGGACGCCAGGTGCAGCTGGCACTGAAGTACATCTTCTGATCAGCCCGGGGCAGGGATACCCCGGCACTGGAGTGTCCCTGCCCTGAATTCAGTGTTCCGGAATCAAAGACAGCTGAGCTATACTCCCGCGCGTTCGTCCGCGAAACCGTCCCGTAAATTCTGCTGATCGGGGGTGATGAGTCTGCGTTCTTTCAAGTCCACCCCCTTCTCACACCCCGGTTTGAGAAAAGGAATTCCCTGACCATCCGCGAGATGGCTCCCTTTCAGGAGGTATCTGTATGCAGGCAATGAACAGGACCCGATTTGGCCTGGCCGCCGTGTGCCTGGTGATCCTGTTTGCTTCAACCATTACCCTTGCCCAGACACAGACGACCGGCGCGATCCAGGGGGTCGTGTACGAGGCCGGCAGCAAGGCGCCGATTGCCGGGGCCGCAATTGACGTGGCGAATGAAGAGACCGGCCTCGTTCGCACGACGATTACGAATAACGACGGGCTCTATTTCGTCGGCATGCTGCCGCCGGGTCTTTATACCGTCGGCGCCAGACGCGACGGTTACGAAAACGATCCGCAATCCTCGACCAGCAATTTTCCGATCCGCCTGTCAAAAACCAACCTCGTTCAGCCGCCGCCCATCGTGCTGCGCAAAATCGGCAGCGCGCCCGCGGCCACGGCTGCGCCTGCTTCGGCCACGACAGGGTCATCCGCAGCGAATGATTCCGAATTCGAGCGGCAGGTGAACACCGTCAACGCGACGCGGGGCGGGAATTTTGACCGGCGGCAACTGACGACGCTGCCGCTCGCGGGCATTCGGACTTTTGAGTCGCTCGCCTTTCTGCTTCCCGGCGTCGCGCCCCCGCCGCAGCCGGTCGGCGGTACGGTCGGACCGGGACTGGGCGCGGGCTTCGGCACGCCGGGGCAATTCTCGGTCAACGGGCTGCGGGCGCGCTCGAATAACTTCACCGTGGACGGCTCGGATAACAACGATGAGGACGTGGGCGTCAGGCGGCAGGGCTTCGTCGCGCTCGTCCCGCAGAGCATCGAGAGCGTGCAGGAATTCCAGATGTCCACGCAGCTATGGGACGCGGGGATGGGGCGCAATTCTGGCTCGCAGGTCAACGCCGTGTCACGCTCGGGCGGCAGTCAGGTGCATGGGACGGTCTACGACTTCTTCAATCACGACGCACTCAATGCGCGCCGGTTCTTTGATTACGCCTCGGACAAGTCGCAAAGCTACCCACTTACTGCGCGCGCCACGGCCGTTGACGGAACCACGCAGATCGTGCCGGTCAACGTTGACGGTGTGAATCTGGTGCAGCCCAACCCGTCCGAAGGCCGCGACCCTTTCAATCGTCACCAAGGGGGAGTGGCGCTGGGCTGGCCGCTGTCAAAACAGCTTTTCGGCCCGCTCGCGCCGGAGGGGCAGCCGAAGACGTTTTTCTTCACTTCGTTCGAGTATCAGCGAGTGCGCGCGAAGCAGGAAACGCATTTCTCTGTCCCGACAGTAGCCGAGCGCGGCCTGTTCGGCACCGGCGCAACAGGATATCAGGCAAAGCGCCCGGATGGCTTTATGTTCCCGACCAATCCAACCACTGCCCAAGGCGACTCAATCTTTTCACTCTTCCCTTTCCCGGATAATCCGGTCGGGCCTTACGGAGAGAATACCTACACCAGAGTCCTGCCCGCCGACGCGGACGGCCGTGTGTTCTCTTTCCGCTTCGATCACGATTTCAGAACGCCCGGCCAAGTGGCGCATACGCTGACCGGGCGTTACAACTTTACGAAGGATGAGCGAGTTGTTCCGGCAGTCGGCGGGGCCATCGCTTCGAGCGTCGAGCCTCAGATCACGACGCATAACCTTTCACTGCTCCTCAGCAGTCAGTTGAGCCCGCGGATCAGCAACCAGTTCCGCGCCAGTTACGGGCGCACGCAGTTGCGATTCGAGATCCCCGATGACCCGCAGGCTGTGCCTTCGCGGCTCCTGCCCGGCACGCCGTCCCTGCTCAATGCGCCGATTCTTTACAACGAAAGCTTCCCGGTCGGCCTGCCTGATTTCGTGGCGCGTTACCGCACCGTCTCCCCTTTAGTCAAAACCGCCGACGTCGAGACTACGCTCGGCACAACCGGGCAGGTGATCGTATCTCCCTTTAGTCCCGTCGGGCTTGACCCGTTTCTCTTTCCGCAAGGGCGCACCAGCAACACTGCGCAGTATGCGGACACGCTGACGATGCTGCGCGGTCGGCACGTCTTCAAACTCGGCACTGATACCCGAAGAGTCCAGCTCAACAGCTTTCTGGATCGAAACTACCGCTCGCAGATTGTTTTCGCGGGCGCACCCGACGTCAGGAAATTTGTGGACCCGTCGTTCAAGTCCGGGATCATTCCCCCGACAGGTTATTTCACCGGAACCGATCTGGCGTCGCTGGGGTCGCCGACCGGCTCGTTTCAGGCGCTGGCGACCGGAGTCGCGGATTCGACCATCGGCCTGCGCTTCTGGCAATTCAATCACTTCTTCAATGACAACTGGCGAGTCCGCCGCGGGCTGACACTGGATTACGGATTGCGCTACGAATACAACACCGTCCCGCGCGAAGTAAACAATCGGATCGAGCGGACTTTTGCCGGAAACACCCTGCCGGCAGTTGATCCTTCCATTCCGGGTTTCACTTTCACCTCCCAGAATTCCGGTTTACCTCCTGTAACTCTGGCAGTGTTCGACACGCCGACGCTGGTCAGGAGTCTCAACCAGTCGCTGGATGCGCTGCAAAAGATCACTGGCGGTCGCCGGACGATTTACGAGCCCGACCGCAACAATTTTGCGCCCCATCTCGGATTCGCCTGGGACCCGTTCGCGGGCAGCGGCACGCAGGCAGGCCGCACGGTGATTCGTGGCGGCTTCGGTCTGAGTTACGATGTCACGCTCGGCAGCGTGGTCAGCCAGTCGCGCAACGTCTTCCCGACCTTCGTCCCCGTCAACGTTGATGCAAGCAACCCTCTTTACCGCCTCTTCACGCTGACGGCGGAGGGTTTCAAGGGCACCCCTTGTGGGCCGGCCCCGTTCCCAGCCTGCTTTGCTCAAAATGTGAGCGGTTTTGTCAGAGTCACTTTTCCAGGTGGGAATCAGTCTCTCCCTCTGATCAGGCCGGATTCGCTCAATGTCATCGGCGTGCCTCCCGGACTCGTGCAGCCGATTCTGAGCGCGCTGCTGCAACCGCCTGTGCTGACGGTGGACAAGCCGGGGCCTGCTCAGTTGCTGCAATCGGGCGGCGGGATCGCCTTCACACTGCCGGATCGCGGGCTGCGCACGCCTTACGCCATGCAGTTCAACCTGCAATTCGAGCGCGAGTTGTTCCGTGATTTTCTCTTCAACATTTCCTGGGTCGGTTCACGCGGCCTGAAGCTGACGCGCTTCCGCACGCCGAATGGTGGGTTGAATTCCATCACGCTGCCGGGCATCGGCGGAGATGTGCAGCAATATTCGATTGATAATATTTCGCTGCCTCCATTGAGTAATCTCAGCAGCAATGTGTTATCCCGCCCGAATCCGCTGCTCGGCGCTTATACGATCTTTGACTCATCGGCCTCGTCAATCTATCACTCATTGCAAACCGGCGTGACGAAGCGGTTCTCGCATGGCTGGCAGATGACGGCGGCTTACACGTGGTCGCATGCGATTGACGACGTTTCGGATGTCTTCGATCTGGCGGGCGCGTACAACCTGCCGCAGGATGACCGCGATCTGAGAGCCGAACGAGGCGACGCGAACTTTGACATTCGTCATCGCTTCGCCTGGAGCATGATTTCCAACGTGCCCTTCCTGGGCCGCTTCAATAATGCGAGCGGGGCGAAAGGCGCAATCCTCGGCGGCTGGCAGATGGCCTCGATCTCGACTTATCAGACCGGGCAGCCCTTCACCGTCAACACCAGCTTCGATGTCAATCTCGACGGCAACCTGACCGACCGAATCAATACACTGAGCGGCCTGACCGTCGTTGATGATCGGCAGCAGAGGCTTGCTCTGACGGCGCAGCCGACTTCGCTGCTCGCACCAACGGGCAGGAATGGCAGCGTGGGCCGCAACACTTTTCGCGCCGCCGGGATTGCCAACACCGATTTCACGCTGATCAAAAACTTCCGCCTCAGGGAGGGGCAGTCGCTCGTGCTGCGGACGGAGGTTTTCAATCTCTGGAACCGGACGCATTTCGGGGCGCCGGTGCGCATCCTCGAAGCGCCGAGCTTTGGCAAGTCAACCGACACCGTGCTGACGCCGCGCCAGATTCAGTTCGCGCTCAAATATGTGTTCTGAACGCCAAACCCCGTGCGGCGGGTTCATCTCCTCGTGAGGCGGTGCTATACTGCGCGCCGTTAACTGCTGACATTCAATTAATGACAACCGGCTGCGCGCGCGTCCCGGTCTTCGGGGGATCGCGCGACCGCACCGCGGGAGGATGAAAGATGCCGATGCTGAAAGTCGGAGATGAGGCCCCTGACTTCACCGCCCGGACTCATCTGGGCAACGAAGTGAGTCTCAGGGATTTCAGGGGCAAAACCGTCGTGCTGTGGTTCTATCCGAAAGCCGACACGCCCGGCTGAACGGCCGAGGGTTGCGGGTTCCGCGACCGCAGGGCCGAATACGACGCGAAGAACGTGCAGATCATCGGCGCGAGCTTCGATACGGTTGAAGAGAATCGCGCCTTCGCCGAGAAGTTCAATTACGACTTCCCGCTGCTGTGCGACACGACGAGGGCAATCGGGCTGGCTTACGGAGCGGCGGATTCGCCCGATGCGGGTTACGCGAAACGGATCAGTTACGTGATCTCGCCGGAGGGAAAGATCACGCATGCATTTGAGAAAGTCAGCGCGGCAACTCACCCGGCGGAACTGTTGACGATGCTATGAAAGTGCTGAAGGCGGCGGTGATTGTGCTGTTGTGCGCGGTGATGAGTGCAATTGTCATCAGCTTTGCGCGGCAGCAGTCAGGTAATACGCCGGCCAGACCGCAGGTCACGAGTCACATCAACATCCTCTCGGTGGACGGCCGTGTCAAAAAGACCGTCTACTCGATTGATAAGCTTTTTGAGGCACCCAACTGGTCGCCGGACGGCCGCTCGATGATCCTCAATTCCGAGGGCAAACTGTGGCGGCTGCCGGGCACGGGCGGCACGCCGGAACCCATCCCGACCGGCAACGTGACGAGGATCAACAACGACCACGGGATTTCGCCCGACGGCAGGTGGCTCGCGATTTCGGCCGGCCACATCTACGTGCTGCCATTCGGCGGGGGCGAGCCGCGACAGGTGACTTCAGAGACCCCGAGTTACTATCACGGCTGGTCGCCGGACGGCAGGACGCTGGCCTATTGCGCCCGGCGCGGCGACAACTTCGATCTTTACAGCATCCCGGTCGAAGGCGGCGCGGAGAAGCGGCTGACCACGAGCCCCGGTTATGATGACGGCCCCGATTATTCGCCCGACGGCAAATGGATCTACTTCAATTCGGATCGGTCGGGGAGCTGGGACATCTGGCGCATCCCGGTTGACGGCGCCGGCGCGGATGACGCGAAGGCCGAGCGCATCACCAGCGACGATTACGAGGACTGGTTCCCGCACCCTTCGCCCGACGGCAAATGGATCATCTTTCTCTCCTTTGCCAAAGGCACAAAAGGCCATCCGCCGAATCAGGATGTTACGCTGCGCCTGATGCGCGCGCCGGGGATGAAAGCCGGCAGGCCGAAGATCACAGAACTAACGAAACTGTTCGGCGGTCAGGGGACGATCAACGTCAATTCGTGGGCAGTGGACAGCAATCAGTTCGCTTACGTCAGCTACACGCTCAGACAGGATTGAGAAGGTGATGCAGGAAATCGGGATTGTGAAGGCCATTTATCGTTACCCCGTCAAATCCATGGCGGGAGAACAACTCACTTCGGCCGCGCTCGGCTGGCACGGCATCAAGGGCGACCGGCGCTTCGCATTCAGGCGCGTCGGGCAGGACGGCGGTTTCCCCTGGCTGAGCGCGGGCAGACTCCCCTCGCTGATTCGTTACCAGCCATACCGCGTTGCCACGGGCAGCGGCACGGAGGATGCCGACCCGCTGCCGACGCATGTGCGGACGCCTGCCGGGGAAGAACTGGAACTGCGCAGCGAGGCATTGCGGCAGGAGCTGTCGGCGGCGCACGGGGCCGAAGTGGAAATCATGCACCTCAAGCATGGCACGTTTGATGAAGCGGCCCTCTCACTCATCACCACCGCAACGCTCCGTGCCATCGAAGGGATCACCGGGCTTGGAATGGACCCGCGCCGCTTCCGCCCTAACATCCTCGTTGACACGGCGACAGACGCGTCCTTCCTGGAAGACGAATGGCTGGGGAAGATCATCGCCTTCGGCGAAGGGGCCGACGCCCCGGCGATGAGCGTGGCAATCCGCGATGTGCGCTGCGGGATGCTCAACCTCGATCCCGATACCGGGTCGGTCACGCCTCAGATATTGAAGGCAGTGGTAAGCACCAATCAGAACTGTGCGGGAATCTATGGCGCAACTTTCAGGAGCGGGACGATTACTGTCGGGACTCGGGTTTTTCTGAAAGACGTTTAGCCGCTGGTTGTGAGTTGATGTCTGACTCACAAACTCACAACTCAGATTTTTATGAACCTCAAGCTCGTCTACACCATCTTCTGCGAGGACGTGCGCTTTGAAGCATCGAATCACCTGAGCCTGATGGGTGTCGTGCATCAGATCGTCGTGCCGCAGCTGCCGATTGCGATGATCAAGTTCGCCGTCGTCAGCCACTGGACCGGCGAGGGCCAGTACCTGAGCGAAGTCCGCATCCTGACGCCGGATCGCATGCAGACTATCGCCGTTTCGCAGCCGACCGGCTTCGCCGTGCCGCCGGACGGCTATTCGGATAACGTGACGGTGTTCGTGAACCTGAATTTCCATCAGCCGGGCAATCATGTCGTCCAGATGCTGATCAACTCAAACCTTTTTTCGGAAACTATTCTGCCGGTCATCCACGCGCGGCAGGAACAGCCTGTCGCGCAAAGTGAGCGGGTGCATTAAGCGGGCACGCACGCGAGGGCGCCGGCTCAACCCCCAACCTGTCCAGCACCGTCAGGGTGCAGAGGAGGAATCACGACCATGACTAAACAGCTTGATGAATTGTGCGTCAACACCATCCGCACCCTTTCGATGGACGCGGTGCAGCAGGCCAACTCCGGCCACCCGGGCACGCCGATGGCGATGGCCCCGGTGGCTTACTGCCTGTGGCAGCGCTTCCTGCGCTTCGACCCCCAGGACCCGATCTGGCCGAACCGGGACCGCTTCGTGCTGTCAATGGGCCACGCCTCGATGCTGCTTTACTCGATGCTGCACCTGACGGGGGTCAAATCGGTCAACCCGAAATACGAGGCCCTGGGCGAACCGTCAGTCACGCTCGACGACATCAAACGCTTCCGCCAGCTCGACAGCAAATGCCCCGGCCACCCCGAATACCGCTGGACCTCAGGGATCGAGACCACGACCGGCCCGCTCGGCCAAGGCGTCGCGACGAGCGTCGGGATGGCGATAGCCGGCAAGTGGCTGGCCGCGCACTTCAACCGCCCCGGTTTCGATATGTTCAATTACGACGTGTACGCGCTGGCGGGCGACGGCTGCATGATGGAAGGCGTCTCGGGCGAGGCCGCCTCGCTCGCGGCCCATCTCAAGCTCTCGAACCTCTGCTGGATTTACGACAACAACAAGATCACCATCGAAGGCCACACCGAGTGGGCGTTCAGCGAAGACGTGGCGACGCGCTTCGTCGGCTACGGCTGGAACGTCACGCGCGTCGGTGACGCGAACGATCTGGAAACGCTCGGACGCGCCTTCACGACATTCAAAAATACATCCGACCGGCCGACGCTGATCATCGTTGACAGCCACATCGCCTGGGGGTCGCCGAACAAGCAGGACACGCATGCGGCGCACGGCGAACCGCTCGGCGAAGAGGAGATCAAACTGACCAAGCGCAATTACGGCTGGCCGGAAGACGCGAAATTCCTGGTGCCCGAGGGCGTGTACGATCATTTCCAGCAGGGCATCGGCAAGCGCGGTCACGACGAGCGCGCGGCGTGGCTCGGGAAGTTTGAGGATTACAAAAAACAATATCCAGAACTCGCCGATCAGATGGTCAGGATGCAGCGCCGCGAACTGCCCGAAGGCTGGGACAAGGATTTGCCGACGTTCCCGGCAGACGCGAAGGGCGTGGCCGGGCGCGACGCTTCAGCCAAGGTGCTGAATGCGCTGGCGAAGAATGTGCCGTGGCTGCTCGGCGGTTCAGCCGATCTGGCCCCGTCAACGAAAACACGTCTGACGTTCGACGGCGCGGGTGATTTCACCGCGCACAGTTATGACGGGCGCAATTTCCACTTCGGGATCCGCGAGCATGCGATGGGTTCGATTCTCAACGGGATGTCGCTCTCGAAAATCCGGCCTTACGGTTCGGGCTTCCTGATCTTCAGCGATTACGGGCGCGCGCCGATTCGTCTGAGCGCGATTATGGAGATCCCGACGATCCACATCTTCACGCACGATTCAATCGGCGTCGGCGAAGACGGCCCGACCCACCAGCCCATCGAGCATCTGGCCTCGCTGCGCGCGATACCGGGGCTGATCATTATGCGCCCGGCTGACGCCAACGAAGTCGCCGAAGCCTGGCGCCTGACGATGCAACTGCACCACGAGCCGGTGGTCTTCATCCTGACGCGGCAGGCGCTGCCGACGGTGGATCGCACGAAGTACGCCCCGGCTTCCGGCGTGGCGAAGGGCGCTTACGTGCTGGCCGACGCCGACGGCGGCAAACCCGACGTGCTGCTGATGGCGAGCGGCAGCGAAGTTTCGCTCTGCGTCGAAGCCTACGAGCAGTTGAAGGCCGACGGCATCAAGGCGCGCGTCATCAGCATGCCGTCGTGGGAACTCTTCGAGCATCAGAGTCAGGAATACCGCGACAGCGTGATTCCGCCGGACGTGACCGCGCGTGTCTCGGTCGAGCAGGCCTCGACTTTCGGCTGGGCCAGATTCACCGGCCTTGACGGCGAGCGCATCGGGATGAAAACCTTCGGGGCTTCCGCGCCGCTCAAGGAGCTGCAGAAGAAGTTCGGCTTCACGGTGGAGAACGTGGTGGCCGCGGCGAAGAAGCAGGTGAAAGGGAAATAATTGGTGAAGAGTGGTGGATGACGGGCGAAACCTGCTTTACTCATCACTCTGCATCTGCTTAACTGAGGGTTGTCTATAAAACAGATACAGTACCGCGAGCGTCGGGCGAGCGGTGACATCGCAAAGGACGTGTCGCGATGTCACCGCTCGCCCGACGCTCGCGGTACTGTATTGTTGTAAGAGGATAAAAACAACGATGGATCAGGTTGCACTCGACAAGCTGGCGATCAATACGATTCGCACTCTCTCGATGGACGCCGTACAGAAGGCCAACTCCGGCCATCCCGGCATGCCGATGGGCATGGCCCCGGCAGCGTACGTGCTGTGGACGCGCATGATGCGCTACAACCCGAAAAACCCGCGCTGGGCCAATCGCGACCGCTTCGTGCTGTCAGCCGGCCACGGCTCGATGCTGCTTTACAGCATGCTTTACCTGACCGGTTACGACGACTTCACGCTCGACCAGTTGAAGAACTTCCGGCAGTGGGGGAGCCTCACTCCGGGCCATCCGGAATCGGAACTGAGCCCGGCGGTCGAAACGACGACGGGGCCGCTCGGGCAGGGCTTTGCCAACGGCGTCGGCTTCGCGATTGGCGCGGAATATCTGGCCGCGACCTTCAACCGCCCGGGTCACGAGTTGTTCGATTACCACATCTACGCAATCGTTTCGGACGGCGACCTGATGGAAGGCGTCGCTTCTGAAGCGGCGTCGCTCGCGGGCCATTTGAAACTCGGCCGGCTGATTTACCTCTACGACGACAATGACATTTCGCTCGACGGCGGCACGGCTATGTCATTCACCGAGGATCGCGCGAAGCGTTTCGAGGCTTACGGCTGGCACGTGCAGTCGGTTGACGGGCTCGACACCGGCGCGATTGAAAAGGCGATCCGCGCGGCGCAGCAGGACCCGCGGCCCTCAATCATCTGCACGAAGACGATCATCGGTTACGGCTCGCCCAACAAGCAGGGGACGCACAAGGCGCACGGCGAACCGCTCGGCGTGGATGAAGTGAAACTGGCGAAACAGAACTTTGGCTGGCCTTACGAAGAACCATTCACCGTGCCGGAAGAATCGCTCGCCCTCTTCCGCAAGGCCATCGAAAGAGGCGCACAGCTTGAGGCCTCGTGGAACAGTAAAGTCGCGGCTTACGAAAAAGAGCATCCCGACCTCGGCGCGCAGTGGAAGTCCTGGGCGAGCGGCAAACTGCCAGAGGGGTGGCAGGAGAAACTGCCAGTGTTCGAGGCGGGCAAGGATGTCGCGACCCGCGACGCTTCGGGCAAGGTTCTGAACGCGCTCGCCCCGGTGCTGCCAATGCTGATCGGCGGCGCGGCGGATTTGCGAACGTCGAACAAGACTTTCCTCAACGGCTATCCGGAGTTTTCAGCCGAAGTGCGCAACGGTCGCAACCTCAACTTCGGCGTGCGCGAGCATGCGATGGGCGCGACGATGAATGGCCTCGCGCTGACAGTACCGCTGATCCCTTACGGCGGCACGTTCCTGGTTTTCTCTCAGTACATGCTGCCGCCAGTCCGGCTGGCCGCGATGATGGGCCTGCGGACGATTTACGTGTGGACGCACGACAGCATCGGCGTCGGCGAAGACGGCCCGACGCATCAGCCCGTCGAACACCTGCCCGCACTGCGCGCGATCCCGAACCTGACGGTGATCCGCCCCGGAGACGCCAATGAAACGGCGGTCGCGTGGCGCGCCGCGCTCGAAAACACGCACGGCCCGACGGCGCTCGCGCTGACGCGGCAGGGGCTGCCGACTTTCGACCGCGCGAAATTTGCTTCCGCCGAGGGGCTGCTGAAAGGCGCTTACGTGCTGGCTGACGCCGAGGGCGGACAGATTGACGTGATCCTGATCGCGACCGGCTCGGAGGTTTCAGTCGCGATGGCCGCGCGCGAAAAGCTCGCCGCCGAAGGCATCCGCGCGCGCGTCGTCAGTCTGCCGAGTTGGGAATTGTTTGAGAAACAGCCGCAGGAGTACAAGGATTCAGTCCTGCCCCCGGGCGTCACGGCCCGCTTAGGGATCGAAGCCGCTGTCGGCTTCGGCTGGGAAAGGTACGTCGGGCCGCAGGGCGGTCTGGTCGTGATGCAGGGCTTCGGCGCGTCGGCTCCAATCAAGGTGGTGATGGAGAAATTCGGCTTCACTGCCGACAACGTCGCGGCTAAGGCGAAAGCGTTGCTCGGAAAGTAAAACTATCATGGGCAATCCCCCCGGGCCGCACGGGCGCGGGTTGTTTTATGGCGCTTCTCTGCAGGAGGTACGTTATGCGCAAACGGATAATCAGTCGGGGCTCACCGGAGTCCTTAAAGCCTGAACCCGACTGGCTTGACTTGGAACGACTGGCGCAGGTCGAGGTCACATCAGAAGATGCGGCACACCCGATTGAGGCGGCACTGGTGCCGGGCGCAGGGTCAGGCTGGCGCGCGGCGGAAGCGGGGGAGCAGACAATCCGCCTCCTCTTTGATGAGCCGCAGAGAATCCGCCGCATCCGCCTGCGGTTCCGCGAGGAGTCGGGGCGCGCGCGCACGCAGGAATTCGTGCTGCGGTGGTCAGCCGGCGGCGGGCAGCCTTACCGCGAGATTCTGCGCCAGCAGTATAACTTCAGCCCGCCCGCCGTGACTTCCGAGGTGGAGGATTACGGCGTCAACCTGGATGGCGTGGCGGGGCTGGAGATGGCCGTCATTCCGGACATCAGCGGAGGCGATGCCCCGGCCTCCCTTGAGCAGATGCGTCTCGCCTGACCCGCAGAGTCCGGCTTTGCAGGATTCACAATATCCCCTCAGCAACCCAGCCAGTCTGCCGTCCCGTTCCGGAGGGTACGAGTAACGAAGATGAAAGCTGTTATCACTCCCCCAAAGCAAACCTACAACGGATCAAGCCTCACCAACCTGCTCGCACTGCGCCGCGACTGGCTGGGTTTTCTCAGCAAACTCCAGCGCGAACACGGCGATGTCGTGCGTTTCCGGCTTGGCACGCAGGCCATGTGGCTGGTCAGTCATCCAGATGACATCCGCGACGTGCTGGTGACGAGCCAGAAGAAGTTTATGAAGGGGCGCGGGCTGCAGATGATGAAGCGGCTGCTCGGCGAGGGGCTGCTCACGAGCGAGGGCGAATTCCACCTGCGCCAGCGCCGCCTCGTCCAGCCCGCCTTCCACCGGCAGCGCGTCGCGGCTTACGCCACGCAGATGGTTGATTATGCCGACCGGGTGCGAGAACGATGGGCGAGCCAGCCGCCGGGCCAGCCGCTCGAAATGTCGCGGGAGATGATGCAACTGGCCCTCGTGATTGCGGGCAAAACGCTCTTCGATGCCGAAGTCGGGGACGCGGCCGGTGATGTCAGTCAGGCGCTCACGCAGACGATGCATCTGATCGGGCGCGTCACCAACCCGTTCGCCACTCTGCTCTACAGACTGCCTCTGCCGAGCAACCGCCGGTTCGAGCAGGCGAAGAAAAAACTCGACGAGATCATTTACCGCATCATCAACGAGCGCCGGGCGAGCGGCGAAGATCGCGGTGACCTGCTGTCCATGCTGCTCGTGGCGCAGGATGAGGAAGGCGGAACCGGCAGGATGACTGATGAACAGGTGCGCGACGAGGCGCTGACCATCTTCCTCGCCGGGCACGAGACGACGGCGACGGCGCTGACGTGGACATGGTATCTGCTCTCACAGCATCCCGAAGTCGAAGTGAAACTGCACGCCGAAATTGACTCGGTACTCGCCGGGCGGCTGCCGACTTTCGAGGATGTGCCGAAGCTGCGTTACACCGAAATGGTCTTCGCCGAATCAATGCGCCTGTACCCGCCCGCGTGGATGATCGGGCGCCGCGCGCTCGCCGATCATGAAATCTCAGGCCACCGGCTCAGGCAGGGCGATCTGGTGCTGATGAATGAATTCATCGTCCAGCACGACGCGCGCTGGTTCCCTGACCCGTACAGGTGTGATCCCGAACGCTGGACGCCGGAAGCCCGGGAGGCGCGGCCGAAGTTCAGCTACTTCCCTTTCGGCGGCGGCACGCGCACCTGCATCGGCGAAGCTTTCGCCTGGATGGAGGGCGTACTCGTGATTGCGACGATTGCTCAGCGGTGGAAACTGCGGCTGGCACCCGGCCATGTGGTCGAAATTCGCCCGCTGGTCACACTGAGGCCGAAGTACGGAATGAAGATGACGCTGGAACGGCGATGACTTCATCTCCGCCGGCTTTTGCTCTGGAAGAATATGCCTGAAATCTACGTGAGTACGGACGTGGAAACCGACGGCCCGATCCCGGGCGTCAATTCCATGCTCAGTTTCGGCTCAGCCGCGTATCTGGCCGACAAAACTCTGGTCAGCACTTTTACCGCGAATCTGGAGACGCTGCCCGGGGCGACGGGCGACCCGAGGACCATGGCCTGGTGGAAGACTCAGGAAGTGGCGTGGAATGCCTGCCGTCAGAACCTTCAGACGCCCGAAGCCGCGATGAAGGATTATCTGGCGTGGCTCAGGAAGCTGCCCGGCAGACCTGTGTTCGTTTCCTACCCGGTGGCCTTCGACTTCATGTTCGTCTATTACTATCTTATCCGCTTTACCGGTGAAAGCCCATTCTCACATTCCGCACTCGACATCAAAACCTACGCGATGGCGATGCTGAAAAAGGATTACAGGGCTTCGGTCAAACGAAACATGCCACGCCGCTGGTTCGACGACCTGCCACACACGCATCAGGCGCTGGACGACGCCATCGAACAGGGCGCGCTGTTCTGCAACATGCTCAATGAGAGGCTGAAGGCTGATCAATGAACCGGGAACCGATCCTCGAACAACTCCGCGCCCACCGGACTTTCGACAGCCGCGAAGAACAGATGCGCCGACGGATTGCGGATTTCGTTACTGACAACGAACTCTTCTACTCCCGCTCGCTGCTCATCGGCCACCTGACGGGTTCGGCGTGGGTTCTCGATGAGGATTACTCGCACGCGCTGCTGACTCATCACGGCAGGCTCGACCTGTGGGCGCAGCTCGGCGGGCACGTCGAAGACGACCCCGACATGCTCTCAGCCGCCTGGCGCGAAGCCCGCGAGGAATCAGGGCTCGACGACGTCCGCCCGGTGTCTGATCGCATCTTTGACGTTGACGTTCATGGGATTCCCGCGAGCGCGAAAGAGCCCGGGCATAATCATTACGACATCAGATTTCTTTTCACCGCCGACAGAAACGCGCCGCTCGCTGCGACCAGCGAATCGAAGGCGCTCAGGTGGGTCGCGCTGTCACGCATTTCAGAACTCACGCGGGAAGAATCCATTCTGCGGATGATTCGCAAGACCGAAAAACTGAGGGAGAATACGAAACAGACGAAATGAACGAAACACGCGAAAATTCCCGAACGGGTGTTTTCGGCCTTTCACCTGTTTCGTTATTTCTGTTTGTTTCGTATTCTCTCTGCTCACCCCATTACCCGACATCCAGGATCCGTAATTCATCATGACTTTTGAAACCTGGTTCCAGACCATTCATGCAGATATTCCGACCTCATCCGCTGCGGCTGTCCTTCGCCTGGCCGAAGAAGGCGCGACGATTCCATTCATCGCCCGTTACCGCAAGGAAGCCACCGGCAACCTCGACGAAGTCGCGATTCAGAAGGTGATTGACGCGAAGGGGCGCTGGGATGAGATTCTCAAGCGCCAGGCATTCATCGTCGAAGAAATCCAGCGGCAGGGCAAACTGACAGACGAACTGAAAGAGAAGATCCTCGCGACCTTCGACCCCGATTCGCTCGAAGACATCTACCTGCCTTATAAACAGAAACGCAAAACCAAAGCGACGGTGGCCAGGGAGGCGGGGCTCGGGCCGCTGGCCGACTGGATCTGGAATTGCGGTCACGGGCTGGAAACGCCGCAGCCCGGCCAGACGATGGAGCTGTTCGCCTTCACTTTCCGCAACGAGGAGAAAAAGATCAACGACGCCGAGGCCGCGATCTCAGGCGCGCAGGACATTCTGACCGAGCGCTTGTCGGAAACGGAAGGGCTGCGCCAGTTCACGCGCAAAACTGCCTTCGAGCGCGGCTGCGCACGCACTGGCAAAACAGACAAGTCGAAACCGCACAGCAAGTACGAACGCTACTTTGATTATCACGAATCAATTCAGACGCTGCTCAGGCCTGAGAATTCGCATCGCTATCTCGCAATTCGTCGCGGGTGGACGGAAGAAGAACTGACGCTGACGATTGGCGGCGCGCCCGAGGATGAAACTTTCGATGCCGTGTTGCTCGCGGCCTTCGAACGCGCGGCCTGCACCATACCCGATTCGCCGGGCGCAGGCGTACTCGCCAGGGCCGCGCGGATGGCGCTCAAAACTTACGTCCTGCCGAGCATCGAAACCGAAGTCCACCGCGCGCTAAAGGAAGTCGCCGACGAGGCCGCGATCAGGGTCTTCGCTGAAAACGTGCGCAAGCTGCTGCTCGCCGCCCCCTTCGGCCCGAAGGCGGTACTCGGCATTGACCCGGGCATCCGCACTGGCTGCAAGCTCGCAGTGGTTGACGATTCCGGCAAATACGTCGCCAGCACCGTGATGCATCTGCAATCAAAGAACGAGCAGGAACACGCGAAGAAGCTGCTCGGCGAAATCGTCAGGAACGGCAACATCCGCGCCATCGCCGTCGGCAACGGCACGGCGGGGCGAGAGACCGAGAGCTTCGTGCGTGAAGCTCTGAAGGAACAGCAACTCAGTGTGCCGGTCGTGATGGTCAACGAATCCGGCGCGAGCATTTACAGCGCCAGCGAGGTCGCGCGCGAAGAGTTCCCCGACCTTGACCTGACCGTGCGCGGCGCTATTTCGATTGCGCGCCGGTTGCAGGACCCGCTCGCTGAACTGGTCAAGGTTGACCCGAAGAGCATCGGCGTCGGCCAGTACCAGCACGATGTCGCGCAGCATTCGCTCAAAAAGAGCCTCGATCTGGTCGTTGATTCCTGCGTCAACGCGGTCGGCGTGAATCTCAACACCGCTTCGTCTCACCTGCTCGCGCGCGTCTCCGGCATCGGGCCTTCGCTCGCGAAAAAGATCGTCGAGCAGCGCAACACGGGCGGCCTGTTCAAATCACGCGCCCAGTTGCTCGACATCCCGCGCTTCAGCAAGAAAACATTCGAGCAGGCCGCCGGGTTCCTGCGCATTCCGAACGGCGAACACCCGCTCGATAACACCGGCGTGCATCCTGAACGCTACCCGGCGCTCGAATCGCTGGCCGGGCGGCTCAACAGGGACGTTAGAGACCTGACAGGTTCCGGCGTCGAACTGGTCAGGCAGTCGGCGGAGTTGCGCGCCGAAGTCGGCGACTTCACTTTTGAAGACATTGTGAAGGAGCTGGCCAAACCGGGCCGCGACCCGCGCGAAGAATTCGTCGCGTTCGCTTACCGCGAAGACATTCATGAGGTAAGAGACCTGACTCCCGGCATGGTCTGCCCCGGCATCGTGACCAACGTGACCAACTTCGGCGCGTTCGTGGACATCGGCGTGCATCAGGACGGGCTGGTTCACATCTCGCAGCTGAGCGACCGGTTCGTCAAGGACCCGCGCAACGTCGTCAACCCCGGCGACCGCGTGACCGTGCGCGTCATCGAAGTCAATCTGGAGAAGAATCAGATCGCGCTCTCGATGAAGAGTGACCCGGAAGTCACCAGACAGCCGCGCGACAAACAGCCGGCGGCCGGTCAGGAGCGCAAACCGAATCGCGGCAGGGATCAGAACCGTCAGCAGCAGCAACCGCGTCCCGCAGGCGCGGCCAAAACTGCTTTCAATAACCCTTTCGCGCAGCTCGCGGACTGGAAGGATCCAAAGAAATCGTAGTCGTCAGAAATGTTCATAGTACCGCCTTCAGGCGGGTTTTTCATGATCGCAAAACCCGCCTGAAGGCGGTACTATGAACTCATCCCCCATGAGCGTCGCAGAAATAATCCGCGAAAGAGTACGACTCGGACCCTACACCACGCTGGGAATCGGCGGCCCGGCACGATTCTTTGTTGACGCCTTCAGCGAGGATGATGTGCCCGGTGCCGCTGCCTGGGCGGCGGACAGATCAATGCCGATGTTTGTGCTGGGCGGCGGCAGCAACGTGCTGGTGGCGGATGAAGGCTTTCCGGGTCTCGTGCTGCGGGTCGCCATCAAAGGCATCTCATCCGAGGTCGAAGACGACAAGGTTCTCGTGACCGCCGGGGCGGGTGAAGACTGGGACAGGTTCGTAGCCTGGTGCGTCGAACGCGATCTGGCGGGCGTCGAATGCCTGAGCGGGATTCCGGGTTTTGTCGGAGGCACGCCCGTCCAGAACGTCGGGGCATACGGCCAGGAGGTAAGCGAGACGATTGTCGCCGTGCAGGTCTATGACCGGCGCGAGCGGCAGGTTTTCACGCTGATCAACTCGGCCTGCAATTTCGGCTACCGCAGCAGCATTTTCAACACGACGGCGCGTGATCGTTACATCGTGCTGGGGGTGACTTACGCGCTCAGGCCGCGCGGCGAGCCGTCGCTCCGTTACCCCGACGTGAAAAACTTTTTCGCCGGGCGCACGGACAACCCGTCGCTGAAGGAGGTCAGGGAGGCCGTGCGTGAGATTCGCGCCCGCAAGGCCATGCTCATCACCCCCGGCGACGAGGACTGCAAAAGCGCCGGGTCGTTTTTCAAAAACCCCGTCGTCGCGGCTGAAAAGTTCCGCCAGATCGAAGAGGCGGCCAGGCGGCACAAGTTGATCGGCGCGGACGAAAAAGTCCCGCGCTTCGAGGCCCCGGGCCGGAAGGTGAAAGTGCCCGCGGCGTGGCTGATTGAGAAAGCGGGCTTCCGGAAAGGCCATCAGAAGGGCCGCGTCGGGATTTCGTCAAAGCACACGCTGGCGATCATCAACCGCGGCGGCGCGACGGCCAGCGAAGTGCTGGCATTGATGCGTGAAATTCAGGAGCGCGTGAATGAACGCTTCGGCGTGCTGCTCGTGCCCGAGCCGGTGTTCGTTAGTGCGGATGGGTGGTAAAGCTTTCTGAAGTTGTTTCCGCCTCTTCAAAGGTCAGGCGATTGCGACTACTGAAAAATCGCTGGCTGATCCAGCCGCTCCCAATGCTGACGAATAACACAATAATCACATCTGCCACCAACCCACTCCAGATCATCGAGACAGTCCCGATATACCCTCCAACCCGATACCAATCGAACGGAAAGCCAAAACCTCCACCGCAGTCCTCGCACGGGATAACCATATGCCAATAGCTCCAGGCATTCGCAGCAATGAAGCAAAGCTGGCCGAGGAGAAATCCGGCGGCGAAAGCTGTGGAGTGCCTGATGCGTGACCTGATCAGAACGCTCTTCATTCCTTCACTTGCTATTGAGTCTTGCCAAGGCGCGTTGCCTCCTGTGGTCATGCCGGATGGAACCAGCCACTTGTCGTGCCAGCACCGGTTCTCCAACTGCAATGAGCGCGGCTGATATTTCATCCAGCGTACTTGCTGAGTCGAGCGTATCCTGAATGTTTCCCCTGCTAAGAGACTGCGCTTCCCCACGTCCGGCTATTTCGGCCGCCTCTGCCAGCAAAGTAACTGCCATTCTTCTGTCGCCAATCAGGTCGAACCGCACTGCAATTCTGGCAAGCGATTCTGCCCGTTGCCACTCAACGCCTCCGTTACGGGCAATCGGGATGGCCTCCTGCAATAGTTGCCGCGCGTGTTCGGCTTGTCCGGCTTCCCACCTTTTTACCGCAATATCCCCGAAGAACCATGTTCGCTCGATTGGCCAGGTGTCAAGCGAACGAGAAACTTTTTCTGCTGCCTCCAGCTCTCCTTCAGCGAGCAGTCTTTTTGTCAGACCGTAAAGCAGGTGGCAGCGATCATCCTGGTCATTCAGAGAGGAAATTGCTTCTTCAATTTTCGCAGGCTCATCGGCGTTACGAATGATGACTGATGGGAGATTCGCGATCTCATCTGAGGTCAGCATCACTTGTATCCCTTACACAGCGACAATCAGAAGCCACGATCTACAGAAGAAAGCTTGTCCAATCACGCATCACGCCTTCTCCCACTTCACAATCTTATCCACCGACCCCTGGGCAATCGGGTGGTAGCCGGGCCGCGCCTTGCGATATATCTGCAGGGCGCGTTCGCGGCCTTCGGGAGTTTTCACCAGTTCCTCATAGAGCGGCTTGATCAGCTTCTGCCGGCCGATGGAGATCAGGTACTCTTCGAGGCGCGGGTAAGCGGCTTCGTATTTGTTGCGAATCGCCATCAGCAGCCAGACGTGCGCGATCTCGGCGTTGCCGACTTTCGTCAGATTGAAGGCACGATCCAGTTCCTGCATCTGAGTCTGATTTAACTGCGGTGGCAGGAATTTGAGGAAGTGCAGCCATTCCTGAGTTGACCAGCCTCTGGTCTGAAGCTTTGCCGCCGGGGTCTTACCTTCGAGCCAGCCCTTCGCCTGTTCCTCCACTTTGGCGAATGCGTCTGATACGGGGCGCGGCGCGCTGGCCGGCAGGCCCGGCTTGCTGACCCACTCGTCTACCGGAACCTTTGCGGCGAGCTGCGGATTCGGGTCGAGCAGGTTCTTCTGCAAATACTCTCTGAAATCGGCCGTCGTGATGCTCTGAAAGGCGAAGTGATCGAAATATCCTTTGAGGAACTGATCGAACTTCTCGCGCCCGAAAGTCTCTTCCAGATGCCGCAGGAAGAGCGCGCCCTTTTCATAAGGGATTTCAGTAAAACCTTCATCAGGATCGCGACCCGTCAGATCAATGTGCAGAATCTGATCGTCGGGCTTGTTATCAGCCAGCTCTTTTTCAAGCGTCTGACGCCCCAGCACGGCTTCCATCTCTTCACGCGGGCGGCCATACACCGCTTCGACGATGCGCCGCTCAAGGTAGACGGTGAAACCTTCGTTGAGCCAGAAGTCGCGCCACGTCGCATTGGTCACGAGATTGCCCGACCACGAATGCGCCAGCTCGTGCGCGACGAGCGAGACCAGACTCTTATCGCCGGCCAGAATCGTCGGCGTGGCGAAAGTCAGCCGCGGGTTTTCCATCCCGCCAATCGGGAAGCTCGGCGGCAGCACCAGAATGTCGTAGCGCCCCCAGCGGTACGGCCCGTACAGCTTCTCGGTCGCCTCAACCATCTTCTCGGTGTCCGCGAGTTCGCGCGCAGCCTTCTCAAGCATCGAGGGCTCGGTGTAAACGCCCGTGCGCGGGCCCAGGGGTTTGAAAGCCAGGTCGCCGACCGCGAGCGCGATCAGGTAAGGCGGGATCGCCTGCGGCATATTGAAACGATAATCGCCGTTGCGCGGGGCGTTCGCGTCCTGTTCGGCGCTCATCACGGCACGCAGTTCCTTCGGCGTGCGGATGCGGGCCGAGTAAGTCACGCGCACGCGCGGCGAATCCTGCAGCGGGATCCAGCTCCGCGCGTGGATCGCTTCGGACTGCGTGAACATATACGGCTGCTTTTTGCCCGCCGTCTGCGCCGGCTCAAGCCACTGCACGCCGGAAGCGCCGGGGGTGCTTTCATACTCGATGCGGACTTTCGTGGCCTGCGGCGGAAGCTGGACGGTCAGCGGCGCGCCCAGGATTTTATCAGCGTCGCCGAGCGCGAATGACGTTGGAGTGAAGTTCGTCCCGTCGGTCGAGGCTTCGGCTTTGATGATCCTCAAATCCCGCGTGTCGAGTTTGAGCGGATAATCGCCCGAAGCAACGCGCTCCAGCGTCAGCGTTGAAGTCCCTTTCAACGCCCGGCGGTCAAACAGGACTTCGAGATCAAGGTCAACGTGACGCACGCGAATCTGTTCCGGGTTGGAGTATGAATGCACATCACGCGTCTCATCCGGTTTCGCGTTCCGGTCGGCGGACTGGGAATTCTGCGAGCCGTTTTGTGAAGAAGTGGATTTACTCTGACAGGCCATAGCAGATAAACAAAGCAAAGTGACAAAACAAACTGGAATCAGTGCGACTCGCATCTTTCCCTCCTCTGACTTCGCTCAATGGCTGACGGGAGCTGTCGGCCCTGGCGTTCAGAGTGTCAGAGCAATTCGCCGCTGTCAAACGCCGGTGTTGCAAGGGCAGGCGGGCAGAACTAAACTGAGTGCGTTTCGTCAGTCGAAGAATAACAACCGCTGATTTCATTCGGTCAAATGAACTTTTCTGAAGCCAGAACACTGATCGCGAATTCAAAGCGCATCGCCGGATTTACCGGCGCGGGCATCTCCACCGAGTCGGGCATCCCCGACTTCCGCAGCCCGAACGGCGTCTGGGCCACGAACCGCATGATTGATTATCAGGAGTTCACGAGCAGCCGCGCCGGGCGCGTCGAATACTGGCGGCAGAAGGCGCTGAGCTGGCCCGAAATGCGCGACGCCAGACCGAACGCGGGGCACCTCGCTTTTGTCGAACTCGAACGGCGCGGCCAGTTGATCGCGATGATCACGCAGAACATTGACGGGCTGCACCAGCGCGCCGGGCACCGGCCTGAGAATGTCATTGAACTGCACGGCACGACGGCCGAGGCGGCGTGTCTCTCCTGCGGCGACCGCATTCCTGTGGATGAGGCGCTGGCACGGATAGAGGCCGGCGACCCAGCTCCGAACTGCGAGAAGTGTGGCGGGTATCTGAAGCCCGCGACGATTTCATTCGGTCAGGCGATGCCCGAGCGCGAAATGCAACGGGCGATTCAGGCCTGCTATGAATGCGATGTTTTCATCGCCGTCGGCTCATCGCTCGTCGTTCACCCGGCTGCGTCGCTGCCCCCGCTGGCCAAACAGAATGGCGCGGCGCTGATCATCATCAACCGCACGCCGACGCCGCTCGATGATGCGGCCGATCTGGTGGTGAATGAGGAGATCGGGAAAACGTTGCCGGGGCTCGTGGGAATGAGCGAGTGATTATTCCGGCCTGTCGCATTTCAGACACATCCGGCAGCTTCACCGTTTTGTTTTTCCTCTCATCGTGAATCTCAATCGTGATATTCGGCTTCACGCCGGCTGCATCCTTTTCGGATAACAGCTTTGCCTGAACAAGCCGTCCGATCAGAGCCGCCCACTTCTGTTTTATTTCTTCGCGCCTGCGGGTCACCTCACCTTTGAAAGCCGCGTTACTTTTCCAGACCACGGTAAAGGAAGGAGAGGGATTGAATTTCAACACTTCGACCGAAGTGTTGAGCAGTTCGGCCAGATACTCCGTGCGGTATTGGTTCCTCTCATTGATGCTGTGACTGCTGCCGGTGAACTTCCCGTTCGCTTCCGGTTCGAATTCCCGCCGCGAGTAATAAATCGAATGACGCCCCGGGGCGACAAGAATAAAGCCACGCTTCGCCCATTCATGAAGATCGTAAAACACGAGCGGCGGGAACCCTTCCGACACCTGCAAAACGCCACACCCAACACCGTGACCACTTCCGCCGTGGCCGAACCAGGCATGTGGATCCTGAGTAACATAGATATCAACCCGGATTTTCAGCTCGCGCAGTAACGAGGCGGCAAAACCGCGAGCCCTGACGCTGGCCAGAAGATTGCAGATCGCCAGCCACTGCTCATCGGTCAACTGCCTCTGGAGAAGTGACAGAAGGTCAGGCCGATTTTTCTCAGGAGACTTTGCGAGCAGGATAATGACTTCGTTTCGGAACCTGTCCGACAGCGGCATCAGAATTTCTGAGGGGGCTTCCGCGTCAAGCCGGATCAAGGCGTCGAATGTGGTACTGATGACGTGATCATCTTCGCCCCGCACGTCCGCTGTCTTGTCATAGAGCAACCCGTAAAGTGCGGGCGTGAACTCTTCGAGGCCGTATCTGCCGATCAGCCACGCGGCCCAGGCGCGATCTCTTTTTTCATCGGATTGCAGGAGCCGCGAGACGGCGGATTTGACTTCATCGGTTTTTATCAGGGATGAGGCTTGAGAGTTGCTCTGGCCATAAACATCAGCAACCGGGAGGAACAGGAGCATTAAGACAGACATCCATTTCATGTTGAATCCTCTTCGATCTCATCAACCTTCCCCGCCTCTTTCACCTTCCGCTTCACGAGGTCGTAACTGAAGCCGAGCCGCATCAGGTGATCAAACAGCTTCTTTGTTTCCTCGCGTGTCTGCGGCTTTCCCTTCAATCGAACGCGTTTGGCGATGGCCCTTGCAATTAATTCCTCTTCGCCCCGCTCCGCATAGACTTCGTCCAGCGCCTGCTCGGCGGCCTGTGACGAGACTTTTTTGCGTTGCAGGTCGCGGCGCAGGCGGGTGCGTCCGAGTGTCTTTGTCGTCAGGCGGGAGGCGGCGTAACTCGCGGCAAACTGCTCGTCGTTGAGGTAGCCGAGTTCCAACAGGCGGGCGATGACGCGCTCGACAACCTCTGCTTCGGCCCACTCCTTTTCAAGCAACCGCTCGCGCAACTGGGCGGTGCTGCGCGGGCGGGCGGCGAGCAGCCTGAAGGCGCGGGCCAGCGTCTTTTCGTAAAGCTTCTGCTCCATACCCTGGCATCGTGGAACGCGCGGCGGGCGGAGTCAAGTGGGGAAGGCAAAGAGGGAAACAGGGAGCAGGAAAGAAAGAAAAACGCGAGATGGCGTTCCTGGTGCAAAGTCAGGAAACCTGGGATGAGAGTGCCCTTCACCGCTGAGACGCAGAGAGAGCAGAGACAGCGCAGAGAGGAGAAACCCTCTGCGTTTCCTCCGCGTCCTCGGCGGTGAAGGGATATTCACACAAGGCACTCCAGTCCTGTACCAGGCGGTCTCCTGCCCTTCACTTCTGCCCGGCCCGCGTGCTGCCGACGGGCGGGTTCCAGTTTGCCGGCGTCTGGGACTGACTGACTTCGGAACTGGTGCTGATGCCCTGCACGTGGAGTTTGAACTCGTCGGCGTTCGAGGCGCCGTGCAGCGCCTCCTCGTAGCTGATCAGGTTCTGCGAGTAGAGGTCGTAAAGCGACTGGTCAAATGTCTGCATCCCGTATTGCGATTTCCCCTGGCTGAGGGCGTCGCGGATGAGGCGGGTCTTTTCGGGGTGGATGATGCAGTCGCGGATGTACGGGGTGGAGACGAGGACTTCGACCGCGGGCACGCGCGCCTTGCCGTCGAGCGCGCGGATCAGGCGCTGCGAGACGACCGCCTTGAGTACGCTCGCGAGCTGCAGGCGGATGCCCTGCTGCTCGTGCGGCGGGAAGATCGAGACGACGCGCTGAATCGTTTCGGTCGCGTCAATGGTGTGCAGCGTCGAAAGCACCAGGTGGCCCGTTTCGGCGGCCGTGAGCGCGGTGGCGATGGTCTCGTGGTCGCGCATTTCACCGACCAGGATCACGTCCGGGTCCTGGCGCAGCGCGCCGCGCAGGGCCGAGCTGAAGTTGATCGCGTCAACCTCTATCTCGCGCTGCGTGAGGAACGATTTCTTGTCGCGGTGGAGGAATTCAATCGGGTCTTCGATAGTGATGACGTGGCCGCTGCGCGTGGAGTTGATGTAATCAATGATTGCGGCGAGCGATGTAGATTTGCCCGAGCCGGTCGTCCCGGTCACGAGGATCAGGCCGCGCCGCTCGTCGGCCACCTTCTCGATCACCTTCGGCAGCCTGAGTTCGCCAATCGTCTTGATGTTGGTCGGGATGACACGGATCACAAGGCCGACGCTGCCGCGCTGCTGAAAGACGTTGCAGCGGAAGCGTCCGAGGCCCGGCACGCCGTATGACACGTCAATCTCGGCGTTCTCCTTGAAGCGCTGCTTCTGGCGGTTGGACATGATCGCGAAGGCCATCGTCAGCGTGTCTTCCTGCGTCAGCCGCGGCCATTCACGCACCGGCTTCATCTCGCCGGAGACGCGGATGAAAGGGTAGACCCCGGCTTTGAGGTGTAAATCTGAAGCCCCTTCCTGACAGGCGATGGTGAGCAGATCATCAATATTCGGCATACGGCAAAACCACTTCGGAAAGCTCTTTGTTCAGGGGGCTCGAAACCGGTCGGACTGTGTGATTAATAATGAAAGAGGGCCTGAAAACGGCGCGAATCTAGCACGGGCGCGAAAGCAGTGTCAATAAAGTATTCCGGTCGCATTGCTTCCCTGTTTTTTTTCGCTTGTAATACGCCCTGATGAACTTACTCCTGCTCGTCCAGACATCACCCGAAACGCCGACGAACCTTTCATCCGGGCCTCTGCTGCGCGTCGCGGCGCTGGCGCTCGCGGCGCTCGCGGTCTGCTGGCTGCTGCACCTGCTCGCGGGCGGGCTCCGTCGGCGTGCGCTCAGGCGGCTCAATCTGGAGACGGCGGAAGCGGGTTTTGCCGACCGGCCTTCGATCAGGCGGCTGCTGATTGACTGGGGCGCCAGGGCCGGGCGCACGCTCCTCTGGGTCCTGTACTTCGTCTTCCTGCTCAACCTGCTGCCCGAGGAGCGTGACAGGATTTCATCGGTGCGCGAGACGCTGCTGCGTGTTGTGCATCAGGCCGACGTCTTTCTGGTCAGCCGGGGGATCCCGGCCGTCATCGTGGCCGTCATCACCGTTTTTCTGATGCGCTTCGCGGCGGCGCTGATCAGGACGAGCTTTGAACTGTACGAGCGGCGCGTGACCGGTGAGGGCGCGGCGATTGAGCGACGGCGGTTAAAAACCCTTTCGGCGATTGCGCGCGGCACGGCCCAGGCGGTGATCCTGTTTGTCGGCCTGATGGTGCTGCTGCAACAGCTGGGGGTGAGCGTCGCGCCGATCCTGGCGAGCGCCGGGATCGTCGGCATCGCCGTCGGCTTCGGCGCGCAGAGTCTGGTCAAGGACATCTTCGCCGGCTTTCTGATCCTGCTCGAAGACCAGTACAACGTCGGCGACTCGGTCAAAATCGGCGAGACCACGGGCACGGTCGAGCATCTGACCCTGCGGGTGACGCTGGTACGCAGCCTCGAAGGCTCGCTGACGACCATCCCGAACGGTGCCATCACGACCGTCTCGAACCTGTCCCGCGACTGGTCGCGCGCCGTGCTGGACGTCGAAATTGATTACAGCGAGGACGTGGACCGGGCGATGAAGGTGATGATCGAAACGGCGCGGCAGATGCGCGCTGAAAAGCCCGATGAAATCACCGAAGAGCCGGTGATGTACGGCGTGGAGAAGCTGACCGCGGCGGGCGTCGGGCTCAGGCTCGCCGTCAAGACCGCGCCCTCAAAACAGGCCGAGATCGCGCGCGAATTGCGCCGCCGCACAAAACTGGCCTTTGACCGCGAAGGCATCAGGGCTCCGTCGGGGCCGCCGCCGTCCGCGTTACCGCAAACTCAACACAACCTCACGGCACCTCAGGGGAAACCATGAACGACGCAAAGCTGGCGCAGTTCGCTAAACAGAATTACCTCAACCTTGAAAGCTATCGAAAGAATGGGCAGCCCGTGCTGACGCCGGTGTGGTTCGCCGAAGAGGACGGCGTTTTTTACGTCTACTCGCTGGCCGACGCGTGGAAGGTGAAGCGCGTGCGCAACAACCCGCGCGTCCGCATTGCGCCGTGCGACATGCGCGGCAATGTGAAAGGCGAATGGGTTGACGCCGAAGCCCGCATCCTCGCTGCCGCCGAGGCCGAACACGGGCACGAGTTGCTCCGACAAAAATATGGATGGATGAAACGCATCGGAGAAATCTTCAGCCGGATCAGGAAGCGCGAACACGCCATGATCGCAATCAGAATTGATCGCCATCCAAATTGATTGATTTCGCCTGCCGGCCGACGCGGAGGCGATCACGCTTCGCCCGAAAACACGGTCGAAAATCCAAAAATTCCTATTCGATATGAAATTCCGGCCGTAGCAGGCACGACAGTAATTCCATAACTTCGGCCCGCCTTCCACACAATCCTTATCCATTTAAGCGTTTGCGCCTTCGCCCTCCGCTCAAGGCACGCGCCTTGCGCACTTGATCGAGCGGCGGGCATCCAGCCCGCTTGAAATTTTTCTTCGTTCCTGAATTTCAGGGCAACAGTTCATCAACGGCGGCCCGGACCTCGGCGTGTCGCTGTTTTCAATGGAGGCGCTTATGAATAAAGCACTGTCACAATGGTGTCGCACGAAGCCGTTACTCAGCGCGTTGCTGTTTACGCTGCTCGCGACGGGCACCGCATTCTCTCAGGATTTGGCCACCAAAGGGTCCATTGCCGGCCGCGTGGTTGACGCGACTGGCGCGGTCATCCCCAACGCCAAAGTCATCATCAGCGGGCCGACCGGCGAGCGTTCGGTCACGGCCAATGAATCGGGCGAGTTTGAGGCGACAAACCTGATCCCGGGCAGATATAACGTCAGGGCCGAGCAGTCAGGCTTCAAGACCGTGACTGTTCCGAACGTCGAAGTCTTCGTCGGCAAAGTCTCGTCGCTCAGGCTGACGCTGCAGGCGGGCAACGTCTCAGAAGTCGTCGAAGTGTCGGCGGGCACGGCGACGATAGACACGTCCAGCACCGCCGTCGGCGCAAACCTGAACGATCAGCTCTACCAGAATCTGCCGCTGCAGCGCAGCGTCACGAGTCTGTTCTACCTCTCGCCCGGCGCGACTGACAGCCTGCTCGGCGGCGCGGCGAACCCCTCGATCTCGGGCGGGTCGGCGCTCGACAATCTTTACATCGCCGACGGCGTCAACATCACCGATTCGGCCTTCGGCGGACTCGGTGTGTTCTCGCGTTCGTACGGCACGCTCGGCGTCGGCATCAACACTTCGTACATCAAGGAAGTGCAGGTGAAGACGGGCGGCTTCGAACCGCAATACGGGCAATCGCAGGGCGGCATCGTCAACATCATCACCAAGTCGGGCGGCAACGATTATCACGGCTCGATCTTCGGTTACGCTTCGCCGAAATCGTTTGAGGCCGAACGCCGTCAGCCTGACGATCTGCGGATCAATAAATACGGCAAGCTGCTGCACGACGAAAATTACGACGCCGGCGGGGAGTTCGGCGGTCACGTTCCAAGTCTCAAGGATAAAATGTTTTTCTTCGGCTCATTCAACCCGACCGTGCGGCGCGAGATCGTGCGCGGCGCTGATGGGTCGGGGTTGCGCACGCTGCTGGGCGATACGGCGCGGCGCTACCGCACGCTCAACTATGCTTTCAAGCTCGATTACAACCTGACCCCGAGTCACCAGGTCAACTTCTCGATCTTCGGTGACCCGACCACGACCAACACCGCGCCGTTCAGGACGGTGAATATTGATAACGCGACGTCGAACAGCAGGCTGGAACTCGGCACCCGCAACATCGCAGTCAGGTATAACGGCTCGCTCAGTTCCACCTGGACGGTGAGCGGCTCATTCAACATGGGCCGGAATACTTTCGACGAAACGGGCTTTGATAATTTCAACCGCATCATTGACCGCACGAATCCGACGCGCGGCAACTTCACAGCCATCGGACTCGGGTTCTTTGAGCCGACCGAAAGCAACACTTACCGCGCCACGTTCGACACGTCGAAGCAGGTCACTTTCCTGGGCACGCACACCTTCGGTCTGGGTTACCAGTATCAACGCTCGTTCTACTCAGGGACGCGTGACCGCAGCGGCCCGAAATACACCATCCCGGCGACGAACGTCGAGGGCACTTCAATCGTCGCGCTGGGCGGCAGCCTCGCGGCCGGGGCCATCGGGCAACAGATGAACGCCGAATGGTCATTGCGCACGGCGGGCGCCGGTTGCACGCTCTGCCCGCTGCTGAACGTCCCCGGGACCGGCGACGTCAGGGTTTACCTCAGACAGGACCGCGGCGAATACGGCGTCACGAATTTCGATTCGAGGGCGAATTACCATGCCGGTTACATTCAGGACACCTGGCGGATGAACCGATTCATCACCGTGCTGGCCGGGTTGCGGCACGAGCAGGAGCGGATGATCGGCAGTAAAGCGCCGGACGGCAGTAGACTCGCCTACAGCTTTACGGGTCAGTGGGCGCCGCGCGTCGGCGTGACGGTTGACCCGTTCGGGAAAGGCAGGACGAAGGCTTATTACAACTTCGGTCGCTTCTTTGAATACCTCCCGCTCGATCTGGCTGAGCGCTCGCTTTCAACCGAACTCGATTTCCGCAGCGGTCGCTTCGCGCCGGAATTCACGGTCGACTCGAGCGGCAACCGGCGCGTGAAGCTTAATCAATTCGGCACGGTGACTCCGGTGGTTGACGCGGCGCACCTGCTGAGTGGGGCGGCCAACGGCACGGGCGGGGGGCTGACGCTTTCGGGCCCGGCGACCAACCCGATCCTGCCCGGGACCAAACTCGGCTATGCGGATGAACACGTGATCGGATTCGAGCAGCAGTTGCCGCACAATCTGGTCGTCTCTGTGCGCTACATTGACCGGCGGCTGAAACGCATCGTCGAAGACGCCGCGCTGGTCTCACTCGAATCCGCCGCGTTGTTCGGTCAGGCGTACTTCATCGGCAACATCAGTGCGAAGCTCGATGCCGCGGTCAATCCGATCGGCTTCAAGTATGCGACCGGCGCGCCCAGACCCTCGCAGTGCGACCCGAGCCTCGATGTGAAAGGCGTCACCGACCTGTTCGGCAATAACCTCGGCAACATCTGCTACGCGACGAATGGCAAGAACGGCCAGCCCGCCGGCAATTTCGGCGGCGACGGCGTGCCGGATGGTTTCCCCGACCCGGTTCACAACTACCGCGCGGTGGAGATCGAACTCAACAAGCGGTTCTCCAACAACTGGCAACTGCTCACCAACTGGCGCATCGCGTCGCTGCGCGGCAACTTCGAGGGCCACTTCCGCAACGACAACAACCAGACTGACCCCGGCATCAGCTCGCTGTTCGATTTCGTGAACGGCGATTTCGACCTGCTCAAGGATCAGTTCGCTTCGGGGCCGCTCAACACGGACCGGCGTCACGTGGTGAACCTCTACGGCAGCTACGCCTTCGGCCAGCAGGGCTGGGCGAAGACGCTCAAGGGGCTGAACCTCGGCACAGGCATCCACATGGAATCGGGCGTGCCGCTCAGTGAGTATTACGGCAACCCGGCTTACCTGAATTCGGGCGAGATCCCGATTGGCGGGCGCGGCAAGCTGGGGCGCACGCCTTTCTACACCCGCCTCGACCTGCACGTGGATTACCCGTGGCAACTGACCGAGCGCGCGAAGTTCGTCTTCGTGGCCGACTTCTTCAACGTCACCAACACTCAGAAGGTGCTGCTCTCGGATCAGCTCCGCGAAAGCACTTCGGGGCAGTTGAACCCTGACTTCGGGAAGCCGTTTGCCACTACGACGAACCTGAGAATCGGATACCGCCCGCCCTTCAACATGCGGCTCGGCGTCAGATTCGAGTTCTAGGCGATCCATCACGCAGATCGGCTTGAAAGGGAGAGGAGGCAATCCTCTCCCTTTTGTTTCACGTCCACTGGAGGAAAGGATGAATGGGTCGCTTCGGGCTTCCATCATTGATCATCACCCTGCTCATCAGCGTTTGTGGCGCGCCTGCCCCCGCCCGACCACACCTGATAATCTCTCTGCCTATTCCCGGTGAAATCTCAGGGCAGGTGCGATTCGCCGCCGACCGCGCGCCAGCTGAACACGTCTTCGTCCGGCTGGAAACTTTTGGCGGCGCCTTCATCGCGCAGGCGCAGACTGACCGCACCGGCAAATTCAGGTTCTCCGGCCTGGCGCTGGGGCTCTACACGGTCACGGTCAGACACCCCGGCTTCGACGAGGTGCAGCAGCAGGTGGACCTGCAAACCACGCCGACGGCGAATCTGTTCATTCAACTGAAGCCGACGAAACCTGATGTGGCGCGCGACGCGGAGACAACTGCGCCGCTGCTCGATTCAAGAATCCCCGCCGAAGCGAGGAGGGAATTTGAAAAGGGCCGGGCGGCGTTGATCGATCACAAAAAGCCGTCGGAGGGCGTGGCGCATCTGGAAAAGGCCATCAGCATCTATCCTGATTTCGTTGAAGCACAGTTGCTCCTCGGCACAGCCTGGATGGACGCGCAGAAGTGGGAGAAGGCAGAGCAGGCGTTGCGTCGCGTGCTGGAAATCAACCCGAAGGCCGCACAGGCTCTTTTCGCGCTCGGCGAAGTTTACCTGCGGCAGGAAAGATACGCTGAGGCGGAGAAGTCGCTTCAGGAAGGGCTCAGACTTGAATCAAATTCATGGCACGGCCACTTCACTCTCGGGCGGGTTTATTACGGCAAAGGCGATCTGGCGAAGGCCGGGCCGGAAGCCGGGCGGGCGATCCAGCTGAAGCCGGATTACGCCGACGCGCACCTGCTGGCCGGCAACATCCTGCTCAAAGCGCGGCGACCCGAAAATGCGCTGCCGATGTTTGAGGAGTATCTGCGCCTCGCCCCGAAAGGGGCGTTCGCAGCGCAGACGCGTGAGACGGTGGAGAAGATCAGGCGGGCGCTGGCTGAAAAGAAGAAGTGATCACCTGATCAGCGTCACCTCACTTGAGAAACTCTCTGACCATCTTCAAATCCTCCCAGGCTTCGCGTTTCTTATCGGCCACGCGCAGCAGGTAAGCCGGGTTGAAACTCGGGACCAGTGCAATCTCCCTGCCGTTGAGCCGCAGCGTGTAGCGGTTGCCGCGCAGTTCCGAGATTGTCTTCTTTGACCGCAGCAGCGTCTGCGCGGCCAGCGCGCCGAAGGCCACGATGATTCGCGGGCTGACGGCCAGAATCTGACGCAGCAGGATCGGGCGGCAGTCTTCGATCTCCTCGACTGAAAAATTCCGCTCGCCCGGCGGGATGCACTTGATGACATTACAAATGTATACCTCGGCGCGAGAGAGTCCGATGGCCGCGAGCATGCGCGTGAGCAGCACCCCCGCCTGCCCCTGAAATGGCTGCCCGGATTTGATGTCGTCTATCCCGGGACCTTCGCCGATGAGCATCAGGTCGGCCTTGTCAGGGCCGATGCCGAAGACTATCGGCATTCCGTCCCTGCACGCGCCGCAGATTTCAGTGTGGTTGAGGTCTTCGCGAATCTTTTCGAGTGAATCGTCAGGCGGGACGGCGACCGATTCGGAATGTTCGAGCGCCTGTGTGACAGACAGGTCGCCGAAGAGTACGGCTTCCCGGTCGCTGGTTTTCCGATCCTTGCGTGCGGGCATGACGGGCATGATTTACCACAGTCGTGCCCGGTTTGTCTCTCGCGGCCCTAGAGCCGGTTTTGCGCGCCCTTGATCGCCATCAGGCTGCGCGAGGCGAGTTTGACGCAGTTGCGCCCGCCGTCCTTGGCGCGGTAGAGCGCGAAGTCGGCCGACTTGACCACGTCTTCGACCGTCTGGCCGTTGTTCGGGAATTCGGCGATGCCGATGCTCATCGTGACGCGCACCTCCTCGCCGTGCTGCGCGAACTGCGGGAACGAGAGCGCGGCCACGGCGCGGCGCAATCTCTCCGCCAGCGTCTGCGCGGCCTTGGCCGTGCCGTTCATCACGACGGTGAACTCTTCGCCGCCGTAACGCGCCACGATTTCGCCCTCGCGCAACGAGTCCTTGATCGTCGCCGCGAACTGCCGCAGGACGATGTCGCCCGCCTCGTGGCCGTAGCGGTCGTTCAGCCGCTTGAAATGATCAATGTCGAGCATCATCACGCTGACCGGGAACCCCTGACGGCGCGCCAGGGCGATCTGCTGTTTCAGATACTCGTCCAGGTAATGGCGGTTGCAGACCCTCGTGTGTTCGTCCATCAGCGTGCGGTCTTCGAGCGTCTTCATCGAGCGCAGATTGTTGATCGCCGGCGCGGCCTGATCCACGAGCATCCTCGCCAGCCGCTGGCGGTCGGTGTTCCAGTAATCGGTCTTCGGGCTGGCGAGGTGGAGCGCGCCGATTGTTTTGCCCCCGGCCATGATCGGCACGCAGAACGCGGAGCCGCGGCGCTGGCCGAAACGACAATCGGCGCAGAGCAGGTCATCCTTCACGTCCTGGATGACCATCTCCCGGCCGGCGCGGACGACGCGACAGACCGGAATCTGCCGGATCTCATCGGCCTGCTCTGAGGCGGCCGACTCGCCACAGCCGGGCCTGGCCGCGAGGTAATCTTCGCTTGAAACGGCGAGCGAATCGAGCGAGGCCGCGACCGCAAGCGTGTTGTCTTCGCTCCGGCGGTTGAGAATCACGGCCTGAGTCAGGTCGAGCGCGCGGACCTTCTGCAGCAGCGCGCGGTGGATCTCTTCTTCGGAGTCCGAGGTCTGCAGCAGCGCGTTGAAATCGCGCAGTTCGTCGAGTTCCTGATTGCGCGCGAGGATCGCCTTTTCGCGCTCGGCGATGCGCTCGGCCATCCGGTTGAAGGCCCGCGCGAGCTGGCCGATTTCGTCGCCGGTGCGCTCTTCGACGCGCGGGGCCAGATCGCCGAGCATCAGCCTTTCGGCCGCGAGCATCATCTGATTGATCGGGTCAATGATGCGGCGCGCGAGCCGCCGGCTGGCAATTACTGTAATGGCGATAACGAGCAGACACAGGATCGCGGCGTTGATGATCAGCTTCGTGCTGAGGCTTTCCGTCTCGGCGCGACGCCTGGCCATCGCGAGCGTGTGCGCGCCGCTGATCTGCTGAACGGAAGTGTGCGCGTCTTCGAGCGCGGCGCGAATCTCCTTCACGCTCGCGCCGCCCCCGGAAGCGAGCAGCCTGTGCCACTGACCGACATCAGTCCGCCGCCTGAGCTGTTCAAGCCGCGCCGCCTGTGCGCTGTCATTCCCGATCAGCTCGCCGATTCTCTCGACTTCCGCGGTGATGCCGTCCTTTGCGGAAAAGCGCGTGAGCAAAGCCGGCAACTGCGCCTCGCCGGCCCCCGCGTGCAGGGCGGCGCCCAGTTCACCGATGAGCCGGTCGAGCGTGTTCAGGCGCGCTTTGGCTTCCCAGGCCTGTTCGCTCCAGCGCAGGGCATTGCTGAGCGTCCGCAATCCGGAAGCCAGTAACGCAGTGATGATGAGCATCGCGCCGAGCAGCAGGATGGCGCTCAGGGTGATTTTGTTGCGGACGTTCAGCGTCCGGGCAGACCGATCTGGTTTCCGTTGCATTGGGGGACGTTTCGCCGGGGCTGGTCTGTCAAACTGATGAGTTCGGGGGCGTCGTATCGGGCTTGTGAGAGGGCGACTCCAAACCTTCCTGATTGCCGATGTGACTGGCAGCCGCGCCACATCATTGAAGAGTTTTTCGGTCAGTTAACGGGGAGGAAATTTACACGGTTGACTGGGAATGTCAATCAACAGGCCCGCGGCTTTTCTTCACCGCGCGAATTTAATTTTGCCCGCCCGAAAAGTTCTCCACAGGGCAGCCACTGAAGCCACTGCTTCAGTCATTGAGGAAGAGCAGAATCATTGTTGACAGCGCTGAATCACGCAAGCTAAGATCACGCTTCCGTTTCGGGCCAGTAGCTCAGCTGGGAGAGCGCCGCGTTCGCAATGCGGAGGTCAGGGGTTCGATCCCCCTCTGGTCCATCAGAATTTTCGGCGAAAGACGGCAGGCCAGCAGGTCTGCCGTTCTTCTTTTGTGATCAGACAGTCGCGCGCCTGACACTGCCCGATGACGCCGGCTCTCCGGCAACACTGCTGGACACCCAGGCGCACGCTGTGGCAGAATCCGGGTTACTTCAACACCACATCAATTCAGGAGTGATCATCAATGAGTGACAATGCAGCAACCGAAACCGCTTCACAGACGGCGGCCCCGGGCGGGACGGCGCAGGAAGAGATCTCTTACCACGCCGTGGAGAAGAACGGGAAGATCACCGCGATCTGGGAAATGCGCGGGCGCAAGCACCTGCGCACGATTGACCCACGCAGCGAGGAAGGACGCCACCTGCTCGGTCATACCGACAACCCGGAATCGGTGCAGAACGCACAGGTCTGAATCAATGGTCAGTCGTCAGGCGGGATTCCTTTTGTGAATCACTGACAATTCAGGAACGACCCGCTGACAACTGACCATCAATCCCGGACCTCCTGCTTACTGCCTGTCCGTTCCTAGTTTTCCCAGCCCCTTGCAGATCACCAGAGTCGAACTCAGAAACATCAAGAATCACGCCGACGCCGCGTGGACTTTCTCGCCCGGAGTGGTCGCGATCTGCGGCCCGAACGGAGCAGGCAAGACCACGATTCTGGAAGCGATTGCGTGGGCGCTGTTCGACCACCTCGATTACAACCGCGAGGATTTCGTCAAGCGCGGCGCGAAGCGCGGCTCGGTCGCGGTCGGCTTTATCTCCAACCTCGACGAGCGCGAATACGTCGTCAACCGCGACACCGGCGGCGGCTATTACATCTTCGACCCCGACACTAAGATCAGGCTGGTCGAGCAGAAAAACCAGGTCGTCCCCTGGCTCCGCCAGCACATCGGCGTCGAACCCGAAGCCGACCTGTCCGCGCTCTTCAAATCCACTATCGGCGTCCCGCAGGGGACCTTCACTTACGATTTCACCCTCGCCCCGACCCCGCGCAAAAAAGTCTTCGACCAGATTCTGAAGGTCGAAGAGTACCGCCAGGCTTCAGACAACCTGAAAGACACGCTGCGCCACATCGAAGGCCGGATCACTGAACTCGAACGCAAACTGGCCGAAGCTCAGGGCGAGCTGAAGAATTACGACGAGACGAAACGGCAGCATGACGAAACCGCCGGGCGATTGCATTCACTGGAAGAGGAGCAGCGCGCCGCGAACGAACTGCGCGCCCGCGCCGCCGGCGAAGTCGCGCAGTTCGACGAACTCGAGCTGCGCGTGACCGAACTGCGTGGCGCTACCGAACGCCTGCGGGTGAAGCTTGATTTCACCCGCGGCCAGCTCGCGGGGGCGAACGAGGCGCTGAAAGCATCGCAGGCCGCGGCAGCCATCGTGGCCGCGGCACGCGCCGGGTATGAAAATTTCCAGCGGGCGGCCAAAGCGCTCGGGGAAATGGAAAGCCGGCGCGAAGAGCGCGACCGATTGCGCGAGCAGGCGGCGAAAGTTGACCGCGAGCTTGTCACCGTCCGCCTGCGGGCCGAGCAGACCGGAGAGAAGCTGGCTGAAATCGCGCAGGCAAAGATCACCGTCGGGGAACTGGCCGCCAGGGTCAGCGAACAGCTCGCGATTGAAACACGGCTGGGGCGGCTGCGCGAGGCGCGCGGCGAAGCGCAGGGCATCGAGCGTTCGCTCGCCGCGCTCGATCGCGAACTCGAACGTTTGCGCACTCGTTATTCCGACCTCTCCCGTCAGATCGAAGCCGCCGGGAAACTGCGCGAACAGGCCGAGCGCGCGAACGCACTCGAAGACGAGCGCACGCTGCTCAACCAGGAGATTCAGCAGAAGGAAGTTTCGCTCAACAACTACAAGGTCAAACGCGAACACCTCGATAATCTGCGCGCCGAACTGAAGCGACTCGACGGCGAACTTGAAACCAACGCCCGCGAAATCGCCCGGCTCGAACCGGTCAGCGCGGCGACGGCGAAACTGGCCGAAAGCGAAGCGCGGCAGCAGGGCGAGACTGAGCGGCTGGCAAAACTGCGCGCCGAAGTCGCCCGCGACGCCGAGATGATCACCGCGCTCGAAAGTGGCGGAGTCTGCCCCCTGCTGACCGAAAAATGCCTGAACCTGAAGGCCGGCGAATCGCTCGACAGCCGCTTCCGCACGGGTCTTGAAAAGCGCCGCGCGGAAATCACCAGACTCGAAGCGGCGACGAAAACACTCGTTGTCAAAGTGAAGCAGCTGCGCGCCGATGCCGCCGAAGCCGCACGACTGCCGAAGCTGCGCGAAGAAGAGGCGCGGCTCGACAATGCGCGCGCCGAACAGCGGCGGCGGATCGCAAAGCTCGAAGATGAGGTCGCGATTGGCAGCACGGTCAGCGACGGCGAAATCAAACAGCTCAAATACAAACAGCTCGGCATCGAGGCACTGCTGCGCGACGCGCGTGAGGCGCAGCAGAAATACAGTCAGGTCGAAGTCCTGAAATGCGAGCTGACCACGGTCAAAAATGAAGGCTCGGCCAGACGCGGCGACCGCGAGGAACTGAAGACGCGCCTTGACGCCATCGGGAACACCGAAACGCAGCTGGCCGAAGCGCAACGGGCGCTCTCAGCGCTCAACGACCCGCGTGGCCGCGCCGCCGCGCTCGAACAGCTCATCGCCCGCGAAGGCGAAGTCAGACGCGAAGCTGAAAGCGCCGAGCGCCAGGCGGCAGAGGTCGCGGCCACGCTGGATCAGCTCCGGAAGCAGTTGCAGGGTCACGCGACACTCGACGCGGAGGTTGCCGAAGCGGGCGCGCTCCGCGCCTTGAGCGAGCGCGATTACCATGCCTTCATCGCCAATGAAAAGATTGCCGCAACCGTCGCGGCCTGCGAAACCGAAGTCGCGGCGCTCGCTTTCGACCTCGGTCAGGCTGAAGAATCACTGAATACCGCCGGCACACAGCTCGCGCAGCTTGAAGCCGAATACGACGCCGGAAGCCACCAGCGCGCCCGGGGCCTGCTCATCGAGGCGCGCGACCGCGCGACGCAGCTGGCCGCGCAGATCGAACACACCCGCGAGCAGTTCATACAGCTCCAATCTCTGCTTGAGAGCCTCGACAAAGTTCGCGAGCGCATGCGCGACGAACTGGCGGCCAGGGAAAAAGCCGTCAGGTTGCAGGAGACGGCCGATTTCATCCGCGACATCCTGAACAAGGCCGCGCCGTACATCACCGAGACGTGGCTGTTTTCGATCTCGCACGAGGCCAATCAGCTCTTCCGCGAAATCACCGGCCGTTACGACGTGACGCTGCGCTGGACGAAGGATTATGAGGTCACGCTCGAAGAGGAAGGCCGCGAGCGCCCGTTCGCGAACCTCTCGGGCGGCGAGCAGATGGCGGCAGCGCTCGCCGTGCGGCTGGCCTTATTGCGGCAGCTTTCGGAAATCAACATCGCTTTCTTTGACGAGCCGACGACGAATATGGACGAAGAGCGCCGCCGCAACCTCGCCCAGCAGATCGGGCGCATCAGGTCTTTCCAGCAGCTTTTCGTCATCAGCCACGACGACAGCTTCGAGAGCTTCACCGATCAGGTGATCACGCTCAACGCGAAGGAGGGGGGATGAAGGACAGATACGCGCCCGGCCTCGCCGTCAGGCAATCGCCGATTTCGGGCAAAGGCTGTTTCGCCACCATGCCCTTCAAAAAGGGCCGTAAGATCGCTGAATACGCCGGCGAAAAGATCACTCACCCCGAAGCGGATCGCCGGATTCGCGGCAAAAGGATCATCCGCATCTGCGGCATTGATCGCCAGTGGGCGATTGACGGCGCGGTGGGCGGCAACGGGACGCAGTACATCAATCATTCGTGCCGGCCGAACTGCTACACGCGCACGGTTCACGGCCACATTCTGTTTATGGCCTTGCGCGACATCGAACCGGGCGAAGAGATCACTGCGGATTACGGCGAGTCTTATCACGAGAATACCGTCAAATGCGGCTGCGGCGTGACCGGGTGTCGCGGCAAGATCTGAAATCCGGCAATCTCACTTTCCGCCCCGAACTCACTGCTGATCCGGGATTCTGAACGCCGGAATCCGCCTGCCGTCAACGTCAGTGAACCCATACCCTTCGGCCAGATCACCCACCGTCAGAACCTTCCCTGACTTTTCCATCACGTTCTCGTCAGCGGCCAGCGCGACGACCGCGCGCCCGACGTATTCCGGCGATTCAGTGAAGTTCAGATAATCCCTGTTGCCGACGGCCTCGAATGCCGCCGCCACGCGCTCGGTGCGCATGAACCCGGGAGCCAGGGCGACGGCGGCGATGTTGTGGGCCTTCAGTTCGCGCGCCATGCCGTCAGTCATCCGGTTGATGGCGCCCTTGGCCACGTCGTAAAACAGGTTGCCGAAGAATTTGTCCCGGTCCCACGCCGTAATGTTCACGATCAGACCCTGTTTCTGCGGCAGCATCAGCGGGGCGGCAAAGCGGCTGGCGACCAGCGCGGCGCGCACGCCGGCAGTGAACATCCCGTCCCAGTGGCGCAGCGGCTGCTCGTAGAAAGGGTCGGCGAATCTCCGGTAGTCGTGCTGCTCATAACCGCCCCACGCGTTGTTGACGAGCAGGTCAATTCGCCCCTGCTCGCGCCCCACGCGCGCGAATAGCTCTTCGACATCCGCGTCAACCGTGTGATCACAGCGCACGGCAAGCCCACGGCCGCCGCGCGCGGTGACGGCTTCGGCAGTTTCATCAATCGTGCCCGGCAGGTTTTCAGTGGTCGCCCCGCCTCTGACGCTGCGTCCGGTCACGTAAACGGTCGCGCCCGCCTCGCCGAGAGCGAGCGCGATGCCGCGCCCCGCGCCGCGACTGGCCCCCGTGACAACGGCGACTTTGTCCTGCAATGACCCTGTCGGTCGGTGAGTTGATGAGTTCATAGTTTGATGATGCTCCTGAACACTTTGTTATTCCAGACGCGGCGGCCCCTGCCGGAGCCGTTTGCGCACTTTTTCCAGATCGCCCCACACATGCTCCAGCCACCAGGTCGCGCCCGCTTCCGCAAACGGGCGCACCTTTTCAACTGCCCGTTTGCGGTTGCCGCCGGGCGTCGTGCCTCCGCACACAATATCGAATGGTGTCGTTTGAGAACGCTCTTCGGCAACGTACCTGCCGATCTCCCGGAGATCATCCGGCGGCATGGTGATGTCGGCGCCGGTCGCCTTGTACTTTTGCGGAATGACCCCGTCCCAGCGCAGCACGCGCCGCATTGACTTCTCCTTCGGCCAGACCCCGACCACCCAGACGGGGATGCGCGGCGTCTGGACCGGCGGCGGCAGCATCGTCATCTTGTCAACGTGGTAATGCTCGCCGGCGAAGCTGAAAGTCTTCCCGCTCCAGAGGCCGTCAATGATCGCGAGGCCCTCATCCAGCCGCTCGGCGCGCGCTTTCAGCTCCATCGCCTCGCCCACTTTGTAAAATCCGCCGTCGTCCTGGGCCGCCCCCAGCCCGACCGCGAGGATGAGTCGGCCGCCAGACAGGTGGTCGAGTGTGGCCGTCTCTCGCGCCAGCTTCCACGGGCGCCGCCGCGGCACTGGAGTGATGAATGTCCCGATGCGGATGCGCTCGGTGCGCATCGCCATCGCCGCCAGCGCAACCCACGGGTCGAACCATGGAAAGGCGGGGAATTTTTTCGTCTCGATGGAGATGGCGTCGGCGATGAAGACGCCGTCCCAGCCCGCCTCTTCCGTTTCGGCGGCAAGCTCCGCAATGGTTCGCACGTCGCCGCCTTCGATGACCATTCCGTATTGCATGCCCGTCTCCCTCCTTTTTGCGGCAGCATACGCGACCTTTCATGACACCTTGTGTCATATTTGTCTGCCATACTTGCTGTCGGATTCAGCTGAATAGCTGAAAGTGAGGAGGCCCTGGATGCGAGCTGATCGTCTGATTTCGATTCTGCTGCTCTTACAGATTCACCGCCGCCTGACTTCGCATGAACTCGCCGAGCGGCTGGAAGTCTCGGAACGCACCATCCACCGCGATATGGAAGCACTAGGCATCGCGGGGATCCCGGTCGTCTCGGAACGCGGCGCGGGCGGCGGGTGGACGCTGATGGAAGGTTACCGCACAAACCTGACCGGCCTGAGCGAAGCGGAAACCCGGGCGCTGTTCCTGACGCGGCCCGCGCGCCTGCTCGCCGACCTCGGTCTGGAGAAGGCATCTGAAGCCGGCCTGATCAAGCTTCAGGCGTCGCTGCCCCTGCCGCATCAGCGTGATGCCGAATTTGCGCGACGGCGCATTCACGTTGACGTGACGGGCTGGAATAACGCGAAGGAAGCCGTGCCGATGCTGCCCTCGCTGTTCGAGGCAGTCTGGCACGAACGCAGGTTGAAATTCACCTACCAGCGCGGCGATGACAGCACGGTCGAGCGTCTGGCCGACCCGCTCGGGCTGGTCGCGAAAGGCAGCGCGTGGTATCTGGTGGCCTGCGTTGACGGCGAAATCAGAAGCTATCGTGTTTCGCGGATCAAAGAGGCGGCACTGACTGACCAGCCGTGCCTGCGCCCTGAATCATTCGATCTGGCGGCGCACTGGGAACAATCTTCCGTCGAGTTCAGGGAAAAACTGCCGCGCTATGAGGTCGTGGTGCGCGCCCGTCAGGAGATCGTCTGGCGGCTGCGTTATGCGGGCAGGTTTATGCGCATCGCACAGGTGGACGCGCCGGACGCGGACGGCTGGGCGCTGGTCTCGCTCGTGTTTCAAATGGAAGACGAGGCCTGTGAATGTCTGGTGGGCCTTGGCACGAATGTGGAGATCCTCGAACCGCCGGAACTGCGCGAGAAGGTCGTCAGCCTGGCGGAGAGCGTCATCGCCTTCTATGCCCGGAAAGGCCCCGTCTTGACTGAATGAGCAGGGCAGGATACAAGTTTGAGACTCTGCCGGTCGCGAGGGATGTTCCAGGTGTCTGTCAGACCGGCGAAGAGGGCAATTGACAACTTCATTCGGAGGCGCATCTGGTCTGGTGACTGGCGCAGACTTCAAATCTGTTGGGCCGGGGCGAGAGTTTCGGTCGGTCGGGTTCGATTCCCACACGCCTCCGCCAGACACTTTGGCGAGCGCGCCCGCGTCAGACCCTGTCGCCGGCCGAATGTCCGCTCCCACCGGGGTCTGCGTCTGCCGAGCGCGCCGCCGCGAAAGACAATACTGAGGGATGTATGACTGAATCAGCAGCGGACATGGCCGAGCAGCCAGTACACGAGAATGAACAGGATAATGGTTGAGAATATCCCGCCGCCGAATTTCCAGGAAATGAGCGCAGCCAGACAGCCGCGTCCGGGGCCTTCCATTTTGATTCTCCTTTCAGATACTACCTGCCCTGAGCCTTTCGCGAATTGCTTCTTCGCGGCCTCAGCTGCTGACTCAGTCGCTCCGGTTGCTCACGGCATCAGACAGCCCGTCGTGTGGTCGTCCCTCGCAGCGCGTGGTAAATGACCAGGAACAGCACTGCGCCGATCACCGCCACGAGCAGGCTCCAGAGGTTCAGCCCCGTCACCCCGGCCATCCCGAAGGTGTTGAAGACCCAGCCTCCGATCACCGCGCCGACTACCCCCAGAACGATGTCCAGGAGAACACCCTCTCCGGTCTTGTTGACTATTTTGCTGGCGATAAAACCTGAGATCAGACCCAGAACGATCCATGCAAGAATTGACATATCCTTCTCCTTGTATATGGGTAACCTGTTTCGGCCCCGATTAATTCCTGACCCGGACTGTACACGACTCATACATCTGTACAGTGCCAGCACCAGCTATTGCAAGAGACAAGCCAGACGTTTCTGATCGGGTGCAATATTCTTACTGATTCGCCGCTGACATCGTTGGAAGAATGCTTCAGATCGCCTCTTCCGGGGGAGTTTCTGTTAAGGAACGACTGTTGCCAGTATTCGGAAGCAACGGCAACCGTGTGTTCCGGAAACATTCGTTTCTCTGGCGGCTGGTAGTTTGATCGGCCCCCGAGTGGCGCACACTTATCAACAGGGAGGAAACTATGGGGAACAGTACGAAACGTGAGTATGACAACAGTGTGGGTGAAGAGGCTTCCGCAATGGGTGAACGCGCGAAAGGCGCAGTTAAAGAAGGCTGGGGGTCGGTGACTGGCAACGAGGCGACAAAACGCGAAGGCGAACGGGAGAACGCCGAAGGTCGCGCGCGGCAGTCGTCGAATCAGGTCTTCGGGAGCAACACCGGGACCGGACGCAGTTGGGTGACCGGCACGTTCCGCGACCGTGAGAGCGCCGAGCGGGCATACGGCTCGCTGACCTCACGCGGTTACAGCAAAGACGACGTCAATCTGATGATGTCGGATGAGACGCGGAAGAAGTATTTCTCCGACGACGCCGACACCGGACTCGGCAGCAAGGCGATGGAAGGCGCCGGCACCGGCGGGGCGATAGGCGGCACTATTGGCGCGATCCTCGCGTCGCTTGCCGCCGTCGGGACCAGCCTCGCGATTCCCGGACTCGGCATCGTCATTGCCGGGCCGATTGCGGCGGCCCTCGCGGGCGCCGGGGCGGGCGGATTGACCGGCGGGATCATCGGCGCACTCGTGGGCGCGGGCATTCCCGAAGACCGGGCGAAGCTCTACGACCAGGACATCAGAAACGGCGGCATCGTGATGGGCGTCAACCCCCGCACGGCCGAAGATGCCGAGTATTTCGAGCGCGAATGGAAGAGCAATCGCGGCGAGAATATTTACCGCTGAGTGTGGATTTTCAGCGGATCACTCAAGGGGGAACCGGGCTGCCGGTTCCCCACTTTTATTGCCTGAGAGAAATCATGAGCAGAATACTGTACCTGCTGTTCCTGCTGGCAATCAGCATCTCATCGTCGTCCTGCATCGTGGTGGGATGGTCGAGTTCGGGCGGTGGCTTCATCTGGCCCGGCGGCCTCCTGTTTTTAATCGTGGTGGTAATTTTTATCTGGATAATGAGACGCCGCTGAAGACTGCGGTGACCATGCTCCTGAAAGAGCGGCCCGCTCATTGAGGCTGCCAGGAATTGCCGTCTATGGCTCATAGGGCCGCGGGTCAGTGCTGGCGCAGCAGCCTGGGGCGAGCGTGCCGTCATCAGCAGTCCGGACCGCCTCAGTGATTTGCCGAGTCCGGCTTCGCCTTCACTGTGCGGCGATGAGCGCATGGATAATGCTGAGCAGTGTAATGCCGCCAATCGCAGCCGCTGTCCTCAGCAGGATGAACGTCAGTGAATCCATCTTCCCTTCCCCCTTCAGCGGGCGTGCATTGACGCGCTCTGATGCTTCCGACGCGCATCAGCTTTGCCGCCCGTATTCAATCATTACTCTGACCCTGTCTCCTGCAACGGCCGTGCCTGAAGCACCTGCCCGCTTCCGGGCTGCGGTGGGAAAGGGCTCACGAGTCTAGTCAATGCCTGACACTCTGCCCCGACCCTCTCTTGTCATTCATCTGGAATACCGGGCGATCTCATGCAATACTTCAGTCATTCTCTCCCCTGCATCAACGAGTGAATCATCTTTCACAGCAACCATCCTCCCTGCCGGAAGATTCTCCCCATTCTGCTGGTTGTCAGACGCCTTCATTTGAAGGGAGAGGATCTTAATGAGCAGAGGGTCAGGCACTGTCAAAGAATCAGAGCGAGTGGAACAGGCATCAGCCGGTGACCGAACCGTGGGCAGCACTCCGCAGTCAATGCACCCGAGTACGGAGGACGTCGGCAGCGAGCCCGTCACCTCCGAATCGAAACTACCTCCCATCCTGCGGGCGCTCAGGCACAGGAATTTTCAGCTCTTCTTCGGCGGGCAACTCATTTCGCTCACCGGCACGTGGATGCAGTCGGTGGCGCAGTCATGGCTCATCTACAAGCTGACGGGCTCCGCGGTGCTGCTGGGGCTGGTCGGGTTCTCGGGGCAGATCCCCGTATTTCTGCTGGCGCCAGTCGGGGGCACTATTGCCGACAGATATAATCGTCACCGCATTCTCATCGCCACTCAGACGGCGGCAATGCTCTCAGCCTTCGCACTCGCGGCCCTCACGCTCACCGGTCGGATACAGGTGTGGCACGTGTTCGCGCTCGCCGCCCAGGTCGGCCTCGTCAACGCCTTCGACATTCCGGTGCGGCAGGCGTTCGTCGTGGATATGGTGGGCAGAGAAGACCTCATCAACGCCATCGCGCTGAATTCTTCGATGGTCAACGGCGCGCGGATTGTGGGCCCGGCCATCGCAGGCGTGCTGGTGGCGACAATCGGCGAGGGCTGGTGTTTCTTCGCCAACGCCGTCAGCTATATCGCCGTCATTGCCGGCCTGCTGTTAATGAAGATCAGCGTTCAGTCCCGCGTCCCGCTGCCCGGGACGATGTTTGCCAGCATCATCGAAGGGTTCAGCTACGTCGGGCGCACGGCGCCGGTCCGGGCGTTACTGCTCCTGCTCGGGCTGGTCAGCCTGATGGGGATGCCTTACGCCGTGCTGATGCCGATCTTCGCTGATCAGATACTGCACGGCGGGGCGAGCGGGCTCGGAATGCTGATGGGAGCGTCAGGAGTCGGGGCGCTTACGGGCGCGCTGAGTCTGGCGGCACGGAGCGGTATCCGTGGCTTGGGGCGCTGGGTGGCTTTCTCGTCGGTGGGCTTCGGCGTGAGCCTGATCCTGTTTTCGCTGTCGCGTTCGTTCTGGCTCTCGGCGGCGCTGCTCCTGCCGGTCGGGTTTTCCATGATGGTCGAGATGTCGGCGTCAAACACGCTCATTCAGGCGATGGTGCCGGACGGACTGCGCGGGCGCGTGATGGCAGTCTACTCAATGATGTTTATGGGCATGGCCCCCTTCGGCGCGCTGCTCGCCGGCACCCTCGCCCAGCATGTGGGCGCGCCGGCGACGGTGGCGATTGGCGGCGCGGTGTGCATCGCCGGCGCGGCGGTGTTCGGGTTGCGCCTGCCCGCCCTCAGACACGAGGCGCAGCAGATCATCGTCGCACTCCAGATGGCCGGCGGCGACCCGGCTGATGAGGTGACGGGTGAAGGAAGCGTCCTCTCCCCGCAGAACAGGTGATTAATGCCAGTGCGCCGCCGAAGAATCGGGATGGGCAAAACCGTGCGCGGACTGCACGCCTGCGCCGGTTCTGACTTATCCGTCCTTACTTCACCATCCCCAGTTTCTTCAGCTCCGCGCGGAGTTCCTCATTGGTCGGGCGGTGGTATTTTTCGGGGTCGAGGAAGCGGTGGGCGACGACGCCGTCCTTGTTGATGATGTAAACGGTCGGGTATGGGATGCCGGGCTTGAAGGAGACTTCGGCGGGATTGAAGATGCCGTAGCGGTCAACGACCTGATGATCCTTGTCTTCGAGCAGGGGGAAATCGAGCTGGCCGGGCTGGTTGATGATTTCGTAAGTCAGCTTCCTTGAATCGTCGTGCGTGTCCAGACTGACGGCCAGAATCTGGATCTCCTTCTTTTCGCTTTCACTGAGAAATGATTTCAGCTTCCCGAGCTGTTCCTGACAGCCCCCTCAGAAATAGCCGCGGTAAAAAACCAGGATGACGTTCTTTTTGCCTTTATAATCAGAGAGCCTGACGGTGTTGCTGTTGATGTCTTCGAGCGCAAAGTCGGGCGCGGCGGTCCCCTCTTTGATTCGTTCGAGGTCGGTGATCCGCGGGTCAACGGAAGGCGCGGGGACGGGAGTCGAGAGCGGCGCGGTCAGCGCGTCAACCGAGGCAGTTTTCTCTTTGGGCTGGCTCTGACAGGCGGGGAAAAGTAAAAAGTAAAAAGTAAAAAGTAAAAAGGACGTGGCCGGCGGCAGACTGCGCCTGATGGCACTCAGCCCGGTTCTGGTTTTCAGCCTGGTTTCATTCATCACGCCTCTCGCCTCCTCCCTTTTGCCTTCCTACTTTTCACTTTTTACTTCCTTGTGACTTTCACTCCTTCGCGGGCGATGCGGTACGGGATCACCTGACCGCCGGCGGCGGTGAGCGCCTGTTCGACTTCGGCTTTGCGGCCCGACGCGCAGTAAAAAGCCACACAGCCGCCGCCGCCCGCGCCGCACACCTTGGCGGCTTCGGCCCCGTGCCGCTTTGCGATCTCGATCAGCTCATCAATGAATGGCGTGGTGATGCCGGGCACGAGGTCGCGGCGGCTCTCCCACTCTTCGGCAAAGATCGCGCCGATCTGGTGGAAGGCGCTGGCGGTGAGGGCTTTTTCAATCTTCACGGCGGTCGAGCAGATGCGCTCGAACTTCTCGAAGATCCCCGGCGCCCCGTCAATGTGCGCCTTGAACATCTCCCAGTTGTTGATCCCGGAATTGCGCGGCGCGCCGGTGAAGCACAAGGCGACGCGGCGTTCGAGTTCGTCAACGTCGGTGCTGATCTCCTCGCGGATCACGCCCTCGACGTGCAGCCTGACGTTCGACACGCCGCCGTAGACGGCGGGGAAATAATCCTGAAACCCGGCGGGGACTTTCAGCACTTGTGTTTCCACGTTGGCGGCGAGGAAGGGCAGTTGCTCGCGCGTGAAGCGGCTGCCAGTCAGATCGTTCAGGGCCGCACACAGTGCGATGTTGAGCGCCGACGACCCGGCCAGCCCCGCGCCCGCCGGCGCCAGGCAATCGGTCGTGACATCGAGTCCGGTTTCGGGCTTGAAGAAGTAGATCAGCTTCGAGACGAGCGCGAGTTCGTCATCGCCGCGCAGGTCTTCAAACGATTCGATCTCGACCCGCGTGCCGCGATCCCTGGATTCGATGACGAAGCGTCGGTCGGCGCGGGTTTCGAGCCGGCAGCGCGCGTACTGGTCAATCGCGAAATTGACTGTCTGCGCGTTTTCGTGAAAGAGGTAGAGCGGCCAGATGTCCACCGTGCCGCCGGCCAGATCAATCCGCGTCGCTGCCTGTGCTTCAATAATCAATCGAATCAGTCTCCGTCGGTTGCGTTGGGGTTATTGAAATGTTTCTCGAAGAGTTGCGGCGGCTCCATCTCCGGCACCTTGCGCGCGATGACGTAGCGTTCGAGCAGGAAGAGGAGCAGCGCGATCCCGAGCGCGATCAGCAGGGCCACGAGCAGAATGATGCCGGCCTGCCGGACGCGCCCGATCAGGATTTCAATCGCGCCGCTGAAGAAATACCCGGCCCCGGTCAGGATCAGCACCCAGGTGGCGCAACTGAGCAGGGTGAGCGGGGCGAAGCGGCGGTATTTCATCGGCGCGAAGCCGTAGAAGATCGCGCTCGCCGTCCGCAGACCGTAAATGTATTTGACGAGGAAGACCGAATAGATGCCGAAGCGGTGGCAGAGTTGTTCGAGGCGGGGCTGGGCGCGCTGGTAAAAATAACTGCTTCTGATCTGCTGCTTGCCGGTGTGCCCGATCAGGTAGCTGACGGAATCGCCGACGAACCCGCCGGTCAGGCCGATCAGGAAGGCTTCGCCGAAACTGAACAGGCCGTAATGGGCCAGCACCCCGGCAAAGAGCAGGGTCAGGTCGCCTTCGATCATGACGCCGAAGAAGACGGCCCACAGTCCATATTCTCTTATCAGGTTGTCTATTCCGATCATGCGTGACGGGTAACAGCCGGCCGCGGCTTCGGCAGGTCTGACTCCCTGGAATTCCTCTTTTTCGCCATGCGCTCGGGATTCCGGCATTGCGAATACTGGCGGCCAGGTGCGGAAGCGCGTGTAAAGATACCCGACTGCACTGCCGCACCGCAAGGCGCAAAACAGGCCCCCCGGCGGCAACCCGCGAAAACGCCCCGGGGGCCGCCCTGGGCCCGAAATTGACAGTGATCTGACCGCTTGTTATAGTCGCCGCCGGACACGAGCTTATGGCACAGAATACCCCCTTATCCTCCGCGGGTTCGACTGAATCTGTCCCGGATTCAGTGTTGCTCGGCGTTTACCTCAGCAGCCGCGTGATTCGCATCGGTACGGTCAGTGACGATGGTCGTCTACTCTCTTTTCGCCGCGAATCTTACTACGACCATGCGGGCCGGCCGGAAAGCGGCCCGGCTCTCGCGGACCACCTGAAATCCCTGATCACGGCGACGGAGCAGGCGAGCCCCGCGCCGGTCAAGGCCATCGGGGTCGGCGTGCCGGGGCTCGTTAACCATGCAACCCGTCGCATCGTCTCAGTCACGAACGCGCCGAGCCTGGTTGACGTTGACCTCTTTCGTGAATTCGAGCGCGAGTTCAAGGTCCCGATTGATTTCGACAACAACGCCAACGCCTCTGCTTACGCCGAGATGGCGAGTGGCGTGGCGAAGGGCGTGGGCGACTGGCTGTACCTCAGCATCGGCACCGGGATCGGGGCGGGACTCGTACTCGACGGTAAGCTGCGCCGCGGCAAATCGGGTTACGCCGGCGAGGTCGGCCATATGAACATTGACCCGGACGGAGACCAGTGCGCCTGCGGCAGTTTCGGCTGTCTTGAGACCAAGGCTTCAGCCCCGAACATCGTGCGGCGCACGAGAACACGCCTCCGCCGCGACGCCACGTCCTGGCTCTCGCGGTTCAGGGCGGAGGACCTGACCTACGAACACATCATCGAGGCCGCGCAGCAGGGCGACGATCTGGCCCGGCTGATGATGCAGCGCACCGGCCATTTCCTGGGCATGGCCGTGGCCGACCTGATCAACGTCCTCAACTTCTCGATGGTCGTCATCGGCGGGGCGCCCGCGGCACGCCCGTTTCTCGTCCCGGCCATCACCGAAGAGGCCCGCCGCCGCGCCTTCGGCCCCGCCTTCGAGGATTGCCAGATTGTGGCCGCGCAACTCGGCGAAGAGGCGGGCGTGATCGGCTCGGCGCTGCTGGCCGGCAAACTGCTCGCGCGGGCCTGACGGGAAGGGGCAGGAGACTCCGCGCGCCACTCAGTCACACGTGAACCTGCCCGTAAGCCAGTTCGCCTTCCGTCTCCCTGTACTTGAACATCACGTACCCCAGCCAGACATAAAATCCGATCACGGCGAGGAGGACTGACCAGCCGGGCAGATATCCGATTTCCGCGTTGTGAAACCACTCGCTCGTCGAGTGGATGAACTGGGCCGTGCCCTCCTTCGGCTGCAGGACCGCCGTCGTCGTCTTGAGTACCCACGCCAGCAGCAGGATCAGGAAAATCCAGCAGTAATTCCGCCGCAGCCGCCGCGACATCGCCTGCTGCAGCGAGATGTAAAACTGCGGCATCCGCAGGTCGTGGCTGAGCTGCTTCATCCAGTTGACCTCGACCATCCGGTCGCCGGCGAAGATCGTCGCGTAGTAGTTGCGTTCGATCATCCGCACGCGGCTGCGGTAGACGTCAAAGAAGCGGTAGCGCCGCGACTCAATCAGCAGCAGATCGAAGACCAGCAGCATCGCAAAGATCAGCACGCCGTGGTGCGAACTCGGCGACGAGAGCGAGACCGAGAGCATCGCGGCCACGACCGTGATCGCCCAGTTGGTCGTGTGGTCAATGCGGTCGCGCCAGCTCGCCATCCGTGCCATCTCGCCGCGGTAGTAATGCGCCAGCGTGTTGACATACTCGGCGGAACTACTCGGAGTGAGGATCGGCTCCGTCGTGACCGGCGCGCCGGGGCCGACGATGATCTTCTGTTCAGGCAGCTTCTCAGGGATCTTCTCAGTGATCATAGGCCGCGCCTCACTTTGAAGAAAGACAGCGCATGTCCGGTTTCAGATTCGGGAAGATATGCTGCCGGCATTTCAGCACTTTGCCCGCGGGCCGTCAACTTCAACCCCGGGCAGTTCCTGCTCACTGCGCCGTCACCGGGAGCGCACCCTGCGGGCGCGTTTATCACTGCGGCAGCGGAAGTCTGAGCAGTGTGGCCGGGTCAACGTAAACTCCCTGCCATCGCACGGCCAAGTGCAGGTGCGGCCCCGTGGCGCGGCCCGTGCCGCCGCTCAGGGCCACCAGTTGCCCGCGCCCGACCGTGTCGCCTTCCTTCACCCTGAAGGCCGACAGGTGCAGGTAAAGCGTCAGCAACCCCTGCCCGTGATCTATCACGAGCAACCCGCCCTCGAAATAAAATTCACGCGCGAGGATGACCCGGCCGCTGTTGACGGCTTTGACCGGCGTGCCGGTGGCCGCGCGGAAATCGAGCCCCTGATGGATGCTCTGGCGCTGGCCGTTGTAAGTGCGCTGCGAGCCGAACCCGGCCGTGGTCGGGGTGCCGACCGGCGCGGTGAAGCCCCCCGACCACAACCGCTCATTCGTGATCCGGCTGAAGGTTTCGTCCTTGATCTTTCTCTCCTGCTGTATCCGGGCGAGGTCTTCGGGCGCGGGCTCAACGTATTTCCTCGGTACGGTCAGCGTCGTCACCGGGTAAAAGCCCTTCTCAATCGGCACGACCTGATTGAATGTCAGGCGCTCGCCGCCGCGCGCGACGGCTTCGAGTTCAAGCTGGTGTCCGCCCGGTTTCGTATCAATGTCTATTCCCGCGAAGCCGACCCAGGCGCCGCTGCCCCCGTCGAAGCTGAACCAGACTTTCTTCCCCAGCCACTTCCCGCCCAGGGACTCAAGCTGCCGCGCCGGTTTGAAGCGGAACACGCACGGCGAGCCGTTGACGAGCTTCGCCGGCTCCCAGGTCACGGTCTGATCCCTGTTGCCGGGTTGCGCACTCACGGTTGAAGTCAGGAGCAGGAATAAAAACAGGAAAGCCGCAATCTTCATGAAAGTTGAACCGTCCCAACCAGGGCGCTGATGTTTTCGAGATTGTGCTTCCGGCAGTAGTCTGTCAATCCGTCAATGATCTTCATCGAAGCGCCCGGGTCATAAAAATTCGCCGTCCCGACCTGAACGACGCTCGCCCCGGCGATGATGAATTCGAGCGCGTCCTCAACTGTCGCAATGCCGCCGATGCCGAAGAGCGGGATCTTCACCGCTCGCGCAGCCTGAAACACACAGCGCACGGCAATCGGTTTGACCGCCGGGCCCGAGAGCCCCCCCATCACGTTCGCCAGACGCGGCCGGCGCGTGTGAATGTCAATTGACATGCCGACCGCCGTGTTGATGAGCGAGAGCGCGTCGGCCCCGGCGGCTTCGACGGCGCGGGCGACTTCGGCGATGTCAGTGACGTTGGGCGAGAGCTTGACGATGACCGGGCGCGACGAGGCCCGCCTGACCGCTTCAGTCACCGCTGCCGCCTGCCAGGCGTTGTTGGCGAAGGATTCGCCACCCGCTTTGACGTTGGGGCACGAGATGTTCAGTTCGTAGCCCGCGATGCCTTCGCCGCTTTCGAGGATCTCAATCGCTTCGATGTACTCTTCAATCGTGTAGCCGAAAATGTTCGGGATGATCTGCGCCCGGTAGCGGCGCAGTGCGGGCAGCTTCTCTTCGACGAACGTGCGCGCGCCGATATTCTGCAACCCGATGGCGTTGAGCATCCCGCCGTGCGTTTCGACGATGCGCCAGGGGGCGTTGCCGCGCATCGGCCTGGCCGAAAGCCCCTTGGTGAAAATCCCGCCGAGCCGGTCGAGGTCAATCAGCTCTTTCAGGTCGAGGCCGTAGCCGCACGTGCCGCTCGCAGTGGTGACGGGATTGCTGAAACGAATGCCCGCGACTTCAACTTCCAAAGGGGCTGGGCGCGGAGTGGTAGGTACGGAGTTGTTGTTTTCGATTCGCTGAGTCACGATTTATTCCGTCCTGCTCTTCCAACAGAGGAAACAATTGGCATCTTAATCTGATCTGCTTCGCGTTTTATGGATATATCTCAGTACTCCAATTCTTCAGACTGATCTGTGGTCGAGCCGGTTCTTTGAACGTACAGGGTGTAAATGTCCAGACTTTCGGGTCGGTTCCGTGTGCCCAGATCCTCGCATGTGATCCCATTCCATAATGTAAACCTGACGCGATTTCCATCAGCGCACTCAGCGTCAGTTCAAAAATGCAGACTCTTACTGAGCGCTGTGGAAAAGAGGCATAACCGCTGTCATCTGTTTTCCCATATTCCTTATGTTCAGTTGACCAGACTGAGTAGTATTCCCACTCCTGCTTCACAAGGCATCCTTTTGCAGGAAGGCCTGATTCACCCAGAACTTGGAGGCGAACCGCAGGCGCAACTGTTATTTTCCAGGGAAAGAGCAAAAGCACAATCGCCAGAATGAGAATTGATTTCCACACTCTGTTCACCACTTTAAATGCTCACTCCAGAATACCGGGCCGTCGGTGCAGACTTTCTTGTAAACGAACCCTTCGGGGACATCGGCTTTGACTGCGACCGCGCAGCCGACGCAGATGCCGAAGCCGCAGGCCATCGGTGATTCGAGCGAGACCTGAGCCGGCACCTTGTAATCAGCCGCAATCTGCGAGACCCGGTGCAGCATTACGTCCGGCCCGCAGGAATAGATCATCACCCGCCCGCCCGCGCTGTCCTTCAGGTGTTTTTCCAGCGGCGCGGTGACGAAACCTTTTTCGCCGTAACTGCCGTCAATCGTGGCGCCCGTGACGTTCGCCCCGCCGAGCAATTCGGTGAAATCCTCCAGCCCGCACAGGTCGCCGCGGCTGGCCCCGCCGATGAACAGTTTTGTCGTGACTCGCGCCTTGAGCAGTTCTTCGGCGAGCATAAAGAGTGCCGGCGATCCGGCCCCGCCCGCCACCAGCAACACCTCGCAGCCGCGCGCCGCATCAGTGTCATAGGTGTTGCCGAGCGAGCCAAGGAGATCCACCTCATCGCCAGGCTTCATCCGCGCCAGCGCCTGCGTGCCGCGACCGAGAATCTGGTAGATGAATTCGACGCTGGAGGCCTCGCCGCTCTGTTCACACTGATAGTAAGCCATCGCGCGTCGCAGCAGTGGTTCGATCACGCCGCGCGGTTTGATCATGGCGAACTGTCCGGGCAGCACTGGAATGTTTTCACCCAGGCGCAGGCGCAAACGCCCGTAGCTGCGCGACGAGGCCGAAGCAGTCAGGTCATTGCGCTCAACGGTGGCAACGGTATCAATCAAGGTGTTGTCTCTCGGTACAGGACTGTTGCAAGGGGCAGGCCAGTGTAACAAACCTGTTTCTGACGCGACAAGCAGCAGGGCCGGATGACGCGGGCTGCATTTACCTCCGGGCGCGCGTTTACATCCGCCGAAGCCTTCAGTATTGTTTGACCCGGAGTCAAATTCTTTCCCGAGGTTTCGGCAGGGCGACATCAATGAACATCAAAAAGGTTCTTCCGGGCGTCGTTGCCGTCGTGGCATTGCTGATTGTCGGGGCGGGCGTCGTCGGGACGATCTGGCCGCGCATCAACGACGTCGAGACCGGCGAGACGCCGCAGTACCCTGACCTTCAGCCGCAGTATTTCAAGGAGCCCCCTTACCGCGTTTACGACGCGGCGCTCGCGGTGGCGCGCGATCTGGGCTGGCAGCAGATTGAAGAAGATCGCGGGAATGGCGAGATCAATGCCGTGGACATCACGCTCATTTTCCGCTTCAGGGACGATATTAAGATCACCATCAAGCCGGAAGGCGCCGGCACGGTGGTCAACGTCCGCTCGCGTTCCCGCGTCGGCAAGGGCGACTTCGGAACCAATGCCCGCCGCATCCGCCGCTTCCAGGCGGAACTGGCGAAGCGACTGTAAAAAGTAGAAAGTGGTAAAGTAAAAAGCAGCAAGCGGCAGCCCGCACTTTCTACTTTTCACTTTGCCACTTTTCACTTTCCACTTCCTCTCTGTTATATTCGGGGTCCTGCTCACCACCATTTGTCATTCAAAGCTGTGAACTTCAGAGGAGACCGCGATGGACTTCCGGGAGAAAGCCTGTGTGATGACGGCCGGCGATATGAACCGCGTGCTGGCGCGGATGGCTTCGCAGATCGTCGAAAACAACCCCGACCTCTCGAACGTGCTGCTGGTCGGCATCCGCAGGCGCGGCGTGCCGCTGGCCGAACGCATCGCCGCCTGGATTGAAGACGTGGATAAGGTCAAGGTGGCGACCGGCGCGCTCGACATCACGCTCTACCGCGACGACCTCAGCACCGTCGCCGAACAGCCGGTCATCAACAAGACCGAGCTGCCGGCGGACATCACCGGGCGGACGATCATTCTGGTTGATGACGTGCTTTACACCGGGCGCACGATCCGCGCGGCGATGGACGAGCTGATTGATTTCGGGCGCCCCCGCCGCGTGCAGCTGGCCGTGCTGATTGACCGCGGCTGGCGCGAGTTGCCGATCCAGGCAGATTACATTGGCAAAATGGTCACGACGACCGAAACTGAAATCATCAAGGTTATGCTTCCCGAGTTCGACGAGGAGGAAAAGGTACTTCTGGTTGAGCCGCAGTAAAGACGCCCTGACCGGCCGTCGTCACCAGTATCGCATGCCATTACAACGCAAAGACCTGCTCGGAATCGCTGACCTCACGGTTGAGGAAATCAACCTCATTCTCGACACCGCCGAAACTTTCCGCGACATCAATACGCGCCAGATCAAAAAAGTCCCGACGCTGCGCGGCAAGACGGTCATCAACCTTTTCTTCGAGGCCTCGACGCGCACGCGCACGAGCTTCGAGATCGCGGGCAAGCGGCTCTCGGCCGATACGATCAACATCTCCGCCTCTACTTCGAGCGTCGTCAAGGGCGAGACGCTCGTTGACACGGCCCGGAACCTCGAAGCGATGCTGCCGGACGTGATCGTCATTCGCCACTCGTCGTCGGGCGCGCCGCACCAGATCGCGCGCCTGATCAAACCCGCCGTGGTCAACGCCGGGGACGGCGCGCACGAACACCCGACGCAGGCACTGCTCGACGCGCTGACGATCCGCGACCACAAGGGCGGTTTCGCGGGCCTCAAGGTCGCGATCATCGGCGACATCCTGCACAGCCGCGTCGCCCGCTCGAACGCGCACCTGCTCTCGAAACTCGGCGCCGACGTGGTGCTGGCCGGGCCGCGCACGCTGCTTCCGTTCGGGTTTGAAAAACAGCTCGCGCCCGCCGGGGGGACGGTGACCTTCGCCCAAAGCGTCGAAGAGGCCATCACCGGCGCCGACGTCGTAATGATGCTGCGCATCCAGCTCGAACGTCAGTCCGGGGGCTTTTTCCCGAGCCTCGGCGAGTATTCGATTCATTACGGACTCAACCGTCGCAGGCTGGAGCTGGCCAGAAAAGAGGTGGTCGTGCTGCACCCCGGCCCCGTGAACCGCGGGGTCGAGATTGATTCGGACGTGGCCGACAGCCCGTTTTCACTGATCCTCGATCAGGTCAACAACGGCGTGTCGGTGCGGATGGCGGTACTTTACCTGCTGGCGGGCGGAGTCGAGTAGCAAGCGGGTTTTCCTGATGCAATTCATCGAGAAGAACTCTTTCAACGTAAGGGCGGCTGTCTACCACCTGGGAAAAGGCAATGAACCACTACACTTCATCCTTTTCCCGATGATTCATATTGAATCAAAGCAATATTACGAGGAGGTCAGCAGGCGGCTGTCAGAATGTGATCTGGTACTGATGGAAGGTGTTGATTCGCGAAAGGCAGATTACCTGACTCTTTCGTATCGAGTTGTAAAAAGGATCAGGAGGATGGAGCTGGTCACTCAGCAGGAAGCGTTGAAGATCAGGCTGCCGCGCAAGGACGTGATCAACGCGGATATGAGTCGGCGCGATTTTGATAAAGGCTGGTCAGCAGTGTCGGCGGCGCTGAGATTCCAATTGATTATCTTTCTCCCGGTTTACGTGGTCTGGCTTTTTCTGTTCGGAACCAGAGAAGTGATTGCTGAGCATATGGCCATGGAAGACATGCCTTCCCGCGATGAAACTCTTTTCTCTGATGAAGACACCGAGAGCCTGGACAGGCTGCTGATTGACGAAAGAGACCGCCAGTTGATCGGCGTCATTGAGGACTTACATCGCACTAAAAACCCGGATCGTAAAACCGTCGGCATCGTCTATGGCGCCAGGCACATGAGAAATATCACTTCGTTTCTGCTCGACAGGCTGAGCTATCGGATTACGGCGTCAGACTGGGTTGTAGTTTTTGACTTATGACATCACTGCTCATTAAAAACGGAACAGTCATTGACCCCTCGCAATCACTCGAAGCGCGCCGCGACGTGCTGATCCGCGGCGGGAAGATCGAAACCATCGGCGAATCCCTGAGCGGCGAGGGGGCGGAAGTTCTGGATGCCGGCGGCTGCGTTGTCGCGCCGGGCTTCATTGACCTGCACGTCCATTTCCGCGAGCCGGGGTTTGAATACAAGGAGACGATTGAAAGCGGATCGCGCGCCGCGGCGGCCGGCGGATTCACCGCCGTCTGCTGCATGCCGAATACGAAGCCGGTCAATGACAACTCTTCGGTCACGAGCTTCATCGTCGAACGCGCGCGCACGACCGCCGTAGTGCGCGTCTATCCGCTCGGCGCGATCACCCGCGGGTCGAAGGGCGAACAGCTGGCCGAGATCGGCGAGATGAAAAAGGCCGGCATCGTGGCCGTCAGCGATGACGGCAGGCCGGTCTGTGACGCCGGGATTATGCGACGCGCGATGGAGTATTCGCGCGATTTTGATCTGACTGTGGTTGATCATTGCGAGGACTGCTGCATCGCGCCGGGCTGGGTGATGCACGAGGGCGAGTATTCGGCGCTGCTCGGACTCAAGGGCCTGAACGGCGCGGCTGAGGATTTGCAGGTCTCGCGCGACATCCGGCTCGCCGAAGTCACCGGCGCGCGCGTTCACATCGCGCACATCTCGACGGCGAGGTCGGTGGATTTCGTCCGGCAGGCGAAGGCCCAGGGCCTGCCCGTCACCTGCGAAGTCACGCCGCACCATTTCACATTGACCGACGCCGAAGTTTACAAACGCCACTACGACACGAACACGAAGATGGCCCCGCCACTGCGCTCGCAGGCCGACGTGGAGGCGGTGATCGAAGCCTTAGGCGACGGCACGATTGACGCGATTGCGACCGACCACGCGCCGCACCACGCGAATGAGAAGATGCTCGAATTCGACCAGGCCCCGAATGGCATCATCGGTCTGGAAACGGCGGTCGGTCTGACGCTTGATCAGCTGGTGCATCGGGGCGTGATCACTCTCAAACGCATGATCGAACTGCTTTCGTGCAATCCGGCACGCATTTTCAAGCTGGCCGGGGGGACACTAGCGGCCGGAGCGGTGGCAGACGTGACGATTTTCGATCCGCAGCGTGTGGCGAAAGTTGACGTGAGCCGGCTGTCTTCAAAGAGCCGCAACATGCCGTTCGACGGGTGGGAACTAAAAGGCTGTCCGGTGGCGACTGTCGTTGGCGGGCGCATTGTCTGGCGGGCCGGAGCAGAGCAATAAAAACGCCGCGCCGCACACTTGCCACGTTTCACATTTCTACGGTAGTATTCCCCGGCATTGCGGATGTGGCGGAACTGGTAGACGCGCTAGCCTCAGGCGCTAGTGGAAGCAATTCCGTGGAGGTTCGAGTCCTCTCATCCGCATCAGCATTCGTTATAAAAGGGGCGATTCGGAAATTTCCGGGTCGCCCTTTTTACTTGCCGGCCGGTTGTGACAGGATCATTACGTCAATAGCTGGTTATGAACACGACGAAAGACCGAAAGCAAAGAGCCCGTCAGCTCGAAGATCGCTTCCGGCGGCTTTACGGCGACGGGCCGGTGACGTTGCTGCGCGCGCCCGCGCGGATCAACGTGCTGGGCGAACACGTTGATTACGTGTCTTACCTGCCGACGGCCTCGCTGGTCTTTGGCAGCGGCGAACACGAGATGCTGATGGCCTTCCGGGCGGCGAGTGACGGGCGGGTGCGCGGCGCTTCGACGGATAACGCTTTCGAGCCTTTCACTTTCGCGCCGGGTGAAGCGCCGGCGCCCGGGAGTGACTGGAATCGGTGGCTCTACGAGCGGCCCGCGCCCGCGCCCGACTGGGGCAACTACGTCAAAGGCGCGGTTTTCTTCGCGGCCTTGAAAGAAGGCGCGCGCATCAGCAACGGCTTCGATTTCTTGGTTGATTCGACGATCCCGCCGAAAGGCGGCGCGTCATCTTCTTCCGCACTGGTCGTGCTGTCAGGCGCGGCGATCAGGCTCGTCAATCAGGTCGAATTTGATCCGCGCACTCTGGCGCGCGAATCTTCACAGGCCGAATGGTACGTCGGCACCCGCGGCGGTGCGATGGATCACACGGCAATCTGTTTGTCGAAACAGCATCACGCGGTCCATCTCAGCTACCGGGAAGACAAAGCCGAACTGGTTCCGCTGCCCGATGATCGTTTCCGCTGGGTGACCTTCTTTTCGCATGAGGCGGACAAGGGCCGAGGGGTGATGCTCGAATACAACGAGCGCGCGGCGGTCGCGCGCCTGCTGATCCCAGCAATCATCGGTGAGTCATCAAAAACATTCAGTGACCTGCAGGCCGCAATCAATAAGTTGCCGGCAGCCATTACGCTTGATGAAGTCGGGCAGCTTTACCCGAAGACGTTCAGCGAATGCAGGCAGGCTTTCCCGGCCCTCGTTCAGGAACGCCGCGCGGTGCCGTTAAAATTGCGGGACCGCGCCCTGCATCACGTCGGCGAAGTGCGGCGCGTCGCTGTGGCGGTGGAGATGTTGCGCGAAACTGCGAATGAAGCGGTAAGTCCGGTGGCGTCAGAAGCGTTGATGCGCCGGATAGGTGAACTGCTCGACGAATCGAATTCGAGCCTGCGCGACCTTTATGAAGTCAGCACGCCCGAGGTCAATCGCCTGATTGAAATCATCCGGTCTGACCCGCAGGTGTACGGCGCGCGGCTGATGGGCGGCGGTTTCGGCGGCAACGTGCTGGCTTTGACGACGGCAGATAATGTGCGGAAGCTGATTGGCCTTGTTCAGTCTGAATTCTACGGCCCCCGCGGGCGTGACGGTTTGCGCGAGGGCGCGGTCATGGTCTCGACGCCGGGCGACGGGCTCTCGATAATTAACCCTTGATCTGTTAGAGCAAGTGAAAGGTGAAAACGATGGCGACCGCCCCGGCTGATCCGGTTACAAAGCCGCGACCGACTTCGAATCTGCGCTGGTGGATCGGCGGGCTGTTGTTCGCTTCGACCGTCATCAACTACCTTGACCGGCAGACGCTCTCGGTACTCTCGCCTTACTTCAAGCAGGATTACCACTGGACGAATACCGATTACGCCAACATCATCATCGCGTTCCGCATCGCCTACTCGCTCGGCCAGACGATCTTCGGCAAGCTGCTGGACCGCGTCGGCACGCGCCGCATGCTGACGCTCTCGGTCGTCTGGTACTCGGTCGTTTCGATCCTGACTTCGCTGGCCGGCGGGTATTACAGTTTCATGGCTTTTCGCTTCCTGCTCGGCGCGGGCGAATCGGCCAACTGGCCCGGGGCGACCAAGGCCGTGGCCGAGTGGTTCCCGAAGCGCGAGCGGGGCCTCGCGACGGCGCTCTTTGACAGCGGCTCTTCAATCGGCGGGGCGATAGCGCCTTACCTGATCCTCTGGATTTACTTCAACTGGGGCTGGCGCCCGGCCTTCGTCGTCCCGGGCTGTCTGGGCTTCATCTGGCTGGCCGCGTGGCGCCGGCTTTATCATCCGCCTGAAGTTCATCCGCAGATCAGCGCGGCCGAGCGCGAAATGATCCTCCGCGATAAAGGGGAGTCAGCAGCCGAGACAACAGGCAAAGCGAGGCCGCGCTGGGGCGATCTGCTCAAACTGCCGCAGACGTGGGGGACAATCGCGGCGAAGACGCTGACCGACCCGGTCTGGTTTTTCATCGTCGAATGGTTCCCGATCTATGTGGTGAGTAAAGGTATTGAAGTGAAGTCAGGCCTGTTTACTTTCTGGGTTCCTTTCATCGCCGCCGACCTCGGCAATTTCTTCGGCGGCGGGGTGTCGGGGTATCTGATCAGACGCGGCTGGTCGCTCGGGGCCGCGCGCAAGGCGCTGGTCGTATTCGGCGGGCTTGGCGTGACACTGTTAATCCCGACGATCTTCACGACGAATCTGTTCCTGATCGCGCTGCTCTTCGGCATCGCGACGTTCGCTTACGCGTCATTTTCAACCATCGCGAATGTGCTGCCCGCTGACCTTTACCACAGCGAATCGGTAGCCTCAGTCAGCGGCATGAGCGGCACGGGCGCCGGCATCTGCACGATCATCGCCTTCAAGCTGATCGGATATTTTTCAGACGAGCGCGCCGCGCAGGCCGGCCATGCATTCGACCCGATCATCATTGCCGCCGGATTGATCCCGCTCGCCGGCGCGATTCTGGTGCTGCTGCTCGTGCGCAACAATCGCGCGACCGAAGCGGGACTGGTGCGGCGGATTTGAATAACAGCGGTCAGCGATCAGCTGTCAGCTTTCAGCCAGAGCATAGTGCGGCAGCGCAGATGCCCAGGGGCTGACGGCTGACAGCTGACCGCTCTCAGCTCATTATGAAACCACTAAAAATCGGCATCAGCGGCGTGCGCGGAATTGTCGGCGAAACTTTCACGCCGGAACTGGCCGTCACTTTCGCGCAGGCTTTTGGCACTTACCTTGATTCGGGAAGGATTCTGGTCTGTCGTGACACCAGGGCTTCGGGGCCGATGGTGCGTTCGGCAGTGATGGCCGGATTGCTGGCCGCCGGGTGCGAAGTGATTGACCTGGGCATCTGCCCGACCCCGAGCCTGCAACTGGCGGTGAAGTGGCTCGGGGCGCAGGGCGGCATTTCAATCACAGCCGGCCACAATCCCGCGCAATGGAACGCGCTCAAGTTCGTGCGCGGCGACGGGCTTTACCTCAATGCGACGCAGGCCGAGGAACTGCTCGACGTATTTCATCAGGGCGAATTCGCCAAGGCGAGGTGGGATCAGATCAGGACGAGGATCGAAGGCCGTGACGCCATCGAACATCACGTTGAAGTGCTGAAGAACGTTTTCGATGTCGAAGCGGTCAGGGCAAAGCGGTTGACCGTGGCCGTGGATTGCTGCAACGGCGCGTGCTCACTGCTGAGCCCGCGCTGGCTGGAATCACTCGGCTGCACAGCCCTGACGATCAACGACGACATCGCCGCGCCTTTCCCGCACAGCCCCGAACCGAAGCGCGAGGCGATGGCGCAGCTCCGCGCCGTCGTCAAAGCCGGGCGAGCCGACATCGGTTTTGCCCACGACGCGGACGGCGAACGACTCGGCATCGTGACCGAAACGGGCGAGCCACTCTCGGAAGAGCTGACGCTCGCGCTCGCGACCGAAATCAAGCTGAGCCGCAAGAGCGGCGCGGTAGTGACCAACATCTCCACGACCCGGACTATTGAAGCCGTCGCGTCACGCCACGGCGCGAGCGTCATTCGCACTCCCGTGGGCACGGCCTACATTTCCGAAGCGATGCTCGAACACCGGGCCGTCATCGGCGGCGAAGGCAACGGCGCGGTGGCGCTCCCCGAAGTGCAGCCGACCAACGACAGCGCCGCCGCCATCGGGCTGATCCTCGAACATCTGGCCGGGACCGGGATGCGCATTTCAGAAATGGTCGCGCAACTGCCGCGCTACACGATGCTCAAGCATTACGTCCAGGTCGAGCCGCACCTGCTCTATTCAGTCCTGCAGGAAGTGCGCGGCGAAGTCGAGCGGGCGGGCGCAGCCGAAGTTGACCTGAGCGACGGCATCAAGCTCTTCTGGCCGGACGGCTGGGTTCACATTCGCGCGTCGAATACTGAGTCAATGATTCGGATCATTGCTGAAGCCGAGAGCGAAACGCGCGCGCAGGAAATGCTCTCCTGGGCGCGCGACCGGCTGCATAGATAGCGCAATCAGAGTGGGGCTGAAAGTTTCCGTTGCTGTCTTGCCCGAACACTCGCATAATTGTTTTGCATTGAGGGCATTGAAGCCGTGAATCCGGAGGAGTTCAGTTATGTCATCCACAACCATGCCGGAAGTCCGCAAATCGTCAATCGGGCATATTGATTTGCAAAGAGAGCTTGACTGGCTGAAAGAACACGCGCACGAGTACATCGGCGAATGGGTCGTGCTGGATGGCGACCGCCTCGTCGGGCATGGGCCTGACCCGCGACCGATTTTTGCACAGGCGCGCGCAGAGGGCGTGAAGATGCCTTTTGTCAAACTGGTCAGAGATGAAACCGAACCGTTTACGACTGGCTGGTTGTGAGCCCTTGGCACTTGTCCTTTTCGTGTCAGCCCTTCTGCAAACACGATCCCGCTATCATCGTTTCGGCAGCTTCTTCATCCAACGCTCTCTGCACACCCGTTGGTTTGCTGGACAATGCTTGAGCCTTATATCAGAAGAGCGGCTTTGAAAGTGCTAGAGTGCTTTATAGCGCTGCTTGATCCATTGCTGCGCCGTGCAAACGCTGATCGGGTTCGGAAAAATGTGGAAAGAAACAGGGAATTTGTGGAGCAGCTGGAGGCACTCGGTTACTACTTATACGCAGATGCCAGCGAGTTGACCGGACTCAAGGTTGAAGCGATGGAATCTGATTGCCCGTTCATCTTTCAAAACAATGGTCGTTTTTACCATGCGGATGGAGAGGATCTGGCTGAGAATGGAGTGGTTGGTTTTCTAAAGTCCCTTTCTTTCTTCCTTGAGCATCAGAAGGTGGTGATCAGGTCACTTCAGGGTGAAGATGTCCCTGATGAGTATTGTGTTCGCGTCAATGATGCCGTCCACGTTATTTATACGAGAGCCGAGGATGAGGAAGCTGAAAGCAAAAAACTGGGGCTTATCTGGGGCCTGACTACAGCCCGCACCTTCGCAATTGTCAATAAATTGCTCGCTGGGGCGAATTCTTCAGAGCGGTTGTATGCGATATACGGCGGGAATGACCTTGCTGGTGTGTTTCTGACTCAACATCTGTTTGATTTCATCTCTACTCATCCCAGTGTTCCTGATAGTGAGAAGCCGTATCTTCCTACGGAAGATTATCCTTGGCATGGGCAGCCACATTAACAATGCGCGCAATTCCAACACTCAAAATCAGCATCTCCGGCGTGCGCGGCGTGATTGGTGATTCGCTCACGCCCGTGCTGCTCACGCGCTTTGCGCAGGCGTTCGGGACTTACGTCGGCTCCGGGACGATTGTGATCGGGCGCGACACGCGGACTTCGGGCGAGATGGTGAGGCAGGCGGTGATTGCCGGTCTGCTCTCAAGCGGCTGTCGCGTGATTGATCTCGATGTCTGCCCGGTGCCGACCGTGCAGCTGATCGTGAGGCAGCGGCGCGCTCAGGGCGGCATCGCGATTACCGCCAGCCACAACCCGGCTGAATGGAACGCGCTCAAGTTCGTCGGGGCCGAAGGGTTGTTTCTGAGCGCGGGGCAGGCGCGGGAGCTGCTTGATATTTATCACCAGGGCGATTACACGAAAGTCGCCGGGGTGGAGATGCGCAGCGTTGAGGCTTTGACAGGGGCGCTCGATGCCCACATCAAGGCGATCATTGATGCGACCGGCAGGCTGCCTGAGGGCGTGCGTAAATTGAAAGTCGCGCTCGATTCGTGCAACGGCGCGGGCTCGATCATTGCGCCGCGGCTGCTTGAGGCCTTAGGCGCCGAAGTTGTAACGATCAACACCACGCCCGACGGCTCATTCCCGCGCCCGGCTGAACCGGTGGCGGAAAACCTGACTGACCTGTGCCGGCTGGTCAGGGAGAGCGGCGCGGATGTCGGCTTCGCGCAGGATATGGACGCCGACCGGCTGGCAGTCGTGTCGGATCAGGGCGAACCCATCGGCGAAGATTACACGCTCGTGCTGGCCACGCGCTACGTCCTTGGCAAAGAGCCCGGGCCAGTTGTCGCCAACCTTTCGACGACGCATGCGCTGGACGGCGTAGTCGCATCATTCGGGTGCGAGTTGCACCGCACGAAGATCGGCGAGGCGAACGTGACTGAGAAGATGCAGGCAGTCAATGCCGTGATCGGCGGCGAAGGCAATGGGGGCGTGATCTATCCGCGCGTCAACTTCTGCCGCGACAGCCACGTCGGGATGGCGCTCATCCTGCACCTGCTCGCGGAAACGGGGCGCTCGGTCTCGGAAATCCTCTCAGACTTCCCGCGCTACCGGATGGTGAAGGAGAAACTGGAATGCCCTTCGGACAAAATCACTGAGGTGCTGAAGCTGATCCGCCGCGAGTATGCGGACCGCGAGATGGATTTGCGCGACGGCGTCAAGGTTGTTTCAGGTCAGGAATGGTTTCACGTGCGCGGCTCGAACACCGAACCGATCCTGCGCGTCGTGGCGGAAGCGGCAACGGAAGCGCGCGCCAGGGAGATGGTGGCTGAAGTAATGGGCCGGATCGCCAGCCTCTCAGGAACAACTTCCTGATCCCGGGAAGGCCGATGGCAAAGGTTACTCCTCAGTATGTGGGCACTGTCAAAGGGAGCTTCGCCCGATCAGCGCAATGCGATTCGATCTCTTCAGGAAGGTTGAAGAGCCGGCGAATCAATGGCAGCAGCCGGGTTTCCAGATCCGTTTTCCTGACAAAGCCGTCGGCTCCGGCCTCACCTGCCGCCTGGGCCAGCAGCGGGTCATTGCTCAGGGTCATAACGACGATCCGCGGCGCCGCGGGGTAAGACCTGATCAGGCGCGTGGCCTCGAGCCCGGTCATCTCCGGCATCGAGATGTCCATCAGAACCAGATCGGGCCACAGCTCCAGCGAACGGGCGACCGCCTCACGCCCCGACTTTGCCCGGCCCACAATTTCCAGCCAGGGCTCGAAGGAAAGAAATTCGCCGACCGAGTTGAGGAAATCGGCACTATCATCCACCAGCAGGATTCGGAGAGGTAAAGTCGCAGGTTCCTGTGTCATGTGATTCTCCTTCCAATACATCATCCAGCCTGGGATTAATCTGACAGGGGCTTTCGATGCATAGCGACACGGACTGAGGTATCCGGATGAACGGAGCCGCAGGGGGCTTTCAGCAGCACTGTTGCTATTAATAAACGAGGGCAGCCTGCACAGGCTGCATCCGATGAAGGAGACAGCGCACAGGCTGCCCTCAGGACAGCGCCACTAGTTGAATAAACCTTACCGGTAAGACTCGGTTTCCGCCATCGGGGAAAACCTGAGAGTGACAGGGGAAATACCTGAGAGCAGATCATCCAGAGAACGGGCCCGGGTGCAGGACGTGATCCTGCCGCAATGCTGCAGGCGGAGAATAAAGCTCACGCCGCAACGCCCCGCTACGTTTCGGATGTCACGATCCCGGCCCGGATGGCGTACCGGGTCAGGCCGGCCAGGTCGTGAATATCGAGGCGTTCCATCAGGTTGGCCCGGTGAGTTTCCACCGTCTTGATGCTGATTTTGAGCAGGTGGGCGATCTCTTTGGTGGAATGGCCTTCCGCGAACAGTTGGAGGATTTCGCGCTGGCGTGGCGTCAGCAGTTCGAGCGCACTGGTTTCAGCGCCGACCCGGTTGACGTAATCAGTGACGAGATGTTTTGAGACGGCGGGGCTGAGCCAGGCTTCGCCCCGGGTGATGGCCCGGAGCGCGAGTTCCAGTTCAGAGGTGTCAGCGCCCTTGACCAGATAGCCCGCCGCCCCCGCGCGCAACGCCTGCAGCACGTACTCCTCGCTTGCGTGCATCGAAAGGATCAGGACGCGCACCTGCGGGCACTCTTTCGCCACGCGCGCCGTGATCTCGATCCCGTTCAGGCCCGGCATCCCGATGTCAACCAGTGCGACATCGGGCAGGTACTCTTTGATCAGGTGCATGGCCGCGCGCCCGTCATCCGACTCGGCGATCACTTCCACGCCGTCGAAATTTTGCAGCAGGGCGCGAATCCCGGCGCGCACCAGCGTGTGATCATCGGCCAGCAGAATTCTCATCGTCTATGCTCATCTCTCCCCTGTTTATTCCCGGCAATTCTCATGGTTTCATCTGTCATTTCGGGGAGTTGACAGCTGACTGATTTTTCTGTTTTTACTTCAGCGAGGTAATCATCGGCTGAGAGGGAGAACCAGGCGGCGCTGATTCTGACAGAGGTAATCGCCTGATGACAACACCGCGCAAGCCGGCGCGTTGATTTTAATTTCACCGGGAGTTGTGCGAGGATCACTACATTCCGGAAGGAAGAACGAAGCGGAACGGGTGTGATTTTATGGACCAATTCAGAATCACCGGCGGGAAGAGACTGAGCGGCAGCGTCGCCATCAGCGGGGCCAAGAATTCGGCGCTGCCGTGTCTGGCGGCGACCTTATTGACCGCGGAACCGGTCACGTTGCACAACGTGCCCTACGTGCGCGACCTGATCACGATGCGGCGGCTGCTCGAAGACCTTGGCTGCACGGTGCTGGTCCCCGGGTTGCGGACGCATCAGGTCAATGCCAGCACGGTCGAAAACTGTGAAGCGCCTTACGAACTGGTCAAGACGATGCGCGCCTCGGTGCTGGCGCTCGGCCCGCTCGTGGCCCGCTGCGGCGAAGCCCGCGTGAGCATGCCCGGCGGCTGCGCCATCGGGCAGCGCCCGATAGACCTGCACCTGATGGCGCTCGAAAAAATGGGCGCGCGCGTCGAGATGGCCAAAGGCATGGTCCACGCGAAGGCCGACAAATTGCGTGGCGCCGACATCCATTTTGAGACCGTGACCGTGACGGGGACCGAAAACGTAATGATGGCCGCGGCGCTCGCCGACGGCGCGACGCAGATTTCCAACGCCGCCTGCGAGCCCGAAATCACCGACCTCGCGAACCTGCTCAACAAAATGGGCGCAAAGATCGAAGGCGCGGGCACGCCGACCATCACCATCGCCGGGGTTGACGCGCTCGGCGGCGCGATGCACAAAATCATCCCCGACCGCATCGAATGCGGCACGATGATCGTCGCCGCGGCAGTCACTCGCGGCGAGCTTGAGATCACCGATTGCGAGCCCGACCACTTGCGGGCCGTGATTGACAAGCTGCGCGCCGTCGGGGTCGTGATCGAACAGACCGCCCCCGGCACGCTCCACGTCAGGGCCTCAGATAAGCTGCGCGCCGCCGACGTCACCACCGAAGTTTACCCCGGCTTCCCGACCGACATGCAGGCGCAATACATGACGCTCATGACTCAGGCCGAAGGCAGGGCGACGATTACGGAGACGATCTTCGAGAACCGATTTATGCACGCCAGCGAGTTGCAGCGCCTCGGCGCCAGACTGCGCGTCCGTGGCAACAGCGTGGATGTCCAGGGCCCGACGCAGCTCACGGGAGCGAGGCTGATCGCTTCCGATCTGCGCGCCTCGGCCTCGCTCGTGCTCGCGGGCCTCGCGGCCGAAGGCGAGACCTGGATTGACCGCGTCTACCACATTGATCGAGGCTACGAGAAGATTGAAGAGAAGCTGCGCGCGGTGGGGGCGGAGATTGAGCGAGTGAAAGAATAAACGGAACACGGGCCGGACGGATGCGGCAGATCCACGTCGGTATCCGCTTGAATCCGTCTCGCCCGTCAGATCCGCGTTCCATTACTGCTTCGACGAACCCGAATCATATTCCGAGATCAGCCATGAAACCGAAATACCTGATTGCCCTGTTGTGTGTCGTTGTCATCACGACTTTTGTCGTAACCGGTCATCTCCGCACTGTGCGGGGCGCGCAGACCGGCAAGCCTGACCCGAGGATCGAGCGCGAGGTACTCTACCGCTTCAACAATATCGGCGTCGCCTACCTGGAGCAGTACAAGCACGAAGAGGCCGCGAAAGAATTCAAGCAGGCCCTCGCCCGCGACCCGAACTTCGCCATCGGCCAGATCAACCTGGCGATTGCGAGTTACTTCCTGCGCGACATCCCGACCGCCGCCGCCGCCGCGCGCGCCGCGATCAGACTGATGCCCGAGAGCCCGCACGCGCATTACATCCTCGGCCTCATACTGCGCGGCGAGAAGCAGTACGACGAGGCCGTCGCCGAATTCAACAAGGTACTGGCGATTGACCCGAAGGACGCCTACGCCAACCTTCAGATCGGCCAGATTTACATGCAGAACCGCCAGTTCGATCAGGCGGTGAAAGTGCTGAGCCAAGCCCTCGAATCCGAACCCTACAACAAGACCGCGGCCTACAATCTGGCGACCGCCTACAACCGGGCGGGCAGGACGGCGGAAGGGCAGAAGTACCTGACGCTCTTCCAGCAGCTGCAGAATTCCGGCTACGCGACCTCGCTCGGCCCGACCTACGGCGAGCAGGGCCGCTATGCCGAAGGCGTCGTCAGCACGGGCGCGGAAGCCGAACTGGTTTCAAAGGAACCGTCCGCCGTGAAGTTCGTTGACGCGACCGCGGCGATGAACCTCAAGGTGAGCTTCGGCAACAAGCCGCTCGCCTCGGTGCTGGGCCGCAAGGTGACAAAGGCCGAGTTCGAGAATGAGGCGACGAAGCGTGAGCTGGTGAATCCATTCAGCGCGACTATTGGGTTACCTGATTACGACGGCGACAACAAGCTCGATATTTTTGCCGCTGGTATTGACGCGGACGGCAAGCCCTTCGCAAAACTGCTGCACAACGACGGCGGCAAATTTTCTGACGTGACCGAGAAAACAAAGATCACTGTCAATGGCCCGGTGAGCGGCGCAGTCTTCGGCGATTACGACAACGACGGCAAACAGGACATTCTGATTTTCGGTTACAACACGCTCGCGCTCTGGCGCAACAACGGCGACGGTTCATTCACTGACGTGACAGCGAAAGTCGGATTGCCCGCGAATTACAACTCGTGGGCGATGACCGCAGCATTTGTTGACGTCGATCACGACGGCGATCTCGATATATTCATCGGCAACTTCGCCGACCTGACGAAATGGCCGGGCGGTGACGCGGCGACCTTCCCCGATGATTTCGCGGGCACGCCGAATAAACTTCTCCGCAACAACGGCATCAAGGACGGCAACGTCACTTTCACCGACATCACCGACAAAGCCGGACTGAGCGGCGGCGCGAACAAAACCACTGCCGTCGTCTGCACCGATTTCGACAATCACCGCGACATTGATTTCTTAGTGGTGAACTACAACGCGCCCGTACAGCTTTTCGCCAATCAGCGCGACGGGTCGTTCAAGGAGGTGGCCAGACAGGTACAGATCAATGATTCTGGTAAGTCACTTTCGGTCGCAGCAGGAGATTTCAACAAGGATGGATTTACAGACTTCTTTATTGCTCACATAGGTACGCCTGATGAGTTCTATCTGAGTCAGGGGCAAGCGGTGTTCAATAGCTGGATTCCAGGAAATTTTACGACAAACGGTGTCGCGGCACAGTTTGTCGATTACGACAATGATGGGTTGCTTGATGTGCTTTTGGTGACACGAGATCGTTTGCTTGAAAAGCATTCTCTTGGAAGGAGCGGGCCAAGAGATTCTTACCTATGGAGTGTTTCTGGCTCCAATACAATTTCGAATATCTTTCGCTCTGACTTGAAGACAGCAGACTTACGCGCTTTTTCTTCTGGTGACCTTGATGCAAATGGCACGGTTGATCTGCTAACCATCAATGATAAAGGCTCACTGATTGTTCTTCGCAACGAAGGTGCGAGTAAAAACTACGTCGCCGTCAATCTCGCGGGCAAATCGAGCAACCGCAGCGGCGTCGGCACGAAGGCCGAAATCCGTAGCGGCAGCCTGAGCCAGAAGCTTGAACTCTACGCCTCATCGCCCGCGCCCGCGCCCGCCTCGCTCGTCTTCGGCCTCGGCTACCGCACGCAGGTTGATGCGCTCAAGCTGCTCTGGCCCGCGGGCATTGTGCAATCCGAGCTGACGGTCAAAACCTCGGCGCCCGAAAACATCGAAGAGCTTGACCGCAAGGGCACGTCGTGCCCGCTGCTCTACGCCTGGAATGGCAGCGAATACGCCTTCGTGACGGACTTCCTCGGCGGCTGTGCCATCGGCGCGCGCGAGCCGGGCAACACGTGGAGCATCCCCGACACCGATGAGTACGTGCGCGTGACCGGCGAACAGCTCAGGCCGCGCGACGGGGTCTATTCGCTGCGGATGAACAATCAGCTTGAGGAGGTGATCTTCTTCGACGCCGTGAAGCTGCTCGCGGTGGACCACCCGGCGGAAACGGACATCTACCCGAACGAAAAGCTGATGCCGGGGCCGCCGTATACGCCCTTCAAAATCTGGTCGGTCAGATCGCCGAAGCCGCCCGCGAGCGCCGTTGACGACAAGGGCAGAGACATCCTGCCGCTCGTCGCGCAGATTGACCGCCGCTACCCGGAAGATTTCGAGAAGCTGCCGTTCAAGGGCTACGCAAAAGAGCATACGATTGAACTCGACCTCGGCAAAGAGGCGTTGCGGGCAAAGCAGACTGTGCTGCTGCTGCACGCCTGGATTGATTACGCCGACTCGACCGCGAGCCTCGCCGCTTCGCAGGCGGGCGTCGAGATCATTCCGCCCTACCTTCAGGTGAAGAACGCCAGTGGCGAATGGCAGACGGTGATTGATTCGACGGGCTTCCCGGCCGGGCTCCCGAAGACGATGACGGTTGACCTGACGGGCAAATTCCTCTGCGACGACGCGCGCGTGCGGATCGTGACGAGCATGCGGATTTACTGGGATCAGATCCTCGTTGACGCGTCTGACGGCGACGCGCCCGTGAAGGTGACGACGCTTGAGCCGATGCGGGCCGACCTGCGCTGGCGCGGCTTCCCGCGCGAGTATTCGCCGGACGGGCGCCTTCCGCTCATTTACGATTACCGCACGATTGAGCCGACCGCGCCGTGGAAAGCGCACCTCGGCAACTACACGCGCTTTGGCGACGTGCGCGAACTGCTGCTCGCGCCCGAAGATAGGTACGTCGTCACGCGCAACGGCGACGAACTTCAGGTTGATTTCGACGCGCGGAAGCTGCCGCCGCTCTCCAAGGGGTGGAAGCGCGATTTCCTGGTTTACGCCGACGGCTTCGGCAAGGATATGGATTTGAATTCGGCGCGGCCCGAAACGATTGGCGAACTGCCCTTCCACGGGATGAAGAGCTACCCGCCCGCTCCGGGCGAGAGTTATCCGAACAACCCGCAGCATCAGGAGTACCTGCGCAAATACAACACGCGGACGGTGAGCAGGCAGATGGAGGCGCAATGGCGGGGAGTCAAGTAGCGCAGCAGTCGCTGTCCTCTGTGAGTTCAGAACCTCGCCCGGTTAACGACCCGAAATCAGAGATGATCTGTTTTGAAATATTCATCAATGGGAATAAGGCCTGCACCGCCAGCGTTGACGATTCAGGCGTTCTCACCGCCATAGTCACCTGGGTTAACAGCAGACATACGGAATCAGGAGAAAGATTGTTTTTGCATGTCGGAGGCAGTAACCATGCTGATGTGCATCTGGATTGGCTTAATGGCCTCGTTGATTTACAGCCGGGTGATGAGGTGACGATAAAGATTATTGAATCATATATAGCTGACGAAGCGACACAAACGATCCAGCCAGCAGTCGGTGAGCCGGATTGGTGGAAAAAATACAGGAAGCAGGTGTGATCCGAGCCGGCTTCAGGCGGCAGCGGGTTCTTTGACTGTTGATTTCGGTGAACGCCGCCAGGCGGTGATGATGTCTTCGGCCGGAATGCCAGCTTCAATCAGATCCTGAGCGACACCGTATTCGATACCGTCTTTTTCAATCAGCGCCTTCCCATCCTTCAACCTCAGGTGAATGATCACGTAATGCACGCGGCCGTCCGCCTCCCAGCCGACGTCCAGCAGCAGGTAGTTGTCGCTTGCCGGATCGCAGACGGCGATGGCTTCTGAATCTGATGGTTCGGCAGGCATCCGGGCATGCTTTTCGATGACCTGTTGCAGGGCGCGGCGATATGAATTGAGTTTCTCTACCTGATCCATTGCAGAATCTCCTCCCTTTCGGCGTCAAAGATCAGCAGGCCGATCTGCTGATCCGCGATGAATTCAATCAACGCGGGAATCTCCTGAAGGCTTTGGTAAGCTTCCTGCGGCAGGGCCAGAAAAATTTCATCATCCCTGACTTTACGCTTCAGCAAAAAGCGATACAGGTTGTATTGGCCGACGGCTTTCTCGAACTCACTGGTGAGTGGGCACCCAGCACTTTGATTTCAACAGCGATGCGTTGTTCCCCGGATTCGTCCTTTTCCACCTTTTCCGCGCCGAGATCAACGAACACCATCAAGCCCTTGTATCTGATCGTCAAAGGATCATGGGTGATGCGCCAGCCGTCTTTATTGAGCGCATTTCTGACCTGATCGTGATAACTGTCCCTTGCCGGCATAGCGGGATTCTATCACTTTCATCGGCGAATCGTGGAAGAACTGTTACATCCGCAGGGTCTGATCTGTTGACAACTGATGTCTGCATTTCCACAATCCGGGTTGCCGTGACAGAACAAGGGACGAAGAAATTGTAAATGATGGCTGACTGTTCTTCACATCTCCCCGTCATAGACATCCGCCCGCTGATGTCAGGCGCTGCCGAACGCGAGCGAGTGGCCGCGCAGATCGGACAAGCGTGCCGTGAATGGGGTTTCTTCTACATCGTCGGTCACGGCGTGGATGAAGAGCTTCAGCAACGACTGGAAAATCTCAGCCGCCGTTTCTTCGCGCAGGATCTTCAGACGAAGCTTGAAATCGGCATGGCCAGAGGGGGCAGGGCGTGGCGGGGTTACTTTCCGGTCGGCGACGAACTGACTTCGGGCAGACCTGATCTGAAGGAAGGCATCTACTTTGGCGCTGAACTTGGGCAGGGTCATCCGCTGGTGAAAGCCGGCGTCCCGATGCACGGCCCCAATCTTTTCCCGCCAGCCATTCCGCTGTTCCGCGAGACGGTGCTTGATTATATGGAAGCAATGACGCGGCTCGGACACGCGCTAATGGCCGGCATTGCACTGAGCCTTGGACTGGAAGAGAGCTACTTTGCCGACCGCTACACCTCCGACCCGCTGATCCTGTTCCGCATCTTCAACTATCCGCCTGACACATCGCCAGCGGCAGAAGAAAACAGATGGGGCGTCGGTGAGCATACTGATTACGGTCTGCTGACGATCCTCAGGCAGGACGACGCGGGCGGCCTGGAGGTGAAATCAAAATCGGGCTGGGTCGCCGCGCCCCCGATTCCCGGCTCGTTAGTCTGCAACATCGGGGATATGCTGGATCGGATGACGGGCGGGCTCTATAAATCCACGCCGCACCGGGCGAGAGCCATGAGCCTTGGGCGGCACCGGCTCTCATTCCCCTTCTTCTTTGACCCGAACTTCAATGCCGAAGTGAAGCCGATTGAACTGAGCGAAGCAGGGGCGGTGCGTGATGACAGGGAAGAGCGCTGGGATCGGGCGAGCGTTCACAACTTCAGAGGGACTTACGGCGAATACCTGCTCGGCAAAGTGTCCAAAGTATTCCCGGAGTTGCGCCGTGAGGTGCTGTAGCGGCTTTTCGACGCGTTGCATTTGCCGGCCGGAATCAGCCGGCTGCAAATCTGAACGATCTGACGAAGAGATGATGAAACTGCGACTGATCGGGCTGAGAGGTTCCTTCGCGGGACGTGAATACGAGCTTGAGCAGGAATGGATGCTGCTCGGGCGCGGCGAAGACTGCGCGTTGCGTTTCGCCGGTCAGGACGAGATCATCGTCTCCGGTCGCCACGCGATGATCCTCGCCAGACCGGACGGGTTTTACCTCGTGGATCAGCAGAGTACCAACGGGACTTACGTCAATCAGGTTCGCGTCGCGCAGGCGCGGCTGAAATCGGGCGACGTTATTGAACTCGGCTGGCCGGGGCCGCAGTTGCAGGCGGTCATCGAAGAGACAGTTCCGGCCCCGCCTTATCAGGCGGCGCGTATTGAGGCGCCGCCACCGCCGGCGTTCGCTCCGCCCCCTGCCGCTGCCGCGCCGCCGCAGGTGCAATGGGCGCGCGGCACGGCCGATAACCTCGGCCTGTATAACCCTGACCGGGATCAGGGGAAGGCCGCCAGATCGCTGGGGATCGGGCTCGCGTTAATGATCGCGGCGGTGATCGGGCTGATCATTGTGGGATTGACCGTCGTCGAACTGGGGCCGGTCACGGCGCTCGTCAGCGGGATAGTGGCGTTCATTCCGGCGGTCTTCTACCTGATGATCCTGCTGTGGCTTGATCGTTATGACCCGGAGCCGGCGTGGCTGCTGGCGTCGGCGTTCGCCTGGGGCGGGCTGGTGGCGATCCTGATTTCATCAATCATCAATTCCATCTTCGGCGTGATCACCAGCGAGAATCTGGCGGCAGTCATTTCCGCCCCGATCATTGAGGAAGGGACAAAGGGCCTGGGCGTGCTGCTGATCGCGCTCGCCTTCCGCAGGGAATTCGACAGCGTGGTTGACGGGATCGTCTATGCGGGCGTGGTGGCGCTGGGTTTTGCGACCGTGGAAAACGTGAGCTATTACGGGCGCAGTCTGAATGAGAACGGGCTGGCCGGGCTGGTGGGAACTTTCTTCGTGCGCGGCGTGCTTTCGCCTTTCGCCCACGTGCTGTTCACCGGGATGACCGGCATCGGGTGCGGGATCGCGCGCGAGACTCACAAGAAAGCCCTCCGCGTGGCGATGCCGATAGTCGGTTACGTCGCGGCGATGATGCTGCACGCCTTGTGGAATGGGATTGCGTCAATCAACGGGCGGATTTTTCTGTTGATGTATTTCGTGGTGCTGGTCCCGCTCTTCCATGTGTTCGTGGGGACGGCGATCTACCTAGCGCGGCGCGAAGGGCGCATCCTCAGGGAGATGCTGGCCCGGGAAGTCGGTCGCGGTCTGATTACCGAAGATCAGTTGAAGATCGCCAGCTCGGTCATCGGGCGCTGGTCGTGGCTGACTTCCGCCATGGGCAACAACCAGCTCTTCAGCGCCCGCCGGCGGTTCCTGCGGGCGGTCACGAAACTCGGCCTGTGCCACTGGCACGTCGCGCGCGCCGCCGCCGCGCAGGCCGGGACGCAGAGCTTTACCCTGATCCCGAAGCTTCAGGCCGAAGTGCTGGGCCTCAGAGATCAGGTGGGTTGAAGCGAGGTCAGTTCATTCTAAAGACGAAACAGAGCCGGCCCGGCGGGTACATAACCAGATTCGTCGCCGGCCTTTTTCTTTCCCGCGCCCGGATTTCCACACGCCTGTGCAACCTGATCTCTTCTTATCAGGGAATTAACGCTCGCCTGACCTTTGCATAATCCGGCCCGAACATCCGGGGATTACCCTGTCAGCGGCATCTATCAGGGAGGTGAAAAATGGCAAGACGTGATGAACACGAATGCGCTTACTGCGCGGAATACGTGACGCTCGAAGACGGCGTGATCGGCCGCGACTGGAAAGTTTATTGCAGCATGGAATGTGCCGAAGCCGGCGCGCGACTCACCGAAGCGGAGGCGGCGCGCTGGTACCTGAGCCAGTTGCCGCCTGAAGAATTCACTCAGGTTTGATCTTCTGGCGGCGGGAAGCCGGGACCGGCTCGCGTTCAGGCTGGGATGCGAGCAGATCGGTCGTGCCTTCGGTGATGGAGAGACGCTCGGGCGCTTCAGCCGGGGCTTCCGGCAATTCATTGGTCCGCGGCGTCACGGGCACGCGATGTCTGGCCACGTATCTCCCCTGCTCCTCCCTCTGCCCCGGCGGGTTGAGTGTGAGATGACTCCTCCGCAACCCGGCCAGCAATGACCACCATCCCAGGAGCCCGTTGATCAGCCCGATGATCGTCAGCACTTTGACGGCCTTCGGCTGATCCACAAAGATCGCGATCACCGTCAGCGCGAAGGCCACGGCCAGCATAATCGCCCCGATGACGCTCCACTGATAACCGGCGCGGGTGCCCGCCGTCAGCCGCAGGACTTCAAGCTCGGCGGGCTCGGCGGCGGCGGCGGGCGCGCCACATTTGCGACAGAAACGCGAGTCGTTGCCGGTCTCGGCCCCGCAGACGGCGCAGTTCGACTGCGTGGCACGCAGCGCGGCCAGGGCCATGATCGCTTCGGCTTCGCGCGTCAGCGTCTGCCGGTCGCCTTTGGTGAAGTAGCCATGCACGACGCAGTAATCAAAAGTGACGCGCGTCGCGCCATGCCCCTGCTGCTTGAAACCGATGTCGAGCGTCGTGGGGTATTCGAGCGCATTGGCCGACATGTAATACTCGGCCCCGCCGCGCGCGCCGTGCTTTGCGCGTAGTGGGTTTTCGTTGAGGACGCGCCAGCCCATCTCTTCGAGAGCCACAATCAGCCGCTGCCTGACGCTTTCCGCATCGCCGGCCATCACGCGCGTCAGGGTATGTTCACTGAGCCCCATTGCCCCCGACACATTGCCGCCCGAGTCATCATCCTGTAAATAATTATCCCTTGCCATTGCTCGTGCCTCCCCGGATCGGGAAAACCTCTGGTGTTGCGTCAATGATTACGCCTTACCTGACAATGATGTTCCGGTTGCTTATCATACCCGACGCCGCGGGCCGGATTGAACACTTAACCCGGATTTCAGGCCGGTCTGAGATTGATTTGAAGCTCCCCTGAACCGGACTTAAATGTTCTCGGCTATGCTCATCGTCAAAGCAAGCCATCGTGATCAGAACCCGGGGCCCCTCTTTCCCAGCTCCTTTCAGGGGCCCCGGACCCATCTGATCTGACAATTACAGAGAGGAAACGTTTATCATGCGAAGCGATCAACTAATGCGTTGCGTCGGGTCCCTGTGTCGCAACACCGTCCTCTGTTTTCTGTTCGTCCTGGCCGGGGTCACGCCCGTTTACGCCCAGTTCGATTCCGCGACCGTCCTCGGCACGATCCGCGATGCGGCGGGCCTCGCGCTGCCCGGCGCCACCGTCACGCTCAAAAACGTCGCGACCGGCATTACCGCCACGGCGCAGACCGACGGCAACGGGGATTACCTCTTCCCCAACGTCAGGATCGGCACTTACCGCGTGAGCGCCGAGTTGCAGGGCTTCTCCACGGCGGTGGCGGAAAAAGTCGAAGTCGTCGTCAATGCCCGGCAGCGCGTAGACCTGGCAATGCAGCCCGGCGCAGTCAGCGAAAGCGTTGTCATCACTGATGCGGCCCAACTACTCGAAACCGATTCGAGCGTGCGTGGTCAGGTCGTCCAGCGCCAGCAGATCGTCAACCTGCCCTTGAACGGGCGCTCTTATGCCAACCTCGCATTGCTCGCCCCCGGCGTCCGCGAATCATCACAGAACGGCATCACGACCGCGGGCCGCGAGGCTTCATTCAACGTCAACGGGCTGCGCAACACCTTCAATAATTTCCTGCTCGACGGCGTCGACAACAACGCTTACGGCACAAGCAATCAGAGCTTTTCGAGCCAGGTCGTGCAGGCCTCGCCCGACGCCATCGCCGAATTCAAGGTGCAGACCAACACCTACAGCGCCGAATTCGGGCGCAGCGGCGGCGCCGTCATCAACGCTTCGTACCGCAGCGGCACGAATCAGTTTCACGGCAACCTGTGGGAGTTTCACCGCAACACGGTGCTCAATGCCGTCGGCTTTTTCAAACCCGCGGGCGGCGTCAAACCGCCGCTCATTCGCAACCAGTTCGGCCTCACGCTCGGCGGCCCCATAATCAAAGACCGGACGTTCTTCTTCCTCGATTACGAAGGCTTCCGTCAGATCCAGAAGAACCTCGTCTTCTCCACGCTGCCGACGCTCGCGCAGCGCGACGGCATTCTGACAGTTGACGTGCGCGACCCACTCACCGGCGTGACGTACAAGGCCGGGGATAAAATCCTGTTCGGTGAAATCGGGCCGGGCTTATTTAACGCTTATTTCACAGTCGTCTGAATCCGACTTAACCTGCCTCAGCTAACCTTGCCGGCAACGGTTGTCATAGCGCAGGAGAGTGACGCATGAAAAATATCCTTCATACCCTGGAAGACATTCATTCCAGAACCTTCGTCGTCGCGCTGGAGGCGATAGGGATGGACGAAATCCTCAGAGACGAGGACGAGTTCACCGTTTTCGCGCCGACCGATGCGGCCTTTACAGAGCTGTCGAAGGAGATCCTGGAGGATCTGATCGGAGACAAGGCCACGCTGGCGGCGCTGGTTAAATATCACATCGCCCCCGTCAGGCTGCGGACGTCAGACCTCGGCCTCGTGGATTGCCTTGAAACACTCGACGGCCCCGACCTGATGATTGAGGGCAGCAGCGACGGCGTCCAGGTCAACAAAGTGTGGGTCGTTCAGCCGAATATCGAATGTCATAACGGCGTGATTCACGTCATCAACAGTATTCTGCTGCCGAGCCCCGCGGCAGTCCTGTAGCCGTCGTTGTTTTTCGGCCAGGGCAGCAGCAGATTGCCGGCTTATGCAACCTCCGGCTTCGCCGTCAAAACTTAATCTGAAATTTACCCCCGCCTGATTCAGACTTAATTCCTTCCTGGTAAGCTCAGCGAGGCTTAAGTTCATACGCCACTCCAAACCCGCAATATCACATCCGGTAAATCACCAGGAAGGCCCGCGGCCATGTACTGCGATCACCAACGGGAACTGAATCGCCTGTTCCGTCTGAGTGTCAGAAAGCTATGCCCAATCATCTGCCCTGTGCTGGCACTCTGCCTTTTCAGCGTCATCGCGCTGGCCCAATCCGAATCCGGCAGCGCCGCCCTTGAAGGCGTGGTCTCCGCGCCCGGCGCGCAGGTCGTTGCCGGCGCCACCGTCACAGTGCGCAACATCGAAACCGGCTACACGCGCACGCTCAGCACCGACGAGCGCGGGCGGTTCATCGCCAGCGTCATGCCGGTCGGGCTGTACGCCGTCGAAGTCAAAGCCGGCGGCTTTGCGACGGCGCGGCGCGAAGGCGTGCGGCTGATGGTGGGGCAGACCGAGACGATTGACCTCGGTTTGCAGGTCGCTTCGGTCAGTGAACAGGTCACGGTCTCATCCGACGCGGCCACGCTGGATACGGAAGAAGGCGCGAGCGGCTCGACGATCATCCAGCGCTCGGTCGCCGACCTGCCGATTCGCGGGCGCAACTTCACCGAATTCGTTCAGCTCTCACCGGCCATCGTGCAGGAATCCGACCGCTTCGGACTGGTGATTTCCGGCCAGCGCTCGATCAACTCGAACGTGGCGATTGACGGGGCGGATTTCAACGACCCGGTGCAGGGCAATCAGCGCGGCGGCAATGAATCGGTCTTCTTCTTCCCGCAGACCGCCGTGCGCGAATTCCAGGTCGTGCGCAGCGGCGCGAGCGCCGAAGTCGGGCGCACCGGCGCGGGCTTCGTCAACGTCGTGACGAAATCGGGCACGAATGAGTGGCACGGCGAAGCGTTCTACTTCAACCGGAACAGGCATCTCACTTCCGCAGACGCCTTCGACCGCAAGCTCGACAACGCGCAGAGCCAGTTCGGCGGCTCCGTCGGCGGCCCGCTGCAAAAAGACCGCGCCTTCTTCTTCATCGGCGCGGAGCAGAATTTTCTGCGCGTGCCCTTCGTCGTCCAGTTCCAGCCGCAGGCCGCGGGCGTAACGGTGCCCGCCGACCTGCTGGCACTCCAGGGCGAACAGCACGGGACGAACAATCCGACGGCAGTCTTCGTGCGCACCGACTTCACTCTCAGCCCGCAAAACTCGCTCAACGTGCAATACACTTACGCGCGACTGCGCGGCGAAAACTTCAACTTCGATTCGCCGCAACTCGACTCGGCCGCGACCGCCAACTTCAAACGCACGACCGACAGTCACGGCGGCAAGGTCGGTCTGGTGACCGTCTTCACGCCGAGCTTCATCAACGAATTTCGCGCGCAGATCGCCACCGACTTCCGCGACGAGGCGCCGAACGCGCTGTTGCCGCAGATCGTCATCACCGGCTTCGGCACGATTGGCGGCGATACGGGCAGGCCGCGTCTGTTTGAATCAACGCGTTATGAACTCGCCGACAACATCAGCCTGACCGGCGGCGCGCACCGGCTGCGCTTCGGCTTTGATTACAACCTCAACCGCGTGGCGCAGCAGCGCGAGTCGAACATCCTCGGGCGCTACGATTTCACCTCGCTCGCCAATTACATCGCGCGCAAAATCAGCCGCTACCGCCAGACCGTCTCGACGCTCAACGCGGACGCGCTGACTTTTCGCGGCCACCAGCAGGAACTGGCCTTCTTCGCACAGGACAAGGTGGCGTTGCGCCGCAATCTGACGCTGACCGCCGGGCTGCGCTGGGAGGGGCAGTGGAACCCGCAGCCGACGAACCCGAACCCGGCCATCCCGCAATCGGCGCGCATCCCGAACGACCTGGCGCAATGGCAGCCGCGGCTCGCGCTCGCCTGGGACGTGCGCGGGCGGGCGAGTACCGTTATTCGTCTTTCTGCCGGCATCCTTGACGCACGCACTCCGGCCAACCTGTTCCAGCGCGTCTTCACTGACAACGGCACCAACGCGCTGGCGGTTGACAGCAAAACCGACGCGGCGATCCTCAACCTCGTGCAATTCCCGAACCCGCTCGCGTCATTCCCGGCGGGCCTGAAAGTTCCGGCCCAGCGGGTCTTCGGCTTCGAGCCGAATTTCCGGAATCCGCGGTCATTCCAGACGGCGGCGACGATTGAGCAGCGTCTCGGCACTGACCTGGTGGTGTCGCTCGGCTATGTTCACAACTCGACGTGGAATTTGCAGCGCCGTCTGGATCGCAACCTCTTTCGCCCGACGATTGATGCGACGGGCCTGCCAGTCTTCCCGAAGACGCGCCCGAACCCGAACTTTGCGCAGATCGAGATTAACGAATCGTCGGCGCATTCGCGCTACGACGCGGCAGTCCTGACGGCGACGAAGCGGCTGTCCCGACGTTTTCAGCTCCAGGCGAACTACACGCTCGCTTACAACCGCGACGACGATTCCAACGAGCGCAACTTCTCGCGCGAGACGGCGCTCAACCCCTTCGACCTCTCCATCGAAAACACCTGGTCGAAACAGGACGTGCGCCACAATTTCAACTTGAGCAGCCTGGTTGATCTGCCCTGGGGCTTCACCGTCAGCGGGATTCTCTTCGCGCGCTCGGCCTTTCCCTTCACGCCGGTCATCGGCAGCGACCAGCAGAACGACGCCAACGATGACAACGACCGCGCGATCATCTTCAATGGGACGGGGGGCCGCGTGGCCGGGCGCAACAGCCTGCGCCAGCCGGGATTTTTCGACCTCGACCTGCGCCTGCTCAAGGCGTTCCGGCTGGGTGAGCATCGCCACCTGGATTTCACCGCCGAGTTCTTTAACGTCACGCGGGCGAGCAACAAAAACTTTGCCAACGACAGCATCAGCGTCTACGGCACGCCCGCGGCTCCGGTCGTGACCGCGGGGCAGCCGCTCTTTGCGCCCTCGACCGCGCGCTTCGGCGGGCCTCGTCAGTTGCAGCTCGGCGTGCGAATGGTCTTCTGAAATCATACTTGTTTCGCTCAACACCATCCTGGACTGGCGGGAACGATGCGCGCATCGTTCCCGCTTTTTTTCGGCGCGGCGAAAACCATCAGTCTCTCTGACCCCGGCAGGATTTACTTCGATTTCATTCTCCCCTGACTCACATCTAACTTCCGGCTGCTATAAAGGCGTTTGTCGTCCACACAGTAATCCAACTCTACATTTCAACACTCTCGCGGCGGGCTCCGGCAGTGTCTGCGCGGTTGAAGGATTCAGTGCCATTTATGCTGACTGGTCTTTTGCTCCTCGCGCTGCTCACACAATCGGCGCAGTCATCACCCTCTCCTGCCTCGCCCGGCGCGGCTTTACGCAAAGCTCGCGCTCCTTCCACTGCCCCAGTCACCCGGCTGGAGTTCAGTGAGTTCTTCGAGCCTGCCACCAGTGAATTGAAGCCGTCAGTGAAGCTGCTGAGTCTCGACGGAAAGCGGGCGCGGCTGACGGGCTTTATGGCGCAGATGGAAGACCCGCCCGAAGGCGCGTTTTACCTCTGTCCGCGCCCGGTCGCCTGCGATGAAAGTGGCGGTGGCAGCGGCGATCTGCCAGTTGAATCGGTGCGCGTGATCGTGCGTTCGGCGAAGGGCAGAAGGATTGATTTCATCCCGCGCGCCATTGAAGTCACCGGCATCCTCCGGGTCGGCAGGCAGAACGATGACCCCGGCGATGTGTCAGGTCACGTCTCACTCATTCGCCTGATTCTGGACGGCCCCGGAGGACGCCCACGCCCGGCCCGACAGGATTCCAGACACCGAAAGAAAAACGGAGCAGTTATTCAGGCTAAAAACAAAAAGGAGAAATAACCCATGAGGTCTTTGTTTCGTCAGTCCCTGTTCGTCTGCCTTTTCGCGGCAGTCTTTGGAACGGGCCTTACCGCGCTCGCGCTGCCCACGAGCGTGGCGGTCACGCCGCCCAACGGCTCACGTTTTCTGAGCGGGCAGAAATTCGACCTGCGCGTCGAAGGGAAAGGCACCGGGCCTTTCTCCGCCACGCTGGCGATTGACGGCGTGATGCAGACATTCACTTCGGGCGCGCAGAATACCAATCCGACCGACGGCATCACGGTCGCCGGTTTCGGCGGGTTCAATCTCCGCGGCTACTTCAGTTATCAGCCCGGCCTTCACACTATCACCGCGACCTTCACCGACGCGACCGGGACGGTGACGGTGATTTCGCGGTTCGAGATCATCAGCCCCTTCCCCGCGCCGATCAATCCGTTTTCAAGTCTCGGCAGACAGAAAAGACCGAAGCCGGTCAAAAACATCATCATCATGCTGGGCGACGGTATGGGCACGGCCCATCGCACCGCGGCGCGCCTGGTCAAATACGGCGTGACGGCAGGGCATCCCAACGGCTATCTGGCGATGGATCAGTTTCCCGGGACGGGACTCGTGACTACTCACTCGCTCAACAGCATCATCACCGATTCCGCGCCCGGGATGTCCTGTTACACGACCGGCAGCCACGGCAACAATAATCAGGAAGGAGTTTTTCCGGCCAGTGTCACGAACCCCTTCTTCGCCCCGCGCGTCGAATACCTGGCCGAATACCTGCACCGTGTGAACGGCAAAGTGTCGGGCATCGTGACGACGGCTGACGTTGAAGACGCTACGCCCGCCGCCAACGCCGTCCATACGGCCAACCGCGGCGCGGGCACCGGCATCAGCGATCAGTACCTTGATGAAAGCGACGCGGGCAACACGATGCGCTTCGGCTCCGGGTTGTCGGTGCTGATGGGTGGTGGCCGCCGCTGGTTCCTGCCCGCCGGGCAGTTCGGCTCCAGCCGCAGCGCGGGCACTGATTACTCGGCCCTGCCCGCCGATCTGATTGCCGCCTGGGGAGTGCCCGCCGCATCAGCGGGCAGGCAGGATCCCAACCGCAACCTGCTTCAGGATTTCAAGAGCGCCGGATTCACCTATGTTGACAGCGCCTCCGCCCTCAACGGCGCGCTCGGCGGTAACGTCCCCGACAAACTGCTCGGCCTGTTCGGCTACGGCAATATGAACGTGGCGCTCGACAAGCTGGCCAGACGGCGCAACACACTGCTGCCGGGCGCGGCATCGTTTGTCGTTGACGATTATCACGCGCCCGACCAGCCGATGCTTGACGAGATGACCGAGGCGGCGTTGCGGATCCTCAGCAAAAACCCGACCGGCTTCGTGCTGATGGTCGAAGGCGCGCACATTGACAAGCAGTCGCACGCGATGGACGCCGATCGCGTGCTGCTCGAAACCATCGAGTTTGACAACGCCATCGCCGCGGCCCGCCGGTTCGCAGATAAAAACGATGACACGCTCATCATCGTGACAGCGGATCACGAGTGTGCCGGCTTCTCACTGATCGGCGCGCTGACGGGCGGGATCAGCAAATTGAAGAATACGCCTTCCGACAGCCAGACACTCGACCCCGCCACGCAGCCCGAACGCCAGAAGGTGGTCGGCGTGTATGACGCCGCGGGCTTCCCGAAATACATCATCGCCGCCGACGGTTACCCCGAGACGCTCGACATTGACGGGAAGCTGCTCGTCGGCTACGGCGCGAGCGGCGACCGCTTTGAAACCTGGCTTGAGAAGCCGCTGCCGATTGTTGACAGCCTGCTGTCGGACGACATCAAGGCCGAACTGCGCGGCAGGGGTTACGCCGATGATCCGTATGCGCGTGCGGATAAACAGACTGGCTTTTTCATGCGCGGGCAGGCCGCGGGAAAGACGCAGGCAGTTCACACGGCCTCGGACATTCCTATCTCCGTCTACAGCAGCGGCGGCAATGCGTGGCAGCTCTTCACCGGCGTGCAGGAGAACACCGACGTGTTCTTCAAGATCATGCGCGCGATCTTCGGTGGATACTGAGTCATTAATCGGAAGGATACAAGGAAAGCCGGAGAGAAGGCTTGTACCTCTCTCCGGCTTTCCTTTCCGGCCCGACGTGAACACATAAGCACCCAAGCATAAATTTTGAGATAAAATGAGCGGGCTATGAAAAGACCCACGAAGTTCGTCGAGCCGCTCACCAAAGCACAACGTCAGCAACTCAAGGAGGTCATGAAGTCTGATGTGCCGTCGCGCCGTCGAA
>DASRDU010000085.1:0-77530 GCA_035652435.1 Blastocatellia bacterium
CGGCCGTCGGTCAGCAGCACGACCACCCGGCCCGGCAGTCGCTGGGCGGCGAGGCGGGCGGCGGCGACGTCCACCGCGTCGTAGAGCGCCGTCCCCTCGCGGGACTCGACGGCGATCGAGGCGAGCGCCTCGGCCGCGTCCGCGGTCGCGGCGGCGAAGTCGGTCAGCGCCTCGGCGCGGCGGCCGAAGGCGACGACGGCGACCCGGTCGCTCGGCGCCTTCACCGCCAGGAACGTTCGGGCGGCCGCGGTCGCGTCGGCGAGCGCCGTCCCCTGCATCGAGCGGGAACGGTCGATCGCGAGCACGACCGCCTTCGTCCGTCCGAGGTTCTGCGCCCGCAGGCCGACGACGGGCACGCCGCCCTCGCGCACGACCGGCGGCCGCGAGCTCGGCGCCGAGCCGACGACGGTCCCCTGCACCTCCGGGTAGCCGGACGCGTCGACGCCGACCCGGACGCCCGCCGAGGCGGCAGCTACCGGCAGCGCCACGCCCAAGTAACAGATTGTCACGAGGAGCTTCACTGCAGGCCCCCGAAGCCGGTCGCCGCGAACGCCTGCCGCGGCAGCTCGCGCTGCGTCTCGAAGAAGTTCGGCGGCAGGATCACGTTGTTCGCCGCCAGCTTCTCGAGGAAGTGCGGCTTCAGGCCCGTGCTCTGCAGCGGCCCGAGCAGGCGGGCCGAGCGCGCCGCCGCCTCGTGCTCGTCCGGCGGGCGGGCGACGAACAGGTCCTGCAGCGTGATCACGTCCGCCTCCATCCGCAGCACCTCGGTGATGTGCGTGACCCGCCGCGACCCGTCGACGAGCCGCTGAATCTGGACGAGGACATCGAAGGCGCTCGAGATCTGCTCCCGGATCGCGCGGAGCGGCAGGTCGATCCCGGCGGTGAGGACGAGCGTCTCGAGACGCGCGAGCGCGTCCCGCGGCGAGTTCGCGTGGATGGTCGTCAGCGATCCCTCGTGCCCGGTGTTCATCGCCTGGAGCATGTCGAGCGCCTCGTCGCCGCGCACCTCGCCGACGATGATCCGGTCCGGGCGCATGCGCAGCGCGTTGCGGAGCAGCAGCCGCTGCGAGATTTCGCCCCTGCCTTCGATGTTGGGCACGCGCGTTTCGAGCCGGACGACGTGTTCCTGCTGCAACCGCAGCTCGGCGGAATCCTCAATCGTCACCAGCCGCTCCTCTTCCGGGATGGCCGCCGAGAGCGCGTTGAGCAGGGTCGTTTTGCCCGCGCCGGTTCCGCCTGAAATCAGGATGTTGAGCCGCGACCTGACGCACGCCCCGAGAATCTCGGCCAGTTGCGGCGTCAGCGTGTTGAAGTTGATCAGGTCGGCGACCTGCAGCGCGTCTATGCCGAAACGGCGGATCGAGAGTACCGGGCCGTCCAGCGCGAGCGGCGGAATGATGGCGTTGACGCGCGAGCCGTCGGGCAGGCGCGCGTCAACCATCGGCGATGATTCGTCAATGCGACGCCCGACGCGCGAGACGATGCGCTCGATGATCTGCTTCAGGTGTTCGTCGTCCCGGAAGCTGGCGTCCGCCTTTTCGAGCCTCCCGCGCCGCTCGACGTAAACGCTGCGGTGGCCGTTGACCAGAATGTCAGAGATGGTCTTGTCTTCGAGCAGCGGTTCGAGCGGCCCGAGGCCGAATAGTTCGTTCAGCACCTCGACCTGGACGCGCTCGCGTTCGATGGCGCTGAGCGGCGTCTTCTCGTCGTTGAGAATGCTCTCGATCAGCCTCCTGACTTCGTTCTGCAGGACCGCCGGATCGTTCTTTTCGAGCCTGGTCAGGTCGTACTTATTGAGGAGCTTGCGGTGAACGCGGGCCTTCAGTTCCTGAAATTCATTGGCGTTGACCGCCGTCCGCCGTTGCAGCGCGGTGAGCTGTTCCTTTTCCAGCCGTTCCTTGAGTCTCGTCATAAAAACAGAAGTCGGAAGTCGGAAGCCGGAAGTCAGATGTCCCCCTGCCTACTTCCTGCTGAAAAACCACCCGCTGCGGGTCGGGGCAGGCGTCTCGTCATCAGACTTGATTCCGCTCAGACTGCTGGCGAGCAGGGAGAATTCGCGCACGAGGCGGGACTGGATGCGGGAAAGCACCAGCGGCTCGCCGACGTTGACCGAGGCGATGGCCGAACGATAGTCGTTTGAAAGCGTCGCGTAGATCGTGGTGTCGAGTACCTTCTCGATCTGGCTGATTTCGAATTCCGGTGTGCGCGTGAAGCGGTTGAGAATGACTTTGATGCGTTTGCGGTCGTAACCGAGCCGCGTGAAGACGTCGAGCGCGCGTTTCGCGCTGCGGATCGCCGGGATGTCGAGCGTCATGAGCAGCACGATGTCGTCCGCCGCGTCGAGCGCCGCAATCGTCCCTTCGTTCAGCATGTGCTGCGTGTCGAGCAGCACGTAACTCGCCTGCGCCCGCAGCATCGAAATGACGCGCGTCACGTGTTCGGCGCGGACTTCCTCCTCCTTGTCAATTTCAGAGGGCGAAGCCAGCAGCGTCAGGTGTTTCGACCGGTGCGTCAGGTAATTTGACAGCAGCTGGTCATCGAGCCGGTCGAAGTTCCGCACCACGTCGTACATCGAATAGACCGGCTCGAGCCCGAGGTAAAGTGGCTGATCGCCGGCCTGCATATTCAGATCCACGATGCAACATTTTTTGGCCGCGAGCCGCGCCAGACTGGCGGCAAGGTTGGCCGTGACGAAGGTGGCGCCGCCGCCGCCCTTGCTCGAATAGACCGCGACCACCCGGCCGAGGTGCGCCGTATCCATCGAGCGCACGCGCGCGTGTTCGATTCTGGCAAAGACCGCGTTGATCTCCTCCTCGGTCAGCGGCTGTCGCAGGAATTCGGTCGCGCCCGAGCGGAAGGATTGCAGGATGACATCGGGCGAAGTGTCCTCACTCGAACAGACGATCAGCGTATCCGATGATTCCTGTTTGATCCGCTCGACGAACTGGAAGCTGCGGGCGAAGTCGCCGTTGAGCATAATCAGCGCCGCCTGCGGGTGCAGCCGGTTGATCTCCTCGACCGTCTGCCCGCCGAAGGGCAGTTCGGCGAGGATCGAGAGCGGGGTCTGGCTGCCGGTGCGCAACCGGGTGCGCTCCTGCAAAGTCAGGCTGCGACCGATGACCACTACTGAAATCGCTTCCGACACGTACCCTGCCCCCTTGCCGCCGCGCTCGTCTGCGCGATCAGGATGAAGCTGATTGAGGTTTTGACGCGAGTCGCCGATTGGTTTCACGGCTGTTCAGTCTTTCCTTGCGCTGGGGCAAAAGTAGTACAAAAAGATTGGGCGAGATTATAAGCGTGGCGTCCGGGAAACGCCATCACAATCGCTCTTTTTCGGTTGATTCATGACCCGGCATTTCTAATGCATGTTGATTCCGCTTCACTGGCGCACCAGCTTTGCCGAGACCGGCAGCAGCCGAAGATTATCCGAGGGGATGCTGCCGGGTGCGATCTGAGTCCCTCCGGCCATTATTTCCCGGATAAACCTTCCCTGAATATCGCCATCGTACCCGGCAGACTCGATAAAAAGTGCGCCGATGTTGGTGACTGTAAAATGATCAGCGTCACCGACGCCGCCACGGTTAATCCCCAGTTCGGTTTTGGCGTAAAACTCAAACGGATTACAGAGCAGTACGGGAATGATCAGTGGGTGCGTATTCGGCGTCGTAAAACGGCAGCCGTTACAGACGGGGGGAGTCGTAATGTAGCCATAAGCCTCCAGTGCTCCCCCCGCATCCTTGGTTCTGGCATCGTAGGGGCTCGTCGCTGCGTAAACACGCAAATCACGCATGCGGCTGTACACCCCATCGTCCTGGTAAATCGGAAAGACCGTCACTGCCTGTCCGACCTGCACCCGCCCGCAGTATCCGTAGTAAGCCTGTTCTCCCGCCGCGGGGAGGCCGAGTTGGTTGAAGGTCGCCGCGAAATTTACTATTCGGTAGTCCGCCTTTATATAATTCACATTGTTTGGGTCCGGAAAATAGCGCCCTCTCAGCTCGGTCTTCAGACCCATGATGTTGCTGTTGGGATCAAGGGGGTCAAAATCACGCAGGCTGGTAACACTGGTCGGGTCCGATGGAGTCCCGGGCACGGCCGGCGCGCTCGCCTGCCAGAGGTCAACGAAGGGATACGCGGCACTGTTGCCGACGAAACGCGAACGATAAAAAGAGCCGTCAGGCGGAGGCTGGATTCTCAGCCCTCCGGTGGCGAAATCAACCTCGACCGTCGGGCGGCGGACGATCCCGTTGGGATCAATGTAACTGTCAGGGATCAGGAGTGGCCGCCAGCACCCACTGACCATGTCCCCGTAACCGCCGGCGCTGACATCCACCGCGCCGCCGCTGATGAGTCCGGTCCCGCCATTAACCGGGACCAGCCTCGCTGTTGAAGTCGCACGGACATCGATGTTCTGAAAGCCAAACACGCCGGCAAAGAGGGTTGGCAACGCTACACTGGTAGTAACCGAGATGACGGGAGGGACATTGCCCCTCCCGGATAAATCAATATCATTGACATTAAGCTCGATTGCCCTGCTCTCCGCTGCAGTGCTGCCGTCATGAGGAGGCAGCCTGACTGTATTGAGCCTGCCAAATCTCTGCGCAGTCTGCTGAATCAGGTTGATCTGCACCTGATCATAGCTGGGTACGGGCGGGGGCAGTGCCGGCCGGGCGATCACGACATGAGTTTGTGTCACGGCCGCCAGCGCCGCCGCATCGAGCGCATTCTGAAGCTCTGCCTTGCCGTTCAGCAGATAACCCAGATCAATCGCCAGTACCATGACCCCCAGCAGCAGAAGGATGGAACACGCGGTCATGATCAGCACATTACCGCGCTCAGTACGGCGACGAAGCAAAAGGACTTGACGGTGCATATCTGCTATAGAGAGTGCAGAGACGAGAGTTATTCGCTTTCCACCCTTCAGGGTTTGGTTGCGCTCGCCGCTTTATCGAGCCGCACGGGCGCGGGCGCAGTCTGCGAGACAGGCTTGATCTCAGGCGTATTGATCTGCTCGCTGACCTTGCGCGGCGGCGCATGACCGGATTCGCCTTCGGGCGGCGCAGGCGTCGAAGGAGTTGACGACGCGGGCCTGGCGCCGACGCCCGGCAGATGCGGAATCTGATCAGGGTTGAGCGGCTCGACCAGTTTCACCGTGCAAAGGAAGAGCAGTTCGGTTTCATTCCGCTGGAAGCGGCGGCTCTTGAAAAGTTCGCCGAGGATGGGGATGTCACCGATGCCGGGAATCTTCGAGAGGTTGACCTGCTCGCTGTTGTCTATCAGCCCGGCCAGCGCGAAACTCTGACCGTCGCGCAGTTCGAGCGTCGTTTCGGCGCGGCGCACGCGCAGCCCCGGGATGAAGAAATCGCTCAGCTTCACCGCCGAGCCGAAGTCGAGGCTCGAAACCTCCGGGTTGAGGAAGAGCTGAATGTGATTCTCGTCAATGATGGTCGGCGTGAATTTGAGCTGGACCCCGAACTGCTTGAACTGCACCGAAACGCCACCCGCGCCGCCGACGCTGGAGACATATGTCACCGGGAATTCCCCGCCGGAAATAAAGCTGGCCGTCTTGCCGTTCATCGCGATCAGGTTCGGTTCGGCCAGGCTGCGCAGCGCGCCGCGCTCCTGCAACGCCCTGATGAAGTATTGATTGTTGCCGCCGAAGAAGAGGGTGATGGCTGAACCGGGACTGAGCAGCAGCCGGTCAATCGTCTGGATCGCGTTGGGGCTGCCGTTGCCGCCGAGGTTCTGGACATCTCTTGAAAATCCTCCCAGTGAAGCCGGGCCGCCCGGGTTGATGTAACTCGGAATCCCGGTGCCGAAGCCCCCGTAAGCAGCGCCGATTTCGCGCAGCGCCTGACGATTGACTTCAGCGATGCGAATCTGCAACTGCACCTGCAGGGCCTCTGTGACCGGCGGCTTGACAAGGTTGACGACCTGCTTGAAACCAGCGGCCTGAATAATCTTCTCCACCTGTCCGGCTATCTCCGGGTTCGTTACGCTGCCGGAGATCACCACGGAATCATTGGCCTGACTGAGCTGGATGTTTTCTTTGGGGAAAAGAATCTTGATCTGGTTATCAATGAGGTTGAGATTATTCTGGACGTAAACGTCAAAGATGATGGTCCGTGAGGGCGTGGTCGCCGTCGGCCTGCTCCAGGCGATGACGTTGACCTGGCCGAATTTCAGCCCGTTGATCACGATCTGTGTGTTGGTCGGGATGATCAGATCAGCGATGGTGGGGTCGGAGACCGAGGTGCTTTTGAACTCCTCGTCGAATTCGATGATGCGCGACTGCCCGACCAGCAGGTCCACCTTGATGGTCTGATCCGCGTCCTTTTTGAAGGAAGCCTCCAGCCTGACCCGCTCCTGCGCGGCTGCCCGAAAGCTGATTGAGCTGAGAAAGATCGCTGCAATCGCCAGACTCAGAATGCGAACGACATAACCGGCGCGTGGAGAGACGGGGTGGTTTGGGTTGCTCATACTTCTCCTTGGTCAGACCGGGCAACTGGGTGGTTACCGAAAAACCTTGGCCTGCTGCCGGCAGGGTCAATCAGGTTTAGCCGACGTGCCAGCCGATGAAGGTTTGGCAGGGAACTGAATGGTGTCGCGGGTCTTCCCCCGGTAAACGTCAACGGAAGTGAGGGCCGGTGTCGGGGCCACTGTCGCCACCACAGCCGGTGTAGGCGTGGGTGTCGCTATAGTCAGCGACGGGAACGGGGCTTGTGTGCGCGCACGGCCGGGTGTCGCCGTTGCGACCGGGCGCGGTTCGGGCTCAACAGGCCCCAGCATGTTGCTGGCTCTCACCCCTGCTGTGGTGGCTATATCCTTGTCGTTGGGGTTGCGAATCACCAGTTGAAGATTACCCTCTCTGGTCGCGAGGGCCAGCGTCTCGGCCTGATTGGGGGTCACTTCGAGCGTGACCGAACTGACGCTCTGCTGCCTGGCTGTATTCTGGGAGGCGTCCGTGACGGGTTGCAGCTGATTGCCGGAGGCGAGGACTTTGATATTTTGCAGGATCGTTTTCGCCACCGGGCGAACCGAACCTGAAGATTGCATCACCGAAATGATGTCAACGAAGTTGCCGGGCGACACAAAGCCGGCTACGCTGCTCGCTTCATTGACGGACACGGTGTAGGCCCGGTTTCCCGCCTGCACCATGCCGGAGAGCCCGATGGGTGTCCCTGCCGCGGCAAGATAACGGTTGAGGACGGGCGCTCTGGCCGCGATATTGTAAGCGGCCACTTTCCCGACGACGGATTTTTTGTCTTTTGCGACACCCGCCTCTAGCGCGCGTGGGTACGGGTACTCCTCAATCTGAGATTCCTGAATCGTCGAGCCGATTGGAATATCTACTTTGGCGATGACTACATTGACCTGCTGTCGCAGGCCTTCATCTCTGGCCTTCTTCTGGAGATAGGCGTTCGCCACCAGAATCGCCATCAGCCCGAAAAAAACCGCGCCTGTTAGTGCCAGTAGAAATCTTCTGTTCATTATTCAAACCCCGCTAAAAAGTTGCGCACGATTATCTGTGCGAAGAAATGCTTATGGTTCACACCCCGTCACATTCTCAGTCACCACCCTCGGCCCCTGATCGCCCTCGCCCGGGGCCGGTACTTCCGAGACCAGGGATGTCAGGAACGGGATGAGCGAATCAAAGTGGTAAGTAATCCTGACCCTGATATTTTTAAGTTGCGCCCCGTCCGCGCCTGTATTGAACCCGGGTAAGAAGTCTATTTGAGCTGTTGCATCGCTGGTGTCCAGTCCGGCCAGCGCCAGACTGTTGCGAGCGGCCTGCCTGCCCGCTGACAGCGTGCTGACCGCATGGCAGTCATTGGCGTGCTGGGTCGCCGCCCTTGCGCCCTCGCGGGCCGCGTTGGTCACCGCCTGCCTGAGCCACCAGACCCTGCCGATTTCAACGGTCCCGAGAATGACGATCAGGAACATAGGCAGCAGGATCGCCATCTCAACCATGCTGTTGCCCCGTTGCGAACGAAGAGACGGACCCGGGTGCGGGAATCGCCGCCGTCCGATCCTGTCTGGATCAGTCCCGGCCATAGTTGTGAACTCCGCCTTCGCCACTCGCTTATCCTCGCTTCATCGTGCAACTGGCCCGCAGGAATATCTGCGCGAAGCTGCCGAGCCCCCCGACTGGCAGGGTGTACGGGTAATAAATCGTGATCGTCACCTGATCGTTGTTGGCGTCAAGTGTCGTGACCATTTCCTTGATTCTGGCCTGTTCCGCGGACCCGCTCTGGCTGGTGAAGAAGGTCACGTTTGCGTCCGCAAAGCCGCTATCCCGGATGTAGTTTCTCACTGCCGGCATAACAAACCGGTAGAAATTAGTGTCCTCAGGCGTGGGGTCAGGGCTGTCGCATTTCATATTGCCACACTGAAACCACGCCCCGCCGGCCGGGTTTTTCGCCCACGCGCGCGCGCCCTCACGCGCCGCCCCGTTCAGCACCTGCTGGAGGTTGTACGCCCTGGCAAAAAAGAGCATTCCGACCAGCAGCAGGCACAACACCGGCAGCACCAGAGCGAATTCGACAATCGCCTGGCCTCGTTGGGAGTGATGTGCAGTGCGATTCAGGGCTTTACGCATTGCGGACCTCGCTGATTCCTTGAGGAACGCAGACAGTTTTTCCGACGGCAGAACACCACCCACCGGTTTTCGGCGCGGTTTTCGGCAGTTTATTTATCAAGCAGAAGTGTGAGGAGTGAGGCAATACGTCCAATCACTTTCTCAACTCACTGGTGAATCCTGTGCTGGCCGAAGGGCATCTATGGTCACAGGAAAAATGCTGGAAGCTTCCGGGGCAGTGAAAGCAGTCAACAGTCAAAGCAGATAATTCAGGAGACCTGTGTAAAGTGTGAGCAGCGTCCCTGTGGCGATTGCCAGACTGAACGGTGTCCTGACGGATTCTACTCTCTGATCGTCACTCTCTTCAAGTCGCGCGGCCCGCAGCCGGAGCGCGGGGGCGAACGCGCTCAGAGACCTGAGCAGCAGGATGCGGAAGCGCAGAAATGTGACTGCCCATTTCCGCTCCCTCGTGACGAAGAAGACGGCCAGTAATGGATAACACAAAAGCGTCAGAAAGAACACCCGCAGGATCTGCGGCGCGCTGGTGAAGGCCCCGACGGCGGCCAGAAACTTGACATCCCCGGCCCGCATCCCGCCCGCCAGGTACGGCAGGAAGAGCAGGGCGAACCCGGTTGCCAGCCCGATGGCTGACTGCGTTACTGCGTTCCACCCATTCAGCGCGTTCAACCCCAGCCCTAAAGCCGCCGCCGGGAAGACCAGCGCATTCGGGATGCGCCGACGGCGCGCGTCGCTCAAGGCGACTGCCAGCACGAACGCGGTCAGAGAAAAGGCAATGGCGCGCTCTACCCGGAGTGCTTCAATCATGACGGACAACAATCATTACTCAGGGGGCGACAAATGCCCCGGCGATTACGGTCGCGTGAGATAATCTGTGAGGTGAGTGTGCGGGCCAGCGATTCCCGCGGGTGAGGTTCGGCCATCCCCGCCCTTGTCTGGCAGATCAAAAATAATTCAGTGGCCGCAGGTGAGAGTGTAAAGACCGTAGCTTCGAAGCAGATCAATCGTCCGGGCAGTTGATCCGGGGCCTCCGGGTCGGGCGCTCCCGGTTCGATGAAAAAGTTAACTGCCGGCTGAGGTCGAAGAGTCTGCCTGGCTCAGTGAGGTGCTGATCTTCTGAAAAATACTCCTGATGCTGGCCCCCATCGTCGTCAGGACAAAGAGCGCCGCTGCGCCAATCAGCACCAGCAGGAGTGAATACTCAACCACGTCCTGCCCACCCTCATCTTTAAGAAAGCTTTTGATTGATTTGACCATGTTCGTTCCTCCAAATATTACGACCGACTGATCGCGGAAGGCTGTGGAACGGTTCAGAAGAACCAGGTTAGTCCTAGGGAACCGAGCTGTCAGCCTGACTGAGGCTGGTACTTATTTTGCTGAATATGCCGGAAATGCTCGTGCCCATAGTTGTCAGGGCGACCAGCGCGATAGCGCCTATCAACACAAGGAGCAGGGTATACTCAACTATGTCCTGACCATATTCATCCCTCAGGAAAAACCTGAACATTACGAACTCCATTTTCCCGGGGGTCGGTGCCAACGGTTCGGGAACAACTTCTCAACGTTCTTCCTGACACCCGTCTGAACTACTAGCCGGCTCTTCAAAGAAAATGCCGGATCTGAAGAGAGGCGCAAATTCTAACTGCTTCACGGGGTTTCAGGCAAGCGGAATTTACAGACCGCTCGCCAGCCGCATTGCCGTTCGTTCGCGGAACTGCCTTGACCCGCCCGGGGGGGCATGCCACGCTCCCCGGGTATGAAAAAACAGGAGGCGTCACTCTCTCTGCTGGTCGCCGCGGGTGTCGGGATCGCCAATCTTGCTATCACGGCCGTGATGTGGTTCCCGCCTCTGCTGTACCAGCGAGACCTCATCTCTGAATATCTGCTTGCGAAGGCCTTACTGGCAGGTATCAATCCTTATCAGCCCTTACCAGTGATCGCCGGAATATTTGGTGTCCAGCTTCCAGCAGGGAAGTTCCCTCATCCCACGCCCCACCCGCCGGTTGTCGCTGTCTTGGTTTCACCATTGGGTCTGTTTTCGTATCAGCAGGCGACGATCGGTTGGTGGGTAATCGAGGTTATCGGTGTTTACGCTATTGTGCGTCTGGTTAATTCGCGGCTGAAAATAAAGCTGAGTCCGGGTAACCAGTTCCTCCTGACGCTCGCCCTCTTTGCTTGGATTCCCCTGATGGATGAACTGCTTATTGGTCAGTTGATGATCTTGGTTGCCTTGTTATTGCTGCTGGCTTGGGGTTGGCTGAGTGAGGGGCGGGAAGCGTACGCCGGCATGGCCTTGGGCCTTGCTCTGTGCGTTAAGATGATGGGCTGGCCGATCCTGATCTTTCTGATCCTTCGCCGTCGATGGATAGCCGTAACAGCCACTTTGCTTATCATAATTGGGGGGAATCTGATAGCCCTTGGTGTGATTGGGAGCGGGCCACTGGTTTATTACTATACACAGGTCGGGAACCAGGTCGCGAAAGTCTGGAGGACTGACGGGGGAAATTTCTCTTTATACGGCCTGATCTGGCGGTGGCTCGGGGACCGGGGCACATCCTGGCGCGGGGAATTGGTTGCAAAACCCTTTCTGACCGCGCCGGAGCTTGCCGCGCCGCTCGCCTTCATCCTGCCTGCCGCAGTTGTGGCCGTGGGAATATGGCTGGCCGCCAAGGCGCGCAGCTTTGATACGGCGTTTGCGGTTCTGGTCATTATCAGTCTGCCGGTCAGCCCGGTCGCGTGGAGCTTTTACCTGATCCCGGCCGTCGTCCCGATTGTCATTGCCGGGTTCCGCTTATGGCAAGGCAACGAGGAGCGAGGAATTTCTGCCGGGACTGCCAGGATTGGGATCGCCGCTTTTATTCTCTTATGTTTTCCGCAGACCAGCATACTTATGCACCTTCCATCAACCCTGCCTCTGATCACTACCCTGGGCGCTTCATGGGTCGGACTCAGGCCGCTGCTCGCCCTGATTCTGCTTACATGGCTTGTCCTGAGGCTGGATCAGAAGGCCGAGGGGCCGACGCCCGTCAGATTCAACGCCCCGCTCGTCGGGCAGTTGCTGGTGATGATCGTCCTGCCCTTCTTCATCTTCAACCTGCTGGATCATCCTCTGATCGGGGTAATGGCGATTGCCTGCGTCGGGTGTGTGATTTGGCGTCAGTGGCCTCGGCTGCAAAGTCAGTATGAAGGGGCCACCCTCTGAAAGCTTTCGGATGTGACGTCTCGTTTCAACATGTCTGAGTTCGATTCAAGTCAGTCAAACCTGCGGAGAGAGGATCTCTCCGGCCCCCGGCCTGAAAGAGCGGGAAAGTTACTGCGTCAAAATGGCAGACTGTTTTTGCTCTGGCTTCTGGCCGGCGGGCTTGTCTGTTGCGGGCTGATGTCTTCGGGGTTCGGACTGGGGGCAGATCTGTCACATCATTACTACCTGACAAACGCTTTCGCTCGTGCCCTCGCGGAAGGCGAATGGGTGCCGCGCTGGGCGGGCGTGCTGGACGGCGGGCGTGGGGACGCGGTTTTCACCTTCTACTCGCCGTTGTTTTACTGGCTGAGCGGCGGGCTGGTCGCGGGCTTCGGGGTGGACACGCTGACGGCTCTGAAGAGCCTGCTCTTTGCCAGCTTCGTCGTGGCTCCGGCCAGCGCTTACCTGCTGGCCAGAGAATTCTTCGGCGTCAGGGCCAGCATCCTGGCGGCGCTCACTTATGTGTTGCTTCCGGCGTACCCACACCTCGCGCTTCACCGGGGATTTCTATCCAACGCGCTGGCACTCAGCCTCGTGCCGCTCGCCCTACTAGGCGCTTACCGATTGCTCTCATCCGGGCCGCAATGGGGAGGCCACGGACCCGGTCTGGTAATCTTTGCTTTCAGCTTCGGGGCGATTATTCTGATTCACAGCATCACGGCTTACCTCTGTTCATTCCCCATTGCCTTGATGGCGGTCTGCTGCCGGGCACAGGCTGGCTGGCAGGGCCTCCGGCGATTATCAGTCGGCGTGCTGATGGCGCTTTCGATGACAGCTTTTTTCCAGGTGCCACAGCTTCTGGAGATGAAGTGGGTGCAGGCCGATCTCGAACTGACTCAGCACCACTACCGCAACTATTTTCTTTTTGCCGAAGCCGCCGACACGAGCCGCTACCGTCAGATCTGGGCCGGGATCAATGACATTGTGAGCGTGATGACGCTCGCGCTCGCGGCGCTGGTTCTTCTGCTGGGCGTGGCCGCTTATCGAATGATGCGTCGTTCGGGTCAGTCACCGCTCTGGTGGTGGTGTACGGGGCTCGCCCTGGTCGGGTTATTTATCTCTCTGCCTGTTTCTGACTCCTTCTGGCGTTACATCCCGGGCCTGAAATTCATTCAATTCCCCTGGCGGTTCCAGCCGTTTGTGGCGCTGGGCGGAGCTTTGCTGGCCGCGGCGACCGTGGAAGGGTGGAAACAGAATGACAGGCGCCGGAAAAATGTGCTGGCCGCCGCGGGCACGTGGCTGGTGGTCGCAAACCTTGTTTTCACTTTCCTGCTCATCCGTCCGTCGGGAGACACACACACAGGTGATGAAGTCTCGCGCCTGCTGCACCCGGAAGCCGCAGTGCCGCTGGACATCGGGCAGGTGGATGCGCTGCGTGAAAAAGGCGACCTCACTTACCTGGCCTACACGGCCAACCGGATCCCTTTCCGGCCGCGTGGCGCTGACTTCACACTCTACCCGCCGACCGATCGAATCGGAGGGCTTTCGATCATCGCCGGGCGGGGGCAGGTAGTCGCGCAAGGGCTCGGGAACTCTCACCGCCAGTTCAACTTCGTAAATGAGGGGCCGGTCAGCGTGCGTGTTGAGACTTATCACTATCCCAACTGGGTGGCGCGCATTGATGGCCGGCCGGTGCGCAGCTCAATTGAGCAGGGAAGCGGGCTCATGCTGATTGATGTGCCGTCGGGGACGCATTCGCTGACTCTTGATTTTGAAATCACTCAGCCGGTGGAGCGATGGGCACGGACGGTTTCAGCCATCGCGGGGTTGATTTTGATTTCGATGGTGTTCGCCGGCGGAAATCGCTTTCGCTTCGATACTTCGCCCGGATGAGGAACCACCCCTGGACAAATAAAACCTCTTCCGCATTGCCAATTCCCGGCGTCTGGCTTGGTCTGCGGCTGTTGACTTCATTGTGGCTGGTTTCATGGTCAGCTGTCCGGCCCCAGACCGACCTGGAAAACGCCGTTCCACCCTGGCCGCCATCCTCGCCATTCGGCGACTGGCTGCAGCGTGTATGGCTGATGCCCTGGCTGCGCTGGGACGCGTGGCATTACCTCAACATCGCGACTCGCGGTTACCGGCCGGATGACGGGACGGCGCAGTTTCATCCGCTTTATCCACTGCTGGGAAAAGTCGGCGGGACGCTCGCCGGCGGAAATATGCTTGCGGGTCTGCTGATCGTCAGCAGTATTGGCGCCCTGATTTGCCTGACCAGCTTTGAACGGCTGGCATCGCTTGACCTGTCGCCCGAAGCGGCGCGCCGGGCGGTATTTTATTTCGCCCACGCCCCGGCGGCATTCATTCTGTTCGCCCCTTACCCGGAGTCGCTGTTTTTATCGTGCAGCATCATCGCGCTGCTGATGGCGCGGCGGGGGCGGTGGTGGGCGGCGGGCCTGGCCGGGGGGCTGGCGGCGCTCGTGCGGCAGCAGGGGATTTTTCTGCTCGTCCCGCTGGCCTGGGAATTATGGGAATCGGCGGAGCGTGACTGGAAGAAATTGTTCTCCCGCTGGCGCGCCGCCTCGGGCCTCACGCTCGTGCCGGCGGGATTGCTTGTGTGGCTGCTCTATCGCGCAATCGCGCTCAGTGATGTTTCATTTGACTGGCAGCAGCCGAAGACGCTGATTTACGGCCTGATGATCAGCGGCAGCGCCACGCGGGTGGTGAAGGTGCAAAGCTTTATGCCCCCATGGCAGGCGCTCTGGACCGCCCTGGGCAATCTGAATGTGACGAATGTGATTGATCTGGCCCTGGGGGGTAGTTACCTGTTACTGCTCCTGGCCGGGGGGAAATATCTCTGGCGTCTGCGCCAGTCTTATTTCCTTTACGCGCTGACCGTGATCGTCGTGAGCTTTTCTTACAACACCGGCGCGGTCAACTCCTATATGGGCCTGCCGCGTCATTGTCTGCTGGCCTTCCCGCTGTTCCTGCCGCTGGCCGTGTGGGGAGGGCGGCGGCGGTCGGTTCACCTGGCGGTGATGACGGCGGGGCTGGTCGTGACGCTCGCGCTCGCGATGTTTTACACGACACGGATCTTCTGGGTCCCCTGAATCCCCGCCTACTTTGTCTTCGACATCTGTTCGAGTACCGCGCCGAGCTGTTTCAGCTCCTCGCCGTAACGCGCCCAGTCGCCTTCGCGCTGCGCCTTGATCGCGAGGTCATAATGCTGCTTCGCCTGGGCGGAGAGGCTTTGCGCCGGGGCCGCCGGTTGCGTCGCCGTCTGGTTCGGTGCGGTGGCTGGCTGAGCCTGCGCGAGAGTGGTTGCGCCAGCGCTGGCCGCTGGTGTCGCGCTGGCGCCAAAGATTTTCGCAAGGCTGGCATCGAGCGTCGGTTCCATCGCGGTGCGATTTTCGGCGACGACGATCACTTCACGCAGTTCAGGGATCTTTCCGTTCTCGGCCTGGAGGTAGAGCGGCTGCACATAAATCAGTGACTCTTTGATCGGAATTACCATCAATGGCCCGAAGATCACCTGTGAGCCACGCTGGTCCCACAGCGTCAACTGGCGCGAAATCTCCGGATCCTGATTGATGAGCCCGATGACCTGCTTCGGCCCGTAAATCTGCTTCTGTTTCGGGAAACGATAGACAAGCATCTTGCCATAGTTTTCGCCGTCAGCGCGCGCGACCATCCACGCCGACAGGTTGCTCTTGCCTTTCGGCACGAAGGGCAGCATCAGCAGGAACTCTTCGGTCTTTCCGTCGGGCAGTTTCATGATCGTGTAATACGGGTCCATCTGTTTGTCTTTGGCATTGGCGCCTTTGCCTTCGGGAACTGACGCGGTTTCCCACTGGTCTTCCTTGTTATAAAAGACCTGCGGCTGATTCATCTGGTAGGTCGAATAGACCGCCGTCTGAATGCGGAAGATGTCTTCGGGGTAACGCAGGTGTTCGCGCAACCCGGCGGGCATTTCGCCAAGCGGCCTGAGCGCGCCGGGGAAGATGCGCGCGTAAGTCTGGATCACCGGGTCGCGCTCATCGGCGATGTACAGCTTCACGTCGCCGTGATACGCATCAACCACCGCCTTGACGGAATTGCGCCAGTAATTGGAGCCGTCACTTAATGGCTGCGAATAAGGGTAGTGATCGCCCGTCGTGTAAGCGTCAACGATCCAGAACAGGCGGCCCTCGTGGATGACCAGATACGGATCGCGGTCGAAGGTCAGGAACGGCGCGACGTTTTCCAGCCGCTCGCGGATGTTGCGGTGGAACAGCACGCGGCTTTCCGGCGTCAGGTAATTCGACAGCAGCAGCTTCAGGTCGGCGAAGCGCGTGGCGAACAATAACTGCTGCCAGAGCGAACCAATGGGCACGCCGCCGTTGCCCTCATAATTGCTGTAGACGTTCTTCTCGCCCGACGGGTAATTGAACTCCGGCTCATTCGTCTTCACATAGACATGCTCGTTCGACAGTTCGCCGAAGTAGATTTCGGGCCGCTCGATTTTCAGCGACGGGATGGACGACGCCGGCGGAATGTCCTTGATGTATAACTCCGGCAGCCCTCCCGCAATAACTTTACTTACCGGGCCAAGCGTCACGCCATAACCATGCGTAAAGGTCAGATGCTCGTTGATCCAGTTGCGATTTGGCAGTCTGTCTGACGACAGTTCGCGCGCCGAGAGCATCACCTGCTGAGCTTCACCATTGAGGTGATAGCGGTCGTTGTCCACCGACTGGAAATCATAGTAGGTGCGGAATTCCTGAAGCTGCTTGAACGTACTGAGCAGCGGATCCTGATCCCATAGCCGGATGTTTTTGATCGTCCGCTGATTTTCCTGAATGTCTCTGGCGGTCAGCGTATTTTCGCCCGGCAGCTGGCGCTCCTCGACTGTATCCAGGCCGAAGGCCTTGCGCGTCGCGGCGATGTTGTAAGTGATATACGGCGTCTCTTTGGCCAGCTCATTAGGCGCGACGGAGAAGCGCTGCACGATTGACGGGTAAATCCAGCCGGCCACCAGCACGAGGCCGTAGAGCGCCAGCCCTCCCCACAACAGCCGGCTCTTCTCGCTGAAGATGCACGCCACTGCAAAGATCGCCACCAGCCCCGCGACTATCGCCTGCGCCTGCAGGAGCGGCAGCGTCGCGTTGACATCGGCGTAACTGGCGCCAGCCACCAGACTGCCGCCGGAAAACAACAGATTCGGCCTTGCCAGCCACGCCTCAAACGCGAAGACCAGAAACAACGCGGCCCCGAGGCCGAGCAGGTGCGCCCGCGGCCCGCGCGCCAGCCCGAGCGCTGCCCGCTGGGCGATGACTTTCCCGGCGACTTCGCCCAGCGAAGTCAGCGTGCGGCCCAGATAAATCACTGCCGCGCCGATCAGGCTGATGACCACCAGCGCCAGCAGCAGCCGCGCGAGCGATTCCAGCACGGGCAGCGTGAAGAAATAAAATCCGATGTCGCGCCCGAAGATCGGGTCGGCCTCACCGAACGGGACCTGATGGCGGAAGCGCAGCCAGGTTTCCCACTCGCCCGACGCCACCAGCCCGACAAAGATGCCCGCCACAACCGCCGCAGGCCTCGCGAGCTTGCTGACTAACCCGCCGAAGTCCGGCGCCACCACCCTTTCGCCTTCGATCGTGAAGAAATTTTCCCGCACGCGCGGCGTGTGCGGGCTCAGCCGCAGCGCCAGCCTGAGATTCAGCCAGACCACCAGCACCACCAGCGCGCCTGTGCCTGTGCCGAGCATCGTCCTCGTCTTCAGCATGGTCGTGAAGACTGACTGGAATCCGAGGTTCTGAAACCACATCAGCGTGGTGTAGAACCCGGCCAGCGAGGGCCAGACGATCAGCAGCAGGAGCAGGGCCGCGAGGCCCGTGAACAGCGGCCAGCGTGAGCGTTTCCGCCGATTGAATTCAAACAGCTTCTCCGGTTCGGGGTCACTCGCATCTTCGATCATGGTTACTCTCTCCGTCGTTCTCCCCCGCGGTCGCGGTTCCGGGACTTCAGGTTATTCTGCCGTTCGCGGCAGCCGAACCCGGGGGGAGCGCAATGTGCATCGTGTGACTGTGGAGATTGTACGCGTAATTGGTCGAACTCAACAGGCGATGATGAGGATCGGCGAGTCTGTCTGACCAGATCGAAACACGCGACATCGGTGCGGCAGCGGCGAGCGGTGATCCCGAAACAAGTATGTTGTGATGTTTCCGCTCGCCCGAGGCTCGCGGTACTGTATCGGCGAGTACCCTGATCAAAAATGAGGAGAAGGCTTTTATGACGCCCCGCAATTCAGCGTGACTTTCATCCCGCGTTGCGCCCCCAGCATGCGCGCCGCCGAGCCCTGCCACACGGCGATTTCCCAGTAACCCGCGCTGCCCAGGTAGGCGAACGGTTCGTCGCTCGCCGGCATTTGGGCGTAATGCGTGCAGAAGCGTTTGATTTCGTGATGGCCGGCGGTGAGCTTCGGATTCTCCTTCAGGGCCGCCGGATTCAGTTCGTGCGTGGTCAGGCTGGTGATGCAGTTACCGAAGCGATCTATGTGAATGATCGCGCCGGTGACGCCCACGCCGGATTCATCCGGCGCCGGCGCGGGCAGATCGAAGCGCTGAAAATTGCTGATTTTGTAACCGAGCGATTCCGTCCTGGCTCCGAGCGAGAGGTGCGCGGCCACCGGGGCAAACACGTCTCGCCCATGAAAAGTCGCGCTCACCACATGGCCAAACAGGTCGCCTCGGGTGACGTGATACGCGCGCGCCGCCGGGTCGCGCGCATAAACGTAACTGAAAATCCCGTTATCCGGCCCGACAAACATCTGGCCGCCGGCTTCGACGACGATCACGCGCCGCTCCGACCCGACGCCGGGATCAACCACCGCCAGATGGATCGTCCCGGGCGGAAAGTTGTGCCAGCACGCGCCGAGCGTGAAGGCCGCGGCCTCGATGTCGTGCGCGGGGATCTCGTGCGTCAGGTCAACGATGGCGGCCTGCGGGTTGAGCGAGAGGATGACGCCCTTGACGGCGGGGACGAAATAATCGGCGGTGCCGAAGTCGGTGAGCAGCGTAATCATTGCGGAATGCGGAATGCGGAGTGCGGATCGGGGAAAGATGCCTGCTGAAGCCACGGCGCTCCTCAATCCACATTCCGCGTTCCGCAATCAACCTGGGTTGTGTCAGCGACGATTCCGGTCCGGCGCATTCACGTGCAGCAGCATTTCAGTGCCGGGGTCGAGGATCAGATCCTTATCTCCCTGAACGTAGACCGAACCCGCACCCACGCCGCCACCGATGACCGCACCAATGGCCGCGCCCTTGCCGCCCCCGGCAATGCCGCCGATGATCGCGCCCAGCACCGCGCCGCCGGCCGTGCGAGTGGCCGTGTCTTTGGTGCGGCTGCCGGTCTGCACATTGCCTTCCTCGTCAACCGTCTTGACGGTCTCGCTCTCGTAGACGCGGTCAACCTGCGCGTCGAACGGCCCGGTGCGGCCGTCGCGCGTCGTGATCGAATCGAAGGCCAGTGCCATTTCGGTCTTGCCCGTGGAGCGGCCCGAGCGGTTGATCTTCGCGATGTGGCCGGTGATGGTGGCTTCGGCAAGGTCGCTCGGGTCGAGTACGATGGCGGTGAACTGATCGCCCTGACGGTTGGTCTTCGTGCTGATCTGAGAGGTCAGGCGGACTTTCACCTGAGTGCCGTCGGGGATGATGACTTCATCCCGTGACCGGGCGCGACCGGAATCATTCACGCGGTCATCGCGACGCCGGTCATCGCGGCGGTCGTCATTCACCCGCCGGTCATCCGCCCGGCGGTCATCATTGGTGCGCGGGCGGTTCGCGGCGTGGGAGGAGCCGCTCACGATCTGGCCGAGGTTGGTCGGGATCGAAACCGCATACGGGCGCCCGAAATAGCCGTCGTTGTATGCCAGCTCGAAGCCGGCCTGGTAACCGTCCTGATATTCACGCAGCTCGCCCATGCGGGATTCATACGTCCGGTCGGCGCGCTGGTAATCCTGGCTGCGAGCGAAATCACGCGGCTGGCTGCCGTCGAAATCATGCTTGCCCGCCTCGTAGCCGTCCTCGTAACCGGCGCGGTAGCCATGCTCGTAGGCGTAGCGGTACGACGAAGGGTTATTGCTCCGCAGCGGCGGGCGCGGGCGATCCTGCTGCGCCAGCGACGGCAGGGCCGTGGCGAGCAGCACAAGCAGACTCCCCAGTCCCGCAACCAGCGATTGACGGTTCGTGATCTTCATAAAATAGCTCCTTGTGTTCATTAGATTGAAGTGTTTGGGGTAAGGGGAACCGCGTGTTAGTTGTCACCGGGCGGTGGCAGAGTTGCCAGCACCCGGCGAGAAAGTTTCCGTCCGTCACTGCCGCAGCTTTTTCCCGGCCAGCGCCCGGAAGTCGCTCACGGCCTGCTCGGATTCAAAAGCCCGCTTGGGGATCAGGCTGAAGACATCCTCGCCGCAGATCAGCAGGAACCCGTCGGCGCTTTCCATCATCCGCTGGTAATACAGCCAGTTCAGATTCGATTCGGTGGCGCCCTGGAGGTAATGAATGCCCTCTTCGGCGAATACAATCTCGTGTTCCGTCCGGTGCAGCGGCTCGCGCGCCCAGCGGCGTTTGAGTCCGAGCCGGTAGAGCATCGGCACGCTGACAATCGCCGCGCAGCCGGTGACGATGCCGACGATGACGAACATCGCGTGGCCGCCCAGCATCCAGATCGTAATGCCGGCGAGCATGAGCGTCGCCCCGGCGATCTTTTCCGGGGCGTATTCGGAGCTGCTGCGCCTCAGAAAATACCACGCCGCATAATACTCTTCCCACGTGATGGAAAATCTCGTCCTGATGCCCATCCGTTACTGATTCCCTTCGCGGTAACCGAGTCGGGTGCGCGCGTCGAATTCCGCGTCGGCCATCGTCACGCGGATGGTGCGCCAGCGCCCGGCCTTGCGCTGGTTGCCCGGCTCGTAGGCGATGGTGTACTGCTTGTGCAGTTCGTCGATCAGGTCGCTGAAGATGCGCTTGAGTTTGCCGCGACTGGTCATCCACCACGAGCCGCCTTCGGTCGTGATGTAGCGACCCCCGGTCTCCTCGGCGAGTTCCTTGAGGATCTGCGCCGCGCCCTGACGCGCCGGGATGCTGCGAGCGTCCTTCTGCGTGTTGATCAGGTCAATCGAGTAAATCGAAATGCCCGCCTGAAAGGTCTTGCGCTCGGCCTCGCGCTGCGTCGCCTTGCTCTCGCTGTCCGCGCCGTCCGTGAGCAGGATGATGGCGCGCCGGCGCTCGGGCCGGTCGCGCAATTCCTCGCTCACCTGGATGATCGCGTCGTAAAGCGGCGAGTCACCTTTGCCGCGAACCGTCCTGAGCAGCGGCTTGATGTCGCCGACGGTGCTTGAGAAATCGCGGACCTGCTGGACGCCGCCTTCGCCAAAGGTATAGATCGCCAGCACGTCGTTGGGTCGGAGGCGGTAGGCCAGATCAACAACTGCCTTGCGCGCGCGATCCATGTCTTTTTCGAGCGCGCTGCCCGAGGCGTCGAGCAGCACGGCGACGGCCATCGGCGCGTCTTCGCCGAGGAATTCCTGAATCTGCTGCTCGTGTCCGTCTTCGAGCAGCTTGAAATCCCCCTGGCCGAGGCCCGTCACGTACTGGCCCTTGCCGTTCCTGACCGTGACGTTGACGACCACCTGCTCGGTCGCCACCTTGATCGTCTCGTCGGGGATGCCGGTGACGGGCGCGTCCTTCGGCAGGAACAGTGACGGGAAGCGGTCGCGGAGTTCGGGCAGGATGCGGTTGCCGCTCGCCTTGAACGCCCGGCCGAATTCCGACAGGAAGTTCGGGTCAGTCGCCCGGCCCGCGGGCGAGTGACAGATCGCGCAATTGGTCCGCAACTCCGGCTTCGAGCGCGCATCCGCGGCGTACAGATTCATGTGATTTGGCGTCCCGGCCGCCTGCCAGACAGCCAGACACACAATCGCGATGACGATGATTGATTTGGGAACAGACTTCAGTGACATAGCTCGCGTGTTCAGAACGCAAAGGGGAGCGTCTGCTGATTTTGAAACCCGGGTTAATTTCTCGCTTTGTATTCTGCCACAGCGATCAGGCATCGCAAAACGGGCGGGCCGGGCCGGAAATCACGGCTCGATGATGCGCCGGCCTTCGACCTTGAATTGGCCACTCAGGATGAGCGCCGCGGCTTCCGGATAGATGCGGTGTTCTTCGGCGAGGATGCGGGCGGAAAGCGTTTCTTCGGTGTCTTCGGCCAGCACGGGCACGGCGGACTGTCGGATGATCGCGCCGTGATCGAGTTCTTCGTCCACGAAATGGACCGTGCAGCCGCTCAGTCTGACGCCGTAATCGAGCGCCTGCCGCTGCGCGTTGAGGCCGGGGAAGGCCGGCAGCAGCGAAGGGTGAATGTTCAGAATGCGCATCGGGAATTCGCGGATGAAGCAGGGCGAGAGCAGCCGCATGTAACCCGCGAGGCAGACGAGGTCAACTCCGGCGCGCCCGAGCGCTTCGGCCATCGCGCGGTCATGCTCTTCGCGCTTTTTGCCGCGGTGATCCAGCACGACCGTCGGGATGCCGCGCTCGCGGGCCCGCGCGAGCCCCCCGGCGGTTTCGGTGTTGCTGATGACGAGCGCGATTTCGGCGTCAGGAATGCGCCCGGCGCCCGCTGCGTCAGCCAGCGCCACCATATTCGAGCCGCGCCCGGAAATGAGAATGCCGATTCGTTTCACGCTACCGCCTCCCCTCAATTCGCCATTGACCGTGTCCGCGAGCCCCAGGCCGTCACGCGCTCCACTTCATGGCGTGCCAGACATCCGGGGCTGCAACAGCCCGGGTCATTTTCTGCTTCTCACTTTCCGCTTGCGACGACTTGCTGCGGCGCGTCGGCTTCCCGCAGTGAATGGTCCAATATACTATCCCGGCAATGGCTCAGCGCCTCCAACCCGGTGAATAGAAGTGTGCGGCGACAGTCAGTTCATCTTTTCCGAAGTGGCTGCTGTCCGGGCGCTGACTTCAGGTCACCATGCAGGTGTTCTGTAAACAATTTGAGGATCCGCTTATATTCATCCGCCCAGCTCGACGCGCGCTCGAAGCCGTGATCCTCGACCGGGTAGACGGCCAGCTCCCAGTTCTCCTTGTGCAATTCGATCAGCCGCTCGACCAGCCGCACCGTATCCTGAAAGTGGACGTTCGTATCCACCATCCCGTGACAGATCAGCAGCGCGCCTTTCAGCCCTCCGGCAAAGTAAATCGGCGAACTCTGCTTGTAAGCTTCAACGTCCGCCTGCGGCGTGTTGAGGATGTTCGACGTGTAGCCGTGGTTGTAATGCGCCCAGTCGGTCACGGGCCGCAGCGCCGCGCCCGCGGCAAATACATCCGGCTCGGTGAAGAGTGCCATCAGCGTGATGAAGCCGCCGTAGCTGCCGCCGTAAATGCCGATGCGCTTCGGGTCAACGCCGTGTTCGCTCGCCAGGTATTTCGCCGCGTCCACCTGATCGGTCAGGTCTTTGCCGCCCATGTGCCGATAGATCCCCGTGCGCCAGTCGCGCCCGTAACCCGCCGAGCCGCGATAATCCACGTCAATCACGACGAAGCCGCGCTCCACGAGCAGGTGATGGAACATGTATTCGCGGTAGTAGCTGCTCCACCACTTGTGCACGTTCTGGAGGTAACCCGCGCCGTGAACGAAGATGACCGCCGGCGCGCCCTTCTGAACTCTGGCCGGTTTGTACAATCGCGCGGGAACCATCACGCCGTCACGCGCCTTGAACTGGATAATCGGCGGGTCAATCCAGTTGTAAGAGAAAAACTCTTCGGTCGGCGAAGTCGTGACCTGCTTCGCCTCGGCGCCGGGCTTGTTCGTCGCGAGGTAAAGCTCGGGCGGTTTGTTGCTGTAAGAGCGAATGATCGCCAGCGTTGATTCATCGGGCGAGACGAAGGCCTGATTGTTACCGGGCATCGAAGTAAGGCGTATACGCTTTCTGCCCGAAAACTTGTAAAGATGACGCTCGGACGGATCGCCATAAGGGATGCCGCTCAATTCGCCAATGCGTTCGGGCGGGCCAAGCTTCTTTCTTTGTTCCTCACTGAGGTTGAGGATACCGGCTTCACTCGAAGTGAAATAGAACTCTGAAGAGTCTTTCGAGTATCTGACATCAGAAACTTCAAAGTTGCCGGTAGTGAGTTGAGTCACCTCACCGGTGTCAATCGAAACCGTGTACAGATGCGCGAACCCATCACGCTCTGACAGAAAGTAAACGTCGCCTTTAAGGTACTGGTTATTTGACATCCAGCCGAGCGTAAAACCGCCAAAGCCGTTGATCCAGGCGTCGTCGTGTTCGTGGAAGAGAACCCGTGTTTTCGCCGTCGCCGGATCGAGCGACATTACCCAGCGATCCTTGTTGTCAGCCGAGCGCGCCGACAACACCGCATGCTTCCCGTCTTCAGACCAGAGGGGCGTAAATAACGAGACCTGCCGCTCGGTCGCCCTCTGCAGGGGCGGGGTTTGCTGCGCCGTGTCGGGCGGAGTCGGTGTTGATTGGGAATTCGATTGAGCCCTTGCCGCGGCGGTCTGGCCGTGATCCACGAATTTGACTTCGCCGGTTTCGACCGTGATCACGGCCATGCGCGAGCGGCCCTGCGCGTCGCCCACTTTGTTGCGGCTCGGAATGTCCTCGGTGTAACCGGACTCCGTCACGTAATTCGGGACGACGGTATTTTTCCCGCCCGTGCCGGGTTCAGAGACGGTGGCGATGACATACTTTTCATCAGGCGAAAGCGAGAGGTTGCTGACCGATTGCCCCGAGGGAAGATTGAACGGCTTGCGCGTTCCACGCTTCTTGCGTTTGGCCTCCTGCTCCTCGCGCTGCTGGGCGCGTTCGCGGACGGCTTCGAGCAGTTCGCGTTCTTCCTTTTTGATGAACTCCTGACTCTCAGTCCCTTTCTGCTGCGACTCTGTGGAAGTGCTGCCGACCTGCCGCGCGCCGCGGACTCCGGCGGTCTCGGCGGCGGGCGCCGCACCGCCACTGCGAATGTCCGTCATCTGCACGAGCGAGCCGCCGTCGAGCGCAATCACGTAGAGGTTATTCTGCCGCGTGAAGTAGATCCGCTTCTGGTCGAAGGTGAAATGCGGATTGCTTTCACCGTCGCTCGTCTTCGTGACCTGTCTCCGCTCGTTCTTCGCATGGTCGTAGAGAAAGATGTCTCCCTCGTCGGCGAAGACAGTGAGCTTTTTATCCTTCGAGAGTTCGCCTGAAGCCGGCGGTGCCAGCCGGGCTTCCTCTTCGGAAAGCTTACGCAGGCCGCTGCCGTCGCGGTTGACGACGTACAGATCGAATTCCTTCAGCCGAGGTTCGCCGGCGCGCTTCCAGCGGAAGTAAACGCGCTGGCTGTCCTGTGACCAGCGCACTTCGGTCGGCGCGTGCCCGACCAGATCGGGGCCGCGCATGATGCTGTCCACGGTCAGTTCGAATTTTTTCGGCGCCGGTTGCTGGGCGAAAGCCTGACAAGGAAGGAGCAGAATGCTCAGGCAGAGGGCGATTGGTTTACGCAGTTTCATAGTTGATCGGCGGCAGGTCTTTCAGCCGCGAGGTGATGGTTGATGGTCCGCCCGACTATCGCTGACTGCGGTGGCTTCGATCTCGATCAGGAATTCTTCCCGCGCGAGTGACTGTACGCCGATCAGTGAGCAGGCCGGCGGTGGTGAGGCAGAGAAGTGGCGGCGGATCATCTCCCCGATCACTGCCGCATCCTCGTATTTGTACCTGACCACGTAGATGTTGATCTTGACGACATCGGCGAAAGTTGCCCCGGCACTCACCAATGCGGTCGCCAGATTGGCGAAGGCCTGTTCGGTCTGGGCCGCCAGGTCGCCCGCTCCGACTACATTCTGCTGACTGTCCACGCCGACCTGACCGGAAATATGGACCGTCTTCACGCCATGATTTTCGACCGTGACGACCTGGGTGAAGAACTCTTTCCAGTCTGGCAATGCCTCCGGGTTGATGAATACCTTGTGCAAGCGGCGACCCCCGACGCGCTATTCGAACCTGACCTGGCCACGACCGTCGGCCACCCTGCCGATGATGTAATACGGTTCGCCGAGCTGGCTGAAGTGGTCTTTGACACGCTCCAGGTATTGCGGGCTGGTGACGACGACCATGCCGATGCCGAGGTTGAAGGTGCGGAGCATATCCTCGCGCGGGACATTGCCGATGCGCTGCATCAGGTCGAAGACCGGCAGCACGGGCCACGTCCCCGCGTTGATCACCACATCCACGTTGCTCGGCAGGATGCGCGGGATGTTTTCAATGAGCCCACCGCCCGTGATGTGCGCCAGACCCTTGATCACGCCCTCGTGCCCGATCAGCCGTTCCATCACGGGCAGGTAGTTCTTGTGCGGCTTGAGTAGCTCTTCGCCGACCGTGCAGCCGAGTTCCGGGACGGACGAATCGAGCTTCAAGGCTCCGACCTCGAAAAACAGCTTGCGCGCCAGACTGTAGCCGTTTGTGTGCAGGCCGACCGACGGCAGCCCGATCACGACGTCGCCCGCCGTGATGCGCGACCCGTCAATCACCTTCGAGCGGTCCACGATGCCGACGATGAAGCCGGCGATGTCGTATTCGCCTGGGGCATAAAATTCCGGCATCTCAGCCGTCTCGCCGCCGAGCAGCGCGCAGTTGGCCTCGCGACAGCCGCGGGCGAGCCCGTCCACAACGGCCCCGACCACTTCCGGCTCAAGCCTGCCGGTGGCGAAGTAGTCCAGAAAGAAGAGTGGCCGCGCACCCTGCACCAGGATGTCGCCGATGCAATGCGATACCAGATCGTAGCCGACCGTGTGGTGAATGCCGGTGGCGAAAGCGACTTTGAGTTTTGTCCCCACGCCGTCGGCGCTGGCAACGAGTACCGGGTTGCGCTCGTGCGGGAAAACGCCGCTGAACATCCCGCCGAAGCTGCCGATGTCCGAGAGGACGTTTTCGTTGAAGGTCGAGCGCGCCAGCTTTTTGATCCGCGCCACCGCGTCGTTGGCCGCGTCAATGTTGACGCCCGCGTCTTTGTAGGTGATTGGTTCAGTCATGGTGAAATTCAGGTTTATGCAGGGCGTTCCAGCCGGATTGTGACAGGGACTGATCGTCAGTTCCTCTGCCACCGCTCATCTCCGTCCCCCTTTTCGTCGGGAGGTCACGGGCAGCGCCGTAATCAGAGCGCGAAGGACTTTATTGACAGATTCTGGCGTCGTGAAGACTGCCGCAACATCCGGGTCGAGAAGCACCACCAGGCGGTTTTCTTTCGCCCTGTTCGCAAACCGATTCGGTTTCGCCTTGCTGTAGTCAAACTGGTATTCCGGCAGCATCTCGTCTGCTCCAGCTTTGCGTGATTTAGAGGTCGGAGTTTTCTTCATGATCCTTACGCTCTCTTCTGGTCGGCAGCCTGGCGCTGATGATTCGAATAATGTCTTTGGGACGTTCGGTGAAACCGACAAGCATCAGCTGCCCGTTGATGGAATGCCCGATAATGATTTCGCGATACTCACTGATTGAATGTGTTTCGTCGTCGAAGATTTTCGCTGATGGATCATCGAAAACCGTGCTGGCTTCGTCGAAACTGACCCCGTGTTTGTCGAGGTTCGATGCCGCTTTGTTCTCATCCCATTCAAAGCGAGTGGTCATGCGATCCGTTCACCTGATGGATGGTTTTCAATCTTATACTGCGATCAATGCTTCGTCTCCGGTGCGGCCTCCGCCGAATTGCTCGCCGCAGTGTCATCCTTGTTGTCATCACCCTCAGTATCAGCATAACCGCTGCCGGCCTCTCTGATCCCCTTGATGGTGATCTTCAGCTCCGGGTGCTTTGACAGCCCTGCCGAGATGACATCCCGCACGGCCTGCTTCGTGGATTTGGCGAAGTTGTGTGCAGGCTCGTCCTCGCCTTCGATCCACAACGTCACTTTCAACCCGATGGCTTTGCGCATAATTACTGTCCCTTTTTCGGTAACCGGGCTGTCAGAGTATCACCCACCGGCCGGACTGCTCGACTTCGATCTTCATGATCGGGTGAATTTCCCAGATCGTCGCGCGCGTCTTGCCGACCTGATCGGGGTGTTCCGGGTCGAGCATCAGCCAGCCGCTGATGCGGACGCGCTGGTTGTTGCGGGCGACCTGACCGAGCGCGGCGGTCGTCCAGCCGGGGTGCTTGTCGCGCACCGGCGGAGTCGTCTCGACCACAATCGCCTGGCTGCGGTCGTCGCCGGGCGATTTGGTCAGCCAGATGTGAAAGTCGCGGAACTCATCATCGGCGCCGTGACAATTCGGTGACTCCGGGCCTTCCTTTTTGCTGCGGGCCAGATAACCTTCGACCGCGACCGGCAGGCCTTCGTACTGCTCAACAGCCGCCCGGTCACCGGCTGACCACCGGGCACGAAACTTTTGCTCAACCGCTTTTGGCCAGGCGAGCCGGGCGATCGCGTCAAATTCGACGGGCAGGTAATTGCCCTCGTCCACGCGGTTCTTGAGCCTGTTCAGGAGCGGGTCGCCGCCGTCGCCTTCCGGCGGACAGCCCTTGAAAGTGATGTTCACCGGCTGCGGCTTGCTCGGCATCACCGGCAACCCGCCAGTGCCGACGGCAGGCGGCCCTCCGCCCGCCGGGGGAGCGGGGGATTCGCGTCGGTGGCGCAGGTAGTAGAGAACGCCGAATATCAGGAGCAGCGCCAGCGCCGTGCCGATCAGTGGTCTCCAGGTTCTTTTCATTCTCAATCCGTCACCAGCGCCGCCTGACTGTGAGCCTCGCGTTCGCGCATCAGTTCATTGCTGCTGCGCTCCGGGCTGATCTGCGTGGGGTAAACGCCCGTGTAGCAGGCCGTGCAGAATCGCGTCTGATTCGGGTCGCCGACGGCCTCGAGCAGTCCTTTCATACTCAGATAGCCGAGCGAATCGGCGCCGATGAAATCGCGAATCTCTTCGACCGAGTGCTGCGCCGCGATCAACTCTCCCTTCGTCGGCGTATCCACGCCGTAAAAGCACGGCGAGATGGTCGGCGGGCAGCTGATCCGCAGGTGAACTTCGCTCGCCCCCGCGTCGCGCACCATCTTGACGATCTTCTTTGAGGTCGTGCCGCGCACGAGCGAATCGTCAATCAGCACGACGCGGCTGCCTTCGATCAGGTCGCGCACGGGGTTGAGTTTGATCTTCACCCCGAACCCGCGAATCTGCTGCTGCGGCTCGATGAAGGTGCGCCCGATGTAATGGTTGCGCACCAGACCGAAGCGGAATTTGAGGCCCGATTCTGATGAATAACCGATGGCCGCCGCGACGCCCGAATCCGGTACCGGCACGACGATGTCCGCGTCCGCCGGGCACTCGCGCGCCAGCCAGCGGCCCAGCAGGTGACGGCTCTTGTTGACGCTGCGGCCGAAGACAATCGAGTCGGGGCGCGAGAAATAGACATGCTCGAAGATGCAGTGCGTGTGCTGCTTTTTCGGGAACGGGTCGAGCGAACGCGTGCCCGTTTCGTCCACGATGACCATTTCGCCCGGCTCGACGTCGCGCAGATAAGTCGCGCCGATCAGATCGAAAGCGCAGGTCTCCGATGCGAAGACTGTCGCGCCGTCGAGCAGGCCCATACACAGGGGGCGGAAGCCGCGCGGGTCGCGCAGCGCGATCAGGGCGGTCGGCGTGGCAAAGAGCATTGAATAGGCGCCCTCGTCGTGACTGAGCGCGTCAACTATGGCTTCGGGCAGGCTGCCCGCGCGCGAACGGGCGATGCGGTGCAGGACGACTTCCGTATCGGAAGTCGAAGAGAAGATCGCGCCCGCCCGTTCCAGTTCCTGACGCACTTCGATCGCGTCCGGCAGGTTGCCGTTGTGGCACATCGCCAGATGGCCGAAGCTGCACTTGACGGCGAACGGCTGCGCCTCGTTGATGCTCACCTTGCCGGCGGTCGAATAGCGCACATGCCCGATGGCCAGGGGGCCGGGCAGCCGGGCGAGGACGGCTTCCTGAAAGATTTCGCTGACGTGCCCCATCCCGCGCTCGGAGTGGAGGTGACTGCCGTCCGCCGAAACAATGCCGGCCGACTCCTGCCCGCGGTGTTGCAGCGCGTAGAGGCCGAGGTAAGCGAGCCGCGACGCCTCGGGGTGCCCGTGGATGCCGAAGATTCCACACTCTTCTCTGAATTTATCGAACATTACTTTTGCCTGATGTCAGGATGATGAAAGAGCCGGCCGTCAGCCATCTGCGTTGAGCTTTCAGCGACCTTGAGACTGGGTAGACGTTAATGAATTTCCGCGGTGAAGGGCAGTATAAACAATCGTCCGGAAAGTGCCAAACCGGCCATCAATATCCGCGACGATTTCCGGTCAGAAACGACATGGCCTCGTGGCGCAGTCGCTCATCCGTGCGAAAAACACCGCGCAGGGCCGAAGTGATCGTCGTCGCGCCCGGCTTTTTGATGCCGCGCATGACCATGCACAGGTGGACGGCTTCGATCACCACCAGCACGCCGGCGGGTTGCAGCTCGCTGCGGTAAAGGGTGTCGGCGATCTGCGTATTCAACCGCTCCTGCACCTGCGGGCGGCGCGCGAAGATGTCAACGATGCGCGCCAGTTTTGAGAGCCCGACGATCTGCCCGTTCCGGGGGATGTAAGCAATATGCGCCATCCCGGTGAACGGCAGGAGATGATGTTCGCAGAGGGACCCGATTGTGATGTCTCTGACCATGACGATCCCGTCGTGTTTTTCCCCGGCATCGTCGCCCGTGTCGGCAGGGATGACTTTAAGTTCGGCCATCGGGTCTTCGTGCAGCCCGCCGCAGATTTCCGCGAACATTTCGGCGACGCGGCGCGGGGTGTCGAGGATGCCCTGACGCGCCGGGTCTTCGCCGATCCCTTCCAGAATCAGGCGCACCCCGGCGGCGATCCTGTCCAGGTTGATTTTGCCAGCGGGTTCGAGACTGAGTTCGATTGGTCTGTCGTCTGCGTTCATCAGGAGTTTTTCGGGGTCAGTGTTGATGCGACGCGCCCGCGACGGTGTTTTTATCAGACTTCGGCTTCGCGTCAGGCTCTTTCAGGCAGAGCGACGACAATGCCAGCACGGCCCGGGCGCGCAGGGTCCTGTCTTCAAGACTCTCGGCCGTCACGAGCGCGCCGTCGAAGTCGAGCGCGCCGGAGGTGCGAAAAGTTTCTTCCGGCGTGAAGCCGATGAAAGGATAAGTGAGGACGCTGTCAGAACCGCCGACCGTCAGGCGGCGCGCGAAAGTGACGGAGTCCGGATCGGGCTCGGAAACGCGATTGATCGTTTCGACGGCTTCGCGGAGGATCTCCCCGGAACGCTGCGGGTCGAATTTCGAGTAAAGGGAGGCGATGCTGACGAGCGCCTTTGCTTTTTCGTTGCTGTTCTTCGCCTTTGCCGCGCACCACTCCGCCAGATCGAGCAACTCTGTGGCGCGCTGCCTGTCGCGGCCGAAGGCCACCGCGGCGTCGAACAGGGCGAAAGCGCGGTATTCAAGCTGCTCCACCCTGTGCGCGGCACTGACGGCTTCACCGAGCGCGCCGTCGGCAATCAGCGACTCTGCCGTCATAAACCAGGCGTAATCCAGCAGCGGCTGTCGCAGTTCGTGATGGGTCAGCTTCGCGAGCGCCCTCTCAATTCTCTCGGGACTGACTTCACCGGCTCCGGCGCGCACAGCCGCGATCAGGTAATGGTCCTGCCACCCCGGATTTTTTTCCGATTCCTCGACCAGCCGCTCAAAGGTCTCCGCGGAGTGTGGCTGCGCGTTCAGGTAGAGCTTCCGTTTGAGGTCATCGGGCAGCGCGGCATAGATCGTGGCTTTGGCTCTTTTCAAATTATTGAGATACGGAGAGCGGCTTTTGGTCACCAGCGGTTCCAGATCGGAAAGCGCCAGGTAAAGCTGTGTCAGTTCAATCAATCGCCGGGCCGCGTCGCCCGGTGGGGCTGATTGAGACCGGCGGTCCAGCAGAAGGTCAACGCGATAAAATAACGTCGTCAGAAAAATCCGTTGCAGTTCGGGGTCGGGCCCAAAAACTTTGGGCAGTCTGACCCCTCAATAATCTCCCTTGCAGACCACACGTTTCAGCATGAAAGGGTACGGCGCCAGATTCACCAGCGCTCCCGCCCAGCTCCGATCATTGGCCCGGACTGCTTCCTCATAAAGTTTGTCGGCGCTCCGCTGGTCAATCGCGGCCAGCAACAGCAGAAAGTTGAGCAGCGCGGGCGACGCCGGGTAACGCAGGCTGCTGCGGGCCAGATTGATCGCCAGGGCCGCATCCATTGGCAGTATCGCGGTCGCCGCGCCAAGTCTTCTGCCCGCCGGGTCGAAATCATCGGTGGAAGGCAGCGAAAATTTTTCCTCGTCGGTTTTGATGCGATCCGCCAGTTGCCTCGCCCATTCAGGATCACGCCGGGAGATGACATTGATGACCGCGAAGTGCGGATTTTCGAGTTTTGTCCAGACCTGTTTCCACCCGCGGACATCCTCCGGCGGGCCGCGGAAATATTTATCCGTCAGGTCGAGGGCCTCGCTCAGCAGTTCGCGCGCCTCCTTCTCCTGCCACGGCCAGAGCTGATCGGCGGCCTGAGTCATAATCAGCAGGTCGGCGGGCGATTTATGCAGCGCTTTGGCCTCGTCCGATTGTCTCCAGACCAGCACCATCCCGCGCTGCTGATCACAGACCAGGGCGGGTTCTTTTTTCGACGCGGGCTCGTCCTTCTGATCGGCCGCTCCCTTTTTCCCGACAGTCTCCTCTTTCTGACCCGCCGGCTTCGCGGCTTCCTGGCCGGGACAGGGCAATGTTATGAGGCTCAGCGTAAATAGGGCCGGCAGCAGATTGCGACCGAGTGAAAAACGCATGGCTGACCTCCAGGGCAAAGGCAGGGAACCTGTTGATGAACTTGCCGGAACAGACGCGCCGCATTATCTGTTGACGATCTGGAGAATGCAAACGCGGCTGCCCGGGCCATCTTTAGACTTTGTCGGAATATCGGCCTGTGATACATTCCCGCCGTCAGCCCTGGCCTGCCGGCTGAAAGACGAACAACCCGATCAGAACTTCACCAACCGGTCCCGCTTTGAAAACACGCTCAAGGAACTGCCCTTTTGCGACGTCCTGAAATCAGCCCCGCCTGATCAGCCCGAAGCCGGAATTCAGTTTCTCTATGATCGGAAAAGTCATCGGTAATTACGAAATCGCCAGCGAGCTTGCGCAGGGCGGGATGGGTGCGGTTTACCGCGGAAAGCACCTCTCCCTGCCGCGCGAGGTGGTCATCAAATCCATCCTGCACGCCGGCCTCTCGCAGGGCACGCAGGATCTTCTCAAGGCGCGGTTCCTGCGCGAGGCTTACATCCAGTCGCAACTCGACCACCCGAACATCGTCCGCGTCTATGAGTTCTTCACGACCGAGGAGAACTACTATCTGGTGATGGAGTACGTCGCCGGGATGAGCCTGCACGACCTGCTCCGGCAGCGGGGCGCGCTCGCGCCGCCGGAGGCGATTCAGCTTTTCAAACAGGCGCTCGCCGGGATGGATTACGCGCATAACTTCCAGTACCAGGACGAGACGAGCAGGTCGCACGCCGGCATCGTGCATCGTGACATCAAGCCGGCGAACATGCTGCTCAACGGGCAGGCGCAGCTGAAAATCACCGACTTCGGGATCGTCAAGGTCGCGGGCGAACAGGGCCTGACGCAATCGGGCTTCAACCCCGGCACGGTGGCTTATATGTCGCCGGAGCAGTTGCGCGGGATGGTACTCGACGTGCGCTCGGACATATACAGTCTGGGGGTGACCCTTTACGAAATGCTGGCCGGGCGCCTGCCGTTCCCGTCCTCGACGCCCGGCTCGGATTACGAGATTCGCAAAGGTCACATTGAGCTTGAGCCGCCGTCACTGACCGAGCTGCGCCCGGAGATTCCCGCGGAACTGAATGCCATTGTGATGCGCTCACTCAGAAAGGATCCGGACAAACGTCTCCAGACCGTCGCTGAATTTCTGGATGCGATTCTGCTTTACGAGCAGGGTGCCCCCGGTAAAGTCGTCGGCAATCCGATGCAGGAGATAGCGCGCCAGACCCGCCTGGTTGCCGGCGGGACTAACCGCCGACCCGCCGCGCAGACCTCCGAAGCGACGTTGCCGCGAGCCGCCGCAGGGCCGCTTTCCCGCCCCGGGGCGCCGGTCAGGGTGAATGTGACGCTTGAACCGACCTCCTTTCGCGTCGCGCAACAGGAACCGTCGCGCGGCCGGGGGAAAATGATTGCCGGCGCGGCTTTGATACTGCTCGTGATCGCTGCCGCTGTCCCATTCATCTCATCGCGCAAGGGCAGCGAGACGGTCTCCGACAACAATACTGTTCCGGTTGTACAACCTTCGGCCACGGCCACTCCAACAGTCGAGACATCACGACCAGCCGTCACGGTAGTGCAGCAATCGGCCCCGGCCACGCCTGCGCCGGAAGCTGCCGCCTCTGCGCCGTCCCCGTCACCGGCGGCCGATAACTCCGCGGCGAGCGCTTCGGCGGCGGGCGAAGCTGAACTCAATCAGGCGCGCGAACACGAAAATCAGGAACGCTATCGCGACGCCATCGCGGTTTACCTCAATTACCTGCGCAGCTACCCCAATGCCGCGAATGCCGGCGTGATTGCCGAACATCTCAGGCAGGTGAAGGAATTCCACGGCGTGCTTGCGGTGGCCGAACAGGAAATGAGGCAGCAGGATTATGAGGCGGCGGAACGCGATTATAAGCAGGCGGTGATGCTCAGGCCGGATTCGAGACTCGCCAAAGCCGGGTATGAAGAAGCACGGACGCAGGCGCAACTCGCGCGGCGTTATGCGCCCACGCCCGCTCCCAACAATAACGCCTCCCAGCCCGCACAGCAGCCGATGCAGCAACCGCCGCCGATGTTCGGGCCTCCACCCGGTGGGGGACGCGGCCCGATGCCTCCGCCGGGAGGCGGCCCGCCACCTCGTCGGCCCTGACTCAATCACGCCTCCGGTTCAGTCACTGAATTGATCCTCACCATTGCCGGGGGGAAGCGTCCGTCACAAGAATGATGCGCACCAGGCACGCGCCAATGCTGACGCAGACATCCCAAGGCCACCACCTGTTTGCCAGCTCTCCCTGCGCCCGGTAAAGGCCGCCGGCAAAATAGTTTCACCTGCCCGCCCAGCCGCTGACCCCCGACAGCCCTTGTGGTAAACTCTGTGCCGGCTGTTGCCCCCTTCGCAGAGCCGCTCATTCCAACGGAACCTGATGAGCAACGAAGATTTTATCAAGCGTCAGGCGAAAACCATCGCTGCACTCTGGAGCGGGGTCACGCAACGTTACGGCCTCACCGAATCGGATTTCGCCGCGCGGCTGCAGGCGGGCGTGAAGCGGTCTGTGACTTCGGGTAACAGTGCCGAAATCCGCGAGTTCCTTGAGCGCGTCAGGGCCGATGAGCTTTGCCTGGCGATGGCCTGTGAGCGTGGGGACGAGGCCGCCTGGCGGGATTTCGAAACGGCCTTCCGCCAGACGATGAATTCGGCGGCGCGCGCGCTGACCAAAGACGAGGTCGAAGCCGAAGAGCTGGCGCAGTCACTCTTCGGCGAACTCTACGGCATGCGCGTGGAAGGCGAACAGCGGATGAGCAAGCTCTCGCATTATTCCGGGCGCGGCTCGCTCGGCGGCTGGCTGCGCGCCGTGGTCTACCAGGCGTTCATTGATCGCAAGCGACAGGCGGCCCGCTTTGAGCAGGTCGAGGACGCGGCGGAATTTGACCGGCTGGCGAGCCATGCCTCCTTGACTCCGGCCCTCGCCGTGCAGAACGGGAATCTGGTTTCGGCGCACCTGCGGCAGCCCGACGATATTGAAGACGAGCGGCTGCAGCGCCTGACCGAGGAGGCGATGACCGAAGCCTTCGCCGCGCTCGAAGCGAAGGACCGGCTGCTGCTGAATTATTATTATTTCGACGAACTGACGCTGCGCGAAATCGGCCTGCTCGTGGGCGTTCACGAGGCCACAATCAGCCGCTGGCTGGCGCGCACGCAGCAGACCGTCAGGAAAAAAACCGAAGACCTGCTGCAGCGCAAGCATGGGTTGCGCCGGGGTGAAGTGAGTGAATGTTTGCAAATCGCTGCCCGCGCCGAACTGGATCTGCGGAAAATGATCGGCGAGGCGACCGGCCCTTCCGCCGAGCGCGCGCCCTGAAGGCTGAAATTGAGAAAAAAGATGCAAGTTGAAGCGAAGTAACCGTTCATCCGATGGCACAGGACGGGATTGGCAGGATTCAGGATTTGAGATTACAAAGTGGCTGTGGACACAAACAACACAATCAATGAATTCGGCGATGAATTCGACGCGGGCTTTGATGCCACCATGCGGCGCCACCTGAAGCGCGCGAATACGGCAGCCGCCCCGGCCTGCGCGGGCTTCGACCCGGAACTGGCGAATGCCTACGTTGAGAGTGCGCTCGGCGCGGCGGCCCGCACACGATATGAAGCCCACCTCGCCGATTGCGCGACGTGCCGTTGTCACGTCGTCGAACTTTTTCGCCTGATGCCGCGGGAAGAGCAGGCCGTGCCCGCCTCCGCGGAAGCGGCGACAGCAGCGAAGCCTGATTCGTGGTGGGCGGGCGTCTCCCGCCGGTTTGATTTCACCGGCTGGCGCTGGAACGCGGCGGCGCTTGCGGGCGCCTGTGCCGTGGTTCTGCTGGCGCTGACCATGCCGCTGGTCTGGCGGCAGTCTTTCACGAAGCCGGCTTCGGAGGTTGCGGCCGCAAAGCAGATACAGGAAGACGCCAGGCCGGCAGCGCAGCCCTCTGCTGTTGCCATAACCAATTCACCAGCCGGTAATGTTGCCACTGATTCTTTGCAGAAGCGTCAGGAGGACAAAACGGTTGCCAAAGAGAGCAGTCAGAAAGCCAAAGATGCCCCCGTTGCGCAGCCCGCGGGCAGCCCTCCCGCTCCCGCAGTGACCCCGGTCACCGGGCGCGACCCGGCTGTCACCAACCAGCAGGCAGTCAGGAGGATGCAGGAAAATTCATATACCAGGAACAGACAGTTTGTGAGCGGGCCTTCAGCCGAAGCGCAGAACAGGATGGTGGCTCCACAATCACAGACTGCTGATGCCGGCGCCAGACGAGGTGAAGCTCAGTCGGAGGCCGCAAAAGCTGCGGGCGCTGCTACCGATGCTGTGGCCAGAAAGCCTGCGCCTGCCGAGTCGCGCGAAGACAAGAGCAAAAAATCAGAAGCTGACGAGAAGGTTGAACCTGAAAAAGTTGCGAAAAGCGATTCCGGGGTAAAGCTGGAGGCGCCCAAACCCACGCCGCTGCCGGGCACAGCATCAGCTTACAAAGATCGTGAAAAGGAAGAGGCCAAAGCCCCGGCGGTGAGCGCCAGCGGGCTGGCGTCCCCGATGCGTGCCAGACAGATGAATCAAAGGGTCGGCAACAAAACCTTCATCTATGAAAAGGGAGTGTGGCGCGACACCAGCTACGACCCGAAAGAGAAGAAATGGCCCGTCATTCGTCTGTCGCGCAGCAGCGAGGAATACGAGCGGACGCTGGCTGACATCCCGGCGCTCAGGCAATTCTTCAAACTCGGCCCGGTCATCGTCCTCTGGCAGGGGACTGTCTACGAAGTCGGCGTTCAGTAACGCCCGGAAATCCGGGGAGCAAAATCCCTCAGGAAGCCCGGCCCGCTGCCGGCTGACATTTTTCGTTTGACTCACCTATAATCACCCTTCCACGCGCCGCCTCGGGCGGCGACTCCTTTCACCCGATTCAATTCACCCGGAGCCCGTTCAATGAAACGAATCATCGTGACTGTCCTGACATTTGCCATCTGCCTCGGTTTTGCGCCGCCCCGCGGCACCGCGCAGCAGGCGCAACTGTCGTCAAGGCTCAATCCGCAGATCGAAAAGATCGTCGCCGAAATTTCGGCGGCAAACATCGAAAACAACATCCGCAAGCTCGTCAGCTTCGGCACGCGCCACACGCTCTCGGATCAGGAAAGTCCGACGCGAGGTATCGGCGCCGCGCGTCGCTGGATCAAATCTGAATTCGACCGCTACAGCCGCGAATCCGGCGGGCGCCTGCAGGTGAGCGAGGACGAATTCATCCAGCCGCCTGCGCAACGCGTCCCGCAACCGACGAAGCTCGTCAATGTTGTCGGCACGCTGCCCGGCTCGCAGCCGGAATCGAAGGACCGCGTGCTGGTCGTCAGCGGGCATTACGATTCGTGCGTGTGTTCGCAGAGCCTGACCGATGCGACCAGCGACGCGCCGGGCGCGAGCGACGACGCCTCGGGCACCGCCGCGGTGATGGAGATGGCGCGCGTGATGTCGAAGTATGAATTCGACGCGACGATCATTTTTATGACCGTGGCGGGCGAGGAGCAGGGGTTGCTCGGCGCGGCGCACTTCGCCGAAGAGGCGAAAAAGAAAGGGATGAACATCGCCGCCATGTTCACCAACGACATAATCGGGAACACTTCCGGGGGCAACGGCGTGAGAGATAACCGACGCGTGCGAGTGTTTTCCGAAGGCATACCTTCCACCGAGACCGAAGCCGAGGCCCGCACTCGCCAGTCGGTCGGCGGTGAAAATGACGGCCCGTCGCGCCAGCTCGCGCGGTACATCAAGGAAGTGGGCGAACGTTACGTGAATAACTTTGAAGTCACACTGGTCTTCCGCCGTGACCGTTACGGGCGCGGAGGCGATCACTCGGCGTTTTTACGGCAGGGCTACCCCGCGGTGCGGTTCACCGAGCCGAATGAAGACTTCACGCGCCAGCACCAGAAGGTGCGCGAGGAGAACGGCATCAGATACGGCGACGTGTTTGAGATGACCGACCCGGCCTTCGTCGCCCAGGTCGCGCGCGTCAACGCCTCCGCGCTGGCGAGCATGGCCCTGGCCCCGGCCCCGCCCGCCGGCGTGAGGTTCAAATCGGCGCGGCAGGAATACGACACGCTGATCGCGTGGGATAAAAACAAGGAGCCCGACGTCGCCGGCTACCAGATCGTCTGGCGCGAGACTTATCAGCCCTTCTGGCAGCGGAGCGTATTCACGGGCGACGTGACCGAGTACGTGATGAAACGGCTCTCGAAGGACGACTACTTTTTCGCCGTGCAGGCGGTGGACAAGGACGGGAACGTGAGCGTGCCGGCGTTCCCGAAACCGCCGGCGAGATAACTTTGACGTCCGGAGTTCGCAGAGGTGTCAGTAGCCCGACCGTCAGAGAGGGCTTATCCTCTCGATTCAAGCCCTCTCTGACGGTCGGGCTACTGACACCTCTGCGAACTCCGGACGGAGGCTTTTATGAAGTATCTGAAACTCAGTTTGATTCTGCTCTCACTCGCGCTCGCTCTGACCGCGCCCGCTCTGGCGCAGAAGTCATCGCAGAAGCCGAAGCGCCCGGTGAAAAATCCGCCGCAGTATCCGCACATCCTTGGCACCGGTGAGCAGACAGGCCAGCCGGCCGGGGCTGAAAATCCGTCCGCGACTACGCCGGCCGCGCAGGCCCAGCAGCAGCAGGATCTGCTGCTGGTCAAGGCCGTCGTCTCGCTGACGCTGGAAGTGCGGGGGCTCGTGCAGGAGATGAAGGCGCTCAACGTGCGGCAGCAGGCGCAGCTCGACATGCTCAGGCTGACGCGGGCCGACCTGCGGATTGACCAGTACGAGCGCGAACTCAAAACGGCGCGCGACCGGCTGGCCGTGCTGGAAGCCGAAGAGCAGAACCTGCTGCTCTACCTGACGCCCGACAGCCTGAACGCGCAGGTGGCGACGATTGCCACTTTCGACAAGGCGACGACGATGCGGCAGTTGAAGGCCAATCACGAGGCGCGGCTGAAAGTCGTGCAGACTGAAAAAGAGCTTTTGCAGCAGCGCGCGACGGAACTCGCCACGGCGCTCGAAAGCTTCCGCGCGAGCGGCGGCGACGCGGAAAAGCGCCTCCAAGCCGCGGAAGAAGCCCTGCGCCAGCTTGAGGCGCCGCCCGGGCAGGCTAGGGAGAAAGAGCCGCTGCCGGAAAAACCGTAGTTCTGATTCCTGCGCGGTCACGCCGGAAAAAACCGTAACCACGATCAGTCACAGGAGGCACAAGGCATCGTCACTCATGACGAACAGCCTTGTGCCTTTGTGCTTCAGCGGTCGCTCACTGCTCACCTCCAACTTTTGCCCTCTGCTTTTGATTTTCCCGACCGATCGGGTAACAATGCCTCTCTCCCGCGTCACGAATGACACCACGGCTTCACCCGAAACCGTCCACATTGAGGGGACCCATGAACAAAAAGAGTGGCAGAAGAGAGAGTGTGAAAGATAAGATCGGGCGGCGCGATTTCATCAGGGGCGGCGCCGTGGCCGGGCTCAGTGCGCCATTGCTCGCATCGAAGGCCGTTGCAGAATCAGCCCCGGCGACGCGCCCTTCTGTAATTGTCACCGCAGCCGCGCGTCCCGTCGTCATGTCCAGCTCGAACAATCACACCGGCGCCGACGGCAGGCCGCTTCAGGGCGGCGTCAAGTGCGTCACCAGGGCGATGGAGATCATCAGAGGCGGCGGCGACACGCTCGACGCGGTGGTGGCCGGGGTCAACATCGTCGAAGACGACCCGCTCGATGATTCGGTCGGCTACGGCGGGCTGCCGAACGAGGAGTGCGAAGTCGAGCTTGACGCGAGCGTCATGCACGGGCCGACCCGGCGCGCCGGGGCCGTCGCCAACCTGCATTACATCAAAAACCCGTCGAAGGTGGCGAAGCTCGTACTCGAACGCACCGACCATGTGCTGCTGGTCGGGGAGGGCGCGCTCAGGTTCGCGCTCAAGCACGGATTCAAAAAGGAAGACCTGCTGACCGAGTCTTCGCGCAAGGCGTGGCTCGCGTGGCGCGAGAGCCTGAATGATCACGACAACTGGGGGCCGAGCTGGCACCGGACTGCCCCCAATTCCCGGAAGAAGGCCGAAAACGTGAAGCTCTCGCCCGAAGAAGTCGCGCTGAGCGAATACATCGCCGACCGGTTGCGCAATCGCCGCACCGGCACGATCAACTGTCTGGCGGTTGACGCGAACGGGGATATTTCGGGAGTCACGACGACTTCGGGACTGGCGTGGAAAATCCCGGGGCGGGTGGGCGACTCGCCGCTCGTCGGCTGCGGGCTCTATGTTGACAACGAAGTCGGCGCCGCCGGCTCGACCGGGCGCGGCGAGGAATGCATCTACATCAACGGCTCCCACACGGTCGTCGAGATGATGCGTCGCGGGACGGCGCCGACCGACGCGGCGATGGAGGCCGTCAAACGGATCGCCGCGCGTTACGACAACGATCAGAAGGAACTCGATTCGATGGACATCAGTTTCTATGCGGTGAACAAGAAGGGGGAATACGGCGCGGCGTGTCTGTGGAAAGGCGGTCAGTTCGCGCTCCACGACGGCACGGCGGCGAAGGTTATGAACAGCGTCTGGCTGTACGAGAGGAAACCCTCGTAGTTTACGGGTGTGCAACGGGCGGCCCTTCTGCCCGCCGGTCAGTGTGACATCACAGGCGCGCTCTGTTATAAATCTTGCCCTCGTGAACCCGTCCCCGGTACCATAGCCAGTCCCCGTCAGAAATCTCAAGGAGGAACAATTCAGTGAATGTTTGTGTAGTCGGAACCGGGTACGTCGGCCTGGTGACCGGAACCTGCCTGGCTTACCTCGGGCGCTCGGTGATCTGCGTGGACAAGGACGAGCGCAAGATTCAGATGATGCAGGCCGGGCAGTCGCCGATCTATGAGCCGGGCTTGTCACAGCTGATGACGACCGGGCAGCAGCGCGGCAACCTGAGCTTCACCACGGAACTCGACGGGGCCGTCAAAAAATCAGACATCATCTTCATCGCTGTCGGCACCCCGCCGCTCGTGACTGGGAGGGCCGACCTGTCGGCAGTCGAAGCGGTGGCGCGCAGCATCGGGCGCGCGCTGGACGCGACCCGGCGGCGCGTGATCGTCAACAAATCAACCGTGCCCATCGGCTCCGGCAACTGGGTCGAGATGCTGGTGCGCGAAGGCCTGCAGGAAAACCCGGTCTACCAGTCACTGGTTGCCAGAAACTCGAGGGATGAAAACAACGCGAAGCCCGGCAGCGGCGCGCTCCTCAAGCATCAGGAACTGTTCCTGGTGGCGTCGAACCCGGAATTCCTGCGCGAAGGCTCGGCCATCACCGACACTTTCTACCCCGACCGGATCGTCATCGGCGCGACGAACTCCTTCGCGACCGAAAAGCTCCGCGCCCTTTACGAGCCGATCATCGAGCAGACTTTCAGCCCGCCCGCTTCGGCGCCCCGGCCCGCCGGGTTCACTGCCGTGCCGGTGGTCACGACCGATCTGGCCTCGGCCGAGATGATCAAGTACGCGGCGAACGCCTTCCTCGCGACCAAGATCAGCTTCGCGAATGAGATCGCCAACATCTGCGAGCGCGTCGGCGCGGACATTACCGAGGTCGTGCGCGGGTTCGGTCTGGACAGCCGCATCGGGCCGCGCTTCCTGAATGCTGGAGTGGGCTGGGGCGGTTCATGCTTCGGCAAGGACGTCTCGGCGCTGATTGATATCTCGAAGGAGTACGGCTACGAGCCGCAGATGCTGCGGGCGACCGTTGACGTCAACGGCCGGCAGCGCCACGTCGCGGTGCAGAAGCTGCAGGAGACGCTCAAGATCATCAAGGGCAAGACGGTCGGACTGCTCGGGCTCGCCTTCAAGCCGGAGACCGATGACCTGCGTGACGCGCCCGCACTGACGATTGCGCGCGACCTGCTGGAGATGGGCGCGCGCGTCAAGGCCTACGACCCGATTGCGGTCGAGGCCTGCCGCGAGCAGCACCCGGAACTGAAGGTTGAGTTTTGCGGCAATGCGGTCGAACTGGCGGCGGATTGCGACGCGGTAGTGATCGTCACCGAATGGGAAGAGTTCTGCCATCTTGATCCGGATCAATTGGGTGAGGTGATGCGGACGAAGGTGATGATTGACGGCCGCAACGTTCTCGACCGTGAAACCTTCGTCAAAGCCGGGTTCAATTACCGCGGAGTCGGGAGATAAAGACCCGGGGGAACAGGAAAAAGTCATGCGAATACTGATCACCGGCGGGGCCGGATTTATTGGCAGCCATCTGACCGACCGCCTGATTGACGAGGGCCATGAAGTTGTGGCGATGGATAACCTGCTGACGGGCGATCTGGAAAACGTCGCCCACCACCGGTCAAACCCGCGCTTCGAATTCATCCACCACAACATCAGCAACCACATTCACGTCCCGGGCCCGCTCGACTGGGTGCTGCATTTTGCCAGCCCCGCGAGCCCGATTGATTACCTCCAGCTCCCGATTCAGACGCTCAAGGTCGGCGCGCTCGGGACGCACAACGCGCTCGGGCTCGCGAAGGCGAAGAACGCGAAGCTCATTCTGGCCTCGACCTCTGAAGTTTACGGCGACCCGCTGGTTCATCCGCAGACCGAGGAATACTGGGGCAACGTCAACCCCATCGGGCCGCGCGGCGTCTATGACGAAGCAAAGCGTTACGCCGAAGCGATCTCGATGGCCTATCACCGCGTGCATCAGCTGGATGTCAGGATCGTTCGGATCTTCAACAGTATCCTGGCTGATGAGACGGTGGTGCTGTTTAATGATGAAACGGCCCACATTGAAGCGATTGAAGACTACTCTGATTCAGTTGAGGCCAGCCCGCTGATCGTCCCGCGCCGTATCTATGTCCCGGCATTCAATCCCGAAACTTTCAGGATGGAGTTACGTCTGGCGAACGCCCTGATCAAGCATTCCTCAACACACAACGATGCTTTTCTCATCAGGACCCGCTATGGCCGGCAGGTCAAAGTAACAGGCGACCACAGCGTTTTCCGCAGGAATGCCCAAGGGCAGCCAGAGGCCATTCCGGTGCGACAGTTGAAAGAGGGAGACTACGTCGCCATCCCTGCTTACCTGCCTGTTGTGGAGCAGGAGCTGAAGAGCATCAATATTGCCGAACATCTGATCCACCATGCTGCCGGAGAGGAGTTGTGGAAATTCGCTCTGGTCGCTGCAGAACTGGTGCCGTTGATTGAGGAAAACAAGGACTTCATTATGGAGGTGGTTGCGGAAAGCGGTCACTTCACCAGTGAACAAGGACCCCGGCGTGCGGCTTATGAGGCGTGGTGGAAATATCGCCGTGACGGGATGCTCCCGCTTCACATTGTCTCTGCATTGATGCGGCGAGGGCCATGGCAATGGCCTTCAGCGGCATTGTTACGCCCGTACAAAAACGGCGGGGGAACGTCTGTTCGTAACAGCGTTGAGGTTACCGATGATCTGCTCTGGCTGCTTGGATTGTATGTGGCCGAAGGGTGTTCTGTCGCCAAAGACGGAGACTACAGATTGTTGCTCAGTTCGGATCAGGCTTTCATCGAACGAGCCGGACGGATTTTAACTGACCACTTCGGCGTTGAGCCGCGGTTCATACCGCCGGATGCCCGGAGAGCGCCGGAACTGTATATTGACTCGAGGATTCTGTTTTACGCCTTCCAGAATATCTTTCGAGTGGTTGGAAAATCGCACGATGTCCGCATCCCAGCCTGGATTATGCAGTTGCCGTTAGCGCGGGTGAAGTATTTTCTGGAAGGGTATCGTGAGGGTGACGGAACGCATAAAAACTATCCTGAAAAACGCGAACTCACCTTCGTGACGGTAAGTGAGGGGCTGGCCACGGATCTGGTCTACCTGCTGCTGCGGTTTGGGATATTAGCTTCCGTTGGGAACTACGAATCCACGATCAAAAGATACCCGGATCGTCGCTATCCTTTCCACGCTGTTACTGTCTGTGAGGTTTCGGATTTCAATATTCTGAACTGGGACTCAGGTGTTACTCAGCAGTTGAATGCCGCCCGCCTGGGCGATCTGGTCTGGGCACAGATTCGCAGCATCACGCCGGTTGAGCCGACTCCTTATGTCTACGATTTCAGCGTCGAGGGCTTTGAAAACTTTGTCGCGGGCAACGGGGTTGCCTGCCACAACACCTACGGGCCGCGCAATCGCGTCAATGACGGTCGCGTCGTCCCGACCTTCATCAACCAGGCGATCAATAACGAGCCGCTGACAGTCTTCGGCGAGGGCCGGCAGACCCGCAGCTTCCAGTACGTTGACGATCTGGTCGCGGGCGTCCGGCGGCTGATGGATGTCGAGTACAATCGCCCGATCAACATCGGCAACCCGACCGAACTGACGATTCTGGAATTCGCGAAGCTGATCCTGAAGCTGACCGGGAGCCGGAGCGAGATCGAATATCGCCCGCTGCCCGAAGACGACCCGAAAACCCGCCGCCCCGACATCACCCGCGCCCGGAAAATACTGGCCTGGGAGCCGCGGGTGCCGGTCGATGTGGGATTGCAACGCACGATTGAATGGTATCGGGCGAAACAGGCTGCCGGCGAGCGGGCTTCGCAGCCCTGAGATTTCCGGCGGGCTTTAATGTGCCGGAGATCTGCCACCGGGCGCTTCCCCGGGGTCTTTGCAAAACTCTTTGGTTTTGATTGACTTTCGATTCCAATCTGAGGTAAAAAGTCCCGCGATAAGTCCACGAAGAACGGAATTGAAAACTTCAGTTGGGTAACTGATGATCTCCCCTCATTTGTTTAGCCCCATCGGTCTTTAACTCAATTAACTAACAAAGCGCTGCTGGACGTGTCTCGTTCAGCCGATAATTACACTTTTTGGCTAACTCGGAGGAATCAGTAATGAATCGCAAACCAAACACATTCCGAAAGCTGGTCTCGGTTGCTCTGATGCTGACTGTCGGCAGCTTTTCCACCCTGCTGACCGGCGCGGCATTCGCGCAGACTGCACAGAAGGCCGCCGGTGAACTTTCGGTGCGTGGCAACGTCACGCTGAATGGCGTCAACGCAATTTCCGGTGCGACGGTCTTCAGCAACGGAACGGTCAGGACTGCGGATAACGGCTCAGCGACCGTCAATCTCGGCAAACTCGGCAGGATTGAACTGGCCCCGAACTCGGAGATGGTCATGAGCTTCGCTGATAACAATATCGGCGGGACCCTGCGCTCCGGTCGCGCGACGGTCAGCACCCCGGCCGGAGTCGGCATCTCGGTCGTGACTGCCGACGGTAACGCGGTGGCCGACGGCGCTCAGGCCGCAGTGCTGGTAGTTGATGTGACCTGCGGCAACACGCGCGTCGCGGCGACCCGCAGCGGCGCCAGGGTTACGTCCGGCAGCAAGGTCGAGTATGTCGCGGCCGGGCAGGAAGTCGCCGTCGGGACTCAGTCTCAGACCACCGGATCGCGTTGCACGCGTCTCGCGGCAACGGCAGCGGCTGCCAGTGGCGCCGGCGCCGGTCTGAGCGCGGGCGCGATAGCGGCGCTGATCATTGCCGGAGTCGGCGGCGCAGTGGCGGGCATCGTGGCTGCCTCGCAGTCTGACAGCACGAGCGCCACTGGCATTATCGTCAGCAGCTTCCGTCCCTAGTCTGTGGCGTCCCGACAGGACTTCACTGACTGATCAACTGATTCAAGGCCTGAATTATAAATGCGCCGTCTCCCCGGCAGTTCCGATCGCGAGGGGACGGCGCATTTTTATTGGCGGGCAATCAGACAATCATTCCGAAGCTGGTTACTGCCGGAACAGGCTGGCTCTCGGGAGTCGGCCCGACCTTCCATCGCTCACGTTCCAACAGGAGACCAGGTGCCTCCGCACTCCGGTACCGTCGCGTCTCAATCCGCCCGTATTACCGTCCGGTTCGGTCCCCGGGTGCCGCAGCTCCCGGATCGAGTGTCTGCTCCGGGCCGCGCAAAAGCATTTGCGGGCGGCAGACGTACAGGTCACTTCGAATACCTTTATTTCCCGCTGACGATTGCCATCGCCGCTTCACCCGATTGCCATCAGCGGCCTGATCATCACGAACCATGAAAGTTCCATTGCTTGATCTGCGCGCCCAGCATCAGTCCATCCGCGAGGAAGTGATGGCCGCCGTCGAGCGCGTCTTCGAGAATCAGACATTTGTCCTCGGCGCAGAGGTAGAAGAGTTCGAGCGCGCCGCGGCTGAGTATTGCCGCGCCCGGCACGCAATCGGCTGCGCTTCGGGTTCGGACGCGCTGCTGCTGGCGCTGATGGCTTACGACATCGGGCCGGGCGACGAAGTCATCACCGTGCCGTTCACGTTCTTCGCGACCGCCGGTTCGATTGCGCGGCTCGGGGCGAAGCCCGTCTTCGTTGACATCAGGGCCGATGATTTCAACATCAACCCTGAACTGATCGAGCGTGCCATCACGCCGCGCACCAGGGCGATTATCCCAGTCCACCTCTTCGGCCAGTGCGCGGCGATGGAGGCGCTGATGGAAATCGCGCAACGCCATCGCCTGCCCGTCATCGAAGACGCCGCGCAGGCCATCGGCGCCGATTTGCACGAACGCCGCGCCGGCACGATGAGCGAAATCGGCTGCTTCAGCTTCTTCCCGTCAAAGAATCTGGGTGGCGCGGGCGACGGCGGGCTGCTGACGACGAATGATGATGAGCTGGCCGAGAAGTTGCGGATGCTCCGCGTCCACGGCAGCAAAGTAAAGTATTACCACCGCTACGTCGGCATCAACAGCCGGCTCGATGCGCTTCAGGCCGCGGTGCTGCGAGTCAAACTCAAATACCTGGACGCGTGGACTGAGGCACGCCAGCGCAACGCGGCGCGTTACAACGCGCTGTTTGCTGAAGCCGGGCTTGAAGAAGTCATCACGCCCGTCGCCCACCCCGGCCGTCGCCACATATACAATCAATACACGATCCGCTGTCCGCAACGCGATGAGCTGATGGCTGACCTGAAAGAGCAGGGGATCGGCACAGAGGTTTACTATCCCGTGCCGCTGCATTTGCAGGAATGCTTCGCTTATCTCAGCTATGGTGCGGGCGATTTGCCGGTGTCAGAACAGACTGCGCGAGAATGTTTGTCGCTGCCGATTTACCCGGAGCTGACCGCAGAGATGCAGCAGTATGTGGTGGAGAAGATCGCGGAGTTTTACCGGCGCTGAGCCGCTTCTAGCGACTGCTGCCTGCCGCCGCGCGTGCCGCTCTGGTCGGGGCCAGCACGGCGCGTCTCGTCGCCAGTTGCTCCGCCGTCGCGTCCGGAAGCTCGAACATCACGGGTTCCAGCGGCACTTTCGCTTCCAGTCTGAGCTTCACTTGCTGCCGCTCGCCGGCGCGCTCTATGGCGAAAAGAAATTCCTTACCCTCGCCGCGCTTCTCCGTCAGCCTGTTCCAGTCGTCGCCTCGGCCGAGCGGAGTGCCGTTGATGGCGATCACCTTGTCCTTCAGTTTCAGCCCGGCCTTGTCGGCATTTCCGTCAGGCACGATGTCAGTGATCTCGCCGGTCTGATTATTCAGCGCGAGGCCGAGCAGTACGGATTTGCCCGTCGGCCCCCTGACACCCCAGCCGCCGAAGCGCAGGTAGCTTTCCACCGGCAACGGATAAATTCCCGCCAGATAGTGGAGATGAAAATCGCCGACATCCGCCGCGGCGATCTCATTGATGATGCCGGGCAGCGCGTCTTCGGCGTAAGGCGTGCGCTTCGCGCCGTAATGCGCCCAGAGCGCACGCATAAAATCATCGAGCCCCCGTTCGTTGCGCGTCGTCTGCCGCAGCCTGAGGTCGAGCAGCAGCGCGGCGGAACTGCCCCGGTAATAGAGCAGGCTGAATTCGTCGAGCGACTCGGTCGCCGCGGACAAACTGACCTGCTCCAGACTCACCGGCGCGGCTGCGGAACGCAGGTAGCGATTCATTCTCGCGTAGAAGTCCGCATATTTCCCGTCGCCGAAAATCTGCGCCATGAATTTCTGCGCGTAATATTCGGTAAAGCCTTCCAGCAGCCAGAGCGAGCGCACGGCGGGCGGCTGGTCGAGATCAGGGTAATGCAGCGCGACAGGGCGAATGGCTTTCACATTCCAGGCATGGAAAAGTTCATGCGCCGAAACGGAGCGGTAGAGGAAATTCGATGTATCCGCCGAGGCCTGACCGAGGTGCGGGTCAACCGTGATCAGTGTGGATTTCAAATGCTCGTAGCCGACCATCCACGTTTTGTGCCCGGCCCCGCTCGGGTCGTCGGTGTCGAAGTAGAGGAACAGATAGCGGTCGAACGGCGCGCCGCCGAAAAATTCGATCGTGTGCGCCGCAATCTTCCTTGCGGACTCGACCAGACCATTGTGCCTGCTGTTCAGTCGCTCATCAGTCACAACCGAGAAAGGTATTCCTGCCACCTCAAAGTCGGTGCGCTGAAATTTGCCGAGCATGATCGGACTGTCGGTCAGCTCATCGTAATCCTGCGCGACGAAAGTGGTCGTACCCGGGCCACGCCCCCCGGTTGAACCGACGAGCGCGGTCGCCGCCTGCCAGTTTTCAGGCAGGTCAATCGTCACACTCACTGACGCTCGGCGATGCGCGGGGCTGTAGAGAAAAAACGAACCGCCGTGGATCAGCGCGGCTGATTTTTCCAGATAGCTTTTGCCGAAGAGTTTGTGTCTGCCGCCGACATCGAGGTCGTATTCGATAACGACCGGAGACGATCCGGCCGGAGTGACCTGCCAGGCGTGATCATTGAGCGCCGTCAGGCCGACGGGTTCGCCCGACGGTGTGTGTGCCTTGATCTGTCCGACCTGCTCGGCATATTTTTGAAGTTCGTAAATCGCCTGCATCCAGGTCGGCATCCTCACTTCGAGGGTAACAGACGTCGGATTGCGAATCTCCATCGCCACATGGAAGACGTGCTTTGACGGCTGCGGCATTGTGACGGTGTAAGTGATCGCCGGTTCCGCGGCGAGAACTGGCGGCACCGACACCAGCACAAACAGAGCCACTGCGAGCCAGCGGGCGGCTTTGAAATTCAATGGCATTCTCATCGGTTTCATAAGGTGGAAATGGTCGCGGGGCGGGCTGCTTCCCGAACTGAAGCGGCTCCGAAGTGAAACTCAATGATTTCAGCATCCGGTGGCATTGAGCTTTCACTCCGCATTATACTGGCACGGCTGTCCGGCAGGATCATAAAGTAATTCAGGAGATAATTATGAACGAGATGATTCACCGACCCAGACGACTACGCCGCACTGCCGCACTGCGCGCGATGGTGCGCGAAACGCGGCTTGAAGCGAATGACCTGATCTACCCGCTCTTCGCCTGCCCCGGCGAGGGCGTACGCCGCGAGGTGCGTTCGATGCCGGGCGTCTTCAACCTCTCGGTTGATGAACTGGTGAAGGAGGCTGAAACGGCAAAGCGTCTGGGAGTTTCATCGCTCATCGTCTTCGGCCTGCCCGAACGCAAGGACGAGCGGGGGAGCGGCGCGTTTGCCGAGGACGGGATCACGCAACGCGCGATTCGCGCACTGAAGCGCGAAGTCAAAGACATGGTGGTGCTGGCCGATACGTGCCTCTGCGAGTACACCTCGCACGGCCATTGCGGCACAATCGAAAACAACGATGTCGCGAATGATCAGACGCTTGAGATTCTGGCGCAGACGGCAGTGAGTCAGGCGCAGGCCGGGGCGGACGTCATCGCGCCTTCGGGAATGATGGACGGGATGGTTGCGGCGATCCGCCGGGGGCTTGATGCCGCCGGGTTCACCCACATCCCAATCCTGTCTTATGCGGTCAAATACGCATCGGCCTATTACGGCCCGTTCCGCGAAGCCGCCGACAGCGCGCCGCAGTTCGGTGACCGGCGCAGCTACCAGATGGACCCGCCCAACGTGCGCGAGGCCCTGCGCGAAGCCGAACTCGATGTCGAGCAGGGTGCAGATATGCTGATGGTCAAGCCCGCGCTGCCTTACCTCGACGTGATTCGCGCGGTGCGCGAGCGTTTCAATTTACCCTTGGCCGCCTACCAGGTGTCGGGCGAATACGCGCAGATCAAAGCCGCCGGACAGATGGGCTGGATTGATGAGGAGCGCGTCATGATGGAATCGCTGATTGCGATCAAACGCGCCGGGGCGGATCTGATCCTGACTTACTTCGCGAAGGATGTCATCGCGCATCTGTAGCCGGTTGCCGATACGTCGTCTCGTGACTCTCTGACCCTTCATTGCCGACAACTGACAGGATTGTCGGATCGCATTTTTTATCCTCCATTCTGGTCGTTATTACGAGATGCAGAATCGGCTGTATCCCGCCCGCCTGATTCACGGAAAGACAAGTAAATCCAGCCGCTCTCAGCCATTCTTTCCTGCCCTCACTGCCTCTGGCACCGGAGTTGCGCTTCATCAATCCGGCCCCGGCGAATTCTGACTAATAACCCACGAGTGTGTGAGAAGTCTCAGCAACCACCGAGGAAAAAAACAAAACTGATTGAAGATCAATTTCAGTCTGAAACCCTATGATGATGGCTCGCGTAAGCGTTATCGGGTAGAAAATATTGAAAGCAATATAAAGGGAGTAATACAGCTATGAAACATTATTTGCTGGCCAGCGATTTCGACCAGACACTCAGCTTCAACGATTCGGGAATCGTCCTGAGTGAGTTGCTCGGAGTCACGGACTTTGCTGAGAAGGTGACGGGGATGGCACAAATAAATCTGGTGCAGCAAGGCGGGGAACTGGCTTATCTGCTGCTGCACGATCCCCAGTACAGGCGCGTTCGCAGAGGCCATCTGGTTGAAGTCGGAAAGCGAATCCGCCTCAAACAGAACATCCGGTTGTTGCCCACAATTCTTGATCAGGGAATTGAAGGTCATCATTTCTCGTTTTACGTGGTCTCCGCCGCGCCGGAGGAGGTCATTCAATCGGCACTTGAAGGCGTTGTTCCGCCGGACCACATCTACGGCACGCGCTTCAGGTATCACCCGCAGACGGGTGAGATTCAGTCCGTCATCCGCGTGCCCGCCGGCTACGGCAAGGTGGCCGTGATTGATGAATTGCAGGCGCAGCTCCAGCTCAGCTCTGACCGCATTGTCTACGTCGGCGACGGCAGCTCGGATGTTCACGTGATGTTGCACGTCAACCGCCGCGACGGTTACACCATTGCCGTTTCTGAAAACAAATACATCACGTCCATCGCCCGGCGCTCCATTCTCAGCGACGACGCGCTGAGCCCGCTCGTCGCGGTTCTGGAAGACATCGTTGGCTGGGACGACCCGGCGCGCATCAGGCTGCTGTTCGAATCCTACGGGCTGCAGATTCAGGAGTGGGACCGAATCAGAACCGACTGGCTGACCATCCGCGAAAGTCCGCTGCCAGTCCTGACGGCGGCCGGCGCGAAGGAGGTGGCAGGTGTCTGAGTGGATCGGGTGGGTCGCGACCGCCGTCTTCGCCGGTTCGTATTTCTGCCGCCGGCCGGCCACGCTACGCCGGTTTCAGGCGGTGGCCGCGCTGCTCTGGATCAGTTACGGAATTCTGATCAGGGCCGTCCCGGTCGTCGCCGCCAACCTCGTGGTCGCGGCGCTGGCTATCTGGTCGTCGTTCCGGGGGCCGCACGGGGCGGAGAAAGATTCTACTTGACAGAGTCTCAATTTAGATTTAGTCTAAGCAGGCAATGACGAGGCTCCACAGAAAATCGGTCGAGGCGATGACGCAGTCGCGCGGCCTCAAGATGACGCCGCAGCGGCGCGTGATTGTGGATTACCTGCAATCGGCCACGCACCACCCGACCGCCGATGAAGTGCTGAATGCAGTCAACCGCAAGTTCCCGATGACCTCGCGGGCGACGGTTTACAACACGCTCAACTGGCTCAAGGAAGCGGGTATGGTGAAGGAAGTCTTTGAGGGCGGCTGCGTCCGCTTCGACCCGAACATTGGGGATCATCATCATTTCGTCTGCCGCAAGTGTGGCAGGGTCGAAGACGTTGAATGCGACCTGATCAGCGCGATGAAAATCTGCTCCCTGCCGGGCCGTCAGAAAGTCGAGAACTTCGAAGTCACGCTTCGCGGTCTCTGCTCTGACTGCCAGAAGAAATAACCGCGGGCGGCAACAGACTTGCTGCTCTTTTTTATGGGCTTTCATTTAGACAGAATCTAAATCTGTATCAAGTCAAAAAGGAGAGAAAGAAATAATGCTGACAATCGGAGATAAGTTTCCTGAATTTAAATTACAGGCGGCGGTGAGTCTGGAGAAGGGGAAGGAATTCCAGCAGATCACCAACGAGACCTACAAGGGCAAATGGCAGGTGGTCTTCTTCTGGCCGATGGATTTCACCTTCATCTGCCCGACCGAGATCGCCGAATTCGGCAAGCGCAACAAGGACTTCGCCGACCGCGACGCGCAGGTACTCGGCGCCAGTACTGACACGCACTTCGTCCACCTGGCGTGGCGCAACAATCATCCTGACCTGAAGAATCTGCTGTACCCGATGCTGGCCGATACGAAGCGCGAGCTTTCGAGCGCGCTCGGCATCCTGCACAAGGAGGAGGGCGTCGCGTTGCGCGCGACCTTCATCGTTGACCCCGACGGCGTCATCCAGTGGGTGAGCGTCAACGGTCTGTCAGTTGGTCGCAACGTTGATGAAACGCTGCGCGTGCTGGATGCCCTGCAGACGGATGAACTCTGCCCCTGCAACTGGACCAGGGGCGAAAAGACACTGGGGGCGGCAAGCTGATGAGCGAAATTGAAAAACTGCGAAACATGCTGCCGGATGCGGCGAAAGACATCAGGCTGAATTTACAGACGGTTTTTCAATCCTCGGCGCTCACTCCGGCGCAGGTCTGGGGGACGGCGGTTGCTTCGGCAATCGCCACCCGCCACGCCGAGCTGGCGCGCGCGGTGCTGGCTGATGCCGGCGCGGCGGTGGAGGCGAACGTGATTGAAGACGCCAAAGCCGCCGCTGCCCTGATGGGGATGAACAACGTCTATTACCGCTTCCGCCATATGATCGGCAAGGAGAGTTACTCGTCCAGGCCGGCCAGATTGCGGATGAACTGGATCGCCAAACCGCTCGGCAGCAAGGCGGACTTCGAACTCTTCTGTCTGGCGGTGAGCGCGATCAACGGCTGCGAGATGTGCGTGCGCTCGCACGAGCAGGTGGTCGTTGACGGCGGCCTCAGCGAGGATCAGGTCCACGATGTCGTGCGCATCGCGGCGGTGATCAATGCCGCGGCCGTCTCGCTCGAAATGAATGATCTGACCGGGCAGGCTCAGGGAGTCACCGCCTGATGAGAGTTCAACAGGTGATGGAATTAACAAGCCGCAAAGTTCGCAGGAGAAAAACAAGGCAGATCTTTGCAGACTCTGTGAACTTTGCGGCAGTCGTTTCAGAAAGAGGGGGACAGATGAAAGTTTCGGTTCAGGTTGAGAAAGAATTCGGGCAGCTTTCGCAAGACAGGCGTGAAAAGGTCGAAGCGATTGTCCGCCGTCATGTTGCCGCATGCCGCAAGCTCGGTTTCGCGCCGGATGCACTTGATCGGGTCTGGATTGAAGCCATTCAGGAAGTAAGGATTGAAGAACTTCACCCTCAGACAGTGACGGAGGACTGGAAAGACCGGGAGCCGGAGCGCCGCTACGACGTTTACACCAGTCCGGTGGATATAAGGGTTTGAGCGGGTAACCCACAGTCATCTCAGATCGCCGAGCAGGTGCTGCGCCAGCGTGACTGCCGCAATCGCGGCAGTCTCAGTCCTGAGGATGCGAGCGCCAAGGTGAACGGGAATGAAGCGGCAGGCTTCGGCCTGCTGCAATTCCTTATTGCTCCATCCGCCCTCCGATGCCACGCAAACGCTCACCTGACTGACATATCGCAATCCGTCCGCAACTCCGCGTAGACTGTGCCCGCCTCGTTCAGACAGGATCAGATTGCTGCCCGCCTTTTCGTCTTCGCAGAACTGGATGAACCGTACCGGTTCGGTGATTTCAACCAGCCGCCGTCGCCCGCACTGCTTGACTGCTTCCAGCGCGATGCGCCGCCATCGCTGGAGGCGGTGATCGGTATGTCCTTCGGCTTTGTAGACGTCGCTGTGATCCGTGATGAGCGGGACGATGCGCGTCACGCCGAGTTCGGTCGTTTTCTGCACCACCCAGTCAAATTTGTCACCTTTGATGAGCGCCTGGCCGAGCGTCAGATGGAGCGGGGATTCGACCTCATTCTGAAGCCGCGAAATGACGGTCAGGTCAACCGCCCCTTTGCTCACCACCGTCACCTCGCACTCATACTCGCTGCCCGCCCCGTCGAATACGAAAACCCGCGCGCCTGCGGCGAGTCGCAGCACGCGCGTCAGGTGGTGCGACTCATCGGCATCGAGCGTCAGGTGTGAATCGGAGATGCGGGAGGGCGGGGCGTAAAAGCGGTGGCGTTGCATGGATGACAAAGCGGGCGATCAGCGTCACCACCAGGTTTGCCCGGTGGTGACGCTGATCGCCCCTGCTGCTCACATTAACGTCAGGCGTGAAAAGTGAATGAGACAGAACCAGTCCTGCCGAGCGTCAGCACGTCACTGTCATTCAGCATCACTTCAGTGATCCGTTGCCCCAGCTGATTATTCAGGTAGGTGCCGTTTGTTGACCCCGGATCGCGCGCCACGACCCGGCCGTTGATGATCCCGACCCAGAGGTGCTGGCCCGAGACCTGAGAGTCAGGAACGACGACCTGCGAGCGTGTCGCGTCGCGCCCGATGAAAAGCCCCTGCCCGACGGGGAATGACTGGCCCTGCAACGGCCCGCTATTAAAGGTCAGCTTCGGGGCAGAGGCAGGCTGGAAAACTTCAGTCCTGCCCGGGCCGGCAAATGCCTCGGTTCTTTGAGGAGCCGGCGTGGGCGCGGCGAAATTAACGGGCCTTCCTGCAGGCTGTGGCTGTGGCTGCGGCATGACCGCCGGCTGACCGGGGAAGGCGGCTGGCATTGCCGGGGCGGCTTTCTTTTTCTTCGCCAGGATGACGGCCACGACCGCCCCGCCCACGACGACCAGAAAACCACCGCCCAGAAAGAGCAGCAGGACGACCGCACCCAGCGCCGAGCCGGAGCGATCTTCGCCTTTGGCAATATGCTCCTGCGATTCGGTGATCAGTTTCTGCGCCTCGCTGTGGTTGGGGAAGAGGGCCATGATCTCGGCAAACTTCTCCCGGGCAGAGCTGTACTCCTGTTTCCAGAAGTGTTCCAGCCCCTCGCGCCATTTGGCGTCAATCGGGCTGACTTTGTTTTCCGTCCCCGCCTGGCGCACGAATTCCTGCGCCGTGTTGGTTGGGACGAGGAAGTTGAAGCCCTGCACTTCCTGGTTGTTCACCGTGTTGCCGCGGAAGGTGAGCAGCCCGATCACTTCGCCTTTATCGTTGATCGCCGGGCCGCCGGAATTGCCGTGCGTCGTGTTGGCGTTGGTCTGGAGGATCGGCGCGCCGTCGGCCGAAGTCTTCTTCGCCGAAATCGAGCCGTCGTTGGTCGTCGGTTCGAGTTGTGATTTCGCGTCGAGAGCCTCCGAGTCCGCCGCGCCGGGATAACCCAGCACATAAATTTTGTCCCCGACCTGCACCTTGTCAGAATTGCCGATCCGCAGCGTGGGGGCATTCTTGATTTCGATCTTGATCACCGCCACGTCCTTGCCGGTCGCCAGATCTTTTCCCTCACCGGTAGGCGCGCCGTAGGATTTGATTTCGTAAGGGAAGCGGCTGCCGCTTTGCAGAAAGACGTAATTGATGCGCTGGAACTGCGCGAGCTGTGCGCCATTGTTGATGATGTAGCGGGCCGCCTGGATGACGGTCTCACGGTTGACCGGCTGTCCGGCGGACCGGAGCGCCTGCACGGCCAGTTGCCCGAGCAACCCTTCCTTTGCCGTCTCATCGCCGTCTTTAATCGAGCTGACGACGTGGGCGTTGGTCAGGATGTAGCCATCCGGGCTGATGATGAAGCCCGAGCCGCTGGAAATGGACTGCGTATTCCACTGGCGGCCATTCCAGTTCCAGACCCCGGCGTGGCCGGAGATGATGCGGACGACGGCGGGCTTGGAGTACATATGCAGCCTGTTCGTCGCATTGGGCTGCTGGGCCTGCGTGACGACCGGCAGTATGAAGGGCAGTGCCAGGAGCAGCAGGAATGCGACTCCGGGGGAGGAAAGTCTGGCTTTACTCATGAAGTACCTCATTGAAGTATTAGTGACAAGGGTTGGTGAATCGCATGAGAGGAAGGCTTTCACCTGGATTAGCGCAATCCCTCTCTGAAGGGTTTGACTGCTTCGACTCGTGGGCTCGTGCGAGCCTTCTCGGAGCGGCTCTAAGAAAATCTGCAAGGCAGTCGCCCAAATAATAACATGGCAACGGCAGATGACAATATCATTCAGGCGGGCGGCGACAGGCGCGCCGCGAACGTGATCCATTCGCCATCAGGCCTGCTTTCGACGACTTCGAACTTCTGCGCGGCGAGCGCGGCTTTCACTTCGTCACTCTGTTCGCGCAGGATGCCGGAGACGATCAGAGTGCCCCGCGGTTTGACGACCTGCGCGAAATCGGCGACGAGCGGAATGATCACGTCAGCCGTCAGATTCGCCACGACGACGTCGAATCCCTGACCGTGAAATGACGCCAGTTTGTTGACTTCAAGTTCGACCTCGTCGGCCACGCCGTTAATTTCAGCGTTCTCCCGCGCGACCTCGATGGCTTCGGGGTCAATGTCGAAACCGATGACGCGCGAGCCGGGAGCGAGCCGGGCCGCCGCAAAAGCCAGAATGCCGGTGCCCGTGCCGGCGTCGAGCAGCGCGCCGCTGCGCCAGTATTTTTCAAGCATCTCCAGACACCCGCGCGTCGTTTCGTGGGTGCCCGTGCCGAAAGCCATGCCGGGATCAATCTGAATCACGATGCGCCCGCCGGGCTCGATTTCACTGAGTTTCCACGACGGCACGATCAACAGACGTTCGCCAATCGCCACCGGCTCGTAGCCCCTTTTCCACTCCGCCAGCCAGTCCTGATCGGCCACAGTCACGCTTTTCATCCCGCGCAACGCGAATTCAGGCAGGTCGCTCAAACGCAACGCCCGCACGATCTGTTCGCGCAGCTTCGCCTCGTCCGGCGCTGATTCAAAATAAGCACGCAGCGTCACCGTCTCCGGCGCATCTTCGGAAACTTCGATCCCGGTCGTGCCGAATGACCAGAGCTGCGTGGTGGCGGCGCTCTCACCGACGCGGGAGATTTCGACCTCGACGGCGTGCCAGACCTTTGGGGGATTGCGGATTGCGGTCAACGCAGTGCGTTGAATTGGATTGCGGACTGAAGAATCAGGTGGGTCATTACTTGTACCTGTGTCCCCCCGTCCCCCTTTCTCCTTTTCCCCTCTTCTCACCCTCTCCCCGCCCCCCCGTCTTTCTTCAATGCCGAGTTCATCGAGCAGGTGCGGGTCGTCGCGCCACTGCTCCTGCACGCGGACGAAGAGGAAGAGGCGGACGTGGCGATCCAGCATTTTTTCAATGTCGTGGCGCGCGCGCGTGCCGATGGTTTTGAGCATCTGGCCGCCCTTACCGATGATGATCGGCTTCTGCGATTCGCGCTCGACGTAAATGACGCAGTGGATTTCGGTCGCGTCAGCGCCCTCCTCCCAGCTCTCGGTGCGCACCGCCGTCGCAAAAGGCAGCTCCTCGCCGGTCAGCTCGAGGATCTTTTCGCGCACGAGTTCCGCCGCGATGTTGCGCTCGATCTGGTCGGTAAAAAGTTCCGGGTCGAAAAGCTGCGGCCCTTCGGGCAGGTACCTGAAGAGGGTTTTGATGAGTTCTTCGAGCTGCGCCCCGGTGCGCGCTGAAATCGGGATGATTTCGGCGAAATCGTGTTCGCGGCTGTACTGCTCGATCAACGGCAACAGCTTTTTTTTATCTTTGATCAGGTCAACTTTGTTGAGGAGCAGGAAGGTCGGTTTGGCCGCCTGACGTATGAGGTCAAGCGTGAAGCGGTCGCCCGAGCCGGGCCGCGAAGTCGCGTCATGCATCAGCAGGATCACGTCCACCTGCGCGAGCGCTTCCGCCACGATGCCCATCATCCGGCGGTTGAGCGTGTAGCCGGGTTTGTGGATGCCCGGCGTGTCAACGAAGATGATCTGGCCCTCGGGCCGCGTGATGATGCCCTGAATGCGCGTGCGGGTCGTCTGCGGCTTGCTCGACACCGCCGCGATGTGTTCGCCGACGAGCGCATTGAGCATCGTTGATTTGCCCGCGTTCGGGCGACCGACGAGCGCGGCAAAACCGGATTTATGCGTGGTCCTCATTTCACTTCTTCGCGGGCGGTGGCGGTGGCAGTGGCAGTCTTCTCCTCATCGGCTGGCTCCGCAGCCGCCCTTTGAATCCTGACTCGCGAAACGCGCCGCTCGTCGGCTTCCAGAACTTCAAAGTGCAGGCTGCGAAAATCGAGCCGCTCGCCGACCTGCGGCAGGTGGCCGAGCTGGTTGATGACGAGTCCGGCTACGGTCGTGAAATCATCTGTGGCGAGTTCGGCGTTGAAGAGGCGTTCGACTTTGCCCACTTCAGCGTCGCCGCGCACGACCCAGGAGTCATCGCCTTCCGGCACGATGTCAATTTCGGCCTCCTGCGGCTCGGGTTCGTCCTCGTCTTCGATCTCGCCGACGATCTCCTCGATCAGGTCTTCGAGCGTGACGAGCCCCGCGAGGCTGCCGTATTCGTCAATCACGATCGCCATCTGCATTTTGGCCTTCTGCATCTCGCGCAGCAGTTCGTCGGTCGGCTTGGTTTCGGGAACGCAGTAAACCGGGCGGGCAATCTGAATTGCCGTCTGGCCGGCTTTGCCTGAAGCCCAGTGCGTGAGCAGGTCGCGCACGTAGATTACGCCTTCGATATTATCCATCTCCCCGCGGTAGACCGGCAGGCGCGAGTATTTCGATTCGATCATCAGGTCGCGCACCTCTTCGAGCGGCATTCTGTCAGCCACCGCCACGATTCTGGTGCGCGGCGTCATGACTTCGGATACAGTGCGATTGCCGAAGCGGATGACGGACTGGATCATCGCGCCTTCGTCCTCTTCGATAATGCCTTCCTCCTCGCCGACATCGAGCAGCGCCTGGATCTCTCCCCCGGTGCTGTCGGCCTCCTGCTTGTCCTGCGCGTCAGCCTCTTCCTCTTTCTGGAAGCCGCGCAGCGCGCGGTAGATCGGGTGCGCGATGAGTGCCAGCGCCGGGTAGATGACGCGCAGGGGCAGGCGCAGCAGGATCAGCACGCGTGCCGGGTTGTTCTGCGTGAGCAGCAGCGGCACGATCTGCCGGAACAGGATGAGCGTCACGGCCATGCCCAGAAAGGAGATGATCAGGAAGCGTTGCGCGTGAATCTGGAAGGCCAGCGAGGTAATCAGAATTGCGATGGAGGCGATTGAAAAGTGGATGCCGAAAGTCAGCGTGAAGCTGAACAGGTGGTGCTGCTCAATGACGGAACGGATGAAGGCGCCGTGGCTCAGTCCTTCGCTCTCGCTCGCCAGACGGCGCAGCGCGACGTCGCTCAGTTCATCAAGGGCGCTTTTGGCTGTGGCAACGATGACCAGCACCAGAATCAGGGTGCCGGTCAAAACTATTTCACTTTCCATAACCGATCAGTTCTTTTCGCAGCCGGCATTCGAGCCGGTTCATCTCGCCATTATCGGTTTCGTGGTCGTATCCGGCAAGGTGCAGCACCCCATGAATTACGAGCGTGCGAATCTCATCTTCAAACGTCAGTCCGAGTTTCTCCGCATACCGCGCCGCGGTCTCGACCGAAATGATGACGTCGCCGTCAGTCTCGCCCCCGGGCTCCTGATAAGGGAATGACAGCACGTCGGTCGGGGCGTCAATGCGGCGGTAATCACGATTGAGCCGCCGCATCGCCCGGTCGCGAATGAAAGTAATCGTCACGCTCGTTGCGGGCCGCCCGATCCGCTCCAGCACCCGCCGCGCCAGCCGCGCAACCTCATCACGATTGACCGGGTGCAGGCGCTGACGATTGATGACCTCAATCGAGGCGGCAGGGGAGGCGGCCTGTGGAGTGGCGGCGCGCATCAGAGGCTGATCTTCCTGCTGTGTTCGTCGTAAGCCTTGATGATCATCTGCACGAGCCGGTGGCGCACAACATCGGTGTCGTTGAACTGGACGAAGACCACGCCTTCGATGTTGCTGACCACGCGCTGCGCCTCGACCAGTCCGGACTTGCGGCCCGATGGCAGGTCAATCTGGGTCACGTCGCCCGTGATCACCGCCTTCGAGCCGAAGCCGATGCGCGTCAGAAACATCTTCATCTGCTCGGAAGTCGTGTTCTGCGCCTCGTCGAGAATGATAAAGGCATCCGCAAGCGTGTTGTGGGTCAGAATGAAATCATCGGTGACGTACAACGAATCGCGTGCGGCGACACTGATGCACTGCGTCTCTTCAACGCCGGCCGGTTCGATGTTTTTGATGAAGCGCATCGGACGCCCGCCGCCATGCTCGCGGTAAACCTTCGCTTTGCGCTCAAGCCGGAATGGATCGAGCCCTCTCGGCAGGCGGATGTCCATCACGTAGGCATCATTGCGGTACGGGATCTCTCTTCCGCGGGCGAAACCGGGTTTGCGCCCTTCCGCCACGCGCTTGCGCCAGCAGGCTGCGCCGCCGAGCGAACGCACCAGAAACAACACATCGTCTTTGAGCCGCTCCGAGGTCGTGACGTACTGGATTCGGCACGTTCGTCCTGCCTGTGTAACCGGGCCGCCATCGGTATCCAACAGTCCCTGCAAAACGGCCAGACGAACCGAAGGGGCATTGTATAGATAGGCCTCCGGAATAAATCTGGTGGCCGAATGCGTGCCGGCCAGACCGAGTCCCCGCAATGCCCGGGTGAGTGGATTGCGAATCACTTCAAATTTGTTCCCGCCTTTTCCGGCAAGCGGATTGGTGATGACATAATCAATCGCGGACTTACGGCGGAATTGCAAATCCATCGGGGCCAGCCCGGTTTCAAGGGAGGCCACCAATTCTGTATCACCGGTCGCAAAACCTGGCGAAGTCTTATCGGAAATGCAACCGTCGCCGAGCAATAATCCCAGGGAGTACGGCTCAATCGGCACAGCCTGATAAGAAAATTCGACGGGCGCGGAAAGCAAAGGCAATTCGTAGCGGTATTGTTGATTGCGCCGGAGGTTTCCGAGCATCTCCCGGGTTTCCAGGATTCGCGGAGGTTTGCCTCGACGCTTATCCTCCCTCGTGCTGACCGCCCAGAGATGTTCGGCACAGGCGACGGCACTTGCGCCATCAGTCATCGTCAGACGATAAACTTGTTTTTTGCCTTGTGGGAAAACGCCGACGACCTCTGTTGGTTTTCCGTCTGAGCCAGTCACAAAATCGCCGACTTTGATCTCGCCCATTTCGCGCCAGCCGGTCGGGGTCAGAATGCGACTTTGTAAAGGCATGGCCCTCCCGCGCATGAACGCCAGCGGCGCGATCTCGATCACGCGCTTCTCCAGAAACTTTGTCACGCGCTCGAAGTCCAGCAGGTCAAAGAGCGCGTCGTAAAGTGGCCGCAGATACGGATCAACCTTATCCTGCAAATCACCAGGCAGGAAGCCAAGCTTTTCGCCGGCCTCGACCGCGGGGCGCGCGAGGATGATCCGATTGACACGCTTCGCCAGCAGAAACTGAACGGCCATCGCCACGGCGAGAAACGTTTTTCCGGTACCGGCTGGACCTATTCCAAATACAATGTCGTTCTGCTCGATGGCTTCGAGGTACAGGCGCTGGTTGTTCGAGCGCGCCGTGACCTGCTTGCGGCCCGAAGGGTTGATGCGTTTCTGGGCGGTGAATAATTCGCGCAGCGAGGCGGTGCGGTCTTCGGCGATCTGTTTGAAGGCGGAGCGCAACTCGGTGTCGGAAGGCACGCGCCCTTCGGAGAAGAGCTGGCCGTAATCCTTCAGAATGCGCTCGACGACGGCAACATCCTCCTCCTCACCTTCCACCATCAGTTCACCGCCGCGCCCCCCGACGCGCACGCTCAGGAGTGATTCGAGGTATTTGATGTTCTGATCGTAAGGGCCGAAGAGTGCTTCGAGCCCGCGCTCAGGCAGTGTGATTTTCGTCTTTCGCAGTTGTTCTGTTTCTCCTCGTTATGCGAACGGCCTGCTCATCTCCGCCCGACACTTCGGGGAAGCCTGAGGAACGACTCTGGCCGGGGAGATGCGGGGCTGTTCACGGTTGATAACTTAATCCGCAAGCTACTACACGGTCAGAACGGGTGTCAATAGTTTCCTCATCCTCCCCGGTCGGGCCGGATCGGGGGCCGAAAACAGGATGTCGGACCACCCGGGCAGAGGGAATCTGCCTGCCCCGCCTCAGGCGGCCTTCCCGGAAATACTAAGGAGGCTGGCCGGACAAAGAATGGCTGTCTGCGAAAGCCTGCTGTCCTTCAGAGCAGTAGTGAATGCTCTTTCAACCTCCCTTGCGGGTTCCGCCCTCATCCTCGCCGCGACGTTTGTGTTTGCTGTCATGGATAAAGGACGCATCAACATCGGTTGTGCGCGTCGGTTTATGCCTGCCGTAAGCGCCGGCCACCGGGCTGGTGGCCGGCATCGGCTCAGTCCCGTGACGTGATGACCGGGCCTTCTCGGCTGATGAATGCAATCCTGTTTTCCTGCTGGTCTGACGCCCCATAACTGCTCCTTGTCCCTGTTGAAGTGCGCTGGTCAATCCCGATTCGACTTGCCGGCCTCATCGGCCTGCCGGGTTTCCTGTTCTTCATTTTCATCCGTCTCCGCCGATTTCTCCGTCACCCCGACCGGGGCCGCGCCGGGGATCAGGTTAGGCGCGCCCGCGCCGGAACCCGCTTTCGCCTGCGAGTACTGTTGCTTGTTCTGTTCGTGCAGAATGTCTTCGCCCGGCCGGTCACGTCCGGCGACTTTATAATGATCAGGGTTGACGTTGTTTTTATTGCTCATAGCTACTCCTTTGTGATTAAGCGCGGATTGAAGACTGGCCCGTCTGTCCCGCCGGCCAGACGCGGTAACGCAGCAGCGCGCCGACCCCGCCGACTTCGGCGAGGAGCGAGGCGTCTTCAATGAAAGTGATCTTCGCGTCAGTCTGTCTGGCCAGCGTGACCAGTTCGTCGGCCAGCATCGTTGGTTCCGTCCGCTCGCCCGTGTAGCTGGTGACAGGCATCCCTGCGGCCATCGGCGCGGCCCTCACCTCTTCATTCATCCTGACCTCTTCGCGCGCGGCGCTGAGGATCACTTCATCCACCTGCCCGATTTTGAGTGCCGCCAGCGTGTCCCGCGCGCCGGCCACGGCTAGTCGGTCAGCGCGGTAAGCGTCCAGCATGCGTTGCACTTTCTCCTTGTCATCCTGTGCATCCCGCTCGCGCAGGCTCTCCAGCGTGGCGTTCAGGATTTCGCGTTCCGGCGCCCTGATGTTGAGCGCCAGCACGTCAATCACTTTATCGGCCAGGTGCTTCGGGAGCTGTTCGCGCAACTGCGGCACGATCACCTCATCGCCCGCGAGGATGACGTATTTGATATTCTCCTCGCGCACCACGCGGTCAAGCGCCTCGATCACTTCCTTCGCGTGCTGCTGGTGGTAATTGTCAACGTGGCGCTGGAAACGCGCCTGCGACCATCCGCCCACCTGCGTGCGGTTGACGTTCGGGCTGTTCACCTCCTGCTCACTGATCCTCCGGCCGAGGCCGAAGACGAACAGCCGCGCCGAGTTGGTGTCGGCCACCAGCGCCGCGTAGCGCGGGTACTGGTCAACGAGCCGCGCGAGCGGATAGAGGTGCGGGCGGGCGTCAACGAACAGACGGTTCCGCTCGACCGGCGCGTCGAGCTGCACGGCCTCAAAGAAATCGTTCTTGCCGGCGCAGGCGAAGATCGCCAGCCCGTTCGCCGACGGCTCCAGTTCATTTGCCAGATACCGGTTGATGCGATCCACGTCGCGGTCGTAGCTCGTGCGTTCGGGGGAATGCGGTTTGTATGTCTGGCCGCGCTCGTGCAGTTCCTTGCGCACGAACGGCTGAAACTGGTCGCGCCCGCGGTCGCCAGCCTGAGTGTTCAGATACAGGCTGATGACGGGGAACTCAGGTGATTCAAACGCGGCCAGGCGATCAAGCAGATTATCGAGCAACATAGCTTCACCCCTTCGAAAGAATTCCTGACTTAATGCTCACGTATCCGGGATCAGGAAGAGCAATTCAAATGCCATCTGGCAAATGCTATATTGCCCCGGCCGGAAGGGAAGTTTTCCAGCAACAGCAGAACGGATTTTGCCGCGGCGCCAGTTGCATGATGCCGGAAGTGACCGGGCCGGACACGAGCGACGCTGCGAGAAAAACATACGTCTGTTGCGAATCCATACGTTTGACCCGAACTACTTGAGCTGAAGAAACGGGGAAGAGATTGTTATGAACTCATTGAGAGAAAGTGGAATCCTCCTGCACCCGACATCACTGCCCGGTCGTTTCGGCATTGGTGATTTCGGCGGGGCTGCTTACGATTTTGTTGATTTCCTGGCGGCCAGCCGCCAGAGCCTGTGGCAGGTGCTGCCGCTCGGGCCGACCGGTTACGGCGACTCGCCCTACCAGTGCTTTTCCGCGTTCGCGGGCAATCCGCTGCTCGTCAGTCTGGAGGCGCTGGTCGAAGACGGACTGCTCGCGGAAAGCGATCTGGCCGGCGCGCCCGAGTTCTCCGAGGATCGGGTTGATTACGGCCCGGTGATCGAATTCAAAAACAGGCTGCTCTGGCAGGCTTACGACAACGCCGCGAAAAACGCTTCGGAGGCAGTGAAGGCCGAATTCAGCACTTTCCACGAGCAGACGAAATTCTGGCTGGAAGATTACGCCGCCTTCCGTTCCATCAAGGACGCGCACCAGGGCGTGGAATGGACGAAGTGGGATGAGCATCTGCGCGCGCGCGAAGACAACGCGATGCACTTCTGGCGCGAAAATCATTACCGCGAAATCGAGGGCCACAAATTTTTCCAGTACCTCTTCTTCAAGCAGTGGCTGAAGCTCGCGCATTACGCCAATGACCGGGGCATCAAAATCATTGGCGACGTGCCGATCTTCGTCGCGCACGACAGCGCCGACGTGTGGGCGCACCCGGAGTTGTTTTACCTCGACGAGGAAGGCAAGCCCACGGTCGTCGCCGGTGTGCCGCCCGATTACTTCAGCGAGACTGGCCAGCTCTGGGGCAACCCGCTCTACCGCTGGGACGTGATGGAGCTGGACGGCTACAAGTGGTGGATTGACCGCATCCGCGCCACTCTCGCGCAGGTGGACATCGTGCGGCTCGATCACTTCCGGGGTTTTGAAAAATACTGGGAAGTGCCGGGCGGCGAGAAGACCGCCATCAAAGGCCACTGGGTTGCGGGGCCCGGCGCGGCCCTGTTCGAAGAGATTCAGAGTGCCCTCGGAAAACTGCCGATCATCGCCGAAGATCTCGGAATGATCACGCCGGAGGTGAAGGCCCTGCGCCGGCGGTTCGACTTCCCCGGCATGCAGATTCTGCAATTCGCCTTCGGCACCGACCCGCAGGCGGATGATTTCAAGCCTTACAATTTTGAGAAGAACAGCGTCGTTTACACTGGCACGCACGACAACGAAACGATCATCGGCTGGTTCACGACCGAGGGCGTCGGCGACACCACGCGCACCGACACGGAAGTGCGGGAGGAGCGTGAATTCGTGCTGAAGTACCTTGGCTCCGACGGCCGGGAGATCAACTGGGATTTCATCCGGCTCGCGCTCAGCTCGGTTGCCAACACGGCCATCGTCCCGCTGCAGGACGTGCTGGGCGTCGGCAACGAAGGCCGGATGAACGTGCCCGCGCGCGAAAGCGGCAACTGGGGCTGGCGTTATCGCGCCGAAGCTTTGACTGAAAACGTCAGCAGGCGGCTGGCGGAAATGACGCATGTCTACGGCAGGGATCGCGCGCGGCTGCGGGCGGAACTGGCGGCGAAAGAGGCGGCAAAGAAGGCTGCGAAGAAACAGTCGAAGCGGCATTGAGAAGTGGTGATAAACTTCACCCCGGTCGGGCGCCGGTGGATGGCAGAACCTTGAAAGGAGCCGTTTCACTATGTCAGTCAAAACACCGCCGCGCATCGAACGCGCTGCCAAACCCTGGATTGATCGCACACGCGAAACGCAGTGGCTGGCTGAACATCGGCATGAATACAGAGGGCAGTGAGTGTTGCTGGATGGCGATCTGCTTGTTGGACATGGCCCTGACCCGGTGCCGCTTTTGAAAGCGGCGCACGATAAAGGCCATCCGCGGCCACTGATTGTTCACATTCCGGAAGACTATGATCAGCCGTTCTGGAGCGGGATACTATGAGCCGTTACGCGCGGGGCTATTCGTTTCTTCACAACTACTCTGACTCATCATCGGCAGCCATTACTCTGCCGGTCACGATCATTTCCGGCGGGGCTGCCTACATTGATGTCGCCGGAGTTTTAGATACTGGCAGTTCGTTCTGCATATTCGAGCGACGCAACGCTGATCTTCCTGGCTTGGATTTATACAGCGGGGCGAAACAAGGGTTCTCAACCGCTGCCGGAACATTCACGGCCTACGGCCACGAAGTCATCATCCAGCTTTTCGATTACCAGTGGGAAGCCACAGTGTTCTTTCACGAGGGCGAAGCCTTCCCGCGCAACATCCTCGGCAGGCGTGGTTTCATTGACCACCTGAGAATCGGCCTGGTTGATTACGATGAAACGATCTTTGTCGGACTTTACGGGGATGAAGACGAATGATTGAAATCCCGTCCGAATTTCCTTCCTGATCCCTCCCGAAAATGAGCGATTCAAAACACGAACATCCATACGACCACCTGCTGCTCATCGCCCGCCATTCGTCGCAGGCCGCGCCGCACCCTGCTGACGGGTATGTTTCGACCAGGCCGCTGGGCGCGCTTTACAGCAGGGAGAAGACCGTCTTCCGCGTCTGGGCGCCGACCGCCGACCGCGTCACTCTTCATCTTTATTCGTCCCCCGTCGGTAACACGCCACACAGCATCATCACGCTGGATCACAGCACCGGCGCCGAGTGGGACGGCACGTGGGAGACAGTTGTCGCGGGCGACCAGCTGGGCGCTTACTACACTTACACTGCCGACGGCAAAGACCCGCGCTTCAATCCTTCGCGCGAACTGATTGACCCTTACGCCTGTGCCGTCACCGCGCACGACGGCCGCGCCATCGTCGTTTACGACGCCACGCCCGTCGCCGACCGTCCGACCTTCCCGGTCGAAGACGCGATCATCTACGAGCTGCACGTCCGCGATTTCACGATTGACCCTGATTCCGGCATTCAGCGGCGCGGCAAATACCTGGGCCTCGCCGAAGCCGGCACTCACCTGACCGGGCGCACGGACATTTCGACCGGGATTGACCACCTCAGCGACCTCGGGGTCAACGTCGTTCAGATCCTGCCGATCGGCGAATTCCACACAGACGAGTCGGAGGATCTTTACGGCTGGGGCTACGACAACGTGCATTTCAATTCGCCCGACGGCTGGTACGCGACCGAACGCTTCGACGCGCGGCGCGTCGGCGAAGTCAAACGGATGATTGACGCGCTGCACCGGCGCGGCATTCGCGTCGTCCTGGATGTCGTCTATAACCACACCTTCGAGGCCGTGGACAAACAGCGCGTTTACAGTTTTGAGGGCCTGGTTCCGGGTTACTACTACCGCCTGAAGCCCGACGGCAGTTACTGGAACGGCTCCGGCGTCGGCAATGAATTCAGGTCCGAGGCCCCGATGGCGCGGCGCTTCATTCTCGATTCGGTCAGGTACTGGGTGACGGAATACAAGGTTGACGGCTTCCGCTTCGACCTGATGGGGCTGATTGATGACAAGACGCTTGAGTTGATCGTCAAAGAGCTGCGCGCGATTGACCCGAACCTGCTGATTTACGGCGAGCCCTGGGCGGGCGGCACTTCGCCGATTGAGCTGTCGCACAAGGGCAAGCAGCGCGAACGCGGCTGGGCGGTCTTCAACGATCATTTCCGTGACGCGCTCAAGGGCAACGTCTTCAACGGGCGCGAAACCGGGTTCGTCCAGACGGGCAATCACGGCTGGGGCGTGCGCCAGGGCGTTCGCGGCGCGATTGATGATTTCGCCAGCTCGCCGCTCGAGGCGATCAATTACGTCGAATGTCACGACAACCACACGCTCTGGGACCGGCTGGTGATCAGCACGGTTGACAACTCGACTGTCACCGAAGCCGACCGCCGCGCGATGGACAAACTGGCCGCGGCAGCGATCTTCACTTCGCAGGGCATCCCGTTCATTCAGGCCGGGCAGGAGTTTTTGCGCACGAAGGGCGGCGATCACAACAGCTACGACAAGCCGGATTCGGTGAATATGATCCGCTGGCGGCAGAAGGCCGACAATTACGACGTCAGCGAATATTACCGCGGCCTGATCAAGCTCAGGCGCACGCACCCGCTCTTCAGGTTGCAGACCGCCGCACAGGTGCGCCGCGCCGTCAGGTTTCTGGATCATGACCTGGGCCTGTCGGTGCCGGAGAATTGCATCGCCTACCAGATCGAAGACGTGCAGGAAAAAGATGCATGGTCACGCGCGCTGGTGCTGCTCAATCCGAAGCCGGTCACCGCCAGCTTTGCGCTCCCGCCGGGTGAATGGGTGATCTTCGGCGACGGCCGGCGCGTGCGGACTGCACCGCTGTGGCAGAGCATTTCAAAGCTGGTGGACGGCCATGCGGTGGTGGCGGCGCGCGGCGCGCTCATTCTGGGCGAGGTGCGTGAGGCCGGTAAATAATGCCTGAAGCGATTTGCGGATTGTCTGCCCGGCAACATATATTTCATTGGTGATGAGCAAGGCCCGGTTATTATTCTTCAGACTTTCCTTCACCTTCTGCCCTGGCGCGATTGCGCTGCTGTTCCCGCTGACGCTTTCGGGCTTTCCACAGGCCGTCAATCAGAACGACTCCAGAAAGTCATCGGTCGCCGACACCCCCTTCAACGTCTCATTCGTCAACATCGCCAGAGTCGCCGGGCTCACGCACAGGACGATCTACGGTGACGAGCATAAGAACAAGTACCTGCTCGAAACCACGGGCTGCGGCGTCGCCTGGTTCGATTATGACAACGACGGCTGGCCGGATCTCTTCTTCGTCAACGGCACGCGGCTCGGCGGGTTGCCGAAAGGGCAGGAGCCGACCGTTCATCTTTATCGCAACAACCGCGACGGCACTTTCACCGACGTGACGGCAAAGTCCGGGCTCGCGCGCACCGGCTGGGGGCAGGGCGTGTGCGTCGGCGATTACGACAACGACGGGTGGGACGATCTGTTCGTTTCGTACTACGGCAAAAACGCGCTCTGGCACAATAACGGCGACGGCACTTTCACCGACGTGACGGACAAGGCCGGCGTGGGCACGAATAAAACGAAGTGGGGATCGGGCAGCGCGTTTGTTGATTATGACTGCGACGGGAAGCTCGATCTGTTCGTGGCGAGCTACATTGATTTCGACCCGAAGACCGCGCCGACGCCGGAGACGGGGCCTTGTCTGTACAAGGGCGTGATGGTCGCCTGCGGGCCGCCGGGATTGCAGGGCGGCGTGAATATGCTTTATCACAATAACGGCGACGGCACTTTCACTGACGTTTCGGAAAAAACGGGAATCACAAAAACCAGTGGCACATACGGCCTGGGCGTCCTCGTCGCGGATTTTGACAACGACGGCTGGCCGGATATTTACGTGGCGAATGATTCGGCCCCCGCGGCGCTCTATCACAATAACGGTGACAAAGGGGGCAACGTCACTTTCACGGACATCGGAGTTGAAGCGGGCGCGGCCTACAGCGGCGACGGCAAGCCGCAGGCGGGGATGGGCGTCAGCGCGGGCGATTTCGACGGCGACGGGCTGATTGATATTTTCAAGACCAACTTTTCCGGCGACACTTCGACGCTCTATCGCAACGCGGGGAAGAATACGTTTGATGACGTCACCTTCGCGAGCGGCATCGGCCTCAACACGCGCTTCCTGGGGTGGGGCTGCGGGTTCTTCGACCCGGACAATGACGGGTGGCTCGACATCCTGCTGGTCAACGGCCACGTCTATCCCGAAGTCGAAAAGCTGACGACTGAAGCCGGTTACCCGCAGCGCAAGGTACTCTATCGCAACCTGCGCAACGGCAGTTTTCAGGACGTGACTGAGAAAGTCGGCGGTGCCCTCGTCGAGACGACGGCCAGCCGCGGCTGTGCTTTCGGCGATTTCGATAACGACGGCGACATTGATGTCGTCATCAACCCGGTGAATGACGCTCCGGTGCTGATGCGCTGCGATTCGGCATCACCTGATAAAGGCGGCAACAACTGGATCGCGGTGAAGACAGTCGGCGTGAAATCCAATCGCACCGGCATCGGCGCGCGCGTGAAATGCGTGACTGAAGAGCGGTCGCAATTCAACGAAGTCCGCAGCGGGGGCAGTTATTATTCGCAGAACGATCTGCGCGTGCATTTTGGTCTGGGCAAGGCGGCGAAAGTGAAGACGCTCGAAGTCCGCTGGCCGAGCGGGTCGGTGGACACGATCAATGATGTTACGGTCAATCAGGTGATTTACGTCAGGGAGGGCTCGGGCGTCGTGAAGCCGGGACAGGGGGCGGGTAAAAAAACGATGCCGTGACGCGGTGAAAGCTGCTGAACCTGCCGCCCGGGTGAAGCGTACTATCAACAGCCGGCGCCCTTGCCGGCATCATCCTGCGTGACCTGATCACTGCTGACTCAACCGGAGGAAATCATGTTTTGTCCGTCCTGTGGCGCCGAATATCCCCAGAAAACGAACTTCTGCAAACGTTGTGGGGCGAATATGAACCCGACGGCGAATTCAATTGAGGTTCACATGCCGCGCCCGCGGGTGGCGGGGATGGTCTGGGCAATCGCATTGTTCAGCACTGCCGGTCTGATCGCCTCGATGGTTTTTCTGAACGAGTTAATACCGCGTAATGAACTGAGCGAGGGACCAAAAATCTTCGCCTTCGTCGCGAGCCTGATGTTTGTTCTCGGAATCAGCGGGATGCTGGTCTGGCAACTGGCACGGATGATCGGCACCTGGCAGCACGCGGTTCAGCAGTCTGCTCAGAAAGCGCAAAACGAACTGGCCGCCCAGTCACAGCCCGCTCTGCCGCAGCCACAGTATCAGCCCGCGCCCGTCGCGGCGAATAAGGAAACCGTCCCGAGTGTGACCGAACATACGACCCGCTCATTCAATCCTGCGATGCAGGCGGGACCCGGCGCGCGCGAGTAATTACGCGGGCCGGGTTGGAGTCATGAATCAGTCGAAACTTCTCAGTCATTCACACCGCTTCTTTATCAAAGCATTTATTCTGACCCTGCTGGCAACGCTGACATCACACAGCGTTGCCGCGCAAACAGCAGGCCGGCCTGCACAGCCTGCTCCACGCACCGCCGAACAGCAGTATGAACAGGGCCTCGCGCTACTCCGAAAAAACAATCTTCCCGGCGCAGCCGCGGCGTTTCGCGCCGCCCTTCGCCTCCGACCCGATTTCCCCGAGGCCCATAACGCGCTAGGCCTCGCGCTCGGGCAGCAGGGGCAAACCGGCGCGGCGATTGATTCCTTTCGCGCCGCAACCCGCCTGAACCCCGCCTTTGCCGAAGCCCATGCCAATCTCGGTCTGGCGCTGCAGCAGCAGGGGCAGTCCGATGAAGCGATCAATGAATTCCGCGCCGCCATCGCGGCCCAGCCCAATTTCGCCGGCGCCCGCAGCGCGCTCGGGTTTGCGCTCGGTCAGCGGGGCGACCTGGCCGGGGCGATTGCCGAGTTTGAAACGGCCATCAGAATCAAACCCGATTTCCAGGAGGCCCATTTTCGTCTCGGCGTGACGCGCTGGTTCGCCGGTGCGTACGCCGAAGCGATCCCCTCATTGCGCGAGGCGGTCAGGCTCGCGCCCGATCACTTCGAATCGCATTATTACCTGGGGCAGTGTCTGCAAAAGACCGGGGCGCTCCCTGAAGCCATCGAAGAACTGCGCAAGGCCGTGAAACTCGCGCCGAAAGTCGCTGCCGGCCATCTCGCGCTCGGCGCGGCATTATTCGCCGACGAGGATTTCGATAACGCGCTGGTCGCGCTGCGCGAGGCGGTCAGGCTCAAACCCGAGCTGATCGAAGCCCACAACCAGCTCGGCCTCACCTACATTCAGACGCGCGACGCTGCGGCGGCCGCCGCCGAATTCCAGGCCGCGCTCAGGCTCGATCCGCACAACGCGATCGCGCTCAACAACCTCGGCCTCGCGCTGATTCAGAAAGCCGATTACGCCGCCGCCGTCACGACTTACCGCCAGCTGCTCGCGGCCAGACCGGATGACGCCGAAGGCTGGTACAACCTCGGCGTGGCTCTGAAATACCGGGACGATTTCGCGGGCGCGATTGAAGCCCTCAACAAGAGCATCGCACTGCAGCCCGGCCTGCACGAAGCACATTACACGCTCGGCGTCACGCTGATGCAGCAGGGCCGGACTGATGAAGCGGTCAACGCCTTCCGCGGCGCGATTGCCGCGAAGCCCGATTTCTCGGAAGCCTGGTACACGCTCGGCACCGTGCTTCAACAGAAGGGGGAGCCTGATGCCGCGATTGAAGCATTCCGCACGGCGATCAGGCTCGCGCCGCTGAGCCCGCAGATTCACAACACGCTCGGCAGTGCGCTCAGGCAGAAAGGCGACATCCAGGCCGCGCGCGCCGAATTTCAGGAAGCCGCCCGCCTCAACAAACTCAAGTCAAATAATCAGGCCGCGATCTTTGATACCAACACCGGCATTCAGAAAATGAAGGAAGGGAATCCGGATGTGGCGATCAGCTTCTTTGAATCGGCGATCAAAAAAGATCCCGATTACGCGCCCGCGCACTACAACCTTGGCCTCGTTCTGCTGAAGAAAGGGAAGCGGGAAGAGGCAATGGCCGCGTTCGAGCGGGCGCAGAAACTTGACCGGCGGCTGCGACCACCGGCGCAATGATCCCGAGGGAAAATCGGAGCGAAAAAAAGCGGAGAGGCTCAGCTGAGTCTCTCCGCTTTCTGTTAAGCGCCTGCATTTACCTGCCAGCCGATGGTGGCTAGAAGGTGATGCGCAGACCGAACTGCAATAGCCGCGTGTTCTTCTGGCGGAGGCGGATATTTTTGTTCAGATCCGCCTTGTCAGCCGGGTCGCTGTAATCGAAATTCAGATCCCCGAAGTTTCCGGCCAGCCCGCCATACAGGCCGAGGCTGTTGTTATTGAAGACGTTGAAAATGTCCACACTCGGCTCGAACTCAAACCGCTCGGTCACCTTGATCGGGCGTGAGATTCGCAGGTCGAGGTTGAAGAAATTCTCGAACGGCCACGGATTGCTCTCGGGCACCAGCTTGATCGGCTTGATCGTCGCGCCGAGCGATCGTAACTGCGCCTCGGTGAAGAGGCCGGCGGCGACCAGCGCCTGACCATTCGGGGTGAGCTTGCCGGCGAAGCCTGAGTTGAAGTTGCTGATGACCTGGTTGAGTTCCTTCCAGCTCTTGATGCTCCGCCCGAAGTCGCCAATGTTGGTGCCGGGCAGCAGGTCAACCTGTGGGCTGCTGCCAGCCCCACCACTGCCGTTGAGGTCCGTCGTGAACATCGCATTGGATGAACTGAAGCCATCAACGAAGGGCACAAACAGGTTCTGTGGCGGTGCCGTTCTGAAACTCCAGAGCTGCGAGAGCCGGAAGCCCATAGGCACATCCATCAGAACGCCCGCGCCCAGAATGCTCGTCCGGTCATTACCGGTCGGGCCATAGGAGCTGTTCCAGCTGTTGTTGTTGATCGTGTTGTTAATGAACTCAGTACGGCCCGATCCGTTGGTCGCTTCGGCACGCGCCAGAGCGTAAGAGATCGTGTAGTTCAGTCCTTTGATGAAGCGCAGCCTGTCGGTCTGTCCCGATGACAGCCTTCCATTCAATTGCACCTGGATGCCCTGGTAAAGCGAGAAGCCGCCAGTCAGCAGCCGGGCGCGGGTGAGGTTGGGTGTCAGGCCGGTAAAGACTGCATCTGAAGCCTGACCGAAGTTGGCGATCGTGGGGGTGAAACGCTTCCCTTGAGAATTCAGACATCCGTTAGTGATTGCCTGATTAATGGTCTGGCCCTGACAGCCGTTCGTCAGAAAACTGGCGATATTGGCTGCCGCCGCCGCGGCGTTGAGATACCGCGCATCACGGCGACGCTCAAACTCGCCGAGCAGGAATGGCAGTCCTATCCCCCGGTTCCTGACATAATCCACCGAAATGACATGGTTCGGAAAGAGTTCCCGCTGGATGCCGATGGTGAATTGCATCGAGTAGGGAATCTCATACGTCCCGGGAAATGTCCCGCCGAAGGTCACGCCGCGGCTGTTCTCGAACTCTGACGGCCCTTTCTTCGGGTCGAACTGGAAACTTGAGTAAGCACTCTGGACGGCTTGGTGTACCTTCCCGATTGTCGTCAGCACGTTCCTGATCGGCTGTCCCTGCAGGGCAGAGTAGTCGCCGTCAGGGAAGCCACCCACATCAATCGGCTTGCCGTCCGGCCCCACTACGAAGTCAAAGCTGAGGGCTGTCGGCCCGATGCCGGGCGGGATGCGCGAGAACTCATCGAAGAGCGTGTTGTTGAAAATGTTCATCTCATACGAGAGATAGAATCCGCCCCTGACGCTGGTCTTGCCGTTGCCAAATACGTCCCAGGCGAAACCAACCTGCGGGCTGAAGGCCGTCTTCGGGAACTTTGGCTCTTTGGCATTCTTGCTGCTGCCGTAAACGTTCAGGACCGTCAAGTCGGGGGCGCTGGTGAAGAACCCGGTATCATACTCCCAGCGGGTTCCGAAGTTGACCGTGAGGTTGCGCCGGAGCCGCCACGAGTCAGCGGCATATCAGGCATAACGGGTATTCCGGTGCCCGCCGTGCGGCAGGTTGTGTGCTGATTCGACGGTGAAGAATCCCGTGTTCGGCCCGGTCGAGAAACTATCCAGTGGGTAAGCCAGCGGGTCATTCCGCAGGTTGGCCGGCAGCGCCGCCTTCGTCTCCGGAGTGAACAGACCAGTGATGCTTAAAGGCCCGGCAAAGTTCGCGAACCCGCCGAGAATGGTGCGTTTGATGTCGAGCCCGTACCGCAGCGTGTGATTGCCCCGCACGTAGCTGCCGTCATACTTGCTCTGGAAGTCGTCCTGATAAGTCTGCTGCGGCGCGAGTCCGTTCGGCCCGAGGTTGAAATCGCCCACCGTCAGGTTGAAGGGGATGCCCTGTGATGTCCGCAGGAAGTTGAACGGCGCGAGTTCCTGACTCTCGATCCGGTTGTTGAAGTTATTGTAGCCGAACCGGAAGGAGTGTGTGAGGCGCGCCCCGGTAATATCCGCCCCGACCGTATGGCCGATGGTCCAGTCAACATTCTGGAAGGGCGAAGACCCGCCGCCGCCGGTGTTCAGGTCATCGCTGTAGCGGTGTGAGTAGAAGAGCTTGACCCGGTCAGTGAGATTGAAATCCAGCCTGTTAATGGTGTAACGGATTCTGACCGGCAGCCCGACGTTGCCGCTGAATTGCGGGAAGTCCGCGAAGTTGACGATACTTTGCGAGCCCTGATCCGTCTTCTCGGCGTTCGAGAAGAAGAAGAGCCTGTCCTTGATGATCGGCCCGCCGAACCGGTAGCCGTACTGGTGGCGGTGGAAAGGCTCTGAGTTCGGCTCGAACTGAAGTCGCGCGCCCAGACCTTCGTTGCGCCAGAAGTAGAAGCCGCTCCCATGAAATTCATTGCCGCCGGTGCGCGTGCTGATGCTGACCGCGCCGGAGGTGGTCAGCGAGGTGGAGAGGTCGAAGCTGGCGCGCGAGAGCTGGAATTCCTGCACCGCATCGGTGGAGATGCCGGTGACGGTCGTCCCGACGGTCTCGTCCGTCACGTCTATGCCGTCAATCTGCACGCGGGTTCCCGTCCCCGAACTGCCGTTCACGCTGACCGCGCGGTAAGCGCCGACTTTGGTCGGGTCAATTGATTCGCCGTCTCTGACCTGCACGCTCGGCTGGAGCGCGGCGAGGTCGAGGAAGTTGCGACCATTGAGCGGCAGTGAAACGATCTTCTCCGCCGTCACTATTCCGTCCACGGTCTGACGGCTGGTATCAACCTGCAATTGCGCCGAAGTCCCTTCGATCTGCACCACCTCGGTCGCCGACCCGACTTTCAGGCCGATGCTGGCGGTGGAAGTCTGGCCGGTCTGGACGACCACGTCCTCAACGAGGCCCGAAGAGAAACCCGACTGTTCGACCTTGACGCTGTAGGTCCCGGGCGGCAGCGAGCGTGCGATAAAGTAACCCTCGCCGTTAGTGGTCAGATTTATGACTCGTCCCGTGGCCTTTTCAGTAATTGCGACCTTCGCGCCGGCGACTACTGCCCCGGACTGGTCGGTGACTGTTCCTTCAATTGCGCCGGCCTGCTGTTGGGCAATGGCGGTGACGGCCCCCGCCAGTACAAGCAGGCTCAGCAGGATTGCTCTGAAACGCTTCAGGGAATTCATCCTGGTTCTCCTCCATTGGTGAAGTCGTCGGCCTTAACCAGCCTGAGACTCTGGGTCAATGATTCCGAGTGTCTCAGACACCCGGTTACAAAGAAGATGGGGGATGATGGGGAGGGTAGCTGCAAAAATTTTGGCAACTCTTGTGCCCTGAGACGGTTGTTATCAGCTGTGCAATTTAGTCGTTGTGTGGCAAGAGATTACCTCTTCAGGCCGGGATAAATCCAGCGATGTGGATATATAGGACTTACGCAGAGGCGACGTTAAGAGTCGCTTGATCATTGAAAACCGGGTACAGTCTCGGCTCATGAGCGATTCCGTGAGCCGACTCGACTATTGTCAATACTTGCTGGTCAGCCAGATCAACTACACCCTGACC
>DASRDU010000086.1:0-2044 GCA_035652435.1 Blastocatellia bacterium
GACCGAATTACTCCGGTGCTGGATGCCGTAGCCGGCGTCGCCGGGCGTCTGCACCGTCAGCCTCGCGCCCGGGGCAGTCGTCCCGATGCCGACGTCGCCGTTGCGGAGGATCGTCATCCGCGCGCTCGCGTTGAGCTGCGCTTCCGAGTTCGGGTCACTCGCATTGCGCACCCGGAATTGCAGCCCGATCGAGTTATTGCCGGCAATCGCCGAGAGCCACTCCAGCCCGTCGGTCAACTGCAACTGCGAGGTCGCGCCCGTCGCCGCCACGTAGCGCAGCTTGGCGCCGCCCGAGCCCGTGTTCCAGAGCCGCTGGAGGATGTCGCCCGCGCTTGAGCGCTGGAGGTCGAAAACCCCGCCCGGCGCCGCCGTCCCGATCCCGATGTCACCGCTCGCTGACTCGGTCACCGTCGAATCAATCAGAGTCGTTCCGTCAGCGGCGAACTTCGCCAGCCGGTTGGGCGAGGCGGTGACTGCGGAGGTGCCCTGCTGCTTCTCTTCTCTGACGGCTCTTGCCGGTGGCGTCCGCCGGCCTTCGCTGACCTGCGCATCCCCAGTGCGGCGCGGCGCCTCCCGCGCGAGTTCGACCCCGCCGAGCGTCTCAGTGCGGCTGCCCGTGACGGTCACCCCGGAGGGCTCGCTCGTGCCGAGTCCGACCTCCCGGTTGCTCGTCACCCAGACGCGGTCACTCGTACTCGCCCGATCTACGATCAGGTGCCCGCGCTGCGTGCGGGTCTGGTCGCTGTTCGGCTCCCTGGTCGTCAGGGTGTAAGCGTAGAGGCCGCCCGGGATCGGCTCGTCCTGCCCGTTCCTGAGCGGCCACTCGATGGCAGCGCCGTGGAACAGGCCGCTGTCGAAGACGACCTCTTCCTGCTGATTGGTGACCACCAGATGCCACTCCACGGCCTCACCCTGAGTGATGAAGCGGACGAGCTGGCGCTCGATGATGATGCTGGTTCTGGTGGTCTGCGCCTGGCTGCTCGCGGCGGTTGGCGTCTGGGCCTGGGTGAGTGTCAGGGCTATGCCGAGCAGCAGGATGCTCAGTGAGAACTGACGAAGAGTAAACATGGCGATCTCTCCTTGTTGAATGAGTGCCGGACAACCGCGAGCCTGTCATTGCTCGCAGCCTGGCTGATCATCAGACCGATCCCGGGCTGCATCAGGGGATGGCTTCCGCTGTTCCCGTTGCGGCTTCCTCACCGCGACTGCGCGGGGCGTGCCACCGGCTGAACGCCGCAAAGCGCATCAAAACAGAATTACTGTGAAACTGGCCGGTGCGTATTCTCCGGTTAATGCAATGTGGGTTTCAACTCCTAGTTCATTGGTCGTCGTCGGAAGATAAATAACATTTGCAGAAGCCGCATAAATCCCCGAACGGGCGCCTGTGACGCTGGCGAAGCGATCCGAAACCTGGAATCCAAAGTTAATGTTATAGGTTGCACTCCCACCCTCAAAGTTTGGCGTGACCGTAAATCCGCATCCGGTATAGCCGGAGGGCGGCAATGAGGCCCCGCCATCGGCCATTTGCGAGTTGTAGCAACGGCTGATGAATCCATTGCCTTCGACAAAAACCATTGCCTTGATCATGCCGCCCTTATCGCGCGCCTGGGTGATGTGGCCGGATGGATTGATCAGGAGCCGGGATTGGGCGGCAGTCGAGTCATAGATCTCGAAAGAACCTGCGCCGGGGCCGTTCGCCCCTCCAGAGGAGCCGATGGCGTAGGTGTGCCCGCTCGCCTCCCCGGCGTGCGTCAGGAGCAGATACGGCCCGTTGTTCCCGCTATCAGTCTGGAGCCTCAGCCTCGTTCCCCTCACGTCCAGGCTGGCGCCGGGCGCGGTCGTGCCGATGCCGACGTTACCGCTTTGGAGAAGCGACATCTGCGGCCCGCCATCGTTGGTGAAGAAGTAGAGCGGGTGGTTGGAGCGCGTGCCGAACCAGCCGCCCAGGCTGCTCCCGCCGACGCCGATGAAGGAGCTGAGCGAGACCGAATTACTCCGGTGCTGGATGCCGTAGCCGGCGTCGCCGGGCGTCTGCACCGTCAGC
>DASRDU010000087.1:0-9617 GCA_035652435.1 Blastocatellia bacterium
GCCGCGCCGCCTGCGCGTCGAGTGGCGGCAGGAGTGGGAAGCCGAGTTGCAGTACCGCGAACGGCTGCTCGCCGAGTGGGACCAGCTCAACTGGCGAACAAAACTCGATTTGCTCTGGCACAGCGCGGGCGCTTTCGTGGACGCGCTCTGGCTGCAACCAAAACGATGGGAGGACGAAATATTCCAGGACATTCGCTATGGCATCCGGATGATGCGCAAGGCGCCCGGCTTTACGGCGATTGCCGTGCTGGCGCTGGCGCTGGGGATCGGCGTCAATACTGCCATCCTGAGTACAGTGAACGCCTTTGTCCTGCGCCCGCTGCCCGTGGAAAAGCCTGCGGAATTAGTGGCTCCGTACTGGGGCAGAAATAAAGACACGCAGGTCTGGGGGCAATTTTCCTGGCAGAACTACGTGGATTTGCGCGAGCAAAACAAGACCTTTTCCGACCTCTGTGCGTGGGCGCAGACTTCTGCCGGCATCAGTTCCGGCGAACACGGCACTGCCGGCGAGAGCGTGCGTGCGGAGGTCGCCTGGGGCGAACTGGTCAGCAGCAATTATTTCGACGTGATGGGCGTCAGACCGATGCTGGGGCGCGGCTTTTTACCGGAAGAGGATCGCACGCCGAATGCTCACCCCGTGGTGGTGATCAGTCACCCCTTGTGGCAGCGGCGCTTCAATGCCGACGCGGGCCTCCTGGGCCAGACAATCTACCTCAACGGCCTGCCTTTCACCGTCATTGGCGTCATGCCGGAATCGTTTATCGGCTCGAGGTATTACCTTCGCCAAGCGTTCTGGGCGCCTTCAATGATGGCGCAGAAATTCGGCCGCCGCGCGGAATGGCAGACGGATCGCAGCTATGCGTCATTCCGCCTGTACGGGCGTTTGAAACCGGGCGTGACGATGGCGCAGGCGGAAACGGATTTGAATCGGGTGGTCGGCGCTCTGGCGCAACTTTATCCCCGTGAGAATGCGGACAGCAAAATCCAGCTCACGACGGAGCTGGATGGGCGGTGGTGGGATTCAACCAGGATGATCAAGTACGGCGGGCTGCTCGCCCTTTGTGTCTCCGGCCTGGTCTTGCTGCTGGCCTGCGCCAATGTGGCGAATCTGATGCTGGCGCGCGCCCGCACGCGCGCTCGGGAGATCGGGATTCGGCTGGCGCTTGGCGCGGGCCGGGCGCGCATCGTGCGGCAACTGCTGACCGAAAGCGTGTTGCTCGCCGGCTGCGGCGGCGTGCTGGGGTGGGCGTTGGCGTATCGGGGAGTAGATGTCATCCGGGCGACTATTCCGCCGGGTCCATGCCCGGTCAATTATGATCATCTTGCGCCGGATGGCTACGTCCTGAAATGGATGCTGGCGGTCTCGCTGCTGACCGGCGTGATCTTCGGTCTGGCTCCGGCCCTGCTGGCTGCGCGGGCGGACCTGGTCGCCGTGATCAAAGGAGGGGCAGCGCGACAATCCCACAGCAACCAGCGATGGCGCCGCTGGAATCTGCGCGGCGCGCTGGTCGTCGCGCAGGTCACGATTTCCATCATCGTACTCATTTGCGCCGGGATTTTTATTCGCAGCCTGGGCCAGGCTTACCGAACCGACCCTGGCTTCCAGACCGACAATCTGGTCACGCTGATGATCAATCTCGATTTGCTGGCCTACGATCAGGATGCGACGCGACGGTTTTATCCCGAACTCCAGCGCCGCCTCGAAGCGCAGCCCGGCGTGCGCGCGGCGGCGCTGGCCAGTGATATGCCGCTGACGGCCGATCGCAGCGTACGCGGCCCGATTGTCAGGGAAGGTGAGCCTGACTCGCCACCGAATCAGGGTGTCATTTCCGAATGCAGTTTTGTGACGCCGAAGTATTTTGACACCCTGCGGACGCCGCTCCTGCTGGGGCGCGATTTCACCGACCGCGATAACGCCGCCGCGCCCCGCGTCGTGATCGTCAATCAGGAATTTGCGCGCCGGTTTTATGGCAACGAACAAAAGGCGCTGGGGAGACGCTTCCGCTTCGCGCAAGGCACGCCGCTGATGGAAATCATCGGCGTTGCCAAAGACGGGTTTTATCGCAACCTGTATGAATCCCGGCAACTGTACATGTTCCTGCCTGTCTCTCAGCACCCGCGCGCCAGAATGACGTTGCTCGTCAGCGCACAATCGGCAGAGGCTTTACGAGGGGTGGTGGAAAGCGCGCGGCAGGCAATCGCACAACTGGACGCTCGGCTGCCGGTGCTGGGCGAGTTGATGGCGGAAGAGAATCTGTCGCTCGCGTATTGGCCGCCACGCATGGCGGCAGGGATGGCGACGACGTTCGGCGTGCTGGCGCTCCTGTTGGCGACGCTGGGGCTTTACAGCGTGATGACGTATGCCGTCAGCCAGCGCACGCGCGAAATCGGCATTCGGATGGCGCTCGGCGCGCAAGTCCGCGATGTGCTGCGGCTGGTGGTGAGTCAGGGGATGCGAATGGTGCTGATCGGGGTGGCGCTGGGACTGGCAGTCGCGTTTGCGTTGACGCGCGTGTTAGCAAGCTTGTTGTTAGGCGTAGGCACGACTGACTCCGTCACCTTCGTTGGCGTAGCGGTTTTATTGGTTGCTGTCGCCTTGCTGGCTTGTTACCTCCCGGCGCGGCGTGCGGCCCGCGTTGACCCGCTCATGGCCTTGCGCGATGAATGAGCAGGTGTTCCCGCGGCCTTGCGTCAGGCTTGAGGACAGTGAAGACGATCATGCTCATAACATGCTTTAGATGTGTGGAATCAAACCAGGAGGCAATTTTGAAAAGACATCGAATCATACCTTTGTTTCTAATCCCCATCCTCTTTTCATCCCTGACGGCGACCACGGCGTACGGTCAAAACCAGCTACTTAGGGAGTTGGCGAAAGAGGATCAGGATCAGAGGCGCGGGAAAAAAATAGAGAGGACGGACGAAGAGCGTGTCAATAGCGTGCTGTCTTTAATTGGGCAGGGAGAGGTAAAAACTCCGGAGGATAAATTTAACGCCGCCCTCGTTCTGCAGCATACGCTTATGACTTTTCGCGAGAAGCGCCTGGTCGGCACCAGCCCCGACAATTATCTTCTCGCCCATTACCTGTTTAAGAGCGCCCTTGAGGCTGACTACCAGGACGCCCGCTACCTGGTCGCCGCGTCCATTGACCGGTACCTGATGTCTACCGAAGGCCGCCAAAAATACGGAACGCAGAGAGTAATCAATCAGGAAACCGGGAAAGAAGAACTCGTGCCGATAGACCGGAAAACTCCGAACAGCGAGCGCGCGAAATACAGCGGAGTCGACCTCCACGGGCTACAGGCAGCCGCGCTGCTAAGCCTCAAGCTGTACTCACAGACGTTCAACATCTCGCTCGTACTCTTTGCCGTGTACGACCTGGTACCTGGGTACCTCATCATCGAGTCGAGGTTCGTACCTCGACCGCTGGGCATGTTCCTGGTACTCGCAGGTGTCGGATGGCTCACCTTTGTGTGGCCTCCGGCTGCAATCGCACTCGCGTCGCTCATACTGCCGTTCGGGGCTTTGGCCGAAATCGTGTTGATGCTTGGGCTATTGATAAAGGGCGTGGACGTTTCGGCGTGGGACCAGGCTGAAAGAGCCTGCAACCCGGGCGACCGCCAATCGCAGCGCCGCCCAACCACCGGTTGCACCGGAGCCGGCGCAGCGAAGGCGCGTCGGTGCATACAGCGCCGTCGCGCCGGCCCGGTGAACCTGTTCGTTATACGGACAATCAAATGAAAAACTCACCCCCTCAATTTTCGCCGCAGGCATATGCCCGAATCGGCGGCGTGCTGTACCTGATTATCATCGCTGCCGGCCTCTTTGCCGAAGCCTTCGTCCGCGACCGGCTGATCGTGGGGGCCGATGCGGCAGCCACGGCCACCAACATCATGGCGCATGCGCTGATGTTCCGCCTTGGCATTGCTGCTGACCTTTCAACGTTCCTGTGCGCTATCCCCTTGACGGTGATCCTGTATGTCCTGCTAAAGCCGGTAGACAGGAACCTGGCTTTGCTCATGGTGATCTTCAATTTCGTACAAGATGCCATTGGAGGTCTTAATGCGCTGAATACATACAAGCCGCTGCAATTACTCGGAGGCGCCGATTACCTCAGGGTCTTCAGCCCTGAGCAACTGCAGGCAATGGCCTTGCTCTCTCTCAAAGCACACGCTGTCGGCTTCGGCCTCGCTCTGATTTTTTTCGGCTTTTCGTGCCTCGCACCCGGGTATCTGATCTTCGCATCGGGCTTCCTGCCAAAGGCCCTCGGCATGCTGATGGCGATTGCGGGCGCGTGCTATCTCATCAACAGCTTTGCACTCATCCTCTCGCCCGTGCTTGCTTCGGTTCTTTTCCCCTCAAACCTCTTTCCGGCGTTCATCGGGGAGCTGTCGCTGGCCCTGTGGCTGACCGTGAAGGGCGTGAACGTGCCGAAGTGGGAAGAGAAGGCGGGCGCCTGGCGAGTTGGCGGAGCATAGCTGTGACGCCTGACAAGGAGAATATCAAATGAAACACAACGTTATGTTGACCATCACGTCTCTGCTCTCGATCCTCTTCTTTACGTTTCATCTGACAGACGACATCGTCCGCGGGTTCGAGCCGGGAGTACTCAATAAAACCATTGGGGGAATACTCATCCCGGTTGTCTGGCTGTACGGAACGCTGGTGTTCACCGAGCGGCGATCAGGGTACGTCATCATCATCCTCGGGGGGCTCCTTTCGTTGGGCGTACCCGTCCTCCACATGAAGGGGAAGGGTGTCGGCGTCGCGAGCGGCATCGCCAATTCCAGCGGGGGCTTCTTCTTCGTCTGGACGCTGATCGCGCTCGGCGTGACCGGGGTCTTCTCCGTCATCCTCTCGGTGCGCGGACTGTGGAGTCTGCGACGGGGCCAGTCCCGGTAGTCCCACAACCCGAACACAGAAAGGCCCGTCGCACGGCGGAGGTGATCGGCGCGGATCGGGTCTCGGCCGGCGACCGCCACGCCCGGTTCTATTCAATCGGCAATCTGAGACGTCAGTGGTTTTAGTAGACAGGAAATATCAGGAAGCAAAAGATTCATAACGGCAGCTCGAAACCCGATGTAGTTCACAATTCTCGCTGCTCCCGAACGCTGGTTGGAAGAGGAGAAATCAAAGTATGAAGCTGAATGTTGGCGCGATTGCAGGCCGGGGCAAGAGCCTCGCCTACGTTGTAGTACTCTGTTTGTGCCTCTGGGGCGTGTCCGCTGTGAGGTCTGCCAACGCAGGAACTACGACTGCTGACTGGCCGCAGTGGCGCGGGCCGCAACGTGACGGGATCTCACGGGAAACCGGCCTCCTGAAACAATGGCCGGCGGGGGGGCCGAAACTGCTCTGGCAGGTGAATGACATCGGGGACGGCTTTTCAACGCCGGCGGTCGTCGGGACGCGCATCTACTTGATGAGCAACCGCGGCCTGGAGAATGAGTTCGTTCAGGCCCTCTCAGCCGAGGATGGAAAACCTCTCTGGACGACGCGCGTCGGCAACGTCGGGAACCCGGAGCAGGACCCGCCTTACCCGAAGGCCCGCTCCACCCCGACCGTTGACGGAGATTTCATCTACGCGCTCGGCTCGGACGGCGACCTCGTTTGCCTCGGGGCCGGGAGCGGCAAACTTCGCTGGCAGAAAAACCTCCGGAAAGAGTTCGGCGGCAAGCCGGGCACGTGGGCCTATGCAGAGTCCCCGCTGGTTGATGGCGATGTCGTGGTCGTCACACCCGGCGGCGCCGAGGCCACGCTCGTGGCGCTCAATAAAAAGACGGGCGCAGTCGTCTGGAAATCGGCGGTGCCGGGTGGCGATTCTGCGGAGTATGCATCGCCGATTGTCGTCGAGGCGGGCGGACGCAAACAATACGTGCAGTATTTGAACAAGGGCATCGTTGGGGTGGATGCGAAGACGGGGCAGTTTCTCTGGCGCTACAAGGAGGTTATCAAAGGCCCGGCGCAGGCTTTCACGCCGGTCGCGAGTGGCGAATATGTGTACGGCGGGGCGCCTGGTATCGGGGGTGGTCTCGTCCGCTTAAAGCCGGACCATGACGGAGTTGCGGCAGAGCAGGTTTACTTCGAGCGCGGACTCCCGAACGGCTTCGGCGGGGCGGTGCTGGTCGGCGGCTATCTTTACGGGATGCAAGTCGCCGGGCGGGGGCTGGTCGCGGTTGAGTTCACTACGGGAAAGATCAGGTGGAAGACTGAGAGTATAGGTACGGGTTCGGTAGCCTGCGCCGATGGGGATTTATACCTTCACGACGAGAATGGAGATTTCACGTTGGTGGAAGCGACGCCTGAAGGCTACCGCGAAAAGGGCCGCTTCACGCCGCCGAATCCGCCGAAGAAAAAACAGGCGGGGCAGTTTGCGGAGAAAGCGTTTGCGTACCCGGTGATTGCCAACGGGGGGCTTTACATTCGCGATCTCGGGACATTGTGGGCCTGGGACATCAAGGCAGGCCGTTAGGTACTTATGCCGGCTGGGATCGAACCTCGCTGCCGGGTCTGGTCGGATGTCGCTGCGGCGGCACAACAGATCCGCTGATGTTTGCCGGCGTCGCGATTTTACTGGCGGCGATCGCGCTGCTGGCGTGCTGGATTCCCGCGCGCCCGGGCGACCAGAGTTGATCCGCTGGTGGCGCTGCGGCACGAGTGATTTTTATGGCAGAGCGCAGGCACACAACGCGCTTCCGCTTCTGGCTCTGGCTGGTCCGCGTGATCGGCGTGATCGTGCCGCGACGACTGCGCGCGGACTGGCGGCAGGAGTGGGAAGCCGAGTTGCAGTATCGCGAACGGTTGCTCGCCGAGTGGGATCAGCTCAACTGGCGGACAAAACTCGACCTGCTCTGGCACAGCGCGGGCGCTTTCGCGGACGCGCTCTGGCTGCAGCCGAAAAGACTGGAGGACGAAATGTTTCAGGACCTGCGTTATGGCACCCGCATGCTGCTCAAGGATCGCGGCTTTACTTGTGTGGCGGCACTCACGCTCGCGCTGGGTATTGGGGCCAATTCGGCCATCTTCAGTCTGCTGGATGTGCTGCTGCTCAAGTCGCTCCCCGTACGGGAGCCGGAAAAGTTGGTACTCTTCGGCAAAGGCGAAGACATGGGCGTGACCAATGATTTCCCGAACGGAAGCTGGCAGCTCTTCTCCTGGCCTTTTTATCAGGAACTGCGGCAGCGCAACGAAGTCTTTTCCGACGTGACGGCGCTCCTGAGCCTCAGCTGGGGCGTCCACGGCAGCGTCAACGTGAATGGGGCGGGCGGTGAAGCAGAGCAGCTCAATGTGCAACTGGTCTCCGGCACTTATTTCACAGTGCTGGGAGTACCGGCCGGCATGGGGCGCACCTTCACTGAGGCCGATGATCGGACACCGGGCGGGCACCCGGTTGCCGTCGTGAGCCACGCCTGGTGGGAACGGAGACTGGGCGGCGACCCGGCGGCGGTCGGCAAAACGATCACCATTGACCAGACGGCTTACACCATCATCGGTGTCACGCCAAAGGAGTTTTTCGGCACCACGGTCGGCCAGGTGCCGGACCTCTGGGTGCCGCTGGCGATGGAACCACAGATGCCGCCCGCCCACTGGAACGGGCGGCATAACAAGGAATTCCAATCGCTCTATCTGATCGCCCGGCTGAAAAACGGCGTGAGCGTGCAGCAGGCGAGCGCCGCCGTGAATCTGCTCTTCAAACAATCCTTGCAGGAACGCGCCGGGGCGCAAGCATCGGCTGAGCGATTACGGGACATCGAGCGAGCCGGCATTGAACTGACGCCTGCGGGAAAAGGGTTGTCGGAACTGCGGCGACAGTTCTCGCTCTCGCTGCGCATCCTGATGGCCGTGGTCGGGGTGGTGCTGCTGATCGCCTGCGCGAACGTCGCCAACCTGTTGCTCGCGCGGGCGGCGGCGCGGCAGAAAGAGTTTGCGGTGCGCCTGGCGGTGGGCGCGGGCCGCGTCCGCCTCATTCGTCAGTTGCTCACCGAAAGCGTGTTGCTCGCCGGCCTCGGCGGGGTGGCCGGAGTCGCGCTGGCCTGGTGGGGCAGCCGCCTGCTCCTCCTGATGGCCTCTGACGGTTCAGAGTCACTGCCGCTTGACGTCTCGCCTAATACCCGCATCCTGGGTTTCACGCTGCTCGCGTCTTTGCTCTCCGCCATAATCTTCGGCACCGCCCCGGCCCTGCGCGCGGCCCGGATTGAACTAAACCCCACACTCAAAGGCGGGACGGGCGCCGCGCAAGCCGCGTCGCAGAGTCCGCTCGGCAAGGCGCTCGTGGTCGCTCAGGTCGCGCTCTCGCTCGTGCTGCTCATCGGGGCGGGGCTGTTTGTGCGCACGCTGATAAATCTGCAAAACCTGCCGACCGGCTTCAACCAACAGAATGTCATGCTCTTTCAGATTGACACGGCGACGACCGGGTACAAAGGCGCGCAATTCGCCCCCCTGCTGCGCGAGGTGGAAGAGAAGGTGAAGGCCGTGCCGGGCGTAGAGGCCGCTTCATTTTCATTCTTCATCTTCAATCAGGGGCAATGGACAAGCAAGGCCTTCACCCGCGAGCAAACCCCACCAGAAGGACAGAGCCGGGTGGTCAGAAACAATGTCGTCGGCCAGGACTATTTCGCGGCGATGGGCATCCCGCTGGTCCTTGGTCGCGGATTCAACTCGCAGGACACAGACAAGTCGCAGCAGGTCGCGGTCATCAGTGAGACGATGGCGCAGCGATTCTTCCCCAATCGCTCTCCGCTCGGCCAGCGCTTTGGCATCAACGGCCCCGAATCCAGCAACCAGGTCGAAATCATCGGTGTCGTGAAAGACGCCAGGTACGGGAGCCTGAAAGAGGAGTTGCGACCGATGGCCTATTACCCGCATGCGCAGCACCCCCAGCCGCTCGGCAATCTTGTCGTGCGTTTCTCCGGCGCGTCGGAGGCCGTCATCACGTCAGTGAGGCAGGCGATCAGGCAGGTCAATCGCAACCTGCCGATTGATGAAGTCGTGAGTTTGTCCGACCACATCGGCCGCTCGCTCACTCAGCAGAAGCTGGTCGCCCGGCTCGCGTCCTTCTTCGGACTGCTCGCGTTGCTCCTCGCGTGCGTCGGGCTGTACGGGGTCCTGTCCTGCGCCGTCGCGCGGCGCGCGGGGGAAATCGGCATCCGCATGGCGCTCGGCGCGCAAAGCGGCGATGTACTCTGGCTCGTGTTGCGTGAGGCCCTGGCACTGGTACTCGTCGGCGTCGTCATCGGGTTGGCGGCTTCATTGGCGGCGACGCGAACGGCCTCGTCCCTGCTCTTTGGCTTGAAGCCGAACGACCCACTGACGATCACGCTGGCGGCATTGCTGCTCGTCAGCGTCGCCGCTTTGGCGGGTTATCTGCCCGCACGCCGCGCGGCACGCGTTGATCCGCTGGTGGCTTTGCGAGATGAGTAACACCGATGGCTGAGGCGACGCAAACAACGCGCTTCCGCTTCTGGCTCTGGCTGGTCCGCGTGATCGGCGTGCTGGTGCCGCGCCGCCTGCGCGTCGAGTGGCGGCAGGAGTGGGAAGCCGAGTTGCAGTACCGCGAACGGCTGCTCGCCGAGTGGGACCAGCTCAACTGGCGAACAAAACTCGATTTGCTCTGGCACAGCGCG
>DASRDU010000088.1:0-62148 GCA_035652435.1 Blastocatellia bacterium
GACCGAATTACTCCGGTGCTGGATGCCGTAGCCGGCGTCGCCGGGCGTCTGCACCGTCAGCCTCGCGCCCGGGGCAGTCGTCCCGATGCCGACGTCGCCGTTGCGGAGGATCGTCATCCGCGCGCTCGCGTTGAGCTGCGCCTCGCTGTTCGGCGTGCCGCTGTCCCGCACGCGGAATTGCAGCCCGATCGAGTTATTGCCGGCAATCGCCGAGAGCCACTCCAGCCCGTCGGTCAACTGCAACTGCGAGGTCGCTCCGGTCGCCGCGACGTATCGTAGCTTTGCCCCGCCGCCGCCCGTGTTCCAGAGCCGCTGCAGGATGTCGCCCGCGCTTGAACGCTGGAGGTCGAAAACTCCGCCCGGCGCCGCCGTCCCGATCCCGATGTCGCCCGAGGCCGATTCGGTCACCGTCGAGTCAACGAGCGTCGAGCCGTCGGCGGCGAATTTTGCGATCCGGTTGGGCGAGGCGGTGACTGCGGAGGTGCCCTGCTGCTTCTCTTCGGTGACTGTCTTCGTCGTCGGCTTGCGCCGGCCCTCGCCGACCTGCCCCTCACCCGCGCGGTCGCGGTTTCGCGCCGTGGCTTCAATTTCGGCCCCGCCCACGGTGGATTCACTATCCCCGATGACCGTCAGCTTCACGCCGGTGCCGGCCGCCCCCATACTCGCGCTGCGGTCACTGGTCACCCAGATGCGGTCGGCGCTGCTCGGGCGATCCAGAATGACGTGGCCGTGCTGCGTGCGGGCCGCCTGGTCGGTCGCGGTTTTAGTCGTCAGGGTGTAAGCGTAGAGGCCGCTCGCGACCGTCTCGCCTTTCTGATCCTTGAGCGGCCATTCGAGCGCGCTGCCCTGGAGCGTGCCGCTGTCGAAGACGACTTCGCCCTGCTGGTTAGTGACCACGAGGTGCCACTCCGGGACGTCATTGAGTGCGGAGAAACGGACCGCCTCGCGCCCGACGACGATGGTGATCTCCGGCGCCTGACTCGCGTTCTGAGCCTGCGCCCGGACTGAGGCTGAAGCCGCCATCAGTAAGCAGAGACAGATACCGAGCCGAATTATCCTCAACATAACTTCCCTCCTCGATGCTGAATGCCGGCAGTAATCCTGAGCGCACGGCCCGGGGGCATTGGCTGACCCCGGGCCTCGCTGTGCCCACAACATTTGCTCTGCTCAGAAGCCATCCGGGACGAGCCTGGATTGAAGGGCAGACAATCCCGACAGTGTCAGTGAATGCTCCCCGACGCCCCGCGCGCGGGCCGACGATGTTGGCCCGGCTACTGACCGATGCCGGGTTCGCCGGCTGTACTCCTGTCGTTGATCAGGATGGTCGGCCCAAGCGGCGTCAGACGAATCTTCGCCCTCCCCTGATTGGGCGCCGCGAACGGGTGTCCGTCTATCGTCGCCTCGACCTGCGCGCTCCGCAGTTCCAGCACCCCTTCGCCATGGCGGATGCGGCCCTGCCCCCTCAGCGTCAGCCCCCCGAGCCGGCAACTGAGGAAGACGTAATCGCCCGTGATCGAATTGAAACGCAGCGTATCGCCGGTGGCATCGTCCTTCAGCGATACGTCAAGCTCGTCGCCTGCCACCCGCATAATCCTGCCCGTGAAAACCTCGGTGATGAAGATGTCGCCGGACTTCGGGTCGCGCGTCATCCCGGAAGGGCTGATCAGCCCCGTAGCAACTATCTGCGGCGACCCGGTCGGCGAATCGAACCGCAGCAGCCGCCCGGGCGCCTGGGGCTGGGCGAGGAAATTCGTGCTGAATTCGAGAACATAAAACTGCTCGCCGCCCGCCCTGGTTTTCACCGGCACGACATCAATCGCCGTCGTCAGGCCGCCGATGAAGGTGCTGCTGCCGCCCGGCTCCGTGCCGGCCCGGCGCACTTCGGCCTTCCCCGCCGGGAAGGGGAAGCCCGTCAGCAGCGTGACCAGCAGCTGATTGTTAAAGAAGCGAATGCCGTCGGGGACGGCCTCGAAGATGGGCGGCCCGAAGGGGAGCGGGTTGAGCCCCGGCGCGAAGCCGGTCAGCGTCGAGACGGCCCCCGTCGTGAGGTTGATCTTCGCAATCAGGTTGAAGCTCGCATCGGCCACGAACAGGTTGTCGCCGCCGAGCGCCAGGGCGTAGGGGTTTGATGGCCGCGCGATGGCGAACTGGTCGTTCACGAAGTCGGGGAAGTCGGCGAGCAGCCTGACGGTCGCCCTGATCCCCTGTGCATTTGTCAGGGTGAGGGGCGCGGTTGTGAGCGCCGCGTGACCGGCCGGTGAGAGGCTGAAGCCGCTCGCGAGCCGGTCAATCTCCGCTTCAAAATCGACCTGCAAAACCGAACTGAGAATCGGCGAAGCCGGCCCATTCGGGTTCGGCACCGTGGTGCCGGGGAGAGGGCCGGCCACTACTTCGTCACCGGCGCCGATAGAAATGAAGAGTATATTTCCGCGCCTTTCTATTCCTGACGGACCCGAGTTGGCGCCTTCGGGGGCGATGCCCGCGGGCAGGCCGTCGAGCAGGGTGCGGCGTGTGCCGCAGCGGTTGACGAGCGAAATGCGCCCGGTGTTGCGGCCCGTGCCGGCTTCGGCGACGAGCAGATTCCCGGCGTCGGTCATGGTGATTTTGGCCGGGTTCTGCAACCCGGTGGCGAGGACCGAAGCGGGCTGCGCGTTAACGTTGAGGTTGCCGAACAGGGCGGCCAGCGCGAGCGGCGCGGCGAGCCGCAGCAAATTCAAGCGAGTCATCATCATTTCTCCTCTCGACTGCGAAGCTGGTTTCGGAAATTCATCGGGCGGTTATGAGTAAGCCTGTGTATCAGTTCGGCCCGGCCCGCAGCCTCATTCGCTGATGGCTTGGGCGATAGCCGTCAAACCACTGCTCCCACGTTGCCAATTGAAAACCGGTGATCGAACCACAACGTCAACGTCTGGCCCCTGCCCGGCCCTCTCCGCTGACCGCGAGCCATTATGTTCACAGGTGCAGCCATCCTACTTTTTTCGATTGTGGCGCGTAACTACGTATGTATGCGGGTAGGGGGAAAGGATGAGGGATGAGGGATGAATAAAGGAGGGGCTTATCCCCTGTTCATTCCTCATCCTTCACACGAGCCGTTCGCGGAGGGCTTTGGCGACGGCTTCGGATTTGGAATGGACCTGGAGCTTTTCGTAGATGTTTCTGAGGTGGAAGGAGACTGTGTGGATGCTGATCCCCAGCTCGGCCGCCGCCGTCTTGTAGTTGTGTCCTTCGACCAGCAACTTTAACAGCTCCGTCTCCTGCGGCGTGAGGTTGTGGCTGGCTTTTTCGGGCGGGCGAAACTTCCTGAACAACCTGACGACGCGCCGCGCCACTTCGGGCGACATCGGCGCGCCTCCTGAATGCACTTCTCTCAAACACTCAAGCAATCGCGCCGGTTGCGTGTCTTTGAGGAGATACCCGGAAGCCCCCGCGCACAGCGCGTTAAAGATCTCTTCTTCGTCGTCGTAGATCGTCAGCGCGACTATCGGCAGATCGGGATAGCGCTCTTTGAGGATGCGGATCCCTTCGGTCCCGCTCATGCCGGGAAGCCCGATGTCTGTCAGGATCACGTCGGGCAGTTCGTGGCCGATCAGTCTGAGCGCCTCTTCCATCGAGCGGAAGCTGGCGGCGCAGCGAAACCCCGGGGTGCCGTTAATCAGGACGGCCAGCCCCTCGCGCACCTCGCGCTGGTCTTCGATGATCGCCACCCTGATCGCAGCCGGCGGCCCAAGGCCCTGGATTTGAGTTCCCTTTTGCACCTGATCCTCTTCCTCGGGCAGGTTCTGATTCTTATGAAGCACGCCATAGTCTACATCGGAAAACGCCGCCGGATACCTGCGTATTCAGGCGGGGTGGTCTGCGTACAGCATTTCGATTGAGCAGGCAGGCTGCCGGTGGCAATGTACAGGGAGCTGCCAGCTCCCTGCCGCCCGCGATTACTGTTGTCCCGGAGTCAGCAGGGAGCTGGCAGCTCCCTGTACATCCATCTGAGAACCGCTGTAAGAAAAACGATCCGCCAGGGAACATCAAAAGGAATCTTTCTTCCCTTTGCGACCGTTCGTCTCTCTTCGTGTAACTTCGTGGATGAATCCTCTGCTGACGGGCACACTGAGCCGGACTGTCGTGCCCTGGCCCTCCCGCGAGACAATCTCAAGTTTGCCGCCAAAGCTTTCCGCGCGCTGCCGCATGCCGGCCAGGCCCTGCCCATCGCTTGCTTCCGTCGCGTCAAACCCCTGGCCGTCGTCGCGCACGCTGAGTAAGAGCCACCCGCTTTCGATTCTCACCTCGATGGCCGCATTCGCGCAGTCGGAGTGGCGGGCCACGTTGTTGACGGCCTCCTTGAAGGTGAGAAAAACATCGCGGCGCACTTTGGGACTGAGCTTCAATTCCCGATCATGATCCGGCGCAGAAAAGCGGAATTCGATGTCGCGGCTCGTGAAGATGTCGCTCGCGAACCCGCGCATGCGCCGCGTCAGGTCGAGTAATTTATCCCGCCTGGGGTTGATCGCCCAGACGATGTCCCTCATCGAAGCGACTGACTCGCGCGAGATGGTGGCGATTGACGTGAGCGTGCTGTCAGCGGGACTATGGCCAGCGCCCAGTTGCTGGTGCGCGACCTCGCTCAGGATGGCGATCTTCGTCAGGTTCGCCCCGATGTCGTCGTGGAGGTCAGCGGCGATGTGCGTGCGCATCTGCTCGATCCTGAGTTGCTGCCTGAGGCGATAGCGATAAGCCGCGTAAATAATCAGCCCTGTCGCGAGCGCCATGATCGTCACAAACCACCATCGCTGCCAGAGCGGGGGCAGGATGGTGAATGAAAAGCTGGCGGGTGACCGGCTCATCACGCCGTCGGCGTTGGCCGCCCGCACCAGAAAGCGATAGCGGCCCGGCGCGAGATTGGCGAAATTGACCGTGCGCTGATCGGCGAGCTGGCTCCAGTCCTCGCCTCCGCCTTCGAGCTTATACTGGTAACGCAGACCTTCGCCGGGGCCGAACCCTAAAGCCACGAAATCAATCTGAAGTTGATTCTTGTCAGGGCCTAGTTCAACTGAAGCAATCTCCGTTTCGCCGAGCGCCGAAATCTGACGCGCCTCCCCGCCGATGCGCAATCCGGTAATCAGAACCGGGGGCGGCGACCGGGGCGGGTCCGGTTGAGGACTCAGGCGTGACAAGCCGACTTTCCCGCCGAACCACAGATCACCTTTCCGGTCGCGAAACGCGACCAGCACTTCGCCCGAAATCAGGCCATCGGCGGCAGTAAAGACTTTGACGCGACTGGTCGCCGGATCGAGCCGGTCCAGTCCGCGCGCCGTGCCGACGTAGAGGCGCCCGTACCGGTCTTCGGTGATGCAGTTGATGCTGTTGCTCGAGAGTCCCTGTGCGGTGGTGTAAGTGATGAACTGAGGCCGCTCCGCGTTTGTGTCATCCAGGCGAGCCAGGCCGCCCAGCGTTGAAGCGATCCACAATCGGCCCGCGTGATCAGGGTAGAGGTCATAAATCCTGCCCTCCGGGAGGCCCTGCTCGGGGGTGAAGACCGTGAAGCGGCCATCCCTGAAGCGAGCCAGGGCACTGGTCTCAAATCCGACCCAGAGATTCCCCGCGCGGTCTTCGCTGAACGCATAAGGGATCGGCGTATTCGGCGGCAGGCCATCGGATTGCCCGTAGTGGTGAAATGTTTCCGTAGCTCGCTCCCAGCGCGTGATCCCGCTTCGTGGTTCCGCGAAAGTCGCAATCCAGATATCCCCGCGCGAGTCCTCGTACAGGCGGATGACGTCGTTCGAAGCCAATCCGTCCTTCGTCGTGTAAATCGCTTTCGGCGGCGTGGCGGCGAGCCCGCCGACGCGATCTACTTTCGGATAGCGTACTAACCCCTGGCCGGTGGGGAGCCACCATTCTCCGGCGCGATCCTGAAGGGTAAGTTGATTCCAGCCCCAGCCGAAGTCGGTGAGGCCTCGGGGAAGCCGGGGGCGGGTCGCCGTGAATCTCTTTCCATCAAACCAGCTGACAGGCTTCACACTCGGCAGGATAGTCATCGCGCCCAGTTCCCCGGCGCGGCTTTCAAACACGGAGGAGACGCGAGACTCGCCGAGGCCGTCGGCCTCCGTCCAGGTGGTGAATCCGTTTCGCGCCAGCTTGAGCGCGCCGTTGTCGGTCCCGATCCAGAGATTGCCATCGCGGTCTTCCGCCAGCGTCTGCACAAACAACCTGTTCGGACCCGGCTCGCTCACATATTGGCGAAACCTTGTGTCATCGCCGCCGGCCTGAGGAACGAACTCGACGAGCGCCGTAACCAGGCCGACCCACAACTGCCCCGTGGACGATTGAAACAGCGATCTCGTGTTCGGATTGGGAAGTCCATTTTTCTCTGTGTAGACGCGGACGATCCTGGGTCGCCAGGTTCCCGGTTCCAGCACGATCTGCGCCAGGCCTTTTCGTGTCCCGACCCATAATTGCCCGTCGGTATCCGTAAGCAGCGTCAGCAGGTCGTTCGCCGGCAGACCATGCCCGGTGGTGAAGCGCTCCGTGCGGCCATCAGGCCAGCGGCGGTATAGTCCACTCCCGGCGCCGATCCACAAGGCGCCCTGCCGGTCCTCTGCCAGCGCATGCACGATCATATCGTTCTCGACTTCTCGCGGAAGCCCGATCTCGACGAAGCGAACCGTCCACTCACCGCCCGTCTTTTCCAGCCGGTAGAGTCCACGTCCGGCTCCGCACCAGACCGCGCCTGTGCGATCCTCCAGGAACACGTTCACGCTCCCTGCTTTTGAATGATCATTCGGGCGGTAGAAGACAAACATCGGCTCGTCCGCTGTCGGTCGAGGGTTATTCTGATCGGCTGGCAACTGACGGCGGACGACGGATGACGGGCGGCCTTTGGGATTAAAGCGGCAGAGGCCGCTTTCAGTGCCCAGCCAGTATTCGCCCTCACGCGTCTCCAGCATGTTTCTGATCTGACTGTCGGGCAAGCCCTGTTCGACGCCGTAATTCGTGAATGTGTAACCGTCATACCGAGACAACCCATCCCCCGTGCAAAACCACAGGAAGCCGCGCGAATCGCGCATAATCCGGTTGACGGCGTTTTGCGCCAGGCCGTCAGCGGTGGTGTAGGTTTTGATCGGAAGCTGCTGCGCCCCGGTCAGGGATGGAATGACCATGAGCGAGAAGGCCAGCCACCGGAGCTGGCGGTGCGGCGTGCTGGAAATGTAAGCGGCCATCCAAACCTCCGGCCCGTGGCCGAAAAGTAATGCGAATTCTGACAAAGCCGAGTCTGGTTTTGTATTTTGCAGATCAGGTCTGATTTCGCAATAGTCACCCGTGTCAGCGGGCCCGGCGCATCGGCCGCTTTCGCCCGCCCGGTTATCAACTCAGCTTATACTCTGCATTATTCTTTTGAATTTTACTTATGCCCGGCCCGTGGGTAGACTCTGCTTCGCAACATCATTCCACGGTTGATGGGGATTCCATATGTCAGCAAACATTCCGGTCCGGTCTGAGTATTCGAGGCCGGCTTCAGTCAATCTGCTGGTGCGCCTCTTCCGGTCTTCGCTCGGCCGGAAGTACGTGGTCGCGGTCACGGGCTTTCTGCTCTTCGGCTTTATCGTCTTCCACCTGCTCGGCAACCTGCAGATCTTTCTCGGCCTCGACGCGATCAATACTTACGCGCACTTCCTGCAATCCATCCCGGAGTTGCTCTGGCCGGCGCGCATCCTGTTGCTCCTGGCGGTCATCCTGCACATCGTCACTTCGGTGAAGCTCTGGCAGGAGAACCGCGCGGCGCGGCCCGCGAAATACGGCACGGGCAAGCCGCCGGCCGCGGCCAGTCTCGCCGCGCGCACGATTATCATCAGCGGGGCCGTCATCTTCGCGTTCATCGTTTTTCACCTGATGCATTTCACGCTCGGGCTCGTGGACGCGAACTTCCCGCGTTACACCGACTATCAGGGCCGCCACGACGTTCACCAGATGGTGATTGACGGGTTCGCGAATCCGTTCATCTCCGTGTTTTATATCGTCGCGATGGGCCTCGTCTGCCTGCACCTGAGCCACGGCGTGAGCAGCATCTTTCAGTCGCTCGGCGTCGGGCACCGGGCCGCCTTCGACAAACTCGCGAAGGCCGCCGCGCTCGTGATCTTCATCGGCAACTGCGCCATCGTCATCGCCGCCTGGGCCGGACTTATTAAATGAAGTGATGACTTATACAGTGAACATTCCGGCATCAGCTGAAGCAACCAGTGGCGGGAAGCCCGATATTATCTGAACTCATCTATGTCAATCACACTCAACGCCGGCGCCCCTTCAGGCCCGCTCGAAACACGGTGGTCGCGCCACAAGCAGGAGCTGAAGCTGGTCAACCCGGCCAACAAACGCAAATTCGAGGTCATCGTCGTCGGCACCGGGCTCGCCGGGGCTTCGGCCGCCGCGACGCTCTCGGAACTCGGCTATCAGGTCAAGGCCTTCTGCTTCCAGGACAGCCCGCGCCGCGCCCACAGCATCGCCGCGCAGGGCGGGATCAACGCCGCGAAGAATTACCAGAACGACGGCGACAGCGTCTACCGCCTCTTTTACGACACGATCAAGGGCGGCGACTTCCGCGCGCGCGAGTCGAACGTCTACCGCCTCGCCGAAGTCTCGGTCAACATCATTGACCAGTGCGTCGCGCAGGGCGTGCCTTTCGCCCGCGAATACGGCGGCAAGCTCGCGAACCGCTCGTTTGGCGGCGCGCAGGTGTCGCGCACCTTTTACGCCCGCGGTCAGACGGGCCAGCAGCTGCTGCTCGGCGCGTACTCGGCGCTCTGCAAACAGATCGCGGCGGGCGGCGTGCGGATGTACCCGCGCACCGAGATGCTCGACATCGTGCTGGTCAACGGCCACGCCAAAGGCATCGTCGTGCGCGACCTGGTGACCGGAAAGATTTCGTCGCACTCGGGCGACGCGGTCGTGCTGGCGACGGGCGGTTACGGCAACGTCTATTACCTTTCGACCAACGCGCGCGGGTGCAACGTGACGGCCACGTTCCGCGCTTACAAAAAAGGTGCGGCCTTCGCGAACCCCTGTTACACGCAGATTCACCCGACCTGCATTCCCGTGAGCGGCGAACACCAGTCAAAGCTGACGCTCATGTCCGAGAGCCTGCGCAACGACGGGCGCGTGTGGGTTCCGAAAAAGGCGGGCGACCAGCGCCGGCCCTACGAGATTCCCGAAGCGGAGCGCGACTATTACCTCGAACGCAAGTACCCGAGTTACGGCAACCTCGCGCCGCGCGACATCGCCTCGCGCGCCGCGAAAGAAGCCTGCGACAAGGGCCTTGGCGTCGGCCCCGGGGGACTCGGCGTCTACCTCGATTTCGCCGACGCCATCAACCGGCTCGGCCAGCAGGTGATCAGCGACCGGTACGGCAACCTCTTCGACATGTACCAGCGCATCACGGGTGAGAACCCGTACCAGCTGCCGATGCGGATTTACCCGGCCGTGCATTACACGATGGGCGGCCTCTGGGTTGATTACAACCTGATGAGCAACGTGCCGGGGCTGTTCGTCATCGGCGAAGCGAACTTCTCCGACCACGGCGCGAACCGGCTGGGCGCGTCGGCCCTCATGCAAGGGCTGGCCGACGGCTATTTCATCCTGCCCTACACCATCGGCGGTTATTTCGCGGCGACCCGGGAAAAGCGCCCGGCCGCAGATCACCCCGAATTCGTCAAAGCCGAAGAGGACGTGAACGCGCGCATCAACGCGCTGCTTTCGGTCCGCGGCAAGCGCACGGTCAATGATTTTCACCGCCAATTGGGCCGGCTCATGTGGGATCAGGCCGGGATGGCGCGCAACGAGGCGGGATTGAAGAGGGCGCTCAATGAGATCGTCGAGATTCGCCGCGAGTTCCACCAGAACGTCAACGTGCTGGGCGGCAATGAGGAATTCAACCAGGCGCTCGAACACGCGGGCCGCGTGGCCGATTTTATGGAGTTCGCCGAGTTGCTCTGCCTGGACGCGCTGCACCGCAACGAATCCTGCGGCGGCCATTTCCGCGAGGAGTACCAGACCGAGGACGGCGAGGCGCTGCGCGACGACGAGCATTTCGCCTACGCGGCGGCGTGGGAATACCGGGGCGGCGACCAGTACCCGCTGCTCAACAGGGAGCCCTTGGTCTACGAGTTCGTCAGGATGACGCAGAGGAGTTACAAATAGCTGTCAGCGATCAGCGGTCAGCTTTCAGCTTTATCCGTGTTCCGGAATTGCCAGGAGAGGGAGCGGGATCTGTGAAAAACTTCAGGGATCTGGATGTCTGGGAGAAGGCGCATTTCCTGACGCTTGAAGTTTATAAAGTCACTACGTCTTTCCCGAGAGAAGAATTATTCGGGCTGACCAGCCAGATGCGGCGGGCGACGGCCTCAATTCCGTCCAATATCGCTGAAGGCTGCGGGAGAAGCAGCGATCCGGACTTTGCGCGCTTTCTCCAGATCGCGATGGGTTCATCCAGCGAGGTTGAGTATCAGCTCCTGCTGGCCCGCGACCTGAATCTTATCAGTTCGACTGATTACGCCCGGCTGAATGGTCAGGTCTCCGAAGTGAAGCCTATGTTGACTTCCCTGATTCAGAAAGTGCGGAGTTAAAAAGATTCATCAAAAAAGGAAAAGCTGACCGCTGATGGCTGACAGCTGACAGCTTCTGAGAAAAATGAACCTGACCCTGAAAATCTGGCGGCAGGAGAATGCAAATGCGCCCGGCCGGTTCGTCGAATACAGGACTGACAAAGTCATCCCGGACATGTCGTTTCTGGAGATGCTCGACGTGTTGAATGAAGAGCTGACCGGGAAGGGCGAAGACCCGATTGCCTTCGATCACGACTGCCGCGAGGGGATCTGCGGGATGTGTTCGCTTGTGATCAACGGCAGGCCGCACGGGCCGCTCGACGGCTGCACGACCTGCCAGCTGCACATGCGCGAATTCCGTGACGGCGACACGATCACGATTGAGCCCTGGCGCGCGCGGCCTTTCCCGGTCATCAAAGACCTCGTGACCGACCGCCGGGCGTTCGACCGCATCATTCAGGCCGGCGGGTTCGTCACGGTCTCGACCGGCGGCGCGCCCGACGGCAACGCGATCCCGATCCCGAAGGAAGACTCCGACAAGGCGATGGACGCGGCGCAGTGCATCGGCTGCGGCGCCTGCGTCGCGGCCTGCAAGAACGCTTCGGCCATGCTGTTCACTGCGGCGAAGGTTTCACACCTGGCGTTATTGCCGCAGGGCAAGGTCGAGCGCCACCGCCGCGCGCTCGGGATGGTCGCGCAGATGGACGCGGAGGGCTTCGGCAACTGCACCAACATCGGCTCGTGCGAGGCGGTCTGCCCGAAGCAGATCAGCCTCGAAACCATCGCCCGGATGAATCGCGAATACTTCGTCGCCCAGCTCAAAAGCGTGGGGAAATAGACCGCGGGCGCACGCACACTGCCTGCCCGCGGTTCTGCGAAAGACCCTGCCGGATTCAATCACACCCTGCTGTCAACCGGCGTCCGGGTTGTGCTGCTTTTGTATTCACCCCGATTCAGAGTACGATTCTGTTTCCGTCACTGACGGGTCTGACTATCCACCCCCTCTGATTTCCGACCCGGGAGACTCCATGAAATATTTCATTGCCGCGTGCCTCGTGCTGCCATTCCTGTCACTGGCGGGTTTCCCGCAGATGCCAAAGATCCCTGAAACAAAGCCCGTGCCGGCTGCCCCCGGGAAGCCCGCGCTCAGGCCGCAGGCTTCACCGCTCTCGCCGCTCATCTGCGCGGAGGGGAAATTTTCATTCACCGGCAACGGCCAGCCGCTGGGCAGCGAGACATACAAAATCACCTGCAACCCGGGCGGGGGCTTTTCAGTCACCGGGCACACCGAACTCTCGGTTCCCGGCAACCCGCTGGTCCTCAGTTTCCCCGACCGCCGGCACGTCGAATTCTCAACCCCGGACAAATCACTGACGCTCGACACCAGGTTTGAAGCCGACCGGAAAGGCGCGCCCGTTCAATTCTCCGCGAAGGGTTCACACGGGAATGAGCCGGTCAGCGTGAGCATCGCGGTCGCCGGCAGGCGAGCCGCAATTGAGATCGCCGGGCGCGAAAAACAGACCGCCACCGCGGACGGCTCGCCACTCTTTGTGGATAATGTCTTTTACCTCTACCAATTCATCCTTGGGCGCTACGACGCGAGCAGGGGCGGGAAACAGACGATCCCGGTCTTCCCGAACGGCGGCATGAAGATCGAGCTGGCCGCGCGTGATCGGGCCGAAGCTTCAGACTTCGACCGCTATCAGATCACGAACGAGCGTAATGACCTGCTGGTGGTCTGGCTCGATGATAAAGGTCAGATCGCACTGCTCAGCATTCCCGACAAAAACCTCGCCGCCATTCGCCACGGGCTTGAAGAGCAGGCCGCGAAACTGATCGCCGCCTTCAAAGCTTCCGGCCACGCGGCTTCCGCCGAGGCCCCGCCCGAAGCATTGATCGCCGCCATCACAAAAAGCGACCTGGCCGCCGTCAGGGCCGAAATCGCCGGGGGCGCGAACGTCAATTTCACGGACGACAACGGCGCCTCGCTGCTGCTCTTCGCGGTCGTCAAAAGCAGCCCGCAGGTCGTCGGCGCACTGATCAACGCGAAAGCGGACGTGAACGCCAGAGCCCCGAACGGGTGGACGCTGCTGATGGTCGCCGCCGATCAGGGCAAGGCCGAGGTCGTGCAGATGCTGCTCAGGGCGGGCGCGGACCCGAAGGCGGCGACGAGTGAAGGCGTCACGGCTCTGGCGATAGCCGGTCGCAAGAATCAGACGGCGATCAGCGAGATGCTCAGGAAAGCGGGCGCGAAGGAGTAAGCGGTCTTTACCTTCAGGCCCAATCTTCACCTCTTCCTTGCCAGTTCGCCGTCCGGCGTGCTATCCCAATGGCAGGCATCTGAATGTGACATCACAATCTCAAAACGCCTGATCACGGAAGGCTCAATGAACAGAATTCTGGTGACATCTCTGCTCGCGCTCGCGGCCTCCGCCCCGACTATTCTGCTCATCAGTTGCGCGAATCGGGGCTTCACTTTCGGCGGGGAGAAGCCGCAGGTCTTTTCCGGCACGATTGAGACGCGCGAGATTCGCGTCGGCTCCAAAGCCGGCGGGCGCGTGACCGGGGTGCTGGTCGAGGAGGGGCAGGCGGTCGAGCCGGATCAGCCGCTCGTGCGCTTCGACGTCGCCGAACTCGAGGCGCAGCGCTCGCAGGCCGAGGCCCGCATCGCCCAGCAGCGCGCGCGGCTCGAGCGGCTCCAGCACGGCGCGCGGCCCGAAGAGATCGCGCAGGCCCGCGCCGCGACCGAAACGGCCCGGGCGAGTTACGAAGCCGTCCGCACGTGGCCGCGGCCCGAAGAGGTCGAGCAGGCCCGCGCCTCGCTCGCCGCCGCCGAGGCCGACCTCGGCAACGCCCAGTCGGCCTTCGAACGCGCCCAGCGCCTGCGCGCCACGGGCGACATCTCGCAGCAGGAATTCGATTCGGCGAAGTTCCGGCTCGAAAACATGCGCGCCCGACGCGACGCCGAAAAGAAGCGCCTCGACCTGCTGCAGAACGGCAGCCGCCCCCAGGACGTGCGCGCCGCCCAGGAGCGTTACCGTCAGGCGCAGGAGGCAGAGCGGCTGGTGCGCGCCGGGCCGCGCACTGAAGAGATCGCCGACGCGAAGGCACAGCTTGCGGAAGCGCAGGCCAGACTCGAACAGATCAAAGTCCAGCTGGCCGAGGGCGAAGTGAAGGCGCCGTCCAAAGCCATCGTCGAGGCCGTCTCGGTGCGCCCCGGCGACCTGGTCACGCCCAACCAGACGATTGCGAAACTGCTCGAACGTGATCAAATCTGGGTGCGCATCTACATCCCCGAACCACAGCTCGGCAACATCAGGGTCGGCCAGCACGCCAAAGTCAAAGTTGACACTTTCAGGGATCAGTCTTTCGACGGAGTCATCGAACAGATCAACGAGCAGGGCGAATTCACGCCGCGCAACGTTCAGAGCCGCGACGAACGCAACCATCAGGTCTTCGGCGTCAAAGTGAAAATTGACAACCGCGAAGGCAAACTTAAATCGGGGATGGCGGCGGACGTGACGCTGGAGAACAGGTGACCACCGAATCAATAATCACGAAAGGAGTCAGTCGGAATGAGGCAAATGTTTGCGCTGATCTACAGCCAGGGCCCGGCATGGGTTGAAGGCAGGCCGGCCTCACAGCAGCCGCTCGGCGAGCATGCCGATTACATCCACGGCCTTTTTCAGCAGGGGAAACTGATCATGGCGGGCCCCTTCACCGACGACGCGGGCGGACTGGCTGTGATCGAGGTTGATGGCGCGGAGGAGGCCGCAAATATCATGGCCGGTGACCCGGCAGTCACCAGTCAGATTATGACCTGCGAGATGCACCCCTTCGTCAGAGTCCCCTGGGAACAATACGAACAGATCAAAGCGAGGCGGTCATGACCACTATGAAAAGAGCGTTTCTGTCTTCAATCGCAGTCCCGGCCGTTCTGCTCGTCGGCGTCCTGTCTCTGTGCGCCATCGGGCTGCCGCAGGGCTCCGCATCCGCCGACGGCAAAAAGGCGGCGAAGCGGCTGCTCTACGTCGCCGAACCCGGCATCCGCAATTACCTCGAATACGGCGGCCACGGGCTGCTCGTCTTCGACATTGACAACGGGCACAGGTTCGTCAAACGCATCCCGACCTCGGGGCTCGACGACAGCGGCAAGCCGCTCAACGTCAAAGGCGTCTGCGCGAGCGCCGTGACGAAGCGGATTTACGTCAGCACGACGAAGACGCTGACCTCGCTCGACCTCGTCACGGAAAAGATCCTCTGGGAGAAGCCCTACGAAGGCGGCAGCGACCGGATGGCAATTTCGCCCGACGGCAAAATCATCTACCTGCCGTCACTCGAAGGCGACCACTGGCACGTGATTGACGCCATCACTGGCGACGTGATCAAAAAGATCGTCCTCAACTCCGGCGCGCACAACACGGCCTACGGCCGCGACGGCAAATACGCCTACCTCGCCGGGCTGCGGTCGAACAGGCTGGCGGTGAGCGACACCAGCAGCCACACGGTCGTCAAAAAGGTCGGCCCGTTCGGCAGCAGCATCCGCCCGTTCACGATCAACGGCTCGCAGACGCTCTGCTTTGTGAATGTGAATGAGCTGCTCGGCTTCGAGGTCGGCGACATCGTTTCGGGCGAGAAGCTCTACCGCGTCGAAGTCGAAGGGTACAGCAAAGGCCCCGTCAAGCGGCACGGCTGCCCGAGCCACGGCATCGCCCTGACGCCGGATGAAAAAGAGATCTGGCTGGCCGACGGGGCGAACAGCCGCATCCATATTTTCGACGCGACGGTGATGCCGCCGAAACAGGTCGCGAGCATCGCGCTCCGCGACCAGCCCGGCTGGATCACGTTCAGCATTGACGGGCGGCTGGCGTGGCCTTCGACCGGCGACGTGATTGATGTGGCGACAAGGAAAATCATCACCACCCTGACGGACGAGAACGGGACGGCGGTGCAGAGCGAGAAGCTGCTGGAGATTGACTTCGACGGGAAGCAGCCGGTCCGCGCCGGGGATCAGTTCGGAATTGGCGCCGCGACAAAGAATAAAACTGAACGCAGGAAATAAAGTTACGCCTCAGCAGATAAAAGCCCGTTAAAATCAACCCGAACAGATGGACACCAGTCCGGGGACGCAGGCTCGCACGGCGTGCGTCCCCGGACGTTGTCGCGTTTCTGATTTACGCACACCCTTCAAATAAGGCACGCGCCCCATTGATGACAGGAGTGAAGCAATGAAAGACTCCCCCAACCTTCAAACGGCGTGGCATCCTCGTCTGGTCCGCGCGATGCTGGCGCTGGCCGTGGCTTGCGCTTCCCTGCCCGGACTGGCGCAGACTTCGGGACAATCGCGCAGTCCACGCAGAATTACGGCGACCGGAAAAACTCCGCCGGTTGCCGCCCAGACCTCAAAAGAGCAGCCGGCAGCGACGGCCAATAACCCGCGGCTGGTCGTCCAGCTCGGACACGCGGAGCCGATTGATTCGGCGGCATTCTCAGCCGACGGGCGCTACGTCGTGACCGGAAGCTGGAGCGAAGGGGTCGCGATTGTCTGGGAAGCGCGCACCGGCATTGAAATCCGGCGCTTCGCGGGCAACAAGCGCGCGGGCGGGCAGGATGGCTATATGGCCGTCGCCTTCTCGCCCGATGCGACACGCATCGCGGCCACCAGTGAATCCGGTCTCCGCGTCTTTGACATCGCCACCGGCAAAACCGTGCGGCGCTTTCCGCTTGAAGATGTCGGGATGGATGTTTCTTTCTCGGCGGACGGCAAACAGGTCAGCACCGCTGTGACCACGTGGGATCTGATCACCGGACAAGTGGTCCGGCGCAGGCCCGCGAAGCAGGGCGGAGAACTCAAACGCAGGCCCGTCTTCACACCCGATGGCCGATTCCGGGTGGAGTCCGCGCTCGACCCCGCAGAGGATCATAAAAAGACCGGATATCGCTACAAACACGCAGTGATTACGGACACGCGCACCGGACAGGAAGTGCGGCGACTGGTCGGGCATACCGAGACGATCAACGCGCTCGCCGTCTCGCCGGACGGAACGCTCGTGGTCACGGGCGGAGATTACGGCGACGCAACGATCCGTGTCTGGGATGTGGCCACGGGCCGGGAGACTGGTCGGCTTCAGGGTTACTCGACTGGCGGAGTCACAAAGTTCACCACTGACGGTCTGTATACAATGACTGACCTGAATCAGTCGGCGACGTTGCGCGAAGTGACGACGGGCAGAGAGACCGTGTGGGGCGACCGGAACAGCAGTGGCGAGCTGAAGTCGGTCTGTTTTTCGCGTGATCACAAGGTCTTCGGCGTTACGACGGACAAGTTCGCGCAGTTCGTCGAGACGGCGACCGGCAAAGTTCTCCTCACGGCCCCGAGCAGAGGCGAGAAATTGCGGATCGCTGAATTTTCACCCGATGGCCATTATGCCGCCCTCGAAGCCGAGGGCGCGGGTGATTCCGGTGAATGGTCGACACGCATCTGGAACATCTTCGCCAAAGAAAAAGTCAAACGAATCGCGCGTGGCAGCAATGTCCCGATTCACGCCGCGTTTTCTCCTGACGGGAAACTGGGGGCCACGCAGTTTTACGAGGAGTCAGAAACTGCGCCGACGATCGTGCTTTTTGAGAGTGATACCGGCACGGAGCTGCGCAGGTTCAAAATCGGTTCTGATGAAGTCACGTCACTCGCCTTCTCTCCCGATGGCCGCAGGCTGGCGGCATCGAGCGGCGGGATGTCATCCATCATGGATTTCACCGTCGCGCAGGTGTGGGACGTCAAAACCGGGCGGGAACTCGTCAGACTTCGGGGGCACCGGACGACTATCTACGCCGTCGCCTGGTCGCCCGACGGACGCCTGCTCGCGACCGGGGGCGAAGACGCGACGGTGCGATTGTGGGACGCGGTCAGCGGAAAAGAACTACGCCGCCTGCAGGGGCACACCGCCCCCGTTCGCACGGTCGAATTCTCGCCTGATAACAATTTTATTCTGACGCGCAGCGAAGACAACACGGAACGGCTGTGTCGTGCTGACAGCGGCGCGCTGATCGCGCGCATGATCAATCTGGCGAACGGGGACTGGGTGATCATTGATAACGAAGGCCGCTTCGACACCAACAATCTCGACAGCATTCGCGGGTTGCACTGGGTGGTTCCCGATGACCCGCTCAAGCCGCTGCCGCTGGAAATTTTCATGCGCGGGTATTACGAACCGCGGCTGCTGGCGCGGTTGATGGCGGGCGAAAAACTGCCGCCGGTGCCCCGCATCTCCAGCCTCAATCGCGCGCAACCCGGCGTCCGCATCACCGGGATCGCGCCGCAGTCAGACGGCAGCGATCAGGTGACGGTGATGGTTGAAGTCACCAGCACGAACACCGAATTCCGACGCGAAGGACAACCGGTCAGACTGGAATCCGGCGTGTACGATCTGCGCCTGTTCCGCGACGGGCAACTGGTCGCTTATGCCCCGGAACAGGACGGCGTAATCAAAACGGATGGTTCGGGCAAGGCGCTCTTCACCTTCAGAAACATCCGGCTGCCGCGTCGCGCGGACCTGAAGGAAATCGAATTCTCGGCCTACGCCTTCAATACTGACCGGGTCAAAAGCAATACCGCGCGCGCGAAGTTTGCGCCCGGGCGCCCGTTGCCGCAGGTGAAGGGGCGCGCGTATGTCATCACAGTCGGCGTCAACGCTTACGAAAACCCGGCGCTCAATCTGCAATTCGCCGCCAACGACGCACAGCGGCTGCAAAGCCTGCTGACCGAAAAAATCAAAGCCTCGGCGCAGTACGGCGAAGTCATTGGCATCCCGCTCCTGGCCGACTACGAACTGCAACTCGACGGGCGCGTTGTAACGGCCGCCACAGCTTCGAGCGAGGAAAGGAAAAAAGGGAAACTGGTGATCACGGCTCAGTCGGCCACCCGGTCGAACGTGAAGACGATCCTCGACCTGCTGGCCGGGCGAAAAGCTGCGGCGGCAAACCTGGCGGGCATCCCCAACGCCGCGCAACTGCAACCGGCGCGACCGGAAGATCTCGTCATCGTCTCTTTCGCCGGTCACGGTTACGCCGACGGGGCGGGACGTTTTTATCTGGTGACATACGACACCGGGCCGGGCAGCAAACGTGAGGTCACGCCGGAACTGCTGCAAAAAAGTATTTCGAGCGATGAGCTGTCGCTCTGGCTGCGCGATGTGGACGCGGGTGAAATGATCATGATCATTGACGCCTGCCAGTCCGCCGCCGCCATCGAAGGCGCCGGCTTCAAGCCCGGCCCGATGGGCAGCCGCGGGCTCGGTCAGCTCTCCTGGGACAAAGGCATGCGCATCCTGACGGCGACACAGGCCGACAACGTCGCGCTCGAAAACAAACTCATCCGGCAGGGCCTGCTCACTTATGCGCTCGCGCACGACGGGATCGAAATGGGCCGGGCCGATTTCAGGCCGGCGGACAAGGCCATCACGTTTTCTGAATGGCTCGATTATGGCGTCAGGCGTGTGCCGGAATTGTACGCCGAGATCAAAAGCGGTCAGATGCGCGGCCTGCCATCCGGCGCCGAAGAAACAACCAGAGTCATCGTCACAGCCGGAGGGGCTGATGGCAGGCTCCTCGTGAACGATGACAAAGCATCAGGCAAGCCTGCGGCATCGCCGGAGAGACAGACTCAGCAGCCATCGCTCTTCGATTTTTCGCGCCGGAAACGTGACCTGCTGTTGTTCAGAAAGCCGTGAGCCAATCAGGTCGCGGATTCAAATCACAGGACGGCGCCGCAACCGGTTCACGCGTGCGCCGTCTCTTGTTTACTGAGAGCAGCGACGTAATGAATCTGAGTAAAACGGCATGAGACAACCGGTGGGTAAAACCCGCGAGTCGGATGTGCGCCGGGGGCGAGTGCTGTTGACGGTCCTGCTGGCAGCAGTCGCGCTCGCGCCGGGTGTCAACACCATCGCTATAACGAATGACAGCGCCACCCTCCGGCAAACGCCGGCCAGAGACGTGGCCGAAGCAGGAAGACTCAATGCGGAAGTCCTCAGGTTAATCAACGAAGGCCGGTACGACGAAGCCATCCCAATCGCCCAGCGAGTGCTGACCACCCTGGAGAGGGTGCTGGGGCCGCAGCATCCTCACGTCGCCACCTCGCTCAACAATCTGGCATTGCTTTACAAAAGCAAAGGCGAGTACGCAAGGGCCGAGCCGCTTTACCTGCGTGCGCTCTCCATCCGCGAGAAGACGCTGGGCGCACAGCATCCGGAGGTCGCCATCTCGCTCAACAATCTGGCGGCGTTGTACGACACGGCAGGCTATTACGCGAAGGCCGAGCCGCTTTACTGGCGCGCGCTCGCCATCACTGAGAAGACGCTCGGGCCCGGGCACCCCAACGTCGCCACTCTGCTCAACAATCTGGCCTGGCTCTACGACAACACTGGCGAATATGCGAAGGCCGAGTCGCTCTACCGGCGCGCGCTCGCCATCCGCGAGAAGGCGCTCGGGCCGGGGCATCCCGCCGTCGCGCAGTCGCTCAACAACCTGGCTGCCTGGTACGACAGCAAAGGCGACTTTGCGAAAGCCGAGCCGCTTTACCTGCGCGCGCTCGCTATCCGCGAGAGGGTACTGGGCGCCGGACACCCCGATACCGCGACTTCCCTCAACAATCTGGCAGAGCTGTACTGGAACAAAGGCGACTATACGAAGGCCGAGCCGCTTTACCTGCGTGCGCTCGCCATTCGCGAGAAGACGTTCGGGGCCGAACACCCTGATGTCGGGCAACTGCTGAATAATCTGGCGGCGCTCTACAAAAGCAAAGGCGAGTATGCCAGAGCCGAACCGCTCTACCGGCGGTCACTGGTCATCCGGGAGAAAGCGCTCGGGCCGGGGCACCCTGACGTGGCGACGTCTCTGAACAATCTGGCAGCGTTGTATGACAGTCAGGGTGATTATGCGAGGGCCGAGCCGCTCTACCTGCGCGCGCTGGCTGTCAGCGAGAAAGCGCTCGGCCCGCAGCACCCTGATGTCGCGCAGTCGCTCAACAATCTGGCGGGGTTGTATCTCAGCGCTGGCGACTACGCGAGGGCTGAGCCGCTCTACCTGCGCGCGCTCACCATCACCGAGAAGGCGCTGGGGGCAGCACACCCCACCGTCGCCGGCATGCTCTACAATCTGGCAGAGTCGTACCGCGGCAAAGGCGACTATCAGCGGGCCGTCGCCTGCCGAACACGCGCCAACGAGATCAGAGAGCGGGATCTGGCTCGCAACCTCGCCTTCAGTTCCGAACGTCAGAGGCTGCTCTACCTCGAAAATACATCAGGCGGGGTGGATTTCGCCTTGTCGCTCCACACCATCAACGCGCCAAAAGACGTGGCGGCGAGCAGGATGGCGATGGCCGCGCTCTTCTCGCGCAAGGGGCGCGCCCTCGACGCGATGAGCGACACGCTGGCACAAGTGCGCCGCCGCGCCACGCCGCAGGATCGCGCGCTGATCGAGCAATACGCCGCCGCACTCACGCGACTTTCTCAAGCCACGCTCGCCGGGCCGGGCAGCAAGGATCTGGCACAATACAAAGCCGGCCTCGATCAACTCCGTGCGCAAATCGAAACACTCGAAACCAGGATCAGCTTAGACATACAGTTTCAACCCGTCACCTTCGCGGCGGTGCAGCAGGCCATTCCGCCGGGCACCGTGCTGATCGAATTTGCCTCCTTTGTCCCTTACGAGGCCGGAACGCTCAAGGCCAAGCCGCGCCGTTACGTGGCCTACGCGCTCCGCCAGCAGGGGGAGCCGTCGTGGGCCGATCTGGGTGAGGCCGAGCCGATTGATCAGGCCGTCAACGCCCTGCGCGAGGCGCTGCGCGACCGGCGCCGGACCGACGTAAAACAACTCGCCCGCGCCCTCGACGCCCGCGTCATGCAGCCCGTGCGCAGGCTGGTCGGCCAGACGCGCCACCTGCTCATCTCGCCCGACGGGCTGCTCAATCTCGTCCCCTTCGCCGCGCTCGTGGACGAAAACAACCATTACCTCGTCGAGAACTACACGCTCAGCTACCTGACGAGCGGCCGTGACCTGCTCCGGATGCAAGCGCGCGCTCAGAGCCGGCAGGGGGCGATGGTCGTGGCCGATCCCGATTTCGGCGAACCTCGCGCGCAGGCGGGGAGACCGGGGGTGACGACCGGGCGCGCCTTCGATTTATCGAAAGCGTACTTCTCGCCGCTGCCCGGGACCGCCGAGGAGGCTGCCGCGCTCAAAGCGATCCTGCCCGGGGCCGCGGTGCTGACCAGGGCCGAGGCGACCGAAGCCGCGCTTAAAAGAGCATCAGGCCCGAGCGTCCTGCACATCGCCACGCACGGCTTCTTCCTCGAAGACGCTGTCGTCGGTGAGGTGAGGGGGCAGAATCAGCGCCGGCTGCTGCTACAGGAAGAAGCTGTGCCAGCAGGCAGGCTGGAAAATCCGCTGCTGCGTTCGGGGCTCGGGCTGGCCGGAGCCAACCTGAGAAAGAGCGGCGAGGATGACGGCATCCTGACCGCCCTCGAAGTCGCCGGGCTGGATCTGTGGGGCACGAGGCTCGTCGTGCTGTCGGCCTGCGACACGGGCGTCGGCGAAGTGAAGAACGGCGAGGGCGTCTACGGGCTGCGCCGCGCGCTGGTGCTGGCCGGCGCCGAGACCCAGATGATGAGCCTCTGGCCGGTCTCGGACACAGGCACGCGTGACCTGATGATCGAATATTACAAGGCGCTCCGGGCCGGGCAGGGCCGCAGCGAGGGGCTGCGACAGGTGCAACTCAGGATGCTGGGTGACCCGCAGCGTCAGCACCCGTATTACTGGGCCAGCTTCATCCAGTCGGGCGAATGGGCTAATCTGGAAGGCAGGCGCTAAACCGGAACGATCATTTAATGACGGCAATCACGACAGACAAACTGACGATCCGCTTCGGCAGCTTCACCGCCGTCAATGAAGTCAGCCTGAAGGTCAACGAGGGCGAAATCTTCGGCTTCCTCGGCCCGAACGGCTCGGGCAAAACTACGCTGATCAAGGCGCTCTGCGGGCTGCTCAGGCCCGCCGCGGGCAATGCTTCGGTCCTCGGCTTCGATTGCCGCACCGAGGCGGAAGAGATTCGGCAGCACGTCGGCTATATGTCGCAGAAGTTCAGCCTCTACGAAGACCTGACCGTACGCGAGAATATTGATTTTTACGCCGGCGTTTACGGGCTGCGCGGCGATTACCTGAGACGCCGCAAGGAAGAATCCGTCGAGCTGACGCATCTGGGGCCGTATCTCGACCGGCGCGCGGGCAAGCTCTCAGGCGGCTGGAAACAAAGGCTGGCGCTCGCCTGCGCGTTCATCCACGAGCCGAAGCTGTTGTTTCTGGATGAGCCGACCGCGGGCATTGACCCCGTCGCGCGGCGCGAGCTGTGGGATCTGCTCTTCCAGCTTTCGGGGATGGGCGTGACCTTCTTCGTGACGACGCATTATATGGACGAGGCCGAGCGATGCGGGCGCGTCGGATACATTTACCTCTCGAAGCTGATCGCTTACGGCACGCCGGAAGAGCTGAAGGAGGTGCCCGAGGTCACGCCGCCGGGGACGCGCCGCATCGAAGTTGACACGCCGCGCACCGCGGCGGCGCTCGCGCTGCTGCGCAGGAAACCTTACGTCCGTTCGGCGACGATCTTCGGCCAGGCGATCCACCTGCTGATGGACAGGGCGGTTGCGCTCGATGAAGTCAAAGCCGAACTGACCCGCGACGGTTTCCCGCAGGCCGAAATCCGCGAGATTATGCCGTCGCTCGAAGACGTCTTCGTCACGCTGACGCAGTCGCTCAAAGAGGCTTGAGATGAAAACATTCACGCAGGAAAGAAGCGGTCTGGCCACAGATGAGCGCGAAATGACGCGCCTCTCGGGGCCGTTCGCCGGGCTGCTGCCCGTGCTGCGCAAGGAGGCGATCCACCTGCGGCGCGACCCGATGGCGCTCTTTTTCACGGTGCTGATCCCGGTGCTGCAACTGATGATGATCGGCTTTGCGATCAACACGAACGTGCGCGACGTGCCGACGGTCGTCTACGACGCCGCGCAGACGCAGGAGAGCCGCCGCCTGCTCGACCGCTTCGTCAATTCGGGCGACTTCAAGATCATCAGCTACGTGACATCCGACGAGGAATTGAATGGGGCCGTCGTGGCCGGCCGGGCGCAGGTCGGCATCAAGATTCCGCCGGATTATTCGCGCCGCCTGCTCGCGGGCGAAACGGCGAGCGCGCTCGTGCTGGTTGACGGCTCGGACTCGTCGGTGGCGGGCGAAACGTCGAACGTGTCGAATGCGATCACGCTGCAGGAATCGCTCGACCGCGTGCTTGAGCGGGCGAGCGGGCGAGTGTCGCTGCCGATTGAAGCGCGGCGCAAGGTACTCTTCAACCCCGATTCGCGCTCGGCGAATTTTCTGATCCCCGGCCTGATCGTCGTCCTCATGCAGATGCAGACGGTCATGCTGACCACTTTCGCGATTGTGCGCGAGCGCGAGCGCGGGACGCTTGAACAGTTGTATATGACTCCGGTCGCGCCGCTCGGCCTGATGGTCGGCAAGATCATTCCCTACCTCGTGGTCGCTTTCGTCGAGCTGTGTCTCGTGCTGACGCTGATGGTCTGGGCCTTCAGCGTCCCGATCCACGGCAGCCTGCCGCTGCTGCTCGGGCTGGCGGTGCCGTTCATGCTGACGATGCTGGGGGTCGGGCTGCTGATTTCGACGCGCGCGCAGACGCAGAACGAGGCGATGCAGATGTCGTTCGGCACGATGATGCCTTCGATCTTCCTCTCGGGTTACATCTTCCCGATTGCGGCAATGCCGCTCGGGTTCCGCTTCATCAGCCAGCTCATCCCGACGACCTATATGATCCAGATCGCGCGCGGCATCATCCTGCGCGGCGCCAGCCTCTATGACCTGCGCCAGCCGGCGCTCGTCCTGACGGGCATGAGCATCCTCCTGATCTTCATCAGCGCGATGCGGTTCAGGAAGAAAGCAGCGTAAGGCAAAAGGCAAATATCAAAAGTCAAAAGTAAGAACCGTCCCGACAAGCCCGGCTCGTCGTGGCGGACCGGCCTTCCTACTTTTGACTTTTGATATTTGCCTTTTGCCTTTTTACTTTCCGTGTTACCGGATCAGCACCGGCCCACCGGTGTCCCACTGCCTCAGAAACACCGCCTTGTTGATAGCGAGCGGGGCCGCGAAGTAGGTGCCGGGGTTGATGAAGATGTGATCCCCGGATTTCGCCGCCGCGACCGCCGCGTTAACGGTGGGGCACGGGGCCTGATACGTGCAGGCCGTGTTCGTCGAGCTGGCGCCGACACTCGCAAACTTCGCAAAGCTGTTGATCAGGTTCTTGCGATTCGCGGTGGTCGTCAGCACGTTGAGTGCCCGGCTGATCTGCCCGGAGGTGATCTGATCGCGGCAGGTCTTGCCGGAGTAAGACATCAGGTTGCGCGTCGGCGGGTTGTAAAGCGTCTTGTCACAGCCGCCGGGCAGTCCGGCCGAATTGTCGTAGTTGCAATTCCCGTCCACGCGTAGCGTCTTGTCCGCCTTCTCAAGGCCCGGGTCGGCCGCCGTGTCGCACACCAGGTCTCCGGCGGTGGAGCAGTTGTTCTCGCTCGGGCACTCGACGCCGAACTTCGTCTCGTGCGTGTGGTAGAGGTCGAAGTAATGCCCGATCTCGTGCGGGAACGAGGACGGGTTGGTCGCGACACCCGAGCAGTTGATGTCCATCAGCACGCCCTGCGGGTTGTCGGTCGTGAAGGTTGATTCGCCGCACAGGCCCGCGAGGTTGGTGAAATAGACGTTGATCGTGTCGGCCACCGGGTTGACCATGCGCAGCTGATCGCGCTGCGCACGGCTGTCCGGGATGTTGAAGAAGGTGTCGTTGTCAATGTAGTCAATATCGCCGTAGATGAAGAACTGAATGCCGCCCTGCTCCCACGCCCGGTTCAGGTCCTGCATCGCGACGGCCAGTTGACTCACCGAAAGGCCGCCGGTGCGATCGCTCTGTCGCACGATGTGAATGGTCAGCGGCACGTAGTAAGGCGCGTTCGCCTGCGGTGCCATGACCCGCCCGCCGAGCGCTGCCGCGCGGGCCAGTTCGACCTTGAGCTGGCCTTCCGGGATGGTGGTGCCGCACTCCCTCTTCTGTTCCACTTCCTGCGCTTTTTCCTGAGCGCGGGGCGCCGGCATGGTTGCCAGCGCCAGAGTGATTGCGAGAACGAAAGCTGTCAGTAAACGCATGATCATTTCCTCCTTTCTTTGTCAGGTTCGTTACTGCAGCGTGACGAGGACGAGGACCATCCCGCGGCCTTCCTTCAGGCCGGTCATGGCCTTGCCGATGATCGCACCCTGGGCTTTCGCCTGATCGGTGACTTTCATCGCGTGGCCGGGCGTGTCTGAAGTCGTGAGCAGGTCGCCGGGCTCAATCGCGCCCTGCGAGGCGTCAACCTTGCAGTAGACGCGACCACTCAGCGCCACTGGATGTTTGCCGTCGGCGAGCGTGCCTTCCTGCCCCATCCTCATCCCGGCCCGGACGCCGCCCGCGCCGCTGATGATGCCCGCGACACGGCGGTCATAAGCATGGTTGCTGAGCGCCAGCTTGCCGGGGTCGGTCGGGTCAATCGAAACCACCATGCCCGGCTCAACTTCCGGGGCCGCTTCCTCTTCGTCCGTGGTCGGCGCGACGTTGACGTCGAAGTTCTCGGCAAAGTCGGCGCCGTTGATCCTGAGCATCCGCACGCTCACTTCGCCCGCGTCGCTGATGCTGAGGTCGTAGTTGGCAGGGGCGGTCGTGGTCGCCGGGTCACTCGTGGTGCGGAAGAAATAGAGGCCGCCGTTGGTGTGGCCGATCCCGAACCGCTGCCCTGCGGCATTCGCTTTCCATGCGATGGCGCTGGCGTTTTCAAGTTCCATCGCCCCGCCCCATCCGTTCCTCGTCCAGGTCGGGCCGCGCCCAAGGCTCAGCTGGTGATTGGGGTAGGCAGTCCCGATCCCCACGTTGCCGGAATCCTTGATCACCATTCTCGGGACGTAAACGTATTTGCGGGTGGCGAAGATGCCGCCCGATTGCTGGTAATAGCCGTGGAAGAAATTCAGGTCGCCGTGCGCGCTCTGAATCCGGTGGCCGCTCTGGAAAAAGAAATCGTTCGAGTCCTGCAAATTGATGAAAGGCTCATAGCCGCGCGCGGTGAGCGCATCCTGCCCCTCAATCGTCACGCGGCTCGATGACGGGCTGGCCGTCCCGAAACCGGCAGTGCCCTTGACCACCAGATCGTTCTTTCCGGGATTGGCGAAAGCGTAGCTGTCGGAAACCAGAACGCCGCCGGCTTTGATGCCCGAAGCGCTCGGGGCCTCGGGAGAGTTGATGAGTTGAAGATACCTGTTCTGCTCGCCGCCTCCGGCCGCGGTGTAGAGGACCGGGCTGCCGCCGGCATCGAGCGTCAGGTGGCCTCTGACATCGAGCGTCGTGACCGGGATCTGAGTCCCGATGCCGACCAGACTGCCCGCGTCAGTCACCACTTCAGTGACGCCCGAATCGCCCACCTCTTCCGGCGAGATGAATTTGGCGAGCTGCCCGGGCGTGCCAGCGCCGGCGACTTCAAGCGCGTCTTCGCGCGATTTTTTACCGTCCTTCTTTTCCTTTTCGACCTTACGACTGCCGTCATCGCGTTTCGAGCCGTCGCCCTTTTCACCGGCCCGCTCGCGACTGCTGGAAAGCCCGGCGACGGTCGCATCCTCGCTCCGGGCGACGGTCAGGTCGGTGCCGATGCTGCTGTCGTTCTGGCTGGTCACCCACAGACGGTCAGTGTTCCCGTCGCGCTCTTTGGCGCGGTCAACGATGAAATGCCCGCGCCGCACGCGCGCCGCCTCCGCGCCCGCCTCTTTAATCGAGAGCGAGTAGGCATACATCCCGCTCCTGAGCGCCTCGCCGCTCGCCTGCTGGAGCGGCCAGTTGATCTGAGGTTCAGTCACGGCGCCGCTGTCGTACACCAGTTCGCCCGACTGGTTGAAGATTTGCAGCCTCATCTCCGCGACGGCCTTCTGCGCGGTGAAGCGCACCTGCTCGTGCTGAATGATGATCGTCACTTCCTGCGCAATCGCCGCCGACTGCGCGTCCTGCCGCGTCGTCTGCGCCGGCACGGCGGGCAGAAATAACAACGCGCAAATGAGAATCGCCAGGAACTGTTTCGCTGAACGCATAATCTCTCCTTCTGGTTGAATCATTGTTGTCTCGTCAAAGCTGCTCTGTTTTCTCAGAGCGTCATTTCGCCTGCACTCTCTACTGGCATGGGGTGTGAAAGCATGTCGCGGCTTTTTTCGGGATTCCGCCGCAATGACTGCAGGACGGCGCAATGAAAAGCCCGGGCCGGGGAAATCTGTCGCGGAAAATGTCGCGCCGGGTCGGCAGCTCACATCTGTATCAGCGGAAAATCAGGCGCGAGACCGGAATGGCTGAGAAATTATTCCGGGCAGAAGCTGGAAAAATCTGTCGTGTTTTTGAGTTTTTTGAATCGGAGTTTTGCTGATCACACCGGATTTTGTGGAGAGAAAATTTCTTCAGCGCCAGAGGCGCGCAATGTTTATAACCAGACCGGGAAAAAACATCCCCAGCTCCGTCAGGAGCGATATGTGTGGCTGCGGATGTCGCTCCTGACGGAGTTGAGGTGGTTTCTCGATACGATTTGCTATAAACATTGCGCGCCTCTGGCGCTCGCGAATCGTCAGCCCACAAAATCCAGTGTGATCGGGAGTTTTGAGGTTGAGGCGGGAAAAGGCTGATCACTACCTGAAAATCAGGCACGATGTAGCGCGATTATCCAGATCGCGCCACTTTTATTGATCGGCGGCTCGCAGCGAGTGCGGTCTCACTTCCACTCGCCCTGCAACGTGAACGCGGCCCAGAAGTATGGCGCAGCCCAGCGCCTCTGTTTCGACAGCTCGATCTGTGCCGCGCGCAAGGCCGCCGCCGGCCGGAGGCCGTCTTTCAGCATTCCGCGGTAGAACTGCTTCATCAGTTCCGCCGTCGCCAGGTCGTCCACCTGCCAGAGGCTCGCGACCACGCGCGGCGCGCCCGCGTACATAAAGCCGCGCGCGAGGCCGACGAGCCCCTCGCCTTTGACCTCTTTCCCGAGGCCGGTCTGGCAGGCGCTCAGCACCACCACGTCGGCGGGCAGGCGCAGGTTGTAGATTTCGTGCAGGCGCAGAAAGCCGTCCTGCGGTCTGCCGTTTTCATCAACCAGCGACAACACCAGGCCGGAAAGCTCCGGGTGTTCGCTGTTGAGCAGCCCATGCGTGGCAAAGTGAATGAGGCGGTATCGGCTGAGTTCGTTGCTGGTCGCGGTCATGCGATTCGCCTGAAAGCCCGTCGCTTTCAGCGCCGCCGCGGGCGGAACGAGCGAAAGAATGGCGTTGGCTTCTTCGAGTGAGAAGGGCAGCCGCGTCAGTCCGCCGCGATCACTGGTCGGGTTCATACTCCTGACCGCCTGCGCGAGCGGTGAATTCACGGCCACCAGGGAGCCCTGGACACCGGGCGCGGCCTGAGCCTGTTTGCCTGAGCTTTTGTTTTTGCCCGCCAACGCGATTCTCGGATCGCCGGCTTCAAAGACCGGGTCGGCCAGCACGGCGACGGTGCCGGGCGCTGCCTGACGGCCCGAAGTTTCGCCGCGCAGCACAGACAGCACGGAGGCCGATGGCAGATTCACCACTTCATGCCCGGCGATCAGTGGCGCAGCGGCAGCCTCACCTCTCCCGTCCGTCTGCGGCACAGGCAAAGCGGCGAACGGCAGGTACGACAGCAATCCGGGCGCGACAATGACGAGCCGCTTGTTACCGAGCTGTGCCGCCGCCGGGCCGAGCAGCATGCGGCCGAGCGCGGCTGAACGTTCCGTCATCTGTGTATCGGGCGACAGCGGCTTTGCCGGACGTGTCATCAGCGAGTCATAAACTGTTCGCGCGGCGGCCTCGATCACGGCTCGCGATGGAAGTTCGTAGCTGCTGATCGCTGTGGGCGTCACCACCCACAGATAACTGCGCTTTTCGCCGAGCGCGTATTCGAGCAGCATCGTGTCCCGGTCGAGCTGCTGCTGAATCTCGCTCAGCTCGAGCGGCTGCGGCTGTGTCAGCGCGGCGTAACGCGGGCTGGTCTTTCTGATTTCGGCCTGCGCCTGCCGGTACTGGTCGGTCAGCGCGGCGATCTCTTTTTCGGCGGCGGCCTTCTGCGCCTCGGTGTATTTCCCGCCGAGCAGTCGCGTCAGAGCGTCAAGCCGGGCGGTCAGCCGGTCTTTCAGGCTGCGCTCGCGTTCCAGCAGTTCTGACGCGACGCCCGCGCGGATGTCTGTGCGGGCCTCGCCGAGCTGTTCGAGCAGGCTGCGCGCGCGCGATTGTTCACTGACCCGGAGCGCCGCCCTGTCGTGCCCGGCGTTCGGTTCGGCCTTGTGCCGCTGCATCAGCAGGTCGGTGTCGAACTCATAAAAATCCGCGACGGTCGCGAAGAATGACGAGCGGGTTTCCTGATTGCGCACTCCGGCGCGGACGAATTCGAGCCGGGTGATGGCCTGCTCGATGTGCCCTACGGCCTCGGCCAGCCTGCCCTGCTCGCGCTCCACCTGCGCGAGGTTTCTGAGCGCGCGCGCTTCGGCCAGTCGGTCGCCCGCGGCCCGGAGTACCTGAACGGCCTGCTCGTGATGAGCAAACGCCTGCTCGAGATTCCCGAGTTCGCGCTCGGCCACGCCGAGATTGTCGAGCGCGACGCCGGCCTTGTAACGCTCACCGATTGCCTGAAACAGATCCAGAGCCTGGCGGTGATATTCCGCCGCCTTCGGCGCGTCGCCCAGCAGCCTCGCGGTCACGCCAAGGTTGTCGAGCGTCACCGCCTCCCCGCGTTTGTTGCCCGTGGCGCGGCGGAGCGGCAGCGCCTGATTGAAAAATTTCAGCGCCTCGGGCGAATTCCCGAGCGTGTTATAAAGCACGCCGATGTTATCGAGCGTCACCGCCTCGTTCTGCTTGTCGCCTTCGGCCCGCAGCAGCGGCAGCGCCTGCTGGTAATATTCGAGCGCCTTCGCGGTCTCGCCGAGGTTACGGTGAGCCGCGCCGATGTTATTGAGCACTATCGCCAGAAAAGGCTTATTGCCCTCCGCCTGGAGTAGTGGCAGCGCCTCGGCGAAGTAATCCAGAGCCTGCTGATAATCGCCCAGTGTGTGGGCCCCCTGCCCAAGATTCGACAAGGTTGCGGCTTCCGTAACCTTGTCACCCGTGGCCCTGATGATTGGCAGTGCCTGCCTGAGGTATTCCAGCCTCTTCTGCTGTTGCCCCAGAAAGCCGTACATCGTCCCGATGTTGTTAAGTACCGTCGCTTCCATCCTGCGGTCACCGGCGGCGCGGGTGAGCGGCAGGGCCTGATTGAGAACCTCCAGCGATTTCTGGTACTGGCTCAGGTTCTGGTGGGCGGTGGCGAGGTAGAGCAGGACGATGATCTCGCCGGGCTGATAACCCGCGGCGCGATTCAGGGCCAGAGCCGAATCAAACTTCGTAATGGCCGCTTCAAAGGACTCCTTTTTCCCCTGATCCATCAGGGCGAGCGCCTCGTTGACGGTCTTTTCGGCACCCCACCTGCTTCTCTCCGGCGCGGTGGCCGCCCGCAGTTCGGTCAGCGTCGCTTCGTAGCGCCCCGCTTTGGCGCCCTGGTCTGTCGGAGTCACCTCGACGCGATAGTTCCCCGCCTGCTCAGCCACGAGCGTCACCTCTTCGGTCCCTTCAGTCCGGTCATCAACGTCCACCTCCCAGAGCGGCTTCCCGTCGGGCGAGTAAACTCTGACGACGACGTTGACGCCTTTCTGCGCCACCAGAATTTTCACCCACTGTCCGGCCTCCGCCGTGACCTGATATTGATGCGTCTGCCCGCCGGCGAGATCATGCTCGACGGGCACGCCGGTGACGAGGGGGCGCACGTCCGCCGGCTGTTGTGCTGCTGCAACCGACAAGGCTGACACCAGCACGACAATCAGCAGCGCGAGACGGCGAACGATATTTCGCGGGTAAAAGTGGTACGCAGCCCCGATCATTCTGTTCTGATCTGACATAGGTCACTCCCTGTTGCGGATGGCAATCGTAAAGCGGGGGATGATGGCGGGTAATTCTAAATCAAAGGTGGATGCATGGGTAAAGTCTGCGGGCATCAATCGGGCCACAGCATCTGCCGTTTTAATGATGATCGGCGGGATGCCACATTCAGTGTGACATCCCGCCTGATGATTCCAGCACGGATTTTCTTCGCGCGGCTTACTCGTTTACTTCTTCCTCTTCACCTTTCGGGCAGCAGCGGTACTGCTGCGACTTCTCAAGCAGTTCGATCTGCCGCGCGAGCAGCTTGTTTTCCAGCTCCTTCCGCTCCAGATCGAGCTGGATGGATTTCTGTAACTCCGGCTCGCAGGTGTCACAATCGTCAATGCAGCCTTTGACGATCACGCCCGCCGTCGGCAGCGACGTCTGCCGCTCGAAGCCGAATTCCTTCTGCGCCTCGGGCGAGACCCCGCCGCCGCGCTCCTGATCGAGCAGGCCCTGCCGGAAGAGTTGCTGATCCACTTCGGCGAGCGCCTTCTGCCGCAGTTCTTCATTGAGCGGTGGCTCGGAGATGATCTCTGGCACGACCGGCGTGAAGGTGGCCGCCACGCCGGGGCGGAAGGCGGCGCTCAAATCGGCGGCGTTGATGTTGAGGGCCTGGACTGCCGGCATTCTGACGGACTGCGCCAGCACGGAGGCGGGCAGGAAGTCCGGGATCGCCGAAATCTTGTTGCCAGCCGGCGGCACCGGCACGGGCCGCACCACGTTGGCCGGGTCAATGACGCGCCGCGTGATGGATTCGAGCGTGAATTTGATCGTCTCGGTCTTGTTGAGACGATAAAAGAGGAACGTCACCGCGTGGCACTTGTTCGGGTTGGCGAACTCGCGCGAAGACGACTCGAAATGATCTTCCGACTCGCCCTCCTTGTGTTCGCGCGCCGAGACCTCGCCGACCGACATTGAATGCGCCTTGCGCGTCGCCTCGACCGACTGGTGATCCGATGATTCCGCATGTGATTTATGCTCGCCGAGGAAGTCGCGCGTGGATTCGCCGTTATACGAGCCGCGCGCGTTGACGTCGGCGCTCGCGGACAGGAATCCGATGGAGCCGTCCGCGTCGCCGTGGAAGTCCCACGAACTTTTCTCGGTGTCCTTCTGGTTCGTCTGATCGCGCGAGGAGGCGTCCATCATAAACGAGCGGAGCGCCGTCATCCGGTACTGCTCTTCTGAAATCTGTTCGCTCCGGTAGCTCAGTTTGTTGCTGCTGTCGAACGAGAATCGGCTGCGCCGGTCGGTCGTCGCGAGCCGCACCTTCTCGCCGGGCAGCAGCGTCGTCGTGTAAACGAGGTCGCCGAGCGCGAGCGGCCCGGAACAGCGCGTGAAGCGCGTATGAATGATGACTTCGACTTCGACGGGCCGGCCCGACCGCGTCCTCACCCCGGTCTGAAAAGTCAGCCGCCGCCGCATATCAAATACGTCGCAGACCGGATCGGTCTTCAAATCCGGACAGCATGGGAGCTTGTTTTGTCCGTTATCATTCTCGTGGTCATTGTGATTATCCACTTTCATCCTTTTTCTCCTTCCGGCTATAAAGAGGGCACGAATTCAGAAATTACTGAAGCCGTTTGCCGCATCCACTGACTACTGGCGGCCGTCGGCAAAACATGTCGCGGGAGTTTTCACCCCCGGCAAACATCCAACTGCATCAGCGGAAAACAGGGAGTGAAAAGTGGAAGGGGCCTGCTAAAAAATGTTTGGATTAAAAAGGCAGGTGACGTGAGTGGCCGGAGGCTAGCGGACTCTGAAGAAGTAGCGGTTCAGTTCTTCAGTTTCACCGGCGGCATTAACGCCCGACAGCGTCAGGATGTAATCGCCGGCGGTGAGTTTTGCGGCCGGAATCGTGACGGCGACTTCTGCCCCGGCTTTGCCCGGACGTGCTTTGAGTGACTGCTGACGGAAGACCTCTCCGCCGTCAACCGCGCGGAGCCCGACCTGATAAGACCGGTGATCGTTGCCATCCAGTTTCATTCGCAGTCTGACCTGAGCCGTGCTGTGAGGGATCGCCAATTGACGCGGCTCGCCGCCGCCGCGCAGGAGACCGGGTGTCAGCAGGAAAGAGAGTAACGCGGGTTGAGAAGAAGGCTGCGGGGTGACTTTCTGCGCTTCTATTCGGCGTTGTTCTGCGCGCAGCCGTTCGAGTTCGGTTTTCCACTGAATACCCTGCCCCTGCCACTCGGCAAGCTTTTTCTCCAGTTCCTGCCTTTGTCGTTCCAGCTCCTGCTGGCGCTGTTGCTCAGCCGAACGTTCGGTCTCCAGCCGGGCAAGCTGCTCTCTCAATCTTCCGCGCTCAAGGAATGACCACACCACGCCTAAGGTCAGCAACAATGAGGCCATTGCCAGACCGACGCCCAGGGCGAGCTGCGGGCCGCGCAGCATTGCCACGAGCTTTACCCACCAGGAATCTTCAGGCTCAGATTCACTGATCGCTGCCGGCGCGTCGTTTTCCTGGGCCGAATGGTCAGCTGCCTTCAGCAGCGACCTCGCGAAAGCGACGCGCTCGCGGTGTCTGGGCGTCGCGAGGTAATGCCGCTCGAAGCGCTGCCGGTCGGCCCGCGAGAGCCTCCCGCGCACGTAGCGGTCAACCAGATCGTTTTCCGCCGCCCACATCCGCTCGAACTTTTCGCCGTCGGCGAAGTATTCATCTTCGATGGCGGTCTGCTCGGATTCCGACAGTTCGCCGAGCAGGTAGCGGGACATCAGGTTTTCCTGATCGCTGGGGTTCATTGTTTTATCCGACCTTTGACTTTGACTTTTCTTCGAGAGCGAAAGGCATGGAGGGGTACCACGGATGCCTCTCTACTGACTACTGGCGAAAGCCTCAAATTCATGTCGGTCGAAAATTACTTTTTTTTCAGGCAGCGGCTGACGCACTGTTCGAGCTTGTCGCGGATCCGCTGCGCGCGGCTGCGGAGCGCGTTGAGCGGCAGCCCCAGGCTTTGGGCGAGCGCCAGCCGGTTGTTGATCTTCTCGCGCCGCTCGTCCTGGTAATACTGCATAATCAGCTGCCGGCTTTCGGGCGGCAGTTCCCCAAGGCAGTGATTGAAACATTCCTGACGCGGGTCTTCTTCGGGCTCCGGGTCGGGCGCGGGCAGCGGGGGCAGGTCTTCGAGATCGGCCCTCCTGCCGTCGGGGCTCTTCAGCGTTTCCAGAAAGACCAGCCGCGCCACGCCCTGACAGAAAGCGGGAATGTCGCGGATCGTTTCACCTTCATCAATCTTCCTGATCACGCGGTTGAGCGTCTCGTCGGCGCACTCTTCCGGGTGAAAAGCGCCGCGCCAGTCGAAGAATTTCACGAGCGTCTGCCGCACAGACTCATACTTCTCTCCCGCGCGTTCCGCGTCGGTGTCGAGGCAGGCCAGAAATTTGGCCAGCGCGCCCTCCGTCAGAACCCATTCAGACCTTTGAGCTGAAAGACTGTCCACGTCGCTTTTCTCTTTTCGCGATTCGGCAGATACTGTTGAATGACTTCATCGGTATCGTACATTAACCGGGGGCCGTGAATAAACCGTGACAAAGGTCGGGGCGGTTGAATCCGCCGCCACGGTCTGTTCCGTACGTGCCTGATGACCCATTGTGGGAAGTAAGAATCGCCATGCCAGAACGTCTCGATTTGAATTCAGGTCACCAGCCACGCGAATCATGGCACGGGCTGCAGTCAGGAACCGTGCTGGCCGACCGCTACCGCATCGAGCGCCCGATCAGCCGCGGCGGGATGGGCGCGGTTTACGAAGCCGTGCAGCTCGGCCTTGACCGTGCCGTCGCCGTCAAAGTCCTGCTGCCGATGTTCAGCAGCGACACCCATATGATGGAACGCTTCCGCCGCGAGGCCCGCTCGGCCGCCTCGCTGCGCCACCCGAACATCATTCAGATTTACGATTACGGCATCAGCGAACACGGGCCCTACATTGTGATGGAGCTGATGCACGGCCAGAGCCTGCGGCAGACGTTGCGCGGTGGGCCCATCGCCCCTGAACACACACTGCGAATCATCGAGCAGGTCTGCTCCGCCGTCGCTTCGGCCCACGCCGCCGGGATCATCCACCGCGACCTGAAACCCGACAACATTATTATTGAAGAGCAGGCGGCCGGGCATTTGCTCGTCAAAGTGCTGGATTTCGGCATCGCCAAACTGCTGGAAACGCCGGAGGCGATTTCCGAAGCGGAAACCCAGCCGAACCTGACCGGCGCGAACGCGATCGGCTCGCCGCATTACATGTCGCCGGAGCAGTGCATGGGAATCGAGCTTGACGCGCGTTCGGACGTTTACGCGCTCGGCGTGACGCTTTATGAAATGCTCACGGGCGGCGTGCCTTTCCCGAACGTCTCGTCGGTCGCCGTGCTGATGCATCAGGTCGGCACGCAGCCCATGCGCCTGCGCGAGAGGAGCCCGGAGATTTCCGCCGCCATCGAATCGGTTGTGATGAGGGCGCTCGCCAAAGACCCGCAGATGCGTTACGCGACGGCGACCGAGCTGGCCCAGGCCCTGCGCCGGGCGTTTGATGACCCCGACGCCGGGGATACACATCCCTCGCTGGAACTGGCACGCGCGCCCGGCGACCCTTATCTGACCAACGCCGTGGCGCCGCCGTTCCCTTCGGCCTTGCTCAACCCGGCACAGCGCACCGCGCCAACAGGGCGGCTGCAATCGAATCATCGCCTGGCAATCCTGCCGTTGCGGAACCTGATGGCCGACCCTGAAATCGAATACCTGGGTTATGCCCTGGCCGACGCGCTGATCACGCAACTCTGCTGCCTCAAGTCGCTGATCGTGCGCCCCTCGTCGTCAGTCGAGCGTTACCGCGACCGGGCCGTCGACCCGCGCGTCGTCGGTCGTGAATTGCAGGTGGACACGATCCTTTCCGGCAGCTACATCAGGGCGGGCGAAAACTTCCGCGTCAACGCGCAGCTGATTGAAGTTATGCGCAACGAGGTTTTATGGCAGGAGCGGATTGACCTGAAATTCGACAACGTGATCGAGCTGCAGGATCGCATCTGCGAAGAACTGATCCGCGGGCTGCGGCTGAATCTCTCGACCGGGGAGCAGGAGGCGCTCAGGCAGGACGGGCCGAGCAACCCGGTCGCCTATGAACTTTACCTGCGCGCCCTGGCCGCGCCGCAGAACGCCGACGGCCACCGGCACGCGCTCGAACTGCTCGAAGCCTCGGTCAACCTCGACCCGCTCTACGCCCCGGCGTGGGCGGCGCTGGCCGGGCGTTATCTGAACGCGCGTCATTACCTCAACGATGAATCGCTCTTCGTCAAAGCGGATGACGCGATCAACCAGGCGCTGGGGATCAACCCGTCGCAGCCGGCCGCCATCTTCTCCCGCATTCTGTATCATGCCGATCGGGGCGACGTCAGGAACGCGCTCGTCGAATGCAAGCACCTGCTCGGGGTCGCGCCCAACAGCGAATACGCTTACCAGGCGATGGGCCACGCCTACGATTACGCCGGGCTGCCCGACATCGCGCTGACGCTCTTTCGCAAGGCCGTCGAGATCAACCCGACCACCTACCCTTACATCATCGGCGTGATGCATTACCAGAAAGGCGATTATCCGGCCGCCCGCCGCGAATTCGAAAAGCACTTGGGCGAGTGCCCGGAAATTTACTTCTGGCTCGGCGTGCTGGATCTGGTGGAAGGAAATAAGGAGCAGGCCATCGCCCACTTTGAGACCAGTCTGGCCGAAGCGGGAGCGAGCAAGATGAGCGCGATGACGTACGCCATGCTCTGCGCGGTCAGGGGTGAAAAGGAAGAAGGCCAGCGCGCGCTCAGCGAAATCCTCGACTCGGGCGCGCAGCTCGCGGGTTACAGTTACTACGTGCTGGCCCCGATCTACTCGCTGCTCGGCGATTTCCCGAACTGCTTCCGCATGCTGCGCGAGGCGGTCAGAACCGGCTACGCCAATTACCCCTTCCTGATGTCCGACCCGCTCCTCGCGGCGGCCCGTCAGGCTGAAGGCTTCGCCGAAGTCGCGGCGGAGATGCAGAAGATGCAGACGCAGTTGCAACTGATGCTGGTGACAGAATGAAGAGAGGTCATAGGCAAATCAGGGTCGCTGATTTGAAGGTCAGCTCACTGCAAAGGCGGGCTAAGACTCTTCAGATCGTTCCACAATAATTGTAGTTTGGCAGGTTCCACCCCACTCCTGCAGGAACTGCTCTATCAGCAAGCTTCGTTCTCCAAGCCAAGGATCAAGCACCTCAACGTCACTGGCTCCGATCTTTACCACAATGACTGCGTGTCTCGTGTAAGGTTTTCCGGCTTCCAGCCGTGTTCGGATTTCAACGATTGGAAAAGCGCCTGTCTCAAGCGTTTCCCTCAGTCCATCAATATCAAATTTGCAACTGAAGGTTCCGGCGAATCCAAAGCCGCGCGCAGCTTGCACCAAGTCTCTGGTATCTGTGCCTGCCAGCGGACCAAGGCTGTCAGGAAGGCAATTACTTTTTTCCCGAATCTCCTGCTCTGTCACAGAAACACCCATTGACTCCATTACCATTCGCAGGCAGGCGGGCATACAGGAATACTTAGTCTCCTGTATGTGAAGGGGCGGTTTCGGATACATTGAGGATCTGATCGGCCAGAGGTTTGGCCCGACGTTTCATTTCTTCGACGGGCGAATGTGAAATGATCTTTCCGGTTTTGACATCAATCAAGAGTTCGCCAACTTCACCGCCTTCTCCACTCGTATAGACCAGCCAGATCGGTACACGCCAACATCCGGCTGTTTGATCAAGCTCCGGCTCCTGCGGGCAGAAACGATCCGGCAGGCGATTGTATTGCAGCCAGCCGAAAGCAATCTGAACGGCCTCATCGGAAGGTACGTCTCGAACCAACGGTTCGGTAACCAGTCGGGCAAGTTCTTCCGGCTCCTCACATGATAGATCGTAGATGAATCGTTTAAGTTTGCGAGCCCGTTCCCCCTTCTTAATATCTGCATACTTCTCAAAACGATGCTTAATCTGATGATCCAGCGCTGACAGTTTAATATCTACCTCCCGCCCCCCTGCTTTTACCAATCGCAGTACTTCTCTTTGATTAGCCCATTCGGCCATAGGAATCTCAACAGTGATTGGTCCCACCTCCAGTTTACGTCCGAATAATTCTTGGAAATTAGACTCTCCCTCCATCCGGATGTAAAAAGGGCCATCAGAGTTATCCTGAATAAATCCTCTTCCAGACCGAGAGAGCTTTACCTTGAAAAAGGTTATACTTTCACTCCTCGTGAAAAACTCTCCTTCAGTAATGCCACGAAATATAATGTCAATTTTCTTTATATCTCCGAGGGAGAACCTTCTGTCAGAAGAAAGATCGAAAGTTACATTGAAAACTCTCTGGATAAATTTCAACTTTCGAGCCAGTCTGGACATCCTTAAGAGGGTTTCCAAATCGAACATGGTGGATGGGACTTCAAAGCCAATCAACTCCCCGATTCCATCTGCAACAAGAATAAAACGGCCCCCTTTCAAGAGTAAAAAAATCAAGCGGGTGTAAAGCAGAATGGCGTCCACAGACTGAATTGGCTGACTGACTTCAAGGCTTACCTCATTCCCTTTTTCCAGATTTGAGGCGAACTCGAACGAGACCTTTGGCCAATTACCGGAAGGAAGACTCTCTATCCTGACAACTTTCCCGTCGTAAATAATTTGAAATTTCTGCAGAAGGAGTTCTTTCCCGATGTCTGGAATCACCAATCTTCCTTGAAACTCCCTGTAAACTTTTTCTGCATTTTCTGGCCGATCTGAAATGAAAGCTTCAATTTGCCTCTGTTTGTTCTCCACCGATGAAGAAACTGATACGGAGGCAGAAATTCGTTGTTCACCCCACAAATCAGATACTCCCTGATCTGTAAAAGGCTCAGTCGTCCCGAATACACCAGGCCACGGGGTATTGATTTGTGTTTGCGAGTTGGTCTGCAAATTCATGGTCGAAAATTTACCAATTACATTAGCTCTCTCAGCAGGTGCAATTTTACAGGCCCAGATATGCTTACATCAAAAGAGAAAAAACGCGAGGGCTTCTTAACAGACGGCCCCCGACTTTCGTCAACGTTTCAAGTCTCTTCCCCTCCTGCTCCGACTGATGTGATCCGGGCCGGCAATAAGAATCGCTGATCCGGCCTCCCCCGCGCTCGCGCGGCTGCTCAAACTCTGACCCGGCAACGTCGGGAGCCCCAAGGTTTGGCACGAGGGAAAAGAACACGCCGGCTGCCCCGCCTTGTGATCCCCATCACGCAAGTTGCCGCCTCTCTTTCATCAGGCGCGCCTTCCAAGTATACTTGATCAAGCCAACATGAATGCCACCCCGGCGACGGCAAGGTTATGCAGACTGGTCATTCCCCTGGAAACTACGTAACATTGCTCAGGTCATCTTTATTATGGTGGCGTTTCGCTGGCTGACTTGAATCTGAACTGAATTCGCAAATCATACGGAAACGGAGCAAACAGTAATGTCCCCACCTGTGATTGAAGAACAGACTACTCACCAGCTGCCGATTGAAGATCTCGAAACCGTGACGATCCGCTTCGCGGGCGATTCGGGCGACGGGATGCAGGTCACGGGGTCGCAGTTCACCTCGACTTCCGCGATCATCGGCAACGACATCTCGACGCTGCCCGATTTCCCGGCCGAAATCCGCGCGCCGGCGGGCAGCCTGCCGGGAGTGTCGGGCTACCAGCTCAACTTCAGCAGCCGCGAGATCCGCACGCCGGGCGATGAACCGCAGGTGCTGGTCGCGATGAATCCGGCGGCGCTCAAGGTCAACATCCGCGACCTCGAGGCAGGCGGGATTTTAGTCGTCAACACCGACGAGTTCGTCGAAGGCAATCTGAAGAAGGCCGGGTACGCCGCGAACCCGCTCGAAGACGGGTCGCTCTCGGGCTTCCGGCTCTTCAAAATCCCGATCACCTCGAACACGCTGAAATCGCTCGAGGGCATCAACCTGCCGCACAAGCAGCTGGAGCGGTGCAAGAATTTCTACTCGCTCGGACTCATGTACTGGCTCTACGACCGCCCGATGGAGCCGACGCTCAAGTGGATTGACGAGAAGTTCCGCGCCAAATCGCCCGACATCGCCGAGGCCAACAAGCAGGCGCTCAGGGCCGGATACAACTACGCCGACACGACCGAAATCTTCACGGTCCATTACCACGTCGGCAAGGCGCAGATCAAACCTGGCAAGTACCGCAACATCACCGGCAACGAGGCGACGGCGCTCGGATTCGTCACCGCCTCGCAACTGACCGGTCGCCCGCTCTTTTACGGCAGCTACCCGATCACGCCCGCTTCCGACATCCTGCATGAACTCTCGAAGCACAAGAATTTCGGCGTCAAGACATTCCAGGCCGAAGACGAGATCGCGGCAATCGGCTCGGCCATCGGCGCCTCCTTCGCCGGCCACATCGGCCTGACCGGGACGAGCGGCCCCGGCGTCGCATTGAAGTCTGAGTTCATCAACCTGGCGGTCATGACCGAACTGCCGATTGTGATCATTGACGTGCAGCGCGGCGGGCCGTCAACCGGACTGCCGACGAAAACCGAGCAGGCCGACCTGCTGATGGCCATGTTCGGCCGCAACAGCGAATCGTCGGTCGCCATCGTGGCGCCCGCGACCCCGGCGGAATGCTTCTCAATGGCGATTGAGGCAGTTCGCCTGGCGACGAAATACATGGTGCCGACCTTCTTCCTGTCGGACGGCTATCTGGGCAACGGTTCGGAGCCGTGGGAGATCCCGCCAATCGAAAGCCTCCCGAACATCGAAGTGAAATTCCGCACCGACCCCGAAGGCTTTTTCCCGTACCTGCGCGACGAGCAGACGCTCGCGCGGCCCTGGGCGATTCCGGGCACGCCCGGTCTCGAACACCGGATCGGCGGGATCGAGAAGCAGCACATCACGGGCAACGTGAATTACGAGCCCGACAACCACGACTTCATGGTCCGACTGCGCGCCGAAAAGGTGCAGCGGATTGCCAACGACATTCCGCCGCTCGAAGTCTACGGCGCGCCGGAAGGCAAAGTGCTGGTCCTCGGGTGGGGTTCGACCTACGGCTCGATCACGACCGCGGTCGAGCATTTGCGGGAAAAAGGCGCTTCGGTTTCGAGCGCACACCTGCGTTACCTGAACCCGTTCCCGAAGGAACTCGGCGACATACTCAGCCGGTTCGAGAGAGTGATCATCCCCGAACTCAATCTCGGCCAGCTCGCACTGCTCGTCCGCGCGAAGTATCTGGTTGACACCGTCAGCTTCACCAAGGTCAAGGGCAAGCCCTTTAAGGTTACCGAGGTCGTCAACAAGATCAAGGAGTATCTGTAAAACAAGCTGATGGCCATCAGCAGTCAGCTCTGAAAAAACCGGGGCTGAATGCTGGTGGCTGATCGCTGAAAGCTTTCCAAACTTATGAGCGATACGACACAACCAACCAACGGAACCAACGGCGCGGTAAAATTGACGCGCAAGGATTTCACCACCGACCAGGAAGTGCGGTGGTGCCCGGGCTGCGGCGATTACTCGATCCTCGCGCAGGTGCAGAAAGTCATGCCGGAACTCGGCATCCCGAAAGAGAAGATCGTCTTCATTTCCGGCATCGGGTGTTCGAGCCGCTTTCCTTATTACATGAACACCTACGGCTTCCACACCATTCACGGGCGCGCTCCGGCGCTCGCGACCGGCGTCAAGGCCGCTAACCCTGAGCTGAGCGTGTGGGTGATCACTGGTGACGGCGACGCGCTTTCAATCGGCGGCAACCATTTCATGCACGCGCTCAGGCGCAACCTCGATCTGAAAATCATCCTCTTCAACAACCGCATCTACGGGCTGACGAAGGGGCAGTACTCGCCGACTTCGGAACTGGGCAAAATCAACAAGTCGGCGCCGATGGGAGTGATTGACCACCCGATCAACCCGCTCAATCTGGCTTTCGCCTCGGAAGCGACTTTTGTGGCGCGTTCGATTGACACCAACCCGCAGCACCTGTCCGCCACCATCGAACGAGTGTCGAAACACAAAGGCTCGGCTTTCGTCGAGGTCTATCAGAACTGCAACATCTTCAACGACGGCGCGTTCAAGAGCTTTGCCGAACGCGAGGTGCGCGACGAGCGCACAATCAACCTCGAACACGGCAAGCCGCTCATCTTCGGCAAGCAGAAGAACAAGGGTATCCGCCTGAACGGGCTGAGGCCTGAAATCGTCACTATCGGCGAGAACGGCATCACCATTGATGACCTGCTCATCCACGACGAACATTCGCCCGACCCGACTCTGGCCGGGATTCTCGGGCGCATGGGATCCCCTGAATTCCCCGTCCCGCTGGGCGTCTTCCGCTCGATTGAAAGGCCGACTTACGAAACACTGCTGGAAGAACAGATCGCGCGGGCAGTCAGCGCCAAAGGGGCCGGAGACCTGAGCAGGCTGCTCGACAGCGGCGAGACCTGGGTCATCGGGCCGGACGGCGAACAATCTCCCTCAAGCTCCAACGGTTCGGGGAAGTAACGGTGGTCTGGTAACGATCAGGCAGGAAGGAGGTCCGGAGCGCACCCGAATCAGGAAGTCTTTCAGTCCTTCACCACAAATCGTCCTCTGAATTACATTACTACTGCATTCATTAGCTGATCGCTCTAATACTGGTTTGCTGATCCGAAGTAGCCAGAGGGAGGCAGACAATGAAGGACGCGGAAGCGCACAGCGGACATTTAGTCGTCGTCGTCGGCGCGGGCCCGGCGGGCATTTACGGCGCGCGCAAGCTGGCCGAAGCCGGTCACCAGGTCGTCGTCATCAACCGCGACGTGAAGCCCGGCGGTCTGGCCGAGTACGGCATCTACTTCAACAAGTACCGGATGAAGGAAGGTATCCGGCAGCAGTTCCGCAAAATCCTTTCTGACCCGCGCGTGCATTATCTGGGCAACGTGCGCGTCGGACGGCGCGCCGACCTGACGCTCGATGAGTTGCACGAACTGCTCAACCCGGCCGCGCTCGTGATTGCCGCCGGCGCCCAGGGGACCAAGCTGCTCGGCCTGCCCGGCGAGCGGGCCGCCGGCGTCCACCACGCGAAAGACCTGGTCTACCACTACAATGAACTCCCGCCCTTCAGCCAGCAGAAATTCGAGATCGGTGACCGCGTCGCCATCATCGGCGTCGGCAACGTGATGGTGGACGTCGCGCATTACCTCGTCCACGAGAAGAAAGTCTCCGAAGTCATCGCCGTCGCCCGCCGTGGCCCCGCGCAGCGCGCTTACACCGATCACGAGATGGAAGCCGTCGCCGCCAACATTGACACCGACGACCTGCGCCGCGAACTCGAACGCATCCGCGCGCGCATCGAGCCCTGCGGCGATGAGATTGAAGCCGTCTACCAGGCGCTGCTCAAGCCGCTCAAGCATCCTTCAAAAGAGGGCGAGAGTCCCACGAAACTGAAATTCCGCTTCCTCTGCTCGCCGACGGAAATTATTCACAACTCTGATGGACGAGTGTCTGCGCTGCGAATCGAAGACATGGAACTGGTGCCGAAGGGCGATGACTTTTCGGCCAGAGGCTTGGGGACTTTCACTGACATCGAGGCTGATACCATCATCTTCGCCGTCGGCGACAGCACCGACCCCGATTTTGGTTTGCCGAATGGCAAAGCCGGATACGCGACCAGACCAGACCCCGACCCGGAGCGCCCGGGCGATGAAGCTTACCAGGTTTTTGACCCGCAGACCGGAGAGGTGGTGACAGGCGCGTTCGTGATCGGCTGGTCGCGACTGGCATCGGACGGGCTGGTCGGCAAGGCGCGGCAGGACGGCGAGCGCGGCGTGCAGGTCGTCAACCATTATCTCAGCCGGGTGCCGCCCGGCACGGCTGAAGACGCGGAAGTGAAAATTGCAAGGCTGATTTCGACGCTCGGGCAGCGCGGCGTCCGCACGGTGAATTACGCCGACGTGCAGCGGCTCGAGCGGATCGAACAGCAGGAGGCACAGCAGCGCGGTCTGGAATATTTCAGGTTCGCCAGCAACGAAGAGATGTTCACACACCTGAATGACGGCTGAGCTGACTGTGAAGGCGCAGGGCCGGTCGTTACTTTTGTTCACTGACAATCACAACCAGACAGGACTCAAAGAGGAACTGAATGCAGATCACTGTACTCAGAGAAACCGAACCCGGTGAATCACGCGCCGCCTTAATCCCCGAATCCGTCAAGAAACTCACTGCCCTGAAAGCCGCCGTCGCCGTCGAAAGCGGCGCGGGCGCTGACGCGGGCGGGAGTGATGCTGATTACGAAGCCGCAGGCGCGACTGTCTCGAAAGATCGCGCGGCGCTGCTCGCTTCAGCCGACGTGCTGGTGACGATCAATCGCCCGAAGACGGAAGACATCGCCCGCCTGAAAAAAGGCGCCGTGGTCATCGGCTTCCTGCGCCCGCTCGATGAGCCGACCGCGCTCGCGCCGATGATCGAACGCGGGGTGACGGCGTTCGCGATGGAGTTGATCCCGCGCACGACCCGCGCGCAGGCGATGGACGCGCTCTCTTCGATGGCCACCATCATGGGATACAAAGCCGTGCTGCTCGCCGCCGAGAGAGTCCCGAGGATGTTTCCGATGCTGACGACCGCGGCGGGCACGGTGCCACCGGCCAAAATGCTCGTGCTGGGCGCGGGCGTCGCCGGGTTGCAGGCCATCGCGACGGCGCGGCGGCTCGGCGCAGTAGTCGAAGGCTTCGACGTACGCGCGGCGGCGGGCGAGGCGGTGCGTTCGCTCGGCGCGAAATTCCTTGAAGTTGACTTGGGCGGCCTGCAAACGGAAGACGCGGGCGGTTACGCGCGCGAAGTCACCGAAGAGGTGATGGACCGCAGCCGCGACCTGATCGCCAGACAGGCGCGCCAGACCGATTGCATCGTCACTTCGGCTCAGGTTCCGGGAAAACCCGCGCCACTGCTCATCACCGAAGAGGCCGTCGCCGGAATGAAGCGCGGCTCAGTCATCGTGGACCTGGCCGGGACGACCGGAGGCAACTGCGCTGTGAGTAAGCCCGGCGAAACAGTCGAGAAGAACGGCGTCATCGTGATGTGCCCGCTCAATCTGGCCGCGACCGTGCCGGTGCATGCGAGCCAGCTCTATTCCCGCAACCTGACCTCATTCCTGAGTCTGCTGATTAAAGACGGAGAGCTGAATCTCGATTTCAATGACGACATCATCGGGCCGAGTTGCGCGGTGCATGGCGGCGAAGCAAAGCATCCGCGTGTGCAGGCCGCTTTTGCCGCGAAGCCTTGAGCCAGCAACACGAACTGAAATGCTATGGAGGAATTGAAGTCATCTTCCACATTCAGAATTTCCTTCGAGGATCTGGCTGTGATTGAAGCCGGGGAGGACAGGCTTCCATTAAGCGCGCTGGGTAACGACAGTCACATTCACGGCGGATTGAGAATACGGATCGGAGACCGATTAGTTCCCTCCTTGGGACACTTTGGACCGGATGATGTCTGTTTCTCGGATTGGATCTACGAACTACAAAACATCCTGAAGGCATTTGAGGGAAATGAAATTGCTTCTTATACCTTCGACGAAGGTGAACAAGGGCAACCTGCCTTCCTTTTTGAAAGACAAGGGGACAGCGTTTTCCTGTCCATCATAGATTCTGCTTCTTCAGGTGGAAAGGCTGATCCTGAGTGGCAGAAGGTGCCTTTCGCTTACGCTGGTTTGGTCAGGCAGGTCGACAGCTTTATAACTGGTTTTGTGAGTGTGCTGCGCGGGGCATCTCCTGAAAGAGCAGATGAATGGATTGCGGAATTCCTGTAATTCAACCCTGAAAAAAGCGTTACACCCCTATAGGAGGATTTATCGTGAGTGCAGACATCCTGATCGCATCCTTGTACGTTTTCGCGCTGGCCGCTTTTCTGGGCTATCAGGTGATTTCGCGCGTGCCGCCGCTGCTGCATACGCCGCTGATGTCGGCGACCAACGCGATCTCGGCCATCTCAGTGGTCGGGTCAATCGTCACGGCCGGGGCGAATTACAATACCGTCAGCACGGTCCTCGGCTTTATCGCCGTCGTCTCGGCGACGATCAACGTGGTCGGCGGCTTTATGATCACCGACCGCATGCTCAGGATGTTCAGGGAAAGGATCGGCGGCAGAAGTGATTCGGGCGAGAAGGAGGGGCAGCACTGATGGAGTTCAAATATCTGATTGAGATCACCTACCTCGTTGCTTCCATTCTCTTCATCTTCGGTCTGAAAAGCCTGAGTCATCCGAAGACGGCCCGGCGGGGGATGAATCTGGCGGCGACGGGGATGCTGCTCGCGATCATCGGCACACTGCTGCATCACGACATCGTTGACTACACCTGGATCATCATCGGCCTGGTCATCGGCGGGTTGATCGGCGCGGCGATGTCCATCTGGATGCCGATGACCGCCATGCCGCAGCGGACCGCGCTCTCTCACGCTTTCGGCGCGCTGGCGGCGTCGCTCGTCGGCATCTCGGAATATTACCGGGAAGTGGTGGTCATGCACGAAACGCTGCCGACTTACAAGATGGCCGCACTCGGTTTTGAAGTCCTCTTCGGCAGCCTCACCGTGACGGGCAGCCTGATCGCGTTCGCCAAACTGCAGGAGCTGATGCGCGGCACTCCGGTCACTTACAAGGGGCAGAACTTCATCAACGTCGGCCTGTTCGCCTTCGCGGCTGGAATTTTTATCTATCTGATCTATGACCCGACGTTCAGCACGTTGTTTTACGTGATGGTCGGGCTGTCGTTCCTGTTCGGCGTGCTGCTGGTGATGCCGATTGGGGCGGCGGACATGCCGGTCGTGATGGCGCTGATGAATTCCTACGCGGGACTCGCTTCGGCGGCGACGGGCTTTGCCATCGGCAACAACGTGCTGATCATCGCCGGGACGCTCGACGGCTTTTCGGGGTTTATTCTTTCGATCCTGATGTGCCGGGCGATGAATCGCTCCATCACCAACGTGCTGTTCGGGGCTTTCGGGGCGGCGACATCTGATACGGGCGTTCAGGTGGAAGGCGTGATGCGCGAAGTGAGTTCTGACGACGTGGCGACGCAGCTCGCCTACGCGCGGCAGGTCGTCTTCGTTCCCGGTTACGGGATGGCGACGGCGCAGGCACAGCACGCCGTGCGCGAGCTGGCCGACGTGCTTCAGCACAAGGGCGTGATCGTCAAATATGCCATTCACCCGGTGGCCGGGCGCATGCCGGGTCACATGAACGTGCTGCTCGCCGAAGCGAACGTGCCTTACTCGCAGCTTTACGAACTCGAACAGGTCAACCCCGAAATGCCCGCGACCGATGTTGCGGTCGTGATCGGGGCTAATGATGTGGTTAATCCCGACGCGCGCGATAACCCGAAGAGCCCGATTGCCGGGATGCCGATTATCGAAGTGGACAAGGCGTCGTCGGTCATCGTGCTGAAGCGCGGCAAGGGCAAGGGTTTTTCCGGGATCGAAAACCCGCTCTTCTTCAAATCAAACACCGGGATGCTCTACGGCGACGCCAAATCCTCTCTGAGCAAACTGGCGCAAGCCGTGCAGCAGGCCTGAGGAGTGGTCATAATTTTGTGCAACGCGAGCCCGCGGATGCGGGCGGGGAGAATAAAGCCTGGGGTGGAGCGACAGCCGCAACCCCGGGAGGTAGCGCCACCATGCCCATCAAGCCCGTGAAACGGGCGGCAGATCATCGCGGTTACTCGCCTTCGGTTTCTTCGGCTCCCTGCCAATCGCTGTCGCCCGCCTTCGCGCGCCTCGCGTGATTTTGCGCTTGCCCTCCCGGGGTTGCGCGGGCGCTCCACCCCGGGCTTTATTCTCCCCGCCCGCATCCGCGGGCTGAAATGCAACTGCCTGTTTCGCGAAAAAATCCGGGTGATAACAGGCCCGACGGCCCCGGCGGCTGACATTTTTGCAGGAGGTTTATTACAGGATCGCCGTAACCAGCCACTACACTTCCCGCCGCAGTTAAGGATGATCCGGTCCTTCATGGCCTCACTAACAACCCGCATAAAGCAGTCCACTGCCCTCAAACAGCACATTCGATAGTGATCATGGTATTTCCGACTGACCCGCAGTTTCGCCCGGGGGGCGGTCAGCCGGTTTCAGACTCACTACCGACGAGGCAACTCACTTATGTTTACCCGGCCTTCGCGTCGCTCCCTGTACCTGTCTGTTTCGGCTCTGATTTTTGCGATCCAGCTCGTCGGCTTCTTCGCCAGCAGGTCGGGCATCAGGCATTCATCAGACCAGCCGGTACTGGAACAGACGCTGGTAAGACAGTTCCCGGCGCTGCGCGACAACCTAGCGGGAGGGGCCGAATTCGCCCCGGCGAATGAGCAGGTGAATGGGCGCGCGGTGGCGGGGCTGGCGGTGAAACCTGCGTCAGCGGCCGAGCCTGAGCCGCCGGCGGGCCTCGCTCCGGTCGAGCGTGAGGCGTGGGTCGAGCGGGCGCGGCGCGCGGGCAGTTCGATCAAACCTTTCTTCCCCGCCCGCTACCGCAGCCCGTTCACGGTCGAAGGCGAAGGCGTGAAAGCAGTGCTGCGGCCGCTCGGGGCCGCAAATCCGGCGGCCGAAGTGGTGAATGGCAAGATCGTTTATCGCAACGCTTATCGCGCGACCGACAGCCTGCACGCGGTCAAGGCGAATCGCAGCGAGGAGTTTCTCTACCTCGCTTCCGCCGACGCGCCGCGGCGCTTTGAATATGAAATCAGCAGTGCGGCTGAAATCAGACTGGAAGCGGGCGCGGTGCTGTTCAGAAACAAGGCCGGGCGCGCACTGCGCATCGAAGCCCCCTGGGTGATTGACGCCCGGGGCAACCGGCACGAGAGCGCGGCGCGGTGGGAACTCGGGCGCCAGGGAGAGGGCGGCTCACGGCTGCTGGCCCTGACTCTTGACGCGCAGGGTCTCGCTTACCCGCTGGTAATTGACCCGAGCTGGAGCAGCACCGGCAGCATGTCGGTGGCCCGCAGCGGGCACACGGCGACGCTGCTCGCGAACGGCAAGGTGCTGGTCGTCGGCGGGAACGCGAGCGGGGCGGCGGCCGAACTTTATGACCCGACGACGGGCACGTGGTCAGCCGCGAGCAGTCCGACGGCGGCGCGCAGCAATCACACGGCGACGATGCTTACGAACGGCAAGGTGCTGGTTGCGGGTGGCACGGCCGGCGGCACGACGGCTGAAATCTACGACCCGGCGACGGGCAATTGGGCGGCGACCGGGCCGATGCAGACGCCGCGTGACCGTCATTTCGCCACGCGGCTCGGTAACGGCAGGGTGCTGGTGGTCGCCGGTTACAATGGCAGCAACACGCTCATCGGCTCGGCAGAAATATTCAACCCCGACGTCGGCAGCTGGACCAGCACGGCTTCGCTCAGCGTGCCGCGATCTCGCTTCGTCGGCACTTTGCTCGCGAGCGGCAAGGTGATCGTTGCCGGCGGGCGCGACGGTTCCGGCTTGAACGCCCTGGCCAGTTGCGAGGTTTACGACCCGTCCAACGGCACGTGGCGGCCTGCCGGCGCGCTCGCGAACGGGCGCTCGGATCACGCGCTGGCGCCGCTCGCCGACGGCAAAGTGCTGGTCGCGGGCGGCAACAATTCGGCTGGCAACAGGCTTACGAGCGCCGAAGTTTATGACCCCGCAAATAACACCTGGAGCGGCGCGGGCGATCTGTGCGTGGCGCGCGCCGGTCACTCGGCCACGACGTTGGCCGGTGGCAGAGTCCTGGTGGCCGGCGGCGAAGGCAGTTCCGGCTATCTGCTCAGCACCGAACTCTACGACCCGGCGACGGGCACCTGGACGATCTCCGGCAACCTGGGCAGCGTCCGCGCGGCACACACCGCCCTGCTGCTCGCGAACGGCAAGGTACTCGTTGCCGGCGGGCGCAGCAACGCCACTGCTGCCATTGCCAGCGCCGAATTGTTCGAGCCGGATGGAGAGTCCTGGAATGCCGCCAACTCTATGGCGGTGGCCCGCGAGAGTCATACGGCGACGCTGCTCCAGAACGGCAAAGTCCTGGTGGTCGGCGGCAACGCGGACAGCCCGGATGCGGAAATTTATGATCCGGCGACGGGCACGTGGTCGGCGACGAGCGCGATGGTCGTGTCACGCCATAACCACTCGGCGACGCTGCTCCAGAACGGCAAAGTGCTGGTCGCGGGCGGAACCAATGCGGTGGTCGGGGCCGAACTGTACAATCCGGCAAACGACACCTGGTCCCTCACCGGCTCGCTCGTCACGCAGCGCTCGGACCATTTCGCCACACTGCTCGCCGACGGCAGGGTCCTCGTCGCCGGCGGGCGCAACATCACCAACACGCAACTCTACACGGCGGAAATTTACGACCCCGGGACGGGCGCGTGGGCGGCGACCGGCGCGATGAATGTGATTCACCTGACCATCAGAGGCGTGCTGCTCTCGGACGGCAGGGTTCTCGTCGCCGGCGGACGCACCAGTTCCAGCGTCAACGCACTCGACGCCTGCGAGATTTTTGACCCGAACGCCGGCACGTGGAGCGACACGGGCAGCCTTAATACCGCGCGGTCGAATCAGACGCTCACGCTGCTTAATGACGGCACGGTGCTGGCGGCGGGCGGCGTTGATGACGCGAACGCGAAACTCTCGAGCGTCGAATTGTACAACCCGACCAGCGGCGTCTGGATTTACACCGCCGGCCTCTGCGCCGCGCGCTCCGATCACACGGCCACGCTGCTCGCGAATGGTAAGGTACTCGTCGCCGGCGGCGAAGCCGACAACAGTTTCCTGAAGGTCGTAGAGCTGTTCGACCCGACGGCGGGCGCGTGGAGCGGGCCGGGCGACCTGACCGCGCCGCGCGCATATCACACGGCCACGCTGCTCACGAGCGGGCAGGCGCTGATTGTCGGCGGGCAGAATGACTTTGAGAATTACAGCCCCGTCAGGACGGCCGAACTTTATTCCGAATGCTCCGCGCCGGCCGTCACGACGCAGCCGGCCAGTCAGGTCAAATGCACTACCGGGGCCGCCAGCTTCGGCGTCGTGGTCTCAGGCACAGGGCCTTTCCAGTATCAGTGGCGCAAGGGCGGGACGCCCCTCAGTAGCGGCGGGAACGTCTCCGGCGCGACGACGGCCACGCTGAACATCGGTTCGCTGACCACGAATGATGCCGGGTCGTATGACGTCGTGGTCATCGGCGCGTGCGGCACGATCACCTCAGACCCGGCCACACTGACCGTCAACTCACTGCACAGCATCACCGCCCCGCCGCAATCGCTCACCCGTTGCGAGGGCACACCCGCCGGCTTTTCAGTCGCGGTCAGCGGGACCGGGCCGTTCACTTACCAGTGGCGCAGGAACAGCAACAACATCAATGGCGCGAATGCCGACACCTTCAACATCGCCGCGGTCACTGCGAACGACGCGGGCAGTTACGATGTCGTCGTCACCGGCACATGCGGCAGCGTGACTTCAACCGCTGCGACACTGACCGTCAACCCGCCCACCAGCATCAACTCGCAGCCCGCGTCGCTGGCCGTGTGTGAGAATTCGCCGGCAATCTTTTCGGTGACGCCTTCAGGCACCGGCCCGTTCACTTACCAGTGGCGCAAGAACAGCAGCAACATCAGCGGCGCGACCGGCAATACCTTCAGCATCGCTTCGGCCACGCAGAACGACGCCGCCAGTTACGATGTCGTCGTCACGGGGACATGCAGTGCCGTGACTTCAAATGCCGCGACACTGACGATCAACTCTCCCACCAGCATCAGCTCGCAGCCAGTCTCGCAAACAGTCTGCGAAGGCGCACCAGCAAACTTCTCAGTCATGCCTTCGGGCACCGGGCCGTTCACCTACCAGTGGCGCAAGAACAGCAATAACATCAATGGCGCGACCTCCGGCGCCTTCAGCATCACCACTGTGTCAGCGAACGACGCGGGCAGCTACGACGTGGTAGTGACTGGCGCGTGTAGCAGTGTGACTTCCAACGCAGCAACGCTGGCCGTCAATCCTGCGACCAGTATCACGGCTCAACCTGCTCCACAGGCTGTCTGCTTCAACGCCTCCGCGAGTTTCTCGGTCACGCCCGGTGGGACCGGCCCGTTCACCTACCAGTGGCGCAAAAACAGCAATAACATCAACGGCGCGACAAGCAGCACCTTCAGCATCACCGCAGCGACGCAGAACGACGCGGGGAATTATGACGTGGTCGTCACCGGCGCGTGCAGCGCCGCCACTTCAAATACGGCGGCGCTGACAATCAATGCGTCCACCAGCATCAGCACGCAGCCCGCCTCACAGACTGTTTGTGAAGGCGCATCAGCAAACTTCTCGGTGGCGCCTTCGGGCACCGGGCCATTCACTTACCAGTGGCGCAGGAACAGCAGCAACATCAACGGCGCGACCGGCAGCACTTTCAGCATTGCCACCGTGTCAGCTAATGACGCCGCCAGCTACGATGTCGTTGTCACGGGCGCGTGCAGCACAGTGACCTCAAATGTCGCGACACTGACCGTCAACCCGACCACGAGCATCAGTTCACAACCCGTGCCGCAGACCGTCTGCCTCAATGCCCCCGCCGGTTTTTCGGTGACGGCGACGGGCACCGGGCCGTTTACTTACCAGTGGCGGAAGAACGGCAATAACATCAGCGGCGCGACCGGCAACACCTTCAGCATCGCTTCGGCCACGCAGAACGACGCGGGGAATTATGACGTGGTCGTCACCGGCGCGTGCAGCGCCGCGACTTCAAATGCCGCGGCGCTCGCGGTCAATTCGCTGACCAGTATCACGGCCCAGCCTGAATCACAGACCGTCTGTCTTAACGCCGCCGCGAGCTTTTCAGTGACGCCTTCGGGCACTGGCCCGTTCACATATCAGTGGCGCAGGAACAGCAATAACATCAACGGCGCGACCGCCGGCACTTACACGATCAACTCGACCACGCAGAATGATGCCGCCAGTTACGATGTGATCGTCACCGGCGCGTGCGGGTCGGCGACTTCAAGCGCCGCAACACTGACCATCAGTACCAGCCCGACCATTACCGCTCACCCGGCCTCGCAATCGCTGACTGCCGGCCCGCCCGCCAGTTTCTCGGTCTCGGTCACCGGCATCGGCCCGTTCACTTACCAGTGGCGCAGGAACAGCAACAACATCAACGGCGCGACCTCAGGCACTTACACGATCAACTCAACCACGGTGAATGATTCCGGCAGTTACGACGTGGTCGTCACGGGCGCGTGCGGTTCGGCAACTTCAAATGCGGCACAGCTGACCGTGCTGAGCAGCGCGCCGGTGCTGGGGCTCTCGTGGCTCAACTTCGACGGCGTGACCGACAACAAGGGTGATTACGTCACGGTTGACGATGCGAACGACCTCGATCTCGGCAACAACTTCACGGTCGAAGCCTGGGTCAGGTGGCGCGGGGCGCCGGCGGGCTGCTGCAACGCGATCATCTCGAAACCGGGCCGCGACGGCGGCGGCATAACGACGACGGGCTTCCGCCTCGACCTCAGCAACGGCCGCCCGACGCTCGCCTTCAACGACACGCTGGGGCCGCAGGCCATCAGCGGCCCGACGGACTTCCCCGTCAATCAGTGGACGCACGTGGCGGCGAGCAAGGCCGGGCGGATCGTGAAACTCTACGTCAACGGCGCGCTGGTCGGGACGACCGACCTTGGCTACAACCTGCCCGTCGCGACCGACGCCAGTCAGAACACTTCGACGAAACTGGTGATCGGCCGCGAGTTCACGAGCGGCATGTTTGACCGCGCCTTCGGCGGCGAGATCAGCGAAGTGCGCGCCTGGAACTTGGTGCGCACTGACGCGGAAATCGAGGACAACTACAACAACTCACTGGCGGGCACGGAGAGCGGGCTCGTGTTGCTGCTGCCGATGAATGAGGGCAGCGGCGTGACCGCGAGTGACCGCACGGGCAATCACCACAACGGCTCGCTCGGCGGCGGCAATGCTGATAATCAGCCGGTGTGGTCGGCGACGGAAGTTTATCGCGAGGCGGGGCAGCCCGCGCTCCCCTTCAAGCGCCTGACTATCACCGACCCCGACAGCACGACGCTTGAGAATACGACGGTGCGAATTTCGACGAACCTCGCCGCCGGCGACACGCTCGCCTTCACCAGCCAGAACGGCATCACCGGCAGCTTCAACGCCGGCACGGGGATTCTCGGTCTGAGCGGTTCGGCATCGGTGGCCAGTTGGGAGAGGGCGCTGCGCTCGATCAGCTTCAGCAACACCAGCCCGAATCCGAGTACCGCGACGCGCACGCTGCTCGCGGTCGTTGACGACGGGCAGTCAATCAGCAACGTGGCTTCGGTGAGCCTGACGTTCATCCCCGCGCCGACCGTCTCGATCAACAGTGTGTCAGTCGCGGAAGGCAATTCGGGCACGACGAACGCAGCGTTCACAGTCACGCTCTCCGCCGCGACCGATCAGGATGTTGCTGTGTCATACGCGACTGCCAGCGGCACGGCCACCGCGGGCAGTGATTACGCTTCGACCTCCGGCACGCTTGTGATTCCGGCGGGCCAGACTTCCGGGACGATCACGGTGCCGGTCAGCGGTGACTGCGCGGTCGAAAGCGATGAGACGTTCACCGTCGCGCTGTCAAACCCCGTGAGCGCGAAGCTCGGTTCACAGGGCAGCAACGGAACCGGGACGATCACCAACGATGACGTGGCGGGCACGATTCAGCTCGGCGCCGCGACTTATTCGGTCACCGAAGGCGGCGCGGCGACGATCACAGTTTCGCGTTCCGGCGGCGGCGCGGAAACCAGCGTGAATTACGCAATCACTGCCGGCACGGGCGTTCAGGGCGCGGATTACACGGCGGCGGCTTATTCCGGCACGCTCACCTTTAGCTGTGACGAACTGACCAGGACGATCACGATTCAGGCGGTGGATGACAATGTTTTTGAGTCGAATGAGACTGTCAACATCGCCCTCAGCAATCCGACCGGCGGGGCCGCGCTCGGCAGCACGTCATCGGCCGTGCTGACCATCACTGACAACGACACGAAACCGACCGTCGCTGTCAACAACGTCAGCGTCACCGAAGGCAGCAGCGGCACGACTGATGCCGTCTTCACGGTTACGCTTTCCAACCCGAGCAGTTCGGCGAACACGGTCAGTTACCAGACCGCCGACGCCTCAGCCGTCGCTCCCGGTGATTACACAGCGGCTGGCGGCAGCCTGACTTTCAACCCCGGCGAGACCGGCAAAAACATCACCATCAAAGTCATCGGCGATACGCTTGATGAAAACGACGAGACCTTCACTCTCAGCCTCTCCGACGGCCAGGGCGGCTTACTCGCCCAGGGCACGGGCACGATCATTGATGACGATGATCCGCCCGCGCTCTTGATCAATGACGTGACGGTGACTGAAGGCAACAGCGGCACGGCGAGCGCAGTTTTCACGGTCAGCCTCTCGGCGGCCAGCGCGAAGAGTGTCACGGTGAACGTTGCCACCGCGGACGGCACGGCGACCGCGCCGGGCGATTACACGGCGCTCTCGACGACGCTCGCGTTCAATCCCGGCCAGACTTCACAGACGGTCACGGTGCAGGTCAAAGGCGACACGGCCTATGAGTCTGACGAAACCTTCCTCGTTAATCTGAGCAATGCAACCAACGCGACGATTGCCAGAAACCGGGCGACCGGCACAATCACCAACGACGACCCGGCGCTCGTGGCGACCAGTACGGTGGTGACCTCGTCACTCAACCCGGCCACGCTCAATCAGGCCGTGACCTTCACGGCCACGGTCAGCGCGACCTCGCAACAAAGCGGCGCGCCGACCGGCACGGTGATTTTCAGGGACGGCGCGACCACCCTGGGCGGTGGTACGCTGAACGCTTCGGGTAAAGCGACCCTGGTCGCCTCGGCACTGGCCGCGGGGTCGCATGCGATTACGGCGGAATACGGCGGCGACAGCAGCTTTGTCGCCAGCACATCCGCGACACTGACGCAGGTGGTGAATTCGGACTGCGCCTTCACCGTCTCGCCGCCGACGCAGAAATTTACTGAAGCGGGCGGCAATTTCACCGTTTCGGTCTCTACCACCAGCGGCTGTTACTGGACGGCGATCAGCAACGTCCCCTGGATTTCAATCGGCGATGCGGGCTTCAAACTCGGCGACGGCTCGGCGAGCGTCACGGTCGAGGCGCTCACCGGCGGCGTGGTTTCGCGCACCGGCACGCTCGTGGTGGCGGGCCGGACGGTGACTGTGGTTCAGGGCCGCAACGTGACGACGGTCTCGGCGGCCAGCTACGACGACACCGCAGTCGCGAGCGAAGGCATCGCGGCGGCATTCGGCCTCGAACTGGCCCCGATGACTGAGGTCGCGACGGCGGTGCCGCTGCCGGAGACGCTGGCCGGGATCAAAGTGAAGATCACCGACAGCGACGGCGTCGAACGTTTCGCCTCGCTGCTGTTCGTCTCGCCGCTCCAGATCAACTTCGTCCTGCCCGCCGGACTGGCGCCGGGCCCGGCAGTTATTACGGTCACGAGCGGCAGCCTGCAGAACGGGGCGGGAGTGGTGCAGGTGGCCCGGGTCGCGCCCTCACTCTTTACGGCTGACGCGACAGGTCAGGGGCCGCCGGCGGCGCTCGCGTTGCGCGTCAGGTCTGACAGCACTTCGAGCTACGAGCCGGTCGCGCAGTTCGACCAGGCGCAGAACAAATTCCTGCCCGTCCCGATTGACCTCGGCACGGCGCCGGGCGCGACGACCGACGAACTCTTCCTCGTGCTGTTCGGCACGGGCGCGCGCGCGCGCACGAGCCTCGCGGATGTGACGGTGAAGATCGGCGGCGATGACGCGGAAGTACTCTATGCCGGCGTGCAGGGCGGCTTCGTCGGCCTCGATCAGGTCAATGTGCGCATCCCGCGCAGTCTCATCGGGCGCGGCGACGTGGACGTCACGCTGACGGTGGAGGGCCGGACGGCCAACACGGTCAGAATCAACATCCGTTGAGAGAACCGGAACACGGATGAGGCGAACCCGGGCGGATTAATATTGATGCCAGCCGACCCGCCGAATTCGTCTCATCCGTGTCACATCCTGATTGGAAAAAAAGATTGACGCACTGATTAATCAGGAATACACTCCGCGCCGATGTGAAGTCTGGCAGGCCCACCTGGTCGGCTTCATTTAACAACCCGCCGGTAAGTCCCCTTAAATTTCAGTTCTTCAAATGAGCAGTTTCCTCTTTTCCAAAGCTGTCGGATTTCAGCTCATTTCATTCCCTCTGTTCAGCCACCCCCTTCTTCAACTCGAAGGTCAGGCTACACCGCCCCATGTCCGCCTCTTTCACGATCAGTTGAGGTAACGGCTGTTCACTCAGATCACTACTGAGCAGGAAGCGATTGCGGTGCTGACGGAAACTGCGCCGTCATCAGGCTGGCAGACCAGACAAAAGGGCTTTTAGTTTATGTTCACCTCCAGAATCCGTCGCTCGCTTTACATCGCAGTTCCAATCGTTCTGTTCCTGAGCCTGCTCGCCGGCTTGACGGCCGTGCGGTCAGGAAAGATTTCTTCTTTCATTCGCACTTCCACGCTCGGGTCATCGCTCGCGTCGAAGTTTCCGGCCATCAGCGAAAACCTGGCGGTCAAAGCCGAATTCACCCCGGCCACGGAGCTGGTGGTCGGGCGCGCGATTCCGGGCTTCACCATGAAAGAGGGAGCAGACGCGGCGGCGGCCGGGCCCGAGGCCCCGGCAGGGCTCAAGCCCACCGAGCAGAAAGCCTGGCTGGCCAGGGCGCGGCGCGATCAGGCTGCGGGCCGGCAGACCACGCTGAAATCATTCTTCCCGGCCAGCTACCGCGACCCGTTCGTGGTCGAGGGCGAGGGGATGCGGATAGTGTTGCGGTCGGTCGGGGCTGAGGACGCCAAGGCGGCGGTCGAGGGCGGCCGGATCATTTATCCCGACGTGTACCCGGCAACCGACAGCCTCCACGCAGTGAAGGCGGGCCGCAGCGAAGAATTTCTCTACCTGCGTTCGTCGGACGCCCCGCGCCGGTTCGGGTACGAACTGAGCAGCGTGAGTGGGGCGACGCGGGTTGCGCTGGAAGCCGGCGCGGTGAAATTCCGCGACGCGGCCGGGCGTGAGTTGCAGATTGAAAAGCCCTGGGTCATTGACGCCACCGGCCGGCGCTCGGACGAGGCCGTGCGGTGGGAACTGGGAGAGGCGGCGGCCGACGGGACGCGGGCACTCGGCCTGGTCGTGGAGCCCGCCGGGCTGACATATCCGCTCGTGATTGACCCGAGCTGGACCGCCACCGGCTCGCTCATCACCGCCCGTTATAACCACACGGCGACCCTGCTCACGAATGGCAAGGTCCTCGTCGTCGGCGGCACTAACGGCAGCGCCCTCGCCAGCGCCGAATTGTATGACCCGACGGCCGGCACCTGGAGCGCCACCGGCTCGCTCACCACGGCCCGATTCAGCCACACGGCGACCATCCTCGCTGATGGCAAGGTTCTCGTCGCAGGCGGCTATAACGGAGGCGCACTCGCCAGCGCCGAAGTCTACGACCCGGTGGCCGGCACCTGGAGCGCGACCGGCTCACTTACCACCGCCCGCTACTTCCACACGGCCACCATGCTCGGGAATGGTAAAGTCCTCGTGGCCTGCGGCAGGGGCGGCAGCGCCCTCGCCAGCGCCGAGCTGTACGATCCGACGGCCGGAACATGGAGCGCCACCGGCTCGACCAGCGAAGTCCGCTTCTGGCATACCGCGACACTGCTCGGGAATGGCAAGGTTCTGGTGGCAGGAGGCTATCTCGGTTCGAGCGTGGTGACAAGCGGCGCCGAATTGTATGACCCGACGGCCGGCACCTGGAGCGCCACCGGCTCGCTCGGAGCGGGCCGTTACTATCACGCCGAAACATTGCTCGCGAACGGCAAGGTTCTCGTCGCAGGCGGCTACGCCGCGAGCGGCAACCGGCTGGACAGTAGCGAATTGTATGACCCGACGGCCGGGACGTGGAGCGCCACCGGCCTGCTCTCGACGACTCACAGTAACTTCACGCTGACCCGGATTGATAACGGCAAGGTTCTGGCCGCCGGCGGGGTCGGCGGGGACACGGTGGCGGAGTTGTATGATCCGAACTCCGGCAACTGGAATACCGTCGTCTCGCTCAACACGGCGCGCAATAACCACACGGCCACGCTGCTGCCGAACGGCAAGGTGCTGGTCGCCGGTGGGACCTTCGCCTCGACCGCAGTGGCCGGCACTGAAATCTACGACAACTGCCTGGCAGTGGCGATCTCAAGCCAGCCGACCAATCAGGCGGCCTGCGCCGGCGCCACCGTCTCCTTCAGCGTCGGCGTCACCGGCGACACGCCGTACACGTACCAGTGGCGCAAGGGCGGGAACCCGCTCACCGACGTCGGGACGATTTCCGGCTCGGCGACGGCCACACTGACTATCACCGGCATCGTCGCGGGCGACGTCGCGAGTTACGACGTCGTCGTCACCAATGCCTGCGGGACGGTCACTTCAAATGCCGCCACGCTGACGCTCATCCCGCCGCCCGGCATCGCCATGCAGCCGGTTTCGCAATCAGTCTGCACCGGCTCGACCGCGATCTTTTCGGTCACACCCAGCGGGACCGGGCCCTTCACATATCAGTGGCGGAAGAACGGCAATGACATCTCCTTCAATTCCACGTCCGATACTTACTCCGTGGTCGGCGCATCGCAGGGTAACGCCGGGGACTACGACGTGGTCATCAGCAACGCGTGCGGCAGCACCACCTCAAACGTCGCGACCCTGACCGTCAAGGACGGGACCAGCATCACGGGCCAGCCCTCCTCGCAGACCGTCTGCGCGGGCTCGCCGGCCAGCTTCTCGGTCACGGCGTCGGGCACCGGGCTCTCTTATCAGTGGCGGAAGGGCGGCAACCCCATCGGCGGCGCGACCGGCAGCACTTACAGTATCGCGTCAACCACCGCCGCCAGCGCCGGCAGCTACGACGTGATGATTACCGGCTCGTGCGGCAACCTCACTTCCAGCCCGGCCACGCTGACGGTCAACTCGGCGCCGGACGTGACCGACAATCCCAATAACCGCAGCACGACTTTCGGCAGCACGGTCAGCTTCAGCGCCTCTGCTGACGGCACGCCGACGCCCAGCATCGTCTGGCAGGTCAGCACCGGCGGCGGCGGGTTCAGTGACATCCCCGGCGCAACCAGCAGCCCCCTCGTACTCTCCAACGTCACGCTCGCCCAGAGCGGCAACAGGTACCGCGCAATCTTCACCAACAGTTGCGGGGTGACCTTCACCGGCGCGGCAACGCTGACCGTCACGCCGGCGCCGACGACAACGACCATCGCCTCATCCGGCCCGTCCGTGTACGGTCAGGCCGCGACCTTCACGGCGACGGTCGTGAGCGGCAGCAACCCGGTCACCTCAGGCACGGTGACTTTCCGGGACGGCGCGACGAATCTAGGGTCGGCCCCGCTCGACGGCAGCGGTCAGGCCGGCATCAGCGTCTCGACGCTCGGCGCCGGCTCGCACACCATCACCGCCGATTACAGCGGCACGGGCAATTATCTCAGCAGCACCAGCCCTGGCGCAGGCCAGAGCGTCAGCAAGGCCACGCTCACCGTCACGGCCACCGACGCCTCGAAGGTTTACGGCGCGCCCGTGAATTCGCCCGACGTCAGCTACTCCGGCTTCGTCAACGGTGACACGGCCGGTGTGCTGTCGGGCTCGCCCTCGGTCAGCACGACGGCCACGGCCGGCAGCCCGGTCGGCCCGTACCCCCTCACGCCGAGTACGGGCACACTCTCGGCCGCCAATTACAACTTCACTTTCGTCAGCGGCACGCTGACGGTGACGAGGGCCGTGCTGACCGTGCAGGCGAATAACGCCTCGCGTGTTTACGGCGCGGCCGATCCGGCCTTCACTTACTCGATCAGCGGCTTCGTCAACGGCGACACGGTCGGCGTCGTGAGCGGCACGCCGACGCTCGTGCCGGGTGCCACCGTAAGCAGCCCGGCAGGGAGCTACGCGATCGTGCCCAGCCTGGGCAGTCTCGGCGCGGCCAACTACAGCTTCGCCTTCGCGAACGGCACGCTCACGGTGAACAAGGCATTGCTGATCGTGCAGGCCAACAACGCTTCGCGCGGTTACGGCGCGGCCGATCCGGCCTTCACCTACATCATCACAGGTTTCGTTAACGGCGACACGGCCGGTGTGGTGAGTGGCACGCCGGTGCTGACGACGACGGCCACGGCCAGCAGCCCAGTCGGCTCTTACCCGCTCGTGCCTGACACGAGCGGCCTCGGCGCAGCCAACTACAACTTCACCGCCAGTAATGGCATCCTGACCGTCACGCAGGCCGTGCTGACAGTCACGGCCGACAGCAAGTCGAAGGCTTACGGCGCGGCGCTGCCAACGCTGACCGTCAGCTACTCGGGCTTCGTCAACGGCGACTCTCAGGCTGCGCTCTCCGGCGCGCCTGAC
>DASRDU010000089.1:0-45465 GCA_035652435.1 Blastocatellia bacterium
GCTCGACGGCGCAATCGTCGCGTCGGAAGAGATCAGTCGCGAGAAGCTCTGGCTGATGTTCGACCCGAAGGGTGGTCACCTGGAAGGCTCGATGAACACATCCGGGCCGCACATCGGCGGTAAAGGGACGATGTATATGACCGTCACCGGAATCGTTCTGAACCGGATGAGCAATTAGCCGGGTCCTTGTCGCAATTGGCAAACCAGCCCCCGCGGCAGATGAGTTTGGCTGCGGGGACTTCATTTCAATCAGTCCCGCTGCCACCAGACGTGCGCGAGTTTGTTCTCGTGCGAGAAGTCGTAACGCACTTCACCGTCGAAAGCTTTCTCCAGGGCATGGCCGAGTCGTTGCGCCAGGTGTTCGGTCGTCGTGGTGACCGTCAGCTTCCCGGCCTTCTCTTTTTTCCAGTCCATAATGCGCGCCAGCGGATTGTCTTCCGCCGCGCGTCCGGCTTCGTTGTCGAGCAGCCGTTCGATTTCATCGCGGTGCGCAGTCAGGAATGCGCCACCGAGATGAACATAACCACTGGGTACTCCTGACTGCCGGCGTTTGCAGGCGGGGCAGACGACTTCGTGCGCCGGGCGAAACTCCGGATGCTTCGCGCTCTGCCGCTCAGCGTCCGGCTGTGACCAGCGCCTGTCGGCATAAACGTCGCCGCAGACCGTGCAGACCGCGGGTTCGGGCATTGCTGCCGGCGCGTGATGACGGCCGGCTTCGTGGTCAACACGTTTTGTGAATGTCTGATTTGTGTATCGTTTGTGACTGCGCATGGTTTCTTTCCTCTCTCCGCTGCTGCGAAAAATGTGACGGCCCCGGTCAGGAGTCTGTCACCGAACCCTTCACCGCTTTCCTGGTTTTCAACATTTCACCCCGGGATGAATTCTGCTGACTTCACTTCACGAATGACTTCGACGGAGCAATGCGCCCGCGCGGCCACGGTTGAGGACACACTGCCGATGAGGAAACGCTCGAATGCCCCGACGCCCCTCGCGCCGACGAAAATACAGTCGGCGCCCCAGCTTTCCGCCTCGCTCGTCAGCAGTCTTTTCGGGTCCCCTTCCTTCACAACAACAGAAGTTGCCAGACCCAGAGCCTTCAGTTTTTCTTCCGCGGCCTCGGCCATTACCCTCATGCGCGCGTTCTCACCTCCCACCCACTCGGCGACCTGTGCTACGGCAAGATCGGGGGCAGCCGGTGGAATTATCCCCGCGGCATTGACGATACGTGCCTCGCTGCCTCTCGGCCAGTGCCGCGAAATGACTGCTCCGACTGCGGCCTCTGCGCCCGGCGAGCCGTCAACACCGATCAGAATCCGAACCGGGGTGCCGGGTTCTTCGAGACGACCGCGGGCGATGCGCACCGAGCAGCAGGCTTCGTGCAGAACCTTCTGTGACACGCTGCCGAAAAAGAAGCGTCCGAGTGCCGTCCGGCCATGCGAGCCGACGACGATCAGTTCCGGTTTCCACGTGTCGGCCTTCCCGACGATCACGGTCGCCGGGGAACCAAAACCGACTTCAGGTTCGACGTCCCATCCGGGCATTGACGACCTCAGGTGGACGGCCGCGCGCCACGCCAGCGCCCGCGTTTCCATCCGCCTTTCGGCCCCTTCCACGACCTCAAGGGCCGACGGCGGCGGCAGCCAGTTCTCAACTACTGAAAGCACCACCGCGCTCGCTTTCTCCGGCAATCCGGCCCGGTTCAGATCATCCAGTGCGGCGTCGGCACATTCCGAGCCGTCATATGCAATCAGAATTTTCATTCGCTTCTTCATCTTTCCCCCCTGGGCGGGCGAAGACCTGCGCCCTGCTCCGGATCAGTGACTCATTGTCCCGGTATTCATGATGATGATGTGCAAGAGCCGTACCTTTGCCGGCGCGTGAAAAGTGAAGATGTGACAGGAGTGTTCCGCTGATAGTTCGGCGGGCCTGAGATTGGCAGTGGGAGTTATCGCTCAATCCCGTGAGGAACATCACCCAGATAACGGGGAAACCACGCACCATCCACAGGTCACTTCACCCGCTTCCCCTTCCTGAAATACATCGTCTGATTGTTGAGCGCCTGCGGGTCAGCCCGGCGCGCCTGCCCGTGCGGATCGCGCCCGTACTCCACGCCGGCCTGCGGGGACTCGTAACCCGGCCCGGGATGAAAGACCGCGAAGAAACGACCGGGCCATCCCTTTCGACTCTGGTTCTGTTTCCAGCGCAGGTATTCGTCGCTGTAACTGCGGTACGCGCTCCGCCACACGCCCCCTGGGTCGCGCCCTTTCAGCCTGATGCCGCCCGCGCTGAGAATTTCGAGCGACTGCGTTACACAGGTCGAGCCGCCGCCGAGCAGGACCACGACAACCCGTAACCGCCATTCGGGCAGACTCTGCTGCCGCGCTTTGATCGCTTCGAGCATCGCCTGCTCCTGCCGCGCAGTCGTTTCAATCGTCAGGCTGGCATGCGGGGCGATGCGCGCCTCGTCCACCGCGCCCAGCACTGAATAACCGTCCTCGGGGTAGTAATCGAAGTAAGCCGACTCGCCGGTCTCGTCGTTGCGGACGTACAGAAAAATGTGCCCCCAGTCTTCGAGAATGCCGCGGCTGCGATCAGCCGGACGATGGTAGATCGTCACATCCCGGCACACAGGCCTGTTCAGCGCGACTGATCGGGAAGACTTTACTCCGGGGAGGGAGGCTGAAATATCGTGCCCGCCATCATTCGCCGGGCATACGCTGAAGCACGTCAGCAGAATGAAGGCAGTTGAAATCAACCGATGTATCATCTCAATGGCAGCGAGCAACATCCGTGCCGATGATCATCCACCTACCCTGCTGCCTGATCCGCCGAATCCACATTCACACCGGAGAGTACAGTCCAGGTCCGCATGCAGCGTGTCCACTGAAGAAATAAAGCTCTGCCTTCCGCCCGGACCTCCCTTTCAGGACAGGCTGGCACGTTCATTGCTCTATTTCAGAATGTCGGCTGCCCCCCACAGAGAGACAAGGACGGCGCCTCCTGATAACGTTGTTTTATCCCAGGCGCGGGCAGGAAGTGGAAGGGTGGTATGAGTGCCGCAATACAGTTGACTGATCGCCGACAGTCCCGGACTGCCAGCCCTGACGGCGAACAATTTCGCCCTGGCTCAGCACCTGAGCAGCTATCAGAGTTGGAGACATTGCGTCGTCAGCTTTGCGCGTCTGAGGCCGAGGTCAGGGCACTCCGTGAGGAACTGGCGCGAACCTTACATTCGCTGAACATTTCTCAGGCGCTGTTGCGTAATGCCGCGTTGCGCGAGCGTGAACTGCGGACTGAACTGGTCAAGGGAATCTTTTGAGGAGACAAAGATACATTTCGGCTGACCGCTCAGCACCTCCTGCACCGGCTCAGGCGTGAGCGGGGGCTATTCGCAGCGCAACGCCACCATCGGATCAACTTTCGTCGCTCGCCGCGCCGGCAGGTAGCAGGCAAGTAACGCGATCAATGCCCAGAGGAGAAACACCGCCGCATAGGTCGGCGCGTCAGTGGTTCCCACGCCGAAGACCAGGCTCGACATGACTTTGTTCAGCATAAGTACTCCGGCTAACCCGATCACCTCGCCCGCGAAAACCACCAGCACGCCCTGGCCGACGACGAGAGACAAGACATCTTTCGGCTGAGCACCCAGGGCCAGGCGGATTCCTATTTCGTGTACTCGCTGGCTCACCGAGTAAGACACGACGCCATAGATCCCGATGGCCCCGAGTACCAGTCCGAGCGCGGCGAAGACGCCGAGCAGAAGCATGTTCACCTTCCACGGAGAGATCGAATCAGCCACTCTCTGTTCCAGCGTCCTGATGTCGAAGGGTGGCTGCCGCCGGTCGAGGCTGGCGATCCGGCTGCGCACCGCTGTCGCCAGGCTCATCGGGTCGCCCACGGTACGCACGACCACGTACATGTGTGCTTCGGGGGCCTGCAGATAGGACAAATAGACCTCAGGCGTCGCATCTGTTTCGGGCGATGGCCGGACGTTTCCGACGACGCCAACGATGGTGATCCGGTCGTTCTCTCGCATCCAGCTCTCAACCTTCCTGCCAAGGCAATCGTCAGACGGGCAATAGCGTCGGACAAAGGACTCGTTGACGAGAGCGACGCTCGGTGAGCCTTCGCCGTCAGCATCGCTCAGGCCCCTCCCGCGGAGGATGGGTATCCCCATCGCTCGCAGGTAGTCGGGACTGACCGTGGCCCAGGAGAACTCCAGATCGCCTCCAGGGAGGCCTTCAAAGTTCGCCGACGCTTTTGTGCCGTAGCTTCCCAGGGGAAGGGTGGTGTTGGCTCCTGCGGCCTGGACTCCCGGCAACCCCTTGATGTGGTCAATGACCTGCTCAAAGTACCTGGCCTGGTCCCTCGGAGCCGGGTAGTCGGATTCAGTGAGGGCAAGCGACAAACTGAGGATGTGGTCTCGATTGAAGCCCGTCTCGATGCCCCGCAATCGCGCGAAGCTCTGAATCAGCAAACCGGCTCCGATCAACAGCATCATGGCGAGCGCGGTTTCGAACACGACCAGCAGGTCGCGGAGACGGCGCCGTCTCCGCGTCTCGGATCGGCTCCGGCCCGCCTCCTTGAGAAAGTGAACAAGCTGAACCTTCAACGCCTGTGAGGCGGGAGCCAGACCGCAGGCGAGCCCGGTGAAGAAGGTCAGGCCCAGGTTGAAGCAGAGTACACGGTGGTCGAGACTGACGGGTCCCAGGGCTGGCAGGTTCGGAGAGATGAAGGCGACCAGCAGATCCTTTCCCCACAGAGCCAGCGCGAGTCCCGCAACGCCGCCCAGGCCGGCAAGCAACAGACTCTCAGTGAGGAGCTGGCGGAGGATGCGATACTTTCCGGCGCCGAGGGCCAGCCGGACCGCGATCTCCTTTTCGCGACTTCCCGAGCGCGCGAGCAACAGGTTGGCAACATTGGCGCAGGCAATCAGCAGCAGGAGCCCGACCGCGGCGAGTAACAGGAGCAGGGAGGGCTTCGCGTCACCTGTGATCTCCTCCTGCCACTGCGAAATCAGCACGTGCCTGGTATGGCCTTTGTGTACTGTTGGCTGGAGGATCGTATCCAGCTCTGCGCGGGCGTATTCGAGGCTGACTCCGGAGTCGAGCCGGCCGATGACCCGCATCAGCACCGGCGCAGTCTTTCCGGTTTCGCCGGGCTTGAACGGTGTCCACGCGTCATAACCTGATCCGTCGCTGAAAGCATATCGGTCCGGAATCAGGAAGTTCGCAGGAAGCACTCCGATCACGGTATGGCTTCGGCCATCCAGGGTGAGAAACCTCCCCACCACGGAAGGGTCGCCGCCGAAGTGGCGACTCCACAACGCATGACTCAGGATGACCACCGGAGGACTGCCTGGAAGATCGTCTGCGGGCAGGAAGACCCTCCCCATCAGCGGCTGAACCCCCAGGAGCGGGAAGAAAGAAGCAGTTGCCTTGCCGCAAGTGACCCGCTCGGCCTGGTCCCCTCCGGTCAGGTTGGCTCGGGTGCTGTGGTAGGCGGCGATATGGCTGAGCGTGCGGCTCTGGTTCTTCCACGCCAGATACTCGCTGCTGACCACAAAGGGAGTAATCAGCTCGCGGTCAAGAACCTCTTTGACGTAAATCAGGCGCTCGGGTTGCTGATAAGGCAATGGGCGCAACAGCACGGCGTTGACCACGATGAAGATGGCCGTCGTCGCGCCGATGCCGAGTCCGAGCGTCAGGACGACCGCCAGGGTAAAGCCCGGATGCTCACGCAGCAGGCGTAAGCCATAGTTCAGGTCCTGGCCGAGTGTTTCCACAGGAGCCTCCTATTTGTGTCTGAGAGCCATCATCGGATCGACCCTGGCAGCCCGTCGCGCCGGGAGGTAACAGGCGAGGAGAGCTACGCCAGTGAGCAGCAACGCCACCAGGGCAAATGTCAGCGGATCGGTCGCACCCACGCCGAACAACAGGCTCGCCATCAGGCGTGTCAGCCCGAAGGCGGCCGCGACTCCGATGGCCACGCCGATTAACGTCAGCACCATCCCCTGCCCGACGACCAGCCTGAGGACATCCGAGCTTCGGGCCCCAAGCGCCATCCGGATGCCGATCTCACGCGTCCGCTGCGCGACCGAGTAAGCGATGACACCGTAGATCCCCACCGACGCCAGCAGCAGGGCCACCACGGCAAAGCTCCCCAGGACGAGCAGGTTGAAGCGCGGGCCAGTGAGGGAGACGGAGACGAGCCGATCTACCGTCCAGACGTTGGAGACGAGCACGTCTCTGTCCAATCCTGCGACTCGGCTGCGCACGGCCGGCACGACGCCCAAAGGGTCAACGCTGGTGCGGATGGTGAAATAGATCGCCCACCGCGGCTTTTGCAGGTAGGGCCAGTAAATCTCGGGATCCACCGCACTGCCGATGTCAAAGCGCCTGACGTCGCCGACCACCCCGACGATCTCCACCACTTCCTGCAAGCGGACAAACCTCACCCGCTTTCCAATCGGGTCCTGATTGGGCCAGAAACGCCGGGCCATAGTCTCGTTGATGACGGCCACCGGGGGCGCATCCGCGTTGTCCCGGTCGGTGAATTCCCGTCCCTTTCAGCAACGGGACCTCCATCGTATGAAAGTAATCGGGGCCGACATCGTAAAAGCGGGCCTGCGGGTACTCTCCGGAAGGCGGCGCTGGTTGCCCTTCGACGAGTAAGTCAATCGGCTCATACCCGCCGAATTGAGGGCCGGCCGAGGTTGCTCCCACCGACCGCACCCCGGGAATGGACCTGAGTTCTTCAGTCACCCGCTGGTAGAAGGCGGCCACCTGGCCCGGCGCCCTGTATTTGGCCATGGGAGGGAAAAGAGACGCCCCAGCCCGCGTTTTCCCTGGGGTAGGCTTCGGCCAGTTGCCGGGCAATGCGATCCATTTCGGCCTTCGCCTGATCGAGAGTCACCCCCTTCTTCAGCCGTGCGTACACCCGCCGGTTGCGCAGGTGGCGATCCTTGAACTGGTCCGGATCAACCGACAGCGGGGCCCACACATTGAACTGCCACAACCCCAGTTGCTCGAAAGTGGGAGGCAGAACACCAACCACGATGAAACTTTGATTGCGCAGGGTCAGTGCCTGGCCGATGATCTTCGCGTCACCGCCGAAGCGGCGCTGCCAGAAGCTGTGGCTGAGTACTACGACGTGATCGCGGCCGGGCCGATTCTCCTCCGGGGGAAAGGTGCGGCCCAGGGCGGCCTCCACGCCGAGCAGCCTGAAGAGGCTGGGGGAGGCAATCCCGCCGCGCACCCCTTCCGGGCCTTCAGGCGTGGCGAGCGTGAAACCCCAGTCCCGCCAGGCGCCGAACTGCTCGACGGTCTGGCTCTCTTTCTCCCAATCCTCCAGGTTCCGGGGTGAGGCCACGGTCGGGCTCTGCCCCCTTTGCGGGTTGGTCTCCCTGATCACCACCAGTCGGTCGGGGTCCGGCAGCGGCAGCGGCCTCAGCAGGACGCCGTTGACGAAGCTGAAGATGGCCGTGTTGGCGCCGATGCCTGTTCCCAGAATCAGAACTGCGATCAGGGTAAAGCCGGGATGGCGGCGGAGCCCCCGAAAGCCGTAACGCAGGTCCTGCCAGAGCGTTTCCATAAATCTTCCTGCTCGTGTTTGAGACATCATCGGGGTTGTCCTGTCAGACAGGAAATTTCATACCCGGAGCCGACATGATCGTCGAGCTTTGCGTAAATGCCTTCCGGTCGTCACCTCGGCGCAATCTTCTGCCCCAGGCTGTCTGCAACAAGAAACACCAGGGCAATTGCCAGCCAGAAAGCTGCTTTCAGCCAGTTCCCTGTCTGGAAAGCCTCCAGTGTGGCGACGCCGAAGAAGAGCAGGAACACCGTAAAGTTGGCGCCGAGTCTGAGTCTTTTCATGGCAGTTTCCTCCGATCATAAGGCAAAGTCTGGCCGCCTGGCCGGGCTTTGGTTGCCTGGTTCTGTCAGAACCCGCAGGATTCGCGCCTCTCTTCATCAGACACAAGACAGCTCTACTCGCCGCAATCGGCTCGGCGCGGGTCTTCCGTCGCAGCGCGCCCAATCACTGATGCAGCTCGGCGGTGACAGAAGCTAACGCCGCCCCTCCCACAGGGCACGCTCCGCGGATCGAGGATCGTCCACGACCTCCGACGTTGTATCGAAGCGCATGGTCGCCCTGCGGCTGAGATCGTACTTCGGCCAACCGCAGTCTCCACCAGTGGCAAACGCAACCCACGCGGCGTGCATGGTGTCAGCGAGCTGTTGTGGCGGGTCCGCTCCCCAGAGCAGATCAGTCTGGTTGCCGAGCGTGTCGAAGACGAAGGGGATCTCGAGCGCATGGCACGCACCGAGGAGCCCATCGAACTGCGGGGAGCGCCAGGCGAACTCGTACATGAAGGTGGACGCGGTGCCCTTCGCGTGTGCGTCGGCCAGGCGGATGGCGGGTATGCGCCAATACCAGTCGGTCTGGATCGCCGCGAGCAGGTCGCCGGGGCTGGCGCCCCGATGTGCAGCGCGATAGGCGGCCAGTGTCGCTTCGACCGGAAGCCCGTACGCCGCGACGGCTCCGGCCAGTGCTGCGGCGGTGACCTGGTCGACCGCGCCGCCGGGTACCAGAAACAATCTGTTCTCGTCGGTGTTGGTGCCGACCATGACGTCGATGCCGCCGCCGACCCCGGCAGCGATGCCATCGATCGGACGCGCGGGGATGACGTCCCCGTCAATCACTGGCTGCCACGGCATCAGGCTGACCGCCACCTCACTACCCCAGCGCTCCGGGTCGGGACGCGCCGCGAGATCGGCGTCCAACTTCGCCTGAGCCTGAAGCAGGAGGTCAACGGGAACCGCTGCGATCGCCTCTCGGGTTGCCGCGACGCCAAGCTTCTCGGCGAGGCGCTGGCCGACCCGTTGCGCGGTCGCAGCGGAGATGACTTGATGAGCCGCTCCGCTCTGGGTGATGGCGCGCCGGAACAGCCCCTCGGCGCAGGGCATGGAAAGCAGCGTGCCGACGCTCATAGCACCAGCCGACTCACCGAAGATAGTGACGTTGCCGGGATCACCGCCGAAGGCGGCGATATTCGCCCGCACCCATTTGAGGGCGGCGACCTGGTCGAGCAAGCCCAGGTTGGCGTCTCCATCGCCGAGATAGAGGAACCCATCAGCGCCGACCCGGTAATTGATGGTCACGCAGACGATGCCGTCGCGGGCGAAACGACTGCCGTCATACCAGGGCGACGCACCCGTTGCGTGAAACTCAAACATCCCGCCAGGAATCCAGACCATCACCGGTTGCCCGGACGACCCCAAGTCGGGGGACCAGATATTGAGGTTCAGGCAGTCCTCACCGGGGATGGCAAGCTCCGGGATGAGCAAGTCTACTGGCGGGGGATATGGCACCTGGGGCGACTTCGGGCCATAGGTGAGGGCGTCTCGCACGCCGCTCCAGGGTGCAACCGGCTGTGGCGGCCGAAGCCGGTTGGCGCCAAACGGTGGCGCTGCGTAGGGAATGCCCTTAAACGTGTTGACGCCATCAGCAACGCTGCCACGGACCTCACCATATTGGGTTTTGACAACTGCATTCATGTGCATACCTCCTTCAAAGTATGTGGTCTCGTCTCCGCGTACGTTGGCAGGAGGCCGGATCCCGTGCCCGATGCTGAATCGGATTCAGGATTGCATTGTTATTTCCTTCCTGGTTTGCGACTTTGCCACTGAAATGAGAGCAAATCAGATGCCGGATAGTACCGCCGGCATTGTCGATGGCCGAACCATCTGGGTATTCAATACCGACTCTGATGGGTTGGCTTTTGAGGTAGATATGAAACAGAGGATTATTTCTCAGTCGGTTGAGGAACTTTGCTCAGGGAGCGTCGCGACCATGACATTTTCACCAAATGATGTGAGCGCCTGGAAGCGGGCCTGGCTGCTGAAAATTCAGGTCAATCCATATCTCAGAAAAAGGAGGCGGGCTGGTCGCTCCATCGCTGAAGACCGAGGTGCCTGACCTGACGATGATTGAGCAGCGGGAAGGAAAGTTCGATGCCCTCAGGGTTCAGCCTTTCATCTCCGGCGAAATCGGTGTCACCCCCCATGGGGAAAGGGAGATGCCTGTGTGGGGGTACATTTTCCGCTCCAGGCAGGGCCAGACTGTTTCGCAGCTGAACATCTACGCTCTGACAGAGTACATCAGATCCATCCAGGAGAAGTAACGATTCAGCGGACGGCAGTGGCTCGGTTTCAGTGTGATCGTTGTAACCGGCCGGCTGTTTCAACCTGAGAACAATTGCCCGGGCAGGCTGATAATTGATCCGCCTGCAACACGCTGTTCAGGACGCTGTCTTTGTGGGAACAGATTCTGACCCCGTCAGTGGTCTCCATAAACCACGGCCTTGTTCCTGGATGCAAGGGGCATTGCGGATCAGGATGCCTTTACACGGGAGATTGAACGCCGCTTCCCTGCTCTTCCGCGACAAACTTCCGCCTCACAGCCGCATTCCCCGCGTTTGAAATCGAAATCATCCAGATAATCCACCGTCAGCTCCTCGCCCGGGGCGATGTCGCGCAGCGCGTGGATGTTGATCTGCCCGTCCCTCGCAATCACGCCGCAATTCGGATGACATGAATGGTTGATGTATTCCGTGCCGTTGCCGCCGACGCTGCCGTCAATGCACCAGTTCGCGTCAACCGTGCTGACTCGTTTCTTGCGCTGCCGACGCAGACGGAGCAACCCCTCCTCCTGCGTGATCTTTTCGCCCGCGTACTCGGCGATTCTGGCGCCTCGCGGAATGAAGATTGTGGCAAAGCACCCTCTGCCATCAATCAGCGATCTGCGGACAGTCAGTCCGCAGGCATATTCGCGTCTTTTTCGCTTCCCGCGCCCGTTTCCTGCCGACATCTCTCGTAACCGCAGACCTCCTTGGATCAAAGATCGTTTCCTGAATAGGACTGATTGAATGACTTGTTGCAGAGCGGGAAGTCCGGCACGATGTTCTTGAGCAGCGCGAATGACAGCGCGGGCCAGTTGACGAACGACGGGTCCTTGACCTTGACGCGGTACATCCGGCCTTCTTCATCCGCCATCACCCAGTGCAGGATTGCGCCGCGCCAGCCTTCCACGATTCCAAAAGCCGGCTCGAACGGGGGCAGCGAACCGAGCGACACAGACAGCGGATCACCGGGCCGGCGATGAAAAGCTTCTCTGATGATGCTCACCGATTCGCGGGCTTCCTCAATGCGGATCATCGTCCGCGCATAGACATCCCCTGACTGCCAGACCGGGACTTTCCACGGATACTGCAACTCCCCATACGCGGCGCAGGGATGATCGCGCCTCGCGTCAACATCAATTCCCGACGCGCGGGCGACATAGCCGAGGACACCATGATCGGTGGCGGTCTCGCTGGAGAGCGTGCCGGTTCCTTCAAGCCGATCCATCAGGATCGTGTTACGCAGACAGATTTCGACGACCTCGTTGAAGTCCTTGAGAATCGCCTCAAGTTCAGCCGGCAGATCAAGCCCCGGTGGAAGATCGTGACCGACGCCGCCCGGCACGATGCCGCCGCGCAACAGCCGGTTGCCGGTCAGTCGTTTGTTCAGGCGCAGCAGCCGTTCGCGCAGCCGGAAGCAGTGCGCGTGCGCGAAGGCGAAGCCCGTGTCGTTGGCGAGCATCCCGAAGTCAGCGATGTGGTTGTAGAGCCGCTCCATCTCGAGCAGGATGACGCGGAGGAACCGGGCGCGCGCAGGCACTTCTGTCCCGGCCAGGGCCTCCAGCGCCTGACAGTAAGCGAGCGAATGGCCGATGGTCGTATCGCCCGAGATGCGTTCAGCCAGTTCCACGCCTTCGGCAGGCAAGCGCCCTTCAAACAGCTTCTCCGTGCCCTTGTGCGTGAAGTAGAGGCGAATCTTCAGGTCAATCACCGTCTCGCCCACGACGCTGAAGCGGAAGTGGCCCGGCTCGATGATGCCCGCGTGAACCGGGCCGACGGGAATTTCATAAACGCCTTCGCCGCCCACCTGCTGAAAGGGGAAAGGCGTGCCGTCGTCCCGGAACTCATCCGGCGGCACGGAGTCTTTCAGCAGCGGGAAATAATCTTCCGGCCAGAAGGCGTGGCGCACGAGCGGGCGCGTATCGGGATGGCGGACGGCTTTGATGCCGAACAGGTCGTAAATCTCGCGCTCGAACCGCGACGCCGGGTAATAGAACGTCGCCATCGAGACAATCGTCGGGTTGGACATCAGTTCCTTGGTCGCGTGCAGGAACCAGTTCTCACGTGTGTTGGCGAAGAGGTAGTGAATCTCGAAGCCGCCTTTATCCGCGCGCCGGTCGGTGGCCAGCATCAGCGTCAGTTCGGTCTGAAAGTCGCGGCGCAGAACTTCGGCGAGCTTCGGCGCGTCGCCGCGCGCAATCCGGCAGTGCAGTTCGTTGCCGCGTCTGACCTGAATGCCAGTGACGCGGTTGCGGAGGTTTTCGAGGAGCGCGGATTTCAGACGGGTGAAGTCGGTCATCGGGAAACAATCCTCACAATCTGGTTGAGCAGTGTCTCAAGCGGCGCGGGCAGCGTCAGCCCCAGCACGACCAGCACCGCGAGACTCAGCATCATCGGCGCAATTCGCCAGCCGCCGTTTTCACCGGCCGTGACGCCTTCCGGCGCGGTTCCATAAAGCATCCTGTTGAGATGGCCGATGAACGAAACGAAGGCCACGAGCAGCAGCAGCAGCACCGTCCCCATCAGCCACGGATGATGCCCGGCGAATCCGGCGCGAAAGAGCGCGAACTCGCTGATGAACAATCCGAACGGCGGCAGCCCCATCAGCGCCAGCAGTCCGGCGGCAAACAGCCCGCCCGTCCACGGCATCACTGTTTGCAGGCCGCGCACCTGCCTGATGAGCGGCGAGCCATACTTCCGCTCGATGTTGCCGACCAGAAAAAACATGAGCGATTTGGCCGCGGTGTGATTGACCAGATGCAGCAGCGCTGCGAACACGCCGAGCGGCCCCAGTCCCAGACCAAGGCAGACGAGCCCCGTGTGTTCGACGCTCGAATAAGCCAGCATCCGTCTGTAATTGCGCGCCAGCACCAGGCTGAACGCGGCGATCAATAACGAAAGCAGTCCGAGCGCCAGCAGCAGCCTGTCGGCATAATGGTCTTTGATCGCGGCATCGGCCACGACCTTCCAGCGCAGAATCGCATACATCGCCACGGCAAAGAGGGCGGACGACATCAGCGCCACGAGCGGCGCGGGCGCTTCACCGTAAGCGTCCGGCTTCCACGTGTGCATCGGCGCGATGCCTGCTTTCGTCCCATAGCCGACGAGCAGAAAGACGAAGGCCAGCTTCATCACTTCGGGATGCAGCGACGGCGCATTGGCCAGCAGCACCGGCCAGTTGAGCGCATTCTCCGCGCGCCCTGACAGCGTCACGAAATCGAAATAGCCCAGCACCGTGCCCGCGAAAGCGAGCGCAATGCCCACCGAGCCGATCAGGATGTACTTCCACGAGGCCTCCACCGAAGTTTTGGTGCGCGTCAGTGTAGTGAGGAGCGCCGAGAAGATCGTCGTCGCTTCAATCGCGATCCACATAATCGCCACGTTATTGGCCGCGACCGCCAGCAGCATCGAGCAGATGAACAGGTTGATGAAGAGCTGATAGCGGCGCAGTTGCGAGGCCTTATAGTTTGTCTCGCCGCCGAGGCCCGGGCCGAGGAAAAGTGTGAGCGAAGCGGCCCCCGCCACGCAGACCATCAACAGCGCCGACAGCGCGTCAGCCCGCAGCATCTCACCCGGCCCGAAACCCGGCGCTTCGCCGTCGCGCACCGCGTGCCCGGCGAAGCTGACTGCCGCGCCGAGCGCAACGAGTGAGAGCAGCGCATTGACCCAGCCGACCAGTGTGCGGTACGGGCGAAACGCCGCTGCCAGCGCAGCAGAGACGAGCGAAGGAATAAGCAGCAGAGAAAAAAGCATTCCGGTAATCAGTAATGAACTCAGTGTCTGAGTTGATTCAGTTGCTCCACATCAATTGACTCGAATGTGTCACGGATCTGATAGACGATGACCTGCATCACCAGAAAGCCCATCAGCACGTCGAGAAAGACTCCCAGTTCGACGATCAATGGAATGCCGTAAGTGCAGAGCGCGGCCAGCAGCGCGATGCCGTTTTCCAGCACCAGAAACCCGACAATCTGCGTCAGCGCCTTGCGCCGCGAGATGATCACGAAGAGGCCGACGAAGATCAGTCCGACCGCCAGCGGGATGCCGCCGCGCGTGGGCAGGCGGCTGACCGCGACCAGCGGGCGCGTGATCGCGTAAGCCAGCATCACCAGCAGCCCGGCCACGATCAGCGAGGTAGCGACGTTGACGTAAGGATGCGCTTCGCGTTCGGCGCCCACCCGCGTTTGCAGCCGGCTGAGATACCACGGGATGACGAAGACTTTCAGCACGAGCAGAACGATGGCGATGATGTAGAGTTCGTGATCGTTTCCGAAATATCCGATCAGCGCAAAAGCGATCGACAGCACCAGCGACTGCCAGCGGAAAGCTTTGATGTAAGCGCCCAGACTGCGCCGCCACAGCAGCGCGATGCCGAAGAGCAGCACCACGCTCGCGCTGAGCGTCGAGAGCTGGGCAAAGAGAGTGTCGTGATCATTCATCGTCCTACCTCAACAGAAATGATGACGTGACCGACAGCAGCGCCAGCACGAACGAGACGCCGAGCAGTTCCGGTACGCGGAACAGCCGCAGCTTGGCGAGGCGCGTTTCCAGCACGGCGACAGTCACCGCCAGCGCCGCCAGCTTCGCAACCAGGGCGACGGCAGCCACACAGAGCGCGACCGGCGTGAGCGTCGTCGCCACGCCCCAGGGCATAAACAGATTCGAGAGCAGCGAGAAGAAGACGAGCAGCTTGAGCGCCGCCGCCCATTCGATCAGCGCCAGGTAACGGCCGGAATATTCCAGAATCATCGCCTCGTGGATCATCGTCAGCTCGAGGTGCGTGGACGGATTGTCCACCGGCATCCGCCCCGTCTCCGCGAGCATGACGATAAAGAGCGCCGCGAAGCCGAGCAGGTGACCGGGATTGATGACCGCGCCGGGGTTGGCGAGCGTCTGCGCGACGATGCGACCGAGATTGGTCGAACCGGCGCCGACCGCCAGCCCGAAGATCGCCAGCGCAATCGTCGGTTCGGCAATCGCCGCGACCGTCATTTCACGGCTCGCCCCCATCCCGCCGAACGCCGTCCCCGGATCAAGTCCCGCGAGCGCCAGAAAGAACGTGCCGAGCAGCAGCAGATAAACCACTGCCAGCAGATCACCGACCGCATCGAAGGGCAGCGGCGCGGCAATCAGCGGGACGAGCATCGTCACGGCGACCGTCGTGGCAAAGATCACATACGGCGCAAAGCGGAAGAGCCACGAGGCGTTCTTTGACACAATGACTTCCTTGCCGAAGAGCTTCCGCAGATCATAGTAAGGCTGCCACGGCGGAGCCCCGCGCCGCCCCTGCAGGCGCGCCTTGAACCAGCGGATGAATCCCGTCAGCCCCGGCGCGAGCAGCAGCGCCAGCAAAGCCTGTCCGATTTCCAGCAGATAACCAGTCATTTGCTTACCACCTCGCGGATAAGAGCAGAATCACCAGCGCCACGGTCACGTAAACCAGATACACAGACAGCGAGCCTGACTGCATTCGCCGCACCACGACAGCCAGCAGCCTGATGAACCAAAGGCACGGGTCATAGAGGTATTTCTCAAACCACGGCGTGATCTCGCTGCGGTACTCGATGGACTTCACGAAGTACTTCGACTCCGGGTGAAAATCTATCGTCAACTCCTTTGTCGGGCGGTAAAGCTCCGCGAAGACGCGCCGCAGCGGTTCGGCAAAGGCCGTCGCCGTGTATTCCATGCGCGGCGTCTGCCCGAGGCGCCCGCAGCCCCACGACTCGCCGACGCGCCGTTTCCAGTTGACTCTCAAGATCAGCATCACGAGCGGGACGAGAGCCAGCAGCAGCAGCACGCCAGTTGCAATGAGCGTCGGCGACATTCGCCCGAACCCGTTCGGAGAAGCGAGCGAGAGTCCGAGCGTGAACTGCGCCTGCGTGTCGGGCATTCGCCCGAGTCCCGCAATCACCCGGCCCATCGCCGGAATGATGACGAACGGCGTAAGTCCCAGTGCCACGCACGCCAGCGCCAGCAGCAGCATCCCGGCGCGCATTGACGGCGGCGCTTCGTGCGCGTGTTCGGCTTCCGGCGAGCGCGGGATCGCCAGAAACGTAATGCCGAACGCCTTGACGAAACAGGCCACCGCCAGGCCGCTCGTCAGCGCCAGCATCCCGACGGCGATGGGCATCATCACCGCGACTTCGGGCTTCGGGATGTTGAAGCCGCCGAGCAGCGCCTGGAAGACGATCCATTCCGAGGCAAAGCCGTTGAGCGGCGGCAAAGCTGAGATCGCTGCCGAGCCGATCAGAAAACAAAACGCCGTCACCGGCATGCGTTTGACGAGTCCGCCCAGCTCTTCCATGTTGCGGGTGCGTGTGGCGTGCAGCACCGAGCCGGCGCCGAGGAAGAGCAGCCCCTTGAAGGTCGCGTGATTGATCGTGTGATACAGCCCGCCGATGAAGCCGAGCGCCGCGAGCGTCAGCAGTCCGTAGCTTTGAAAGATCATCCCCGCGCCGATGCCGATCAGAATGATCCCGATGTTCTCGACCGAGTGGTAAGCGAGCAGCCGTTTGAGGTCATGCTCCATCAGCGCGTAAAGCACGCCGAGCAGCGCCGAGACCGCGCCCACACCCAGCACGACTCCGCCCCACCAAGTCGGCCCGCTGCCGAGCAGGTCGAGCGCCACGCGCACCAGACCGTAAATTCCCATCTTGATGACGACGCCCGACATCAGCGCCGAGACGTGACTCGGCGCGACCGGGTGCGCCATCGGCAGCCAGACGTGCAGCGGCACGATACCTGCTTTTGTCCCGAAGCCGAAAAGCGCCAGCACGAAGATCACGTTGCGCAGGGCGGGCGAGAGCAGCGCCCCATTCGCGCGCATCCCCGCAAACGAAGTCGTCAGGTCGCCGCCCGCGAGCAGCAGGAACATCGCCACCAGTGCCGCGAATCCGGCGTGCGTCATAGCGATGTACCAGACGCCTGCGTGTACTGTTTCGGGCTGATCGTGTTCGGTCAGCACCAGCCACCAGGCCGAGAGCGACATCGCTTCCCACGAGATCAGAAAGGTGAGCGCGTTCGAGGCCATGACCTGCACGCCGAGCGAGAGCAGCAGCACGTTGAGCAACGCGCCGAGCATCCGCAGCGAGTACCGCCCTTCGTATGCCGCCGAGTAGCCGAACCCGTAGACCGCCGCGGCCAGTCCGAGCAGCCCGATGATGACGAGGAAGAAGGCGCTCAGTCCGTCCAGATGCACCATCAACCCGGTCAGCGGCAGCAGTCGCGCAGACGTGAGCGTGAAGGACTGCCCCGAAATGATCGCGCTCAGTCCCAGTGTCAGTCCGGCAGCGGAGCCGACGCAGGCACCCAGTGCCGCCGCGCCGCGCCCGAACACACCCTTCCCGATGAGCAATGCGCCGAGCGCCCCCGCGATATATCCCGCAATCATCAAGGTGAAGAGCGTGTTCATAAACGCCGATGCTCATCCTCCCGGCAGCAGCAAAAGCCCCAGCATCACCACCAGCACGATAAAGAGGTACGCCACGTACCCGTGCAGCGAGCCGGACTGCAACTTCCTGACATTGAAACTGACCCACTGCGCCGCCTTCAGCAGCGGGGCATAGATGTACTTCTCAAACCACGGCGTGATCTCGCTGCGATACTCGATGGATTGCACGAAGTATTTCGACTCCGGGTGGAAGTCTATCGTCAGCTCTTTCGTCGGGCGGTAAAGCTCCACAAAAATGCGACGCAGTGGTTCGGCGAAAGCGGTTGCGGTGTACTCCATCCTCGCCGTCTGCCCGACGCGCCCGCAGCCCCACGACTCGCTCACACGCAATCGCTGGTTGACGCCGAGCAGCGTCAGCACGAGCGGCACGAGGCTGACGAGCAGCAGCACGCCGACGCCGATCAGCGTGGGCGACATCTGCGCGAAGCCTCCTGAAGTTTGCAGCGAGAGATTGAAGGAGAACGCCGGAGCCACGGCAGGCAGCCCGTCCAGTCCGGCTATCGCGCGTGCCAGTCGCGGCACGACCGCGAAGGGAGCCAGTCCCAGCACAACGCACGCTGCTGCCAGCATCCCCATCCCGATGCGCATTGGCATTCCCGATTCGTGGGCGTGTCCCGCTGCCTCTGAACGCGGGATGGCGAGAAACGTGATGCCGAAGGCCTTGACGAAACCAGCGACGACCAGACCGCCAGTGAGCGCCAGCAGCCCCACAGCAATGGTCACCAGCGCCGCGACGACCGGCTGCGGCAGCGTCACGCCCGGCAGCAGCGATTGAAAGAGCAGCCATTCGCTGACGAATCCGTTGAGCGGCGGCAGGCCGGAGATAGCAATCGCGCCGATCAGAAAGCAGGCGGATGTCCAGGGCATCCGTTTGATCAACCCGCCCATCAGGTTCAGATCGCGTGTGTGCGTCGCGTGCAGCACCGAGCCGGCGCCCATAAACAGCAGCCCCTTGAACGCCGCGTGATTGAGCGCGTGACAGAGTGCGGCGATTAAAGCGAGCGCGGCTGCGGCCTGCATTCCGCGCGCTTCAAATATCAGCCCCGCGCCGACGCCGATGAAGACGATGCCAATGTTCTCAACGCTCGAGTAAGCCAGCAGCCGTTTGAGGTCGTTCTCCATCAGCGCATAGAGAATCCCGATCAGCGCTGACAGCGCGCCGGCCAGCATGACGATGGTTCCCCACCACGCCGGGCCGCCGCCGAGCAGATCAAGCGTCACGCGCAGCATCCCGTACACACCCAGCTTGATCATCACGCCCGACATCAGCGCGGAAACGTGGCTCGGTGCCGCCGGGTGCGCCATCGGCAGCCAGACGTGCAGCGGCACCAGCCCCGCCTTCGAGCCGAAGCCCAGAAAAGCCAGCACGAAGACCGCGTTCCGCGCCGCCGGTGACAGCAGCGCCGCATTCGCGCGCAGGTCGGCAAACGACCCCGACCCGCCGCTCATCAGCAGCGCGAAGGCCGCCAGCAGCAGCGCCAACCCCGCATGCGTCATGGCAACGTACCAGACCCCGGCGCGCAGCGTGCCCGGCTCGTTCGCTTCGGTGATGACGAGGAAGTATGAAGTGAGTGACATCCCTTCCCACATCAGCAGAAACGTGAGTACGTTGTCGGCCATCGTGACCAGGCTCAACGAGAGCAGGAAGAAATTGAACATCACGCCGAGTTGCCCGAGCGATGCGCGCCCGTCTTCATACGCCTTTGAGTATCCCGCGCCGTAGATCGCCGCCGGAATCGCGCCCAGTCCGATCAGAATCAGAAAGAACGCGCCCAGCCCGTCAAGCCGCAACTGAAGCCCTCCGGCGACGGGCAGCAGGCCGGGGACTGACACTGAGAATACTGACCCGGAGCTTATCAGCCCTATCCCCAGCATCAGCCCGGCCCCTGCACCGACCACAGCTCCTGCCGCTGTCAGCATCCGACCGGCAGCCCCACGCGTCACCAGCAGAGCTGTCAGCGCGCCGAAGCCGTACCCGGAAACCAGAATCAGAAAAAGAATGCTCATTACCTGTCCGTCAGTCTTCCAGAGTAAGAATGCGACGAAATAAATGAATCCACGCTACCGCTCGTCCCCTGCTCTCTCAAGCAGATTGTCCGTCCGCGCTTTCCTGCCCGGATAGCCGCCGTGATGCCGCAGCCCGAAATCCGCGCGGGTCGTGCCTGTCCCGCAGCGATGGCGCGCGCTTCGATCTGAATCACCTGAGCAATCTTTTTCTGAATATCCATTGCTTTTCCATATTGAGCAGGTCGAGCCGACAAGCTCTGCTCAAGCTGCCCCCACGAGAGTGTGTTTTCACTCAGAACCGGTCAGCGCCAGAACGCGGCGGATGACCTTATCAAGTTGCGAACATTCGATGGGTTTGAGAAGAAAGGCGGCGGCGCCACTTTGCAGGGCCTCCGCTTCATATCGGTGTGCGACCGGTTCTGATAAGATCAGCACCACTGTCTGCGGTCTGGTTTGCCTGATTCGCTGGCACAGCTCCAGACCGGAACCGTCCATCAGTTTCAGTTCGCACAGGATCAGGTCGAAATGACGGGCCGTCAGCATGAACCTCGCGTTATCCATGCTGGAAGCCGTCTGGCAGTGATATTTCCTTTTCTGCATACCAATGAACAGCGCCTCTCGGACGGTGCTGTCATCGGCAACAATCAGGATCGAAACCCGGCTGACATTCATCCTCGTGGTTGTTTCTCCCGTTCTGAAAAGTTTCGTTGCCCCGCGCTGACCGCAGGCGAATCGCTCACCATCAAAAGCCCTGTTCTCCCGGCCTTCATCGGTTCCGGTGTGGCAATCGGTCAATCGCCGCCAGAATCCCGCGCAGAATGTCAGCCGGTTCCGGCGGGCAGCCCGGCACGAAGACATCCACCGGGATCACTTTGTCCACGCTGCCCAGGACGGCGTAGCTGCCCTGGAAGACGCCGCAGTTCCGCGCGCAGTCGCCGACCGCGATGACGATCTTCGGATCGGGTGTGGCCTCGTAAGTCAGCCTGAGCGGTTCGGCCATGTTGCGCGTCACCGGGCCGGTCACCAGCAGACAATCGGCGTGGCGCGGCGAAGCGACGAAGTGCAATCCGAAACGTTCCAGATCGTAGTAAGGACTGGTCAGTCCGGTGATTTCGATCTCGCAGCCGTTGCATGAGCCGGCATCCACTTCGCGGATGTGCAGCGACCGCCCCAGCAGCTTTCGCGTGTACTCGTCAATCTGACGGGCGAGCAGTTCAACCAGATGGTCTTTCTCAGTGCGCGCGAATGGTTCAGTGACCACAGGCGTCTTCAGTATTTTTCCAAACAGCGATCTCACTCCGGCCTCTCTTAATTGCAACAGGGAATCCACCGGGCCACCCCCAGGGTATCTCTGATTACCCTGTCAGGCTGCCCACAGCTGATCGGCTTCCGAAGAATATCAGCCGCACCATTCCGTTCCGGTATTCGGCCCCGGGGTCAGCCCTCGTAGTTGTTCTGCTCAGAACTTCGATTGCCCTCTCCCGCGTTGACGCCTGCGGTGGGGATCAATCGCGGCTTCCGCAATCACCATCAGTACCTGACCTGCTCCGTAGTGCAGATCTGATCGTTCGGCTCAGCCAGAAGAGGTCTATCGGTTTGGTCAGGTAGTCAAACGCGCCGAGCCGGCGGGCTTCGCTGAAACAACTGCTGTCATTCGCCCCCGAAACGATCAGCACGATTGTGTCAGGCGACATCTGTTTCACCACGCGGCAAAGTTCAAACCCTGAAGTGCCGGGCGTCTTCAGATCAGTGATCACCATGCTGAAGCAGCTGTCTGCCAGCAGCTCCATCGCATACTCCGCATTCCCTGCCGTGACGCATTGATAATCCCTGCTCAGATAGCATTCCAGCATCTCACGATTCCATTCGTCGTCGGCCACAATCAGGATGGGGACCTCGTCAGCATTCATAACTGCCGCCCGAATATGCTTCAGACCACTGGATTGCCCGTGGCGCCGGCCTGCGTTGCCGCTTCGGCCACCTCTATTCCGACTCCGGTGTATTGTTCTCCGCCATCACCGTTTCCGGCAGGTAGAGAAAGCGCGAACAGTTGCCACAGGTGATGAACACTCCTGTCTTCGCTCGCTGCAGCCGCGCCGAGGCGATGGTCATTCGACAGGCCCCGCAGCACGCGCCTTTGATCGGCGCAAACACGCCGTGGTGTCCCCCCTTGCGGGCGAAGTGCTGGCGCAGAACTCCGAGCATCTCATTCGTGTACGACTGCCGTTTCAGCAAGGCCTTCGTCAATATGTCCTCACTGATCTCTTCGGTTACAGCACTCATGATTTGTCCCCTCTTCTTCATCGGATAATGACCTGATCGCTCCGCAACCTTGCGGCGGCGAATTGAAAGGCCGCCTGGTATGCCCATTCGTCGCGGCGGTCGGCGGTAATCAGCAGCGGTTCCTGTTTGTCTCTGAACACCAGCAGCACCGCCTTTCCGAGTTCGCCACCGGAGAGTGGAAGCTGCGCCATCTCACCCGGAAACTGCCCGCAGAACCTCTCCCAGCGGGATCGCAGCTGCCGGATATCCACCGGAGGAAAAATCACTATGCCCTTCTGCCGCAGCACCTGCTCTGCCGCGGCGCGGCACGTTCCGCGCAGGCTTTCCACACGGCCCAGTATCAGCACCACCGCCTGTGACGCCTGCATCCATCGTTCGATTTTCCGCCCCCGGACTGCTTCCGCTCTTTCCCCGGTCGTTTCATCCAGCATCACTGTTGACCGGCACTGTCTGTCTGAGGCCTTTCTGTTACGCGACCGGGCCGGATACTCTCTGACGATCACCGCGGTCATCAGATGTTCCGCTTCACTGATGCTGATGACGGGGGCGATTCGTGAAAGCAGTTCCTCAATAACCCGTGCGAGCGGCAGGCGCGGAAAGGAAGTGACCAGCGGTCTGTTCAAAGTGAAGCGGGCGCGGACCTTCAGAATTTCATTCTCCTTCGACAGCAGCAGGATTGGAGAGCGCTTTCCGCACAGGGAACATTCACGCGTTTTCTTCCGCGCGGGATGCCCGACGCGCAGTGACAAATTCACGCCCAGCATCAGCGAAACGATCCCCACCAGCGACAGCCATTCGATTCCGTCGCTGCCCCGCGCGGCGAAAACAGCATTGACTAAAAGCATTCCGGCCCCGGTCAGCACCATCACTTCGCTCGCTCTTTGCAAGAGGGTGGTGAACAACCCGACCCGGTCTGATACTTTCTGTCCATCGGGATCAGACCGATGCGGGCCTGCAGGCAAACCGGACTCTGCGGGTCCAAAGGACGCTGCCCAGCCGGGCTGCCGGGATTCATTGATCGCTTCAATGCCGCCGATCAGAAAGAAAGCAATCGGAACGAAGGCCAGCAACAGCAGGATACTCATCCCTCCGCCGCCTGGCGGCAGTTGCTGCCACTGCTGTGCCAGCCATCGCCAGACAAGGATGAGCCACACCACCAGCGCCAGGCCGGGCAGGGCAGCAGCCATCCGGCGGCCTTGTTGCAGCCACAGCGACAACAACACGATCACGATTCCGGCGCTCAACCAGAGCATCCCCATCTGCCAGTCGCTGCGGTAGAGCGCTGGCGCCGCCAGCCCGCCGAGAACCAGCAGCCCATAGCATGTGCCTGCCACCGCGGCGCGACCGAGCCGCCGGCGACAGGCGATCAGTTTTGAAAGATCTGTATGTTCGAGCAGTCGCGGCATTGCGGCGCCAGCTCGCCCGGTCTGTGTCTTGCGCCACTCAGCGCAATTCCCATTTCGCCTCCAGCCCGGAGCGCATCAGTGAGATGAGCAGCCGGACGATCTCATCACTCAGTGGTCTGACAAAACAATCCAGCGCTCCGTGCAGAATCGCCTGGCTTGTGATCCGCTCGTCGGCCTTGTCCGTCACCAGCGCCACCCTTGTTTCCGGCGCGAGCAGCTTGATGTAATACAACAGCGCCAGCCCGCCGCTCGCCGGCAGATGGAGATCGCAGATCAACAGATCAAAGTGCGCGTGCCGGACAACTCGCATTGCCTGCCGCACCGTCTCGGCACAGGCCACCTGACAATCCCCGGACAACAACCTGACCAGCCGGATGCGGGCCGGAGTATCCGCCTCCGCGACAAGCACCTTCAGCCTGCGCGGTTCGTGTGCCCGGGGGGCAGGCGGGTAATACTGTGGCTGCCTGTGTGTTGTCTCCGGTGGTTCAGGTCCGGGGGCAGTCATACGTCTTTCCTTTCGTTGCTGGCATGCTTCTGTTCTCTGTCTTCATCTTTCCCCTGCGGTAAAAAAAGGCATCGCAGATCAGAATCGGTTTCGGAGGCGCTTCCGGTTCTGACACGCGATGCCCTGAGGAGAGAGGGACTGAGTCTCACACGCAGGATTGTCCGGGTTGCTGATTACCTGAGGTTGCTCCAGCCCCTTTCGACGAATTCGCCCCTCTTCCATCCGCCCGTTGTGCCGGGCATTGCCCAGCAGCATCGGCCACGCCGAAGAAGCCGGGCCGCCATTCTGCTCATCCAGAACCAGCACCGACCGGTTCTGATTGCAGATAACGACATCCCCTGCATCGGTGATGGCGGGCGAAGAAGTCATGGGACTGTCGGTGCGCAGCTTCCACTTCAGACTTCCATCGGGGTGAAGCGCATAACAGTGTGCGTCCTGTGAACTGAAATAAATCGTGCCGTCCGCCGCAATGGCTGCGGAAGAGGAAACCGGACGCTCGGTGTGGAATTTCCATTTCGACCGTCCCTCTGACGAAATCGCATGCAGACAATGATCCCAGCAGCCCACACAGATCGTCCCGTCCGCCGCAATTGACGGCGAGGACTGATTGATGATTTCGATGGCGGGATATTTCCAGACCACCTCCGCATCGGGCGAGATGGCGTAAAGGCAGCCGTCCTGCGTCCCGAACAGCACCAGCCCTTCGGCAGTCAGCGCGGGCGCGGATGAAATTCGTCCGCCGGGACGAAACCGCCATCTGATGGATCCATCAGGCGTGACCGCGTAAATGTAACCCCGGTGGGTTCCGAACCAGATGGTTCCGTCCGCAGCAATGGCCGCAGCCTCTCCCACATCTCCCTGAATACTCAGCTCCCAGACTGTATTACCCCACAGATCCGCCGCCATCAGCCAGTCGTGTTGGCCGGCTGGCACATTCTGTTTTCTGACCCCCACGATCACCCGCCCGTCGCTGGTGATGACCGGGGAAGAGACGACCAGCCAACTCCGGGTTGACGACCAGCAGATTTCTCCCGCCGGACTGAAGGCGTACAGCTGCCCGGTTTCTGCCGCCACCACGATGGTTCCGTCATCGGCTATCGAGCCGGTGGCGTCGCCGAGTCTCCCCGCCGCCCTGCGCCTCCAGAGCAGTTTCCCCGCGCCGGAAATGGAGTAGAGACAGCCGTCGTGGTCTCCGACATAGATCGTCCCGTCAGCCGCCACTGCCGGAGAGGTCCGGCCCAGTCGGCCTCCGGTCTGATATTTCCATCTGATTACTGGTCGAGGTTCATTCATCATCTGCCTCTCCACTTCCGGCAGCGAACAATCACGCCGACACGCCATTCGAATGAACTTCCGAAGAGCTGCGCATCTGCGAATTCCTGCAAGTCACTGGCAAAAAAACCGGCTTGCCATCAGGCCCTCCTGCCTCTAGCGCCGCGCCAGCTTCTTCGGCTGCTCCAGATGAATCTCTTCGAGCATGCTGCGCACGCCGATCAGATGGTGATTGAAGATCTCCTTCGCCACGTCGAGCAGCTTGAAGACGGTCGTGTCCGTGACTGAGTAGTAGACATTCGACCCTTCCTTGCGGGCCGTCACGATATTCCGGTTGCGCAGCACGGCGAGCTGTTGTGAGGCATTGGCCGGTTCGACCGCAAATTTCTGGCTGATCTCATTTACTGTCAGCTCCTTTTCGCGCAGAGCATCCAGAATAGAGATGCGTAACGGGTGTGCCAGCGCCTTGAAAAATTCCGCCTTGAAGTTGCTCAGCTTTTGTCTCATTGAGGCTCTCTCCGTCAGTTTAGCGGTCGCAGGATTTCACATCTGCGAAATCCTGCACACGTTAACCGGGAGGACGGCATGTGTCAAGACACAATCCTGCCATCGCCGCCTGATCTGTCCGGGGGATCCATGACCATTCGGCACCTGTCAAATGCGCTCGTCCGGGTATAGTCTGTGGTCCCTGTCCGCCTTCTGGTCGGGATAATGGAGAAGCAAAAGCTGGCGATTGTCCTGATGTCTGCCCTGTCGGGGTCTCCAATAATCCCCGCATTTCTTCTTCATGAAACTCTGTTTCAGCCGGCGATGGATTGGGTGACAGGAAAGGTTGAGGGATTCGGCCTGCCAACTGGCCGTGCGATTCCCGTCCAGAATCGGCGTGATGGTGCGGTAACGATCCCACACTTCGCGGCATTATTCATCCTTCACACATCAACCACACACTGCGCCAGCCAGGTCCCCGTGCCATCCTGCTCGACACACAGATCGGTACAAGTTGCCCCTTTGACCCGGACGGCGGGCCGGTGCCTTTCGCTGCTGACTTCTTCGCCCCAGGCTCTGCCGGCGAGCGTGTGGTCACTGATCCGCACCTCATACCGCGAAAACAGCATCCGGCGCGCCGTCATCTGACGCACCAGCGCGTTGAGCCAGACCGCCAGCATGATTTCATCGTCCGGTGCATGGCAGTTGACTTCAACTTCTTCAAGATGCGCGACGTTCTGCGGATCAGTGATCGCCGCCGTCAGCGCCATGGCCGCCTGCTCAAACGCCTCTTCTTTCGTCGCGCCGATTCCCCGCACGCCGATGTCAGCGTCGTGCGGATAATTTTCCCAGTATTTGCCCAGCATGGTTGTTACTCCTCATCAAAGATTCACTCAACAGACTTTGCCACGAAGACAGAACACGAGGCGTCCTCGGCCACCCTCGTGGAAACGCTGCCGAGCATCGTGTGTTTCAGGTCGGCTTCGCCGGTGGCGCCCAGCACGACCAGATCGTATTCGCCCCTGTCCACTTCGCTCAGAATTTCGAGCGCCGGATCGCCTTCCGCGATGACTGTGCCGGCTGACAGCCCATACCCTTCGAGGATCAGCCTTGCCTGTTCGATCACCGTCCGGGCTTCGTGCTTCAGCTCATCTTCAAATCCGGACTCAACGCTGTTCAGGTCACGGTCAGCCGCCTCCGGGTAATCGAACCACTCGCGGTCAAGGCCGAGGTGAATCCATGGGGTTTCGACCACGTGCATCAGCGTGATTTCAGCCGAAGTGATGCGCAGACACGCGACCATCCGCCGCAGCGCGTGTTCCGCAGCAAGCGAGCCGTCCACCGCTGCGAGGATGCGCCAGTTCTTTCCTTCTGGCAGTTCCCTGCCCACCAGCACTGCGCTCGGGGCGGAGGCGACCACGCGGCTGGCCACCGGCCCCAGGCCCTGACGGCTGCGCGAATATTTATCGTGAGCGCCGACGACGGTCAGGTCGTATTCGCCCGCCAACTGCGAAATCACCCGGGCCGGTGAACCGATTTCCACCCGTATCCCTGCCTCCACTCCCAAGCCCGCCAGCGCCGCCTGCGTGTGAAGCAGCATCTCGCGGGCCTCCACCTGAATCCGGTGGCGATAGGCCTCGACCATTCGCGCGCTCTTCTTCGCATCCTTCCTGGGCCCGCCTTTCGGGAAATAAAACTCCGGCGCGACGCACAGCAAATCGAATTGATTATCACCTTTGCGCAGCAGCCGGACTGCCGTCCGCCAGGCCGTCGTCGCCTGCGCCGAACCGTCTGTGGCCATCAGTATCTTCATAGCTAAGACCTCTTTACTCCATTCCGCCTTCAAGGCCGGGAACCGTCTTCGGCTTCTGTTCCGGCACTTCAGTGAGCGTAGCTTCCGTCAGCAGCAGGACGCCGGCCGTCGAGACGGCATTCTCCAGCGCGATGCGGACGACTTTGGTCGGGTCGATAATTCCGGCTTCCACCAGATCCACGTACTCACCGCGCGCCGCGTCGAAACCGTAATTGCCCGTCCCCTGTCGCATCGTATTCACCACCACGCCACCATCAACGGCGGAGTTTTCGGCGATCTGTCGGGCCGGGGCTTCGAGCGCGCGTTTGAGGATCAGCAGCCCCGTGCGCTCGTCGCCTTCGCACTGCGCGGCTTCTTTCTCAACGGCATCAATTGCGCGCAGCAGGGCAAGCCCGCCGCCGGGCACAACGCCTTCGGCCATCGCGGCTTTGGTCGCGCTGATGGCGTCATCGAAAGCCTCCTTGCGGCTCTTCAACTCGGCTTCCGATGGGGCGCCTACCCGAATCACGGCCACCCCACCGGCGAGTTTGGCCAGCCGTTCACGCAGCTTCTCCCGGTCGTAATCCGACGTGGATTCCTCAATCTGACTGCGCAATTCGTTGCAGCGGCCTTCAATCGCGGCCTTTGCACCTGCGCCGCCGATGATCGTCGTGTTCTCCTTGTCCACGACCACGCGTTTGGCGTGACCGAGGTCGCCGAGTGAAACCTTTTCCAGCTTCAGGCCCAGCTCCTCGGCAATCAACTGCCCGCCGGTGAGGCTCGCCATGTCCTGCAACATCGCCCGGCGGCGGTCGCCGAAGCCGGGCGCCTTGACGGCGACGCACGAAAGCACGCCGCGAATTTTGTTCACGACGAGCGTGGCGAGCGCCTCGCCCTCGACCTCTTCCGCCACCACCAGCAGCGACTGGCCGCTTTTCGCGATCTGTTCGAGCAGCGGCAGCAGTTCGTCCATCCGGTTGATCTTTTTCTCGCAGAGCAGTATCAGCGGCTCATCCAGCACCGCCTCCATCTTCTCGGGGTTGGTGACGAAGTACGGCGAGCTGTAGCCGCGGTCGAACTGCATCCCCTCGACGACATCCATCGTCGTTTCGGTCGTCTTCGCTTCTTCGACTGAGATCGCGCCGTCGGGCCCGACCTTCTCCATCGCGTCGGCGACCAGTTCGCCCATTGACTGGTCGTTATGCGCCGAGATGGCCGCGACCTGAGCCTTTTCGCGCCGGCTTTGCACCGGGCGTGAAATGGCGCGGATGGCTTCGACGGCGACGCGCAATCCATGATCAAGCCCCCGTTTCAGGTCAACCGCGCTCGCCCCGGCGGCGACGTTGCGCAATCCGTCGGCATAGATCGCGTGCGCCAGGATCGTGGCCGTGCTGGTCCCGTCGCCGACCGCATCGCCGGTGCGTTCCGCCGCTTCGCGGATCATCTGCGCGCCCATATTCTCTTCGGGGTCTTTCAGGCTGAACTCTTTGGCAATCGTCACGCCGTCATTGCAGACGAGCGGCCTGCCCCATTTTTTTTCGATCAGGACGCACTTCGACTTCGGGCCGAGCGTCACCCGCACGGCGTCGGCCAGCGCCGTCGCGCCGTGCAATATTCTTTCTCTTGCTTCCGAGCGGAACAGTACCTGCTTGTACGCCATATTCAGTCTCTCCTTCACTGCAACAGTGGTTTCTCTGCCAGCGCGTCCGGCTCATCCTCACACTGCGGGATGTGCCGGAGTGCAGTTTTTTTCTTCTGCGGACCTCCACCAGCTCTGATTCCCCGACAATCAGTTTCAGCAACTTACAGACCAGACAGACGAAGGCACAGAATTCTGCTTTGGTCGGCGGTCACGGCGTCAAGGCAGCGTGATTTCACACAATCGTCCGCCGCAAAGTGGGGAACTTTGCGCGATCTTCCAATCGCTTTGCTGTAACTACAGATGAACAGGTCGGAGTGTGACTGGCACAACCGTTGCCCTATACCTGTAATTGATCCATCTCCGCTTTGAGAAGCTCAACAGAATAATGGTTAGTAAACCATCGAAGGAGGAAATATGCAGTCGAAACAGGAATTACAGAGTACGCAGAAGAACTCTCCGTCCAGCCCCATCTTCGTCGAAGCTGAAAAGCTCTTTGAACAGATGAAGGATTTTTCGCAGTCAGTCGCGCGCCGCGCTTACGACTTCTTTGAACTGCGTGGCCGTGAACTCGGACACGAGCTTGAGGACTGGTTCCGCGCTGAATCGGAGATGCTGCGCCCGGTTCCGGTGGAAATCACCGAAAACAACGAACAGATCACCGTCCGCGCCGAAGTGCCGGGGGTCAGCGCACACGAAATCAAAGTCAGCGTCGAGCCGGAACATCTCATCATCAGCGGCAGGTCCGAGCAGAAGACTGAAGAGAAGACGGAGCAGACAGTTTATTCCGACCGCCGCTCGAGGCAGTTCTGCCGCAGGCTTGCATTGCCTGCTCAGGTTGACCCGGCAAAGGTAACCGCCACGCTCAAAGACGGCGTTCTCGAACTCACGCTGGCCAAGGCGGCAGTGAGCGAGGCCGTCAACGTGGAAGTGAAAACCGCCTGATTCAGCTGACGTGAGGATCGCCGCAACGAGTCTTCCTCATCCTCCTGCGGTCTCTCCTGACGTCTGCTGAACAAAGCCGAACCAGGAAGGAGCAGAGCTATGAAAGTTCAGGATGTAATGACAAGCAACGTGAAGGCCTGTCGCCCGGAAACCAATCTGGCCGCGGCGGCAACGGTAATGTGGGAAGAGGATATCGGCGTGCTGCCGGTCGTCACCGATGAGGGTAAGGTGGTCGGGATGATCACTGACCGCGATATTGCCATTGCGGTCGGGACCAGAGGCTGCCCCGCTGCCGGGATCGCCGTCAGTGAAGTCATCACAGGGAAGGTTTATTCCGGCCACCTGCACGATGACATCCATTCCGCGCTCAAAACCATGCGGCACTGGAAAGCCCGGCGGCTGCCGGTCGTCAATGACGACGGCCTGCTGCAGGGCATCCTGTGCCTGAATGACCTGGTGTTGCGCGCCGAAGAGAAGAAGGGCGGTCGCGCACCGGAACTCTCGTATGAGGACGCGATGAGTACGATGAAGGCCATCTGCGAACACCGCCCGCTCACCGCCGCGGCTCAGGCGTAAAGGAGGAATCTGCGATGTACGTCAAACCTGATGATCAGATCAAACAGGAAGTCCAGCGGGAACTGCGCTGGGACACCCGCGTGGAAGAGACCGAAGTCGGCGTGACGGTCAGTAAAGGCGCCATCACCCTGACCGGCACGGTGGGCAGTTACGCCAGAAAGCTGGCCGCGCAGGAAGCTGCGTTTCGTGTTCACGGCGTCCTGGATGTCGCCAACGACATTCAGGTGAAGCTGCCGGGCAGCCACGCGCGCACCGACACCGAAATCGCAAAGGCTGTGCGGCACGCGCTCGAATGGGATGTGCTGGTTCCCGATGACCACATCCGCTCGACCGTCTCAGACGGCTGGGTGACGCTCGAAGGCGACGTGGTGACAATCAGCGAGCGCGAGGATGCCGAACGCGCCGTGCGCTACCTTCAGGGGGTGAAAGGCGTTCACAATCGGATCATCATCAAGCCGCCTGAGATCAGACGTGATGATGTGAGGGGGGTCATCGAAGAAGCCCTCGAACGTCGCGCCGACAGGCTGGCCGACCGGATCAGAGTCTCTGTCTTCGACGGGGAAGTTACCCTGTCCGGTCATGTCCACTCGTGGGCGGAAAAGCGGGCCGTGATCGGCGCGGTCAGCCACACGCCGGGAGTCCATGCGGTCAACGACCGCCTGCTGATTCAGAGTACGGTCTGACTGCGGTCACGGGCGGCGACGGCGCGCGATTGCGGGCTGAATGTATCAGTCAGGCATCTGCCCGTTCAGGTGAAATCCTGAGAACGGGTGGACCATTCGGGTTTCTACTTCGATGAATCTGAAGAAATGGCTGTATCGCGGTGGGCGCCCCAATCGGGTGGCATCCGTAGTCAACCGGTGCTGGGCCGCGGTCCACGCGCTCGGGGTTGCTCCGAACTATCTGGTCACTCTGGAGGTGCGGGGCCGGCGATCCGGGCGACTGATCAGTCTGCCGCTCGTCATGGTTGCCGTCGAAGGAGAGCGCTACCTTGTCTCCATGCTCGGGGCGGAGGTGGAATGGGTGCGAAATGTGAAGGCGGCAGGTGGCAATGTGACTCTGCGTCACGGACGGCGTGAGGAGGTACACCTTGAAGAGGTCGCCGCAGACCAGCGTGCCCCCGTGCTGAAGGCCTACCTGAAGCGGGCACCCGGCGCGAGGCCGCATCTGCCAATTAACAAGGATGCGCGTCTGTCCGAGTTCGAGCAGGTGTCCACGCAGTTCCCAGTGTTTCGGGTCGAAAGCAGATCGAAATGAAGGCAGGAAAAGACGAAGGGTTTGGCTGCATCGAAGCGACGCCCGACATCGGTTTCAGCGGAGGCACGCTACGGTAGCGCTTCGATTACCCCCGGCCTCTCAGGCGCGCGCCGCTGAATACAGCCTTTCGATCCGCAATAACGCGCTGTCGCCACTCTCCTCTGCCACGGCGCACGTGTCGGATCGGTTGAAGGATTTAGTCAAAGGGGAAGATGACAGTGGAACGGAATCAAAGCTGGTGGCCCGCCGGGCCACAGGCTGCTGAACAGCGAAGGTTGACCATGCCCGGCGAAATCTCCCTCGACGAGCTATGGAGTTCGGCGCCAGCCGCTGGTCGAGCCTTTCAACCTGATCAGATCGCGGGCCTTCCCCGTGCCGCGCGGCGCTACCTCGAACACGCGATCGCGCCCGGAACCCCGCTGGCATCTGCCGTCCGGCTGAGGATGCATGGTGAGATCAGACTGCGGCGCTGGCTCCCCTTCAGCGCGGAGCAGGTCATCTGCCGCGACCGCGGGATGATCTGGCGCGCCGGCGTGCGTATGTACGGGATCCCCGTTCGCGGGTCTGATTGCTTCATTGACGGCGAAGGACTCATGAAGTGGGGCATCTTCGGACTCATTCCCCTGGTGAAGGCCGCGGGGCCTGACATCAGCCGGTCTGCCGCTGGTCGTTTCCTGGGGGAGTCATTCTGGCTGCCTTCCATGTTCTGTGGCGAAGACGTGTCCTGGGCGGCGCAGGATGCATCGCGCCTGCAGGCCGCACTCACGTCCCGGGGCCACACGGCGGAACTGGAACTCACCGTCAGCAACAGCGGCCGGCTGGAGGCCGTCAGATTCCCGCGCTGGGGTAATCCTGAGGGCGCGGAGTTCCACTACGCCGACTTCGGCGGGGTCATGGAGGAAGAAGGCAGGTTCGGCGGCTACACGATTCCGACTCGCATCCGGGGTGGCTGGCATTTCGGGACTGACCGGTTCGAGTCCGAAGGCGAGTTCTTCCGCGCCCGCGTTGACGAGGCAGTTTTCCGGTGAACAGGCCGCTGATGTGGAGGCCACTGTCATCGGAACGCCTCCGGGGTTTAGTGATGAAGAAGCACAATGGCTGCGAAATAGTCCCCTTCCCGCGCATCCGGCAATTCATCATGGATTCCGGGCGCCTCGCCCATCACAAGCATACGATTCATGGCCTGATTGAGGTTGATGTCACGACAGCGCGCCAGCGCATCAGGGCGAACAAAGAGAAGACCGGCGAGTCACTGTCGTTTACAGCGTTCATCCTGACCTGTCTCGGGCGGGCCGTGGGAGCGAACAAATGCGTTCAGGCATACCGCAACTGGCGAAATCAACTGGTCATCTTTGACGACGTGGATGTGGTGACGTTCGTCGAGGTGGAGGTGGAAGGTCGCCAGTTCCCTCTCGGCCATGTGTTGAGGGCGGTCAACCGGAGGACGTGTCGGGAGTTGCATGACGAAATCCGCGCCGTCCAGGCCCGCCCGGAGCAAAGTCCGAATGCGCGCCGCTGGCACGTGGCCAGATGGTTCCTGCTGCTCCCTGCCTTTATGCGAGGCATCATCTATCGCGTCATCAACCGGAACCCGCAGGTCTGGAAACAACAGGTCGGCACGGTGTCGCTGACCACCGTCGGGATGTTCGGCACGGGGGGCGGCTGGGGAATGGGGTTTTCCGCTCACACCCTCGGCATCATCCTCGGCGGCATCAGTCAAAAACCGGTGGTGATCGAAGGGCGAATCGAAATCAGGGAGTGCCTGAGCCTGACAGTGGATTTCGATCACGACATTGTTGACGGTGCCCCGGCCGCAAGATTCATGCGGCAGTTTAAGGAGCTGATTGAGAGTGGCTACGGCCTCCCTGATCAGAGCCCGGAATCCGCGCCGCAGCGGATGGTGTTTCAATAACGGCGTTACGCCGCACAAGCTCGAGTGCCCGGCAGGGGAAGAAGAGGTCCATGAGACACACGCGCGTCATCGTCACTCACTACGGCGGGCCCGACGCACTTCGGGTGGTTGAAGAAGAGTGCCCCGAGCCGAAGAATGGTGAAGTGCGCGTGCGAGTGCTGGCCGCAGGCGTTTCCTTGCCCGACATAATGGCGCGCGAGGGCGTTCATCCCGAAACACCCCCGGTGCCCTTCACGCCGGGGTGGGATCTGGTTGGCGTGGTGGATCGGCTCGGCGACGGTGTCTCTGGAATCGAACCGGGCCAGATAGTTGCCGCGCTGCCGATCCACGGTGCTTACGCGGAATTCGTCTGCCTGCCGCAACGTGAACTGGTTCCGGTGCCATCCGGGTTGGACGCCGCCGAGGCTGTCAGTCTCGTGCTGAACTACATCACGGCGTACCAGATGCTGCATCGTTCTGCTACGGTCAAATCGGGCCAGCGCGTGTTGATTCATGGCGCGGCAGGCGGGGTCGGCACGGCACTCTTGCAGCTTGGGCGCCTCGCCGGGCTGGAGATGTACGGAACCTGTTCATCGCGAAGTGCGCCGGCCGTTTCCGACCTGGGCGGGATCCCAATTGATTACCAGCATCAGGACTTCGTGAAGGAAATTCACCGCCTCACGAGCGAGGGCGTGGACGTCGTCTTTGACCCCATCGGTGGTACCCACCTCTGGCATTCCCGCAAGGCTCTCCGTCCTGGCGGGAGGGTGGTGGGCTATGGCCTTCGTTCCTCGCTACGTGGGGAGGGATTGGCTTCAGGTCGTCCGGGTCGGCGTCAACGCTTTCGTGGAACCGCCATCTTCGGGTTGTACATTGCTGGCGGCTGGCTTCTCCCGGGCCGGAAACGGGTGATCCCCTACAGTATTCAGACGCTCAAACGGCTGAACCCGGAATTCTTTCGACAGGATTTGATCGCCCTGCTTGACCTCCTTAAAGAGCAGAAGATCAAGCCGCTCATCGCGCAGCGAATTCCGCTTGTCGAGGCAAGACACGCGCACGAGTTGCTCGGGAAGGGAGGCGTGACAGGCAAGATCGTCCTCGTGCGCAACGGGTCATCGCTTGAATCAGGAGCGGCGTAACAACGGCATGCAGCGGACGGCGCTGATGCCGGGCGATAGAACGTTCGGGCAGCGGTGACTCAACTGCCGCCTCTCCTTCAAACCCTCTCAACGCGCACCGCCGTCACTTTGTACTCCGGCGCATTCACATACCCGTCACGATGAGGGCTGGTCGCGTTATTCAGGAACACTTCCGCCGTGTGAAAGGTCGTAAAGAGTTCTCCGGGGCTGACCGACTCGCTGATCCTGACCGGGAGTACTGCCTCACCATACCTGCTCCTGACGCGCACGCGCTCGCCGTCAGCGAGAGACAACCGCGCGGCATCGCCGGGAGAGATGTCCAGCACATCACCCGGACGCAGCACGACATTGTTCGTCCGCATCGTCATCGTCCCGGCGTTGAATTGATAAAGCGTGCGACCGGTCACCAGCAGGAACGGATAATCCTCACTAACCACTTCGGGCGTGGCGCGGTAATCAATCCGGCGCAGCGCGGCGCGCGTGCCAACCGGGAATGTCTCAGCGTGAAGCATCACCGTTCCAGGATGGTCTTCCGACGGACAGGGCCATTGCAGGCCCGCGCGATTGATCCGCGCATAAGAGATTCCCCGGCCCGCAGGCCACACGGCGCGCACTTCATCCCAGATCGCTTCGGCGGAATGAAAATCAAAGAACTCGCCTTTGCCCATCGCCCGCGCCACCTCGCCAATGATCTCCCAGTCGGGTTTCGATTGTCCGACCGGCTCGATCACTTTCCGGACGCGCTGGACGCGGCGCTCGGCATTCATAAACGTCCCGTCCTTCTCGAAGGATGATGCCGCCGGCAGAAAGACCGTGCCGAACTCTCTCGCCGTCTCGTTGAGAAACATATCCTGCGCGATGACGAGTTCGAGGTTCCGCAGCGCCCGCCGCGTGGCCTGCGCGCTGGCGTTGGTCAGCAGGATGTCGTAGCCAATCGCCCACAGCGCTTTCAACCTGCCTTCGCCCGCCGCATCCATCATCTCCATCAGGTTCAGGCCCCGAGTCGTCGGCACTCCCCTCCCCCACACCTTCTCAAACAACTCTCTGCCGTCGGCAATCGGAACGTAGCCGGTCAGGTTATTCGGCTCGCAGCCCATGTGTGCTGACCCCTGGACGTTGTTCTGACCGCGCAGCGGGTTGATGCCCGCGCCAGGCTGGCCGATGTTACCGGTCAGCAGCGCCAGGTTGACCAGACACATCACGCCTTCCGTCCCCTGCGTGTGTTCGGTCAGGCCGAGACCGTGAACGCTCAGGGATGGTTTATGTGTGGCGTAGAGCCGCGCCGCCCGGCGAATCATTTCCGCCGGGACGTGGCAGATGTCAGCGACTTTTTCGGGAGCGAACCGCCGGATGAACTCGCGGAACTCTTCTGCTTCGGCCACGCGCTCCCGAATGAATGACTCGTCCGAGAGCCCTTCCTCAACTATTGCGCAGGCCAGGGCGCTCAGCAGCGGCACGTTGGTTCCCGGACGCACGGGCAGGTGAATACTGGCGTACCGCGCCAGTTCGATCTCGCGTGGGTCAATCACGATCAGCTTAGCGCCATTCAAAGCCGCCTGTTTGATCCGCGCGCCGACAATTGGATGGTTCTCGGTCGGGTTGCACCCGGCGATGAGGATCGTCCGTGCCCGCTCGATGTCATCGAACGAATTTGTTGCCGCTCCTGTGCCGAGCATCAGTTTCATCGCGGCGGCGGTCGGGGCGTGGCAGACGCGCGCGCAGCAATCCACGTTGTTCGTCCCGATGACGACGCGGGCGAATTTCTGGGTCAGGTAATTCTCCTCATTCGTCGCCCGCGCCGACCCGAGTACGCCGACACTATCAGGCCCATCACGCGCGATGATCCGCTTCAGGCTTTCAGCCGTGAACGCGACGGCTTCAGCCCACGAAACCTCATTCCATTTTCCGCCCTCCCTGATCAGCGGCGCGGTGACGCGATCAGCGGCGTAAACGAAGTCGTAAGCGTAACGGCCCTTCACGCACAGGTGCCCTTTGCTGACCGGGGCATCCGTGACGGGCCTGATCGTGACGATGCGCGCGTCGCGCGTGCCGACGTTCATCTCGCAGCCGGTGCCACAATACGGACAGGTCGTCTTTGTCCACGCGGACGGGGCGCCGAGTGCGAGCAGCGTTTTGTCTTCCAGAGCGCCGGTCGGGCAGGTGTCCACACAGGCGCCGCAACTCACGCAGGAGCTTTCCCGGAGCGTCGCGCCAGAATCGGGGACGATGCGCGTGGCCGCGCCGCGGCCGGCCGGCTCCCAGACGAACTGCCCCTGCAACTCCTCGCAGATTCGCACGCAACGGTAGCAGGTGATGCACCGCGACATATCAACGTGAATGTAAGGGTGAGAATCGTCAATCAGGTCCGGGGCAGATTCGCCGCGACATTCCGATTCCAGCCCGTAATGTGACAGCCAGCGATGAAATGGCTTGTCGGGGAACCTGCGCACCGCTTCAGCCGGATAACACTCCGCCTGCATGGTGAGGAGCGCGCGGCGCTCGCCTTCGAGTTCAGGCGCATGAGTTTCAATGACCATCCCGTCGGCGAGCGGCGTCGTGCAGGCCGTCACCGGATGAGAGATGCCACGCACACTGACCAGACACAGGCGGCAACTGCCGCGCGGCTTCAGGCGGTCGTCATGGCAGAGCCTCGGGATTTCGATCTGTAATGAACGGAGGGCGTCGAGGATCGTGAGTCCTTCAGCAAATTCGTGTGATCTGTAGTTGATTGTAACGCGCATCGCCTGTCTCAAATTCGATTGATGAAGGGCAAGCTGTATGCCGATCAACCCGGGCCGCGGATTTTCACGCCCGCTGCCTGTTTCAGCCATCAACCCCGGCATCACCGGAACGGGAGTGGGCGAATTTACCCGAGGCGGGTGGGCGGTATTCCGCAATCGGGATCTGAGACCCGATGATGACCGCTCGCCCGGCGCTGCCCAGGCCCGGTGTGAGGGCACCGATGGCAGGCAGATCAGCCCGGCCGACGGGTTTCGGGTTGCGCAATAACTCCCGGTTTCGGCCTGATGTTCGCAGCAGACTGAGCAATTCTCCTCTTCCACCTTGCATTTCAGACCTGTCACCTGACGGCACGACTATTGCTCTCTGGCAGAAGGTAAATAATCTGCAAAAAAACTGGAGGATTGATTCGAGCAATGGCATTGAGATGGATGAACGGATCAAGGTGATGGCGATTCGCTCGGAATCATACGAAAGCGCTGGTGTACGACGGAGCCTGCTCGACGAACAACTGTCATGAAACCCACTCAACACGTCAGGAACGAGACCAGGAAAGGGCTTGCTGCGATGGTCCCGGGTCGCGGCGCAAAGGGCATCAGAAGAAGCATGAGAATCATGATGCTGGGAGTAGTCCTGAGTGCGATCTGTGCATTGGCCCTGAACATTTATGTCGTCCGGGCCAGTATCGCATACGGCACCCTCAACAACTTCGATTGCGTCAACGACACCGGAGTCGTTGCCCACGGTTTTGATATCGAGTTGGATGGGATTCGCAGCAAGGACATTACCTACACCTATGACTACAATCATTACGGTGTTCCCAGGATAACGGAGGATCTCACCGACCCTCTGCATCCCAAGGTATTGGTCCGCTACGCCAGCGCCAGGAACCCGGACGGCACCTGGGCCGCATACACGGCAATCCCGTCAGGTCCCATCGCTCCCACCCAGGGCCACCAGTTCACCAACCCATCGGTCAACTTCGGCGGCGAGCATTTCGGGGTCGGGTATTACGGCGCCCCGTCGGCCGTCAGGTACTATTGGTTGATTGACGATGGGAAAGGCAATCTGATCCACGGACCTCCCGTGAATGTTTCGACGCCGACGTTCGTTTATGTCGCACCACAGCCGGCCATTCCCGCCCAGGTTGTGGCAGTAGTCGTTCCCCCGCTGCCACCCGCTCCGCCTGTACTCCAATTCGGCGACGCGTCGTGGGTGAAGGACATTAAGACGACCACCCACAATGCCAGCAAAGTACGACTGCAGGACCTCGTAGCGGATGATCCCGGGCAGCCCCAGCCCTGGGCGAACGGCGAGCCAGCCGAAGTGGAGACCGAATGGCGGATTCTCCAGACGGAGTTCGGAGCCGCCAACGGCGGCAGGAATGGCGAGCTGCAGGGCAAGCCGGAAGACCTGCCGGGTGGCGATGAAGTCATCACCCGCCGGTATGAGTTTTACAAGTACATCGGGCCTGTCGATGCAGAATCAGGTGAGGCCATGGCTGATACGGTGGCGCCCGATGGAATTCATGGGGTCGGTATTGTTACTTACAACGACCACATTGACCCCATCACCGGCGAGTGGGTCACGGTAACGGTTGACCTCTCGACCATAGAGGTTGTCGGCGATTTCTTCGGCGCGCAGATGTCCGGCTTCGACGTCGCCCCGGTGCTGGGTCTGATTGATCACGTCCAGGACGGCGAACTCAATGTGCCGTACCCCAATCGCACCGTGGTTGTTCCAGGAGGCGCCCCATTTCTTGCATCGCTCAAACAGCCCGGTTCATCACTTCCGGACGGATTGACATTCGATCCCGTGGCTGGCGTCTTGTCAGGCACACCGAGGGCCGCCGGCACGTTCACGTTCACAATCGAGGCGTCGGATACCACGGGTGTTCTCGTCTCAAAAGCCTACACGATAACGATTCCGGCAGGCGTGCCCATCACCAGTACGATTGTAACGAGCGCATCGCCTCTCGCCGGTGGCACTACAAGCGGAGATGGCATCTATAACAACGGGACACATCTGACAGTCGTGGCATCTCACAACCCGGGTTATGCGTTCGTGAACTGGACCGAGGGCCTCAATGTGGTGAGCAACACCGCCGTCTATCCGTTCACCGTCAACGCGAACCGCGTCCTGACAGCGAACTTTGTGCAGACCTTTGAAGTCGCAACGAGCGCCTTACCGGCTGCCGGCGGCAGCACCAGCGGCGGCGGCACTTACAACAGTGGCGACCCTGTCACCGTGGTCGCCGCGGCCAACGCGGACTACGCCTTCATCAACTGGACGGAAGGCGGGGCGGCCGTGAGCGTCCTAGCCAGCTACACCTTCACGGCCGACGCGAACCGCGCTCTCACAGCGAACTTTGCGCCGGTCCCTGATGCGATTAAACAAGTCAACCAGCTTGATCTCCTCGTCAAGAGACTTGCCCCCGGGCCATTTTCTGAAAGCACAAGAATTAACCTCCTGTACCTGCTTGGACAGGCACGCAATGCTCTCAACCAGAAAGATGTTGGAAGAGCCTGTGCCTCGCTGGACACATTCATCCGACAGGTCAGAACCGCGCACGGTTTCAGCAACCTTAACTTTACTGATTATTACCCGCTTGTCTTCAGAGCAAAGGAGGCACAACGAATACTGAATTGTCAGTAGAGGTGGTAAATGGTTATGTCCCAGAAAGTGAACTCGACGAACTGGTGGCTGAAAAGGTCATGGGACTGGCCCCGTGCGATAACTGGAAAGAAGTCGGTTCAGCCGACGGCCCGGTCATGGTGAGGGAATGCCACCTCCCGCATCACTGTTATCCCCGGCACCACGCCCTGGCCTTTCCCACGCTGATCGCCGCCGCCCGGCACATTGTGGAACATCTGGCTGAAAAGGGCTGGGAGACCACGATCAGGAAAGTCACGGGTGATGACACCTTCTACGAAGTACAGATTGACAGGCACACCGGAAACCCGGCGGACAACGTGACAGCCGAGGCCGGGACTGCGCCGGTGGCAATTTGCACCGCCGCCCTGCAGGCCTCCGGCTACAACGGTGCCTTGCCATAACAGAACACGAGCGACACTGCGATGAGCGAAAGAGGCACGACCGGCGATCAGCCCGGCAGAATAAAATGGAGATTCGATCTGCTGACCCTGGTGATCCTCTCGGGCCTCATCCTGCTTGGGTCAACGCTCTTCTCTGCCCCGACGCCGAAACAGGTCTCGTGGAACGAGTTTCTCGCCGAAGTTCGCGCCGATCACCTGACCGAAGTCCTGATCACTGATCGCGAGTGGCAGGGGACGCTGAAAGACGAGGTCTCTCAGCAGCAGAAAGGCGTCAGGCAGGTTGCGACCGGCCGCCTGCCTGCAATTGACGAGGCTGAGCTGTTCAGAGAACTGACCACACATCAGGTCAGGGTCTCAGGCCGCGTTGAGTCAGGCTCCGGCTGGCTCTCGGTTTTGGCTTCATTCCTCTTCCCGCTGCTGCTCCTGTTGCTGTTCTTCGGGCCTGTCGCGCGCCGGCTCGGAGGGGGGACCGATGCGCTCACCTTTGGCAAAAACCGCGCGAAGATTTACGACCGGTCGGGCGAGATCAAAGTCTCCTTCAATGACGTGGCCGGCGTTGACGAAGCCGAGGCCGAGCTGGTCGAGGTGGTGGACTTCCTCAAACACCCGCAGAAGTACCAGCAGCTCGGCGGGCGCATCCCAAAAGGCGTCCTGCTGCTCGGCCCGCCCGGCACCGGCAAGACGCTGCTCGCCAGGGCGGTCGCCGGTGAGGCAGGGACGGCCTTCTTCTCGATCTCCGGTTCCGAGTTTGTCGAGATGTTCGTCGGCGTGGGCGCGGCCCGCGTACGCGACCTCTTCGAGCAGGCCAAACAGAAAGCCCCGTGCATCATCTTCATTGACGAACTCGACGCCATCGGCAAGGCGCGTTCGGCGGGCCGCGGGATGTTCATGAGTAACGACGAACGCGAACAGACCCTGAACCAGCTGCTCGTCGAGATGGACGGCTTCGACACGTCGAAGGGTGTCATCATCATGGCCGCGACCAATACACCGGAGGTACTTGACCCGGCGCTGCTGCGCGCCGGTCGCTTTGACCGCCAGGTGGTGATTGACCGCCCCGACGTGCAGGGCCGCGAGGAGATTCTGCAGATTCACGCCCGCACCGTGAAGCTCGGCGCGGATGCGGATCTGAAAACCATTGCCTCGCGCACGCCCGGCATGGTCGGCGCCGATCTGGCCAACGTCATCAACGAAGCCGCATTGCTGGCCGCCCGACGCGGTGCATCCGCAGTTGAGATGCGTGACCTTGAAGAAGCAATTGACCGCGTCATGCTCGGTCTGGAAAAGAAACACCGTGTGATGAGCGCCGAAGAGAAGGAGCGCGTGGCTTATCACGAGAGCGGCCACACGCTGGTCGCACTCTCCGTCGCGCACGCCGACCCAGTGCATCGCGTCTCGATCATCCCGCGCTCCATCGGCGCTCTGGGCCACACGCTGCAACTGCCGACGCAGGAAAAGTTCCTGATGACGAAACCTGAGATCGAAGACCAGATCGCGGTGATGCTTGGCGGTCGCGCGGCGGAGGAGATCATATACCAGGGAATGATTTCGACCGGCGCGGCGAACGATCTGGAGCGCGCTTCGGAACTGGCGCGGCAGATGGTGACGCGCTTCGGGATGAGCGAGCGGCTCGGGCATCTGACCTACGGGCGACCGCTGGCTTCACGTTTCCTTCCGCCCAACTTCAGGGCAGAAGAGCGCAACTACAGCGAACACACGGCTGAAGTGATTGACGCGGAGGTGAGCCGGATCGTGGATGAAGCATACCAGCGGGTGAGAGAGATTCTGACCGGCCGGCGCGAGGAGCTTGAACGAATCGCCACAGAGCTGATTCGTAAAGAAACGCTTGATCGAACCGAACTGGAGAAGCTGCTGAAGCCGTCAACCCGGCTACAGGGAGTGGTCGCCTGAAATGATCAGACCAGCCGCACAACATTTTTCGCCCTCACCTTCCTGCCCTGACTGATCCTGCCGGATCGGTTTTCTGCTCACTGAACTGGGGAAAACTCCCGCGGGCAGCGAAGTAATTCGCTGCCCGCGCAGCCTGAGTGTCTGGTTTTGCTGAGGCACGTTCATTGCGTCAAACTTTGATGATGGCATCAGCTTCAATCCGCCGCCTGAGGCAGACAAAGGAGAGTCATGGGCAGAAAAGTCTTAGCGCTTTTGATTGCCGTACTGATCCCGGCTGCAATGTTATCCGGGAAGGAACAGCGAGCCACCCGGCAGGAAGACACGCCTTCATATCGCACCAACAGTTGCGTCAACTGTCATTCGGCAATCGCCACGCCGGTCGCGCTGAGCAACCGCTACTTCGAGTGGCATTCCTCGATTCACGAGGAGCGCGGCATCGGTTGCGATAAATGTCACGGCGGCAACCCGGCCACAGGCAATAAAAACCAGGCCCACGAAGGCGTGCTGCCGGCCAGACAGATGCAAAGCCGCACCCACTGGCTGAACCTGCCCGAAACCTGCCGGGCCTGCCACGAGGGCGTGGTCAGCGAGTTCGTCAAAAGCAGGCATTACCAGAACCTCAGGCCCTCCGGGATGGGGCCGAGTTGTTCGACCTGCCACGGGCACATGGGGTCGAAGGTGGTGATGACCCCGACAGAGACTGAGTCGTTATGCGCCCATTGCCACGACACGATCAACGGCCTGCTGCCCGCGCGGCCCGAAATTCCAGCGGCGGCGCAAACGGCCATGCAGTCCCTCAATCGCGCGAACGTCGCCGTCGCCTGGGTGGAAAGCCTGATGAAGAAGGGCGAGGCCCTGAAAATGGACCTCAGGGTGGAGCGGCTCGGTTTCACCGCGGCGAAAGGGACGCTGAAGGACGCAAAGGTGAGCTGGCACGCCTTCGACATTGAGGCAACCCGCCGGAAAGCGGACGACGCTTTCGCGATGGGAATGAAACTGAAAGGCGAGCTTGAAAAGAAGCTCGGTTACTGACCTTACAAAGGAGGAGTTATGGACGCTGTTCATTTACATCTGATGCTGAATCACCTGCCGGTTATCGGGATAGTACTTGTCGGCATTCTGCTGGCGGTTGCGCTCTTTACCGGGAACGCACAGTTCCAGCGGGTGTCACTCTGGTTCCTTATTCTTCTGGCGCTGGCAGCAATCCCGGTTTACCTGACCGGTGAGCCGACGGAAGAGAGGGTCGAAAACCTGCCAGGCATTTCCGGGGCGGTGATCGAAAGGCACGAAGACATCGCGAAGTTCGCTTTTGTGGCGCTGGAAATCCTCGGCGGCGCGGCGCTCGTCAGTCTGTTGGCTTACAGAAAATCCGCGCGACTCCCCAAAGCCCTGCTCTCTGGCGTGCTGGCGCTGACCGTCGTCAGTGCGGGGCTGTTTTCGTGGACAGGCTGGACCGGAGGTCAGATTCGTCACACGGAGATCAGATCAGGCACGCAGGCTGCAACTGGTTCCCAGCCTGAAAACCGGCAGGAGAAGAAACACGAGAAAGAGAATGACGGTCACTGACAAAGGCACGTGGATCGAGTTTCAAGTCATGGCCTGCCTGGCAGAAAGAGGGAGTCAGACATGAGGATAAAATCAGCGTCAGTCGCCGGCCCCGGGATCAGTTACGGCGACAGCCGGACGCTCGATCTGCCATTCAATGCGGCCGTCGCCCACGTTATCGAAACGCTCGGGGCCGAAGGCTTCGGCGTGCTGTGCCGGATTGACATCAGAGAGAAGCTGAAGGAAAGACTCGGCGTTGATTTCCGCAATTACGTGATCCTCGGCGCCTGCAACCCGCCGCTGGCTTACCGGTCGCTGCAGGAAGAGATCAGCCTCGGACTGCTGTTGCCCTGCAACGTCATTGTCTATGAGGAGGAAGGGCGCTCAGTCGTTTCCGCAATTGATGCGGCGAAGATGCTATCAGTGGCCGGCAATCCACGGCTGGAAGCCGTTGCTGTTCAAGTCGCTCACAAGCTAGCGTTGGTTTTCGTCTTTCGGATGCTGATGATCCTCAATCCTCGTGCTGTAACGATCCAGCCATTCCGCCCGGCTGTGAGCGCGCAACCACTCCGGCGCCGCCACTGCCAGCGCATTGAGCGTGGCGCGCAGTGTTTCGCCGACACACTCCAGTCGGGTAATGCCGCGAATGGCAGCCAGCACATGCGTCGAATCTGTGCGCTGGCGAGTCCGTGCTTTGAGCCAGCCTTTGTCACGACAGGAGCGTCAGCAGTTTTTCAAAGATCAGACTCTCGGCCTGACCGGCAATGAGGCGTGTGCGGAATTCGCTCAATACGGTGTGGTCAAACCCGGCGTCGGTCAGTTCCAGGCAGAGCAGATATTTCCAGTCGATCCGACTCCGCACGGCATCGGCGGCCTGGCGATCAGTCAGCCCTTCCATGTATTGCAGGATGGTGGCCAGCGCCAGCCGGAACGGAGACTCTGCTGGTTGCCCTCTTTCGGGATAAAGATTGGTGAAGTCCTGATCGGCCAGAAAGGCCCCCAATGAATCAGCCAGAGTGAGATAGATGTTCCCATTCGGGAAGACTGATTTTGCAACGCGGGCCGTTTCAATGGGCACGCAATACTCAGTTTGTGGTTGCAGTGACATAGTTTGATCCTCCTCGCGGAATTTGCTTCAGACCATGTTATGTCATTGCTGGAAAAGATAGATCTAATAAGCCAACGCATTTCGCCACCAGTATCAAAAGTAAGGATGAACCCAATTATCTGGTTCTCACGCGCTTTAGGTGAACCGAGTGAGCGGCTGGTATAAAGGAGAGGATGAAGTCGCTCCTTGCTGATCCTGTCGCACTCAAATTGGAAAAGATTATCCCTCAAGCAGACCTGATTACTGTCGTGGTGAAGACTGCCCAGGCTCAGAGTCAT
>DASRDU010000090.1:0-54505 GCA_035652435.1 Blastocatellia bacterium
GCTCTGGTTGAGAGCGTGTAAGCATAAAGGCCGCTCTCAATCGCCTCACCCTTCAGATTCAGGAGCGGCCATTCGAGCGCCTCGCCGTGGAAGTAGCCGCTGTCGAAGATGACCTCGCCCTGCTGGTCGGTGACCACGAGGCGCCATTCCAACGCCTCGCCCGGCGCGGCGAAGCGGACGAACTGGCGGTCAATGATGATGCTGGTTTTGCGCGTCTGCTCCTGCGCGCCCGGGGCCGCCTGTGTCTGAGCCAAGGCACTCAGCGAAATCAGGGTTATCAACAAGACGCTCTGCACAATTCGACTGAACATACACTTTCTCCTTCCGGGGGGAGGTTGAGAACTGTTTTGATCAGGCGATCCCGCGGCGAGTCCGGCCACCGGCCGGGGATTGCCTCAATTGGGATTCGGCTGTTGAGTCTGCTGTCAAGGTGCAGACGTCTTTCGTCCGGATTCCCTCTCGCCCGGGAGTGATGATTTTTCGGAAAGTGGACGGCGGGCGGGTGAGGAAGTCTGGTGTTGTTCGGGTGTGCGCCCGGGAACGGCGATGGGCAGGAGACGGACAACGCCCTGCGGGCCGTGCCCGCGGGCGATTTGAGCAATAAAGTGACAGGAGGCCGGTGACCTCAGACTCTGTGCGGCACTAACTCAAAACTGTGAAGATGTGCATTGAGGTGCGGCAGCGCCGATCTCATTTCCATTCGCCCTGCAGGACGAACCCTGACCAGTAGTACGGCGCCGACCACCTCACGTCGCGCGACATCCCGAGCTGCGCCGCCCGCAGCGCCGCCGCCGGCGCCATCTTCTCGACCAGCATCTCCCGGTAGAATCGCTTCATCAGTTCCGTCGTCGCCGCGTCGTTGACGTTCCACAGGCTCGCCCCGGCATACATAAATCCGCGCGTCAGCCCGACCAGCCCCTCGCCGCGGATCTCCCTGCCGAGCGCCGTGCTGCACGCCGAGAGGACGACCAGCTCAGCACTGAGCCGCAGGTTGTAGAGGTCGTTGAGCCGGAGGAAGCCGTCCTGCGGCCTGCCGCTTTCATCAACCAATGACAAGACAACGCCTGAGAGGTCGGGATGTCGGCTGTTGAGCAGACCGTGCGTGGCGAAATGCACGATCCGGTACTGGTCGAGTTGACCGCCCAAAGCTGTCGCGCGGCTGGCACTGAAATCGAGCGCCTTCAACTGCCGATCCTTCGGGACGAGCGCAGTGATCGCTTCGGCCTCCTGCCGCACAAAAGGCAATCGTTCAAAGCGCTCAACTCCTGCTTCACCAGCCGACCGCGTCAGCGCGCGAACCGCGAGCGAAGATTCAAGTAGAACAGCGTTCGCGCGGGTCAATTGATTTGCGCCCTCAGCCTTCGCCATCTGGACGCGCGGGTCGTCGGCCTGAAAGACCGGGTCGGAAAACACGGCGAGCTGTCTGTCGGCAGGCTTTCGTCCGTTCAGCTCGTTGCGCAACTCGGCCAGCACCGAAGCCGACGGCAGGCTCACGATCTCGTGATCGAGGATCAATGGAGGAGCGGCGGCAGCGCTCTCCCCTTTTTCATCCTTCATCCCTCCGCCTTCATCCTTCGGTGCCTGCAGCGCGGCGAACGGGGCGTACTGCAACAGCCCGTCGGCGACGATCAGCAGACGCTTCTTCGTCAGCTGTGCGGCAGCCGGTGCGAGGATGAGGCGACTCAGCTCAGCCGCGGCGAGTTCGGTCTCGCGGCGGTAGCGGCGCTGCGTGCTTTTCGGCAGCAGGTCGAGCAAACGCCTCGCCGCCATCCGTGTCATCCGCGGCCCATCCCTCATCCCGCCTGAAACTGATTGATGCCAGCAGGCGGCTCTTGCTTTCGCCGGTGAAATCCGCTGTCATTGCCCGGAAAGGAGACTTTCATGCGAACACGCGTCCTACTTGCTGCACTGATGCTGATTGCGCTCTGCCCGTCACTCAAGGCACAGCCCGTCTTCACTGACACCTTCCCGCCCGAAGAGTTCGCCGCGCGACGCGCCCGCGTGATGGAAAAGATCGGCGGCGCGGTCGCCGTCGTGCAGGGCACGACCGAGCGGCCCGGCGAACAGCCGCTGCGCCAGAACAATCAGTTCTTCTACCTGACCGGCGTCATCGAGCCGCGCGCGATCCTGCTGATTGACGGGAAGACCAGGCGCACGACGCTCTTTCTCTCCGCCGGCGGCGAACGGCGCGAGCGCATGTTCGGTTCTTCGCTCTTCCCCGGTGAGGCGGCCGCCCGGGTCACCGGCATCGAAGCCGTCTCGGCTCGCGACGAGTTCGCCCGGGCGATTGAGGGCGTGGCGCGCGAAGGGCGGACGATCTACACGCCCTTCCGCCCCGAAGTGCTGGGGAACGCCTCGTCGAGCGACGTAATCGGACACGCGAAGGCGACCAGAGATGACCCGTGGGATGGGCGGCCTTCGCGCGAGGAGGTCTTTATTCAGAAGCTCAAAGCGCTCGCGCCGCAGGTCAGGGTCGAAAACCTCGACCCGATTCTCGACGCGATGCGCGCCTTCAAAAGCCCGCGCGAGATCGCGATCATTCGCGAGGCCACGCGCATCACCGGCCTCGGCATTATGGAGGCGATGCGCGACGCGCGGCCCGGGATGTTCGAGTATGAATTGCAGGCCGACGCCGAGTTCGTCTTCAAAAAATACGGCTCGCAGGGGGCCGCTTATTTCGCGCTGATCGCGACTGGTCAGAACACGCTCTATTCGCACTACCACAAAAACACGGCTCGGCTGGGTGAAGGCGATCTGGTACAGTTCGATTACGCGCCCGATTACCGCTATTACGTCTCGGACGTGACGCGCGTCTTCCCTGCCAATGGGAAATTCTCGGCGTGGCAGCGCGAGTATTACACGATCTACCTGCGCCTCTATCAGGCGCTCATGACTTCGATCAGAGTCCACGCCGCGCCGCGCGACATCATCAAAGACGCGGTCGTTAAAATGGACGCGGTCATGGCCGGCTACAAATTCACCGACCCGAAGATCAAGGAAGCGGCCACGCGTTTTGTCGAGCGGTACCGGACCAGCAGGGCCAACAACCTTGGCCACACCGTCGGGATGGAGGTGCATGACGTGCGCCTGCCGACCGAGACGCTCGAGCCGGGGCAACTCTTCACCATTGAGCCGGCCATGACGATCCCGGAACTGCACCTTGGCATCCGGCTGGAAGACGTGATCCTGATGACCGGGACGGGCTACGAAAATCTATCGGCCTTCGTCCCCGCCGAGATCGCCGAGATTGAAAAACTGATGGCCGAACCGGGGCTGAGCGACAGGCAGGCGAAGACAATGCCAGCCAGACGCCATCCGTAATTACGCAACCCGGGATCACCGATTACTCCCTGGGAGCGCCCGGCGTCCCGCTCGCCAAGCCTGGAATCACGGCCCGAACGAATTCCAAGGAGCCTTGCCTTCAAGCCTGGCGAGCGGGACGCCGGGCGCTCCCGGGCGCTCCGCGATTGACACTTGGAGTTTGCGCAGACAGGGCGATAAATCACCACGGTGGATTGAAGGCAGACCTTAACAACAAGATAATTGTCGCCGAATTTTTTCCCGGGGAGCCGGAGTTCCCTGATCATCCCGGCTGACGAATATTCTCAGGCACATTCCGATGGCGATTGCCGGCAGCACACCTTCACCCGCGCCCGGAGCCACGCGGGCGGATGAATTGTCTCCCGCCGGGCGGGCGGGAGGGTTCCCGCGCGGAATCTGGCGCTGGTTTGTCCCGCCGCTCACGGCGGGCCTCGTCTGGCTCTGCCCGCACGCCGGGTTCGACGCGCATGCCTGGGGGCTGCTCGCGATCTTCGCCGCCTCGATCAGCGGACTCGTCGCGCGCCCGTTGCCGGCGGGCGCGGTGCTGGTCATCGGCGTATCTATCGCCAACGCGCTCGGACTCCTCACCGCGCAGGAGGCACTGTCGGGTTTCGCCAACACGACGGTCTGGCTGATCGTCGCGGCTTTCATCTTCTCGCTCGGCTTCCGCGAGACGCGGCTCGGCGAGCGCATCGCCTGTCACGTCATCGCGCGCCTTGGCGGCAGTGCGCTGCGGCTCGGCTACGCGCTCGTCATCTCGGACCTGCTGCTCGGGCCGCTCACGGCCTCGAACACGGCGCGGGCCGGGGGCGTCATCTACCCGATCACCAGAAGTATTGCGGGCGCGTTCGGCTCGGAGCCGGGGCCGACGGCGAACCGGCTCGGCGCGTTCCTGATGAAGGTCGTCTATCATGGCGATCTCGTAGTTTCGGCGATGTTTGTGACGGCGATGGCGGCCAACGCGCTGCTCGTCGAGCTGGCGCGCCAGACCGCGGGCGTCCGCATCACCTGGACACAATGGGCGTGGGCGGCACTCGCGCCCGGGCTGGTGGGCCTCGCGCTCGTGCCTTATGCGGTCTACCGCCTCTGCCCGCCCGAAGTGCAGGATACAGATGAAGCCCGCAAAATCGCCCGCCTGCGCATCATTGAGATGGGGCCGCTTGGTCGCGCGGAGAAGCTGATGCTCGCGGTCTTCGTGCCAGTGCTGCTGCTCTGGGTGACTGAAGGGTGGCACGGGCGTTCGAGTACGACGGTGGCGCTCGTCGGCGTGAGCGCGCTGCTCGTCGCGGGCGTGATCCGGTGGCGCGACGTGCTGGGCGAGCGGGACGTGTGGGACACGCTCGTCTGGTTCGGCGGGATCGTGATGCTGGCCGAGCAGTTGAATAAGGCCGGACTCGTCAAGGCATTCGCGGTCTCTTCGTCGGCGCTCGTGGCCGGCTGGCGGTGGCTGCCCGCGCTCGTCGTGCTGTTTGTGATCTACTTCTTCGCGCATTACGCCTTCGCGAGTTCTTCCGCACACGTCTCGGCGATGTTCCCGGCCTTCCTCTCGGTCGCGTTGCTGCTCGGCGCGCCGCCGCTGCTCTCGGGGCTCGCGTTCGGCTTCTGCTCGAACATTTACGCGGCGACGACACATTATGGGACAGGCCCGGCGGTCGTACTCTACGGCGCCGGATACCTGAGCCAGACGCGGTGGTGGCGCATCGGATTTGTCATGTCATTTGTGCATCTGGCGATCTGGCTGATCGTCGGCTTCGCGTGGTGGAAAATTATCGGCTTATGGTGAACGTGATGAAAAAGTATCGCATTGCAGTCATTGCCGGCGACGGCATCGGGCAGGAAGTGATTCCGGCGGGCACGAGAGTGCTTGACGCTGCCGGCGCGCGCTTCGGGTTCAGTTTTGAATGGAATCATTTTCCGTGGGGGACGGAATACTATTTTCAGCACGGCCGGATGATGCCACCCGACGCGCTCGATCAGTTGCGCCCAGGCGATGCGATCTATCTGGGCGCGGTCGGCGACCCGCGGCTTCAGGATAACGTCACACTCAACGGGCTGCTGCTCCCGATCCGCCGCACGTTCGACCAGTATGCCTGCGTGCGCCCATCGGTACTGTACGAAGGCGCACACTCGCCGCTCGCCGGGAAGCAGGCCGGCGAGATTGATTTCATCGTCGTGCGCGAAAACACCGAAGGCGAGTACGCGCAGATCGGCGGCAACCTCTACACGGGCACAGGCGATGAAGTGGCCATCCAGACCGCCGTCTTCACGCGGCACGGCACGGAGCGCGTCATCCGCTTCGCCTTTGAACTCGCGCGGCGCCGCGACGGCAAACGCCTGCTCACTTCAGTGAGCAAGGCGAACGCCCAGGGCTACAGCATGGCCTTCTGGGATCGCGTCTTCGCCGAAGTGGCGCGTGAGTACCCCGACATCAGAACCGAATCTCTGCTCGTTGACGCGGCCTGCATGGATCTGGTGCGTCGGCCGGGAGACTTTGATGTGATCGTGGCGTCAAACCTCTTCGGCGACATTCTGACCGACCTCGGCGCGATCATCACGGGCAGCCTCGGCCTCGCGCCGAGCGCGAACCTCAACCCCGCCCGCACGGCGCCTTCCATGTTCGAGCCCGTGCATGGCTCGGCCCCGGACATCGCAGGCAAAGGCACAGCCAACCCGCTGGCGACGATTCTGGCGGGCGCGATGATGCTTGATCACCTTGGCGAGGCGGAGGCCGCAATCAGGGTCGAAGCCGCCGTGAGAAAGACGCTCGCGGCGGGCGCGGCGCTGACTCCCGACCTCGGCGGCGCGGCCAGGACTGATGAAGTTTGTGAGGCTGTGATTGCGCAGCTCAACGACTGAGTCAGCGCGGCTATTACTTTGAGAGAGTTTCTGAAAAGTTTGCTGTCGTCCCCGGAGGGGACGAATTCAATGGCCGTGGGTGCCACCCACGGGGGCGCGGGCCATTACATCCGCCAACCCTGAAGGGGTTGTATCCGTGCCATCAATGCGACCCCTTGCGGGGTCGGGGCGCTTGTATCGGCGGTCCGTGGGTGCAACCCACGGCTATTGAATCGCGGCCCCTTCGGGGCGGCTGCGGAACTCTTCAGAAACTCTCTCATTATATCTACGTCAGCGCCCTCGATGTTCAGTGCCCCCTCTCTGAACAGCGCCGCGCGGCGTTATGGTGCGGCGTGGGATAGTCTGACCGGGTAGTCCATTCAAACCGGCCTTCAAACCGCCCGGCTTCGGCGCGATACCTGATTTCATACTTGTCGAGCGAGCCGTCTCTGCCACGATAATCAATCTCATACCTCCAGTAGCCCGGCGCGCAGGGCTTGAGGGCGAATAAATAATCGCACCAGTGTGAGACTGACCGGGTGCGCTCGCCCTCGCCTTTAACGCGCAGACGGATGGGGTATTGAATGACTTTATCCTGACGCTCGCTGTAACCGATGAGAGTTGAGGCCAGGCCCATACAAGCCTCGGCATCAAAAAGGGCAAATTCCAGGGCTTTGCCATCGCCGTTATAATCCCTCAGCCACATCAGCTTCGGCCTGCCTTCCTTTCCCGCCGCAACCCCGGGAACCCGGTAATAAGAGCCCGCGTGAATCCTGAAGGGCAGATCGAAAGTATCGGCCCCGCCGGAATCGGAATACTCCTGCCGGATTTTTACCGTGTTGATAACCCGACCACGATCAAGGTCGAACAGGGAGACTCTGGTCGGGCCGCTGAAAAAACTGCCCCTCGTTTCCTCAGGGCAGGTGTACAGGTCGTCCGCCGCGTCTCTGGGATGCTTTTCAGGCTTGACCATCCACAGGAGTAGTAAGCGATTCGGATAACCTTTCCCCTTGAGCGACTGAATCTCAATGATCCGCGCCCCGGCAGGCAACCCGTAGTTCCTGCCCAGCGCAGGCGCTGACAGCAGGGTCAATAAGAGAAGGGTGGTTCCTGACGCTTTCCATTTTATGGCCCCTGCCGGGACGAAATTGAGTCGGGCATAGATGCGATTCACGCTGATCTTCCTCCTGTGGATAAAATTTCAGAGCAGAGTAAAATTAACCGGACGGTTGGTTGAGCGGCCAGTGGCGCAGCCACACTGCATCCCTGTGGCAGCTCCTGCCAGACGATTGCAGGGACAGGGCCGGCGACGGCGAGACGGGGGCACGAGTGGGACAGGATGTAACGAAATGCCTCCCTTTCACACTTGTGCATGGAAGGTGGTGTCCGCCACTAATCCCACAATTAATGCTGTTCGGCCCTCAGGCCGGTGGCCCGGTAAACCGAGGCAACCGTGGTTGCACGGCTGTTCAGGATGCAGCCGCGCCGGGTTCATAATCTGCCAGTCCTTTGCTATCAGCCGGTAGTCCGGCCTTCAACGGGAGGTGGACATGGAAAACAGTCCCGAGGTTGAGAGAGTCGCGGGGGTGTGGAGATTGTACGCGACGCCGGAGCGGGGATGGATCGCGCTGGCCTGTCTGATCCTCGTTCTTTTTCTTCTGGCGTTGTTCGAACACCCGTACTTCAATTACCGGGGGCCTGACGCACCGGGCGCCGTTTCACTCCAGCTCGCCTTCACAGTGGACAGGTTCAGGGCGGCCCTGCTCAGGTGGAATGACATTGAAACGTTCAAGCGCAGCGTCGGGATGATTGATTACGTCTTCCCGCCGACTTACGCGGCGCTGCTGGCCTTCGGCTACGCCTGGGGCCGGGGGAATGTGAAACCGAAGACTGCTGACCGCTGGCTCTTTATTGCGCCATTCGTCGCGGCCCTCTGCGACTGGGCGGAGAACAGTCTCCACCTTTACCTGCTCCGTGACGTTCACAGTCTGACGGATGCCGGGGCCGTCAGCTTCCCGGCGCTGCTGGTCTTTGCCGCCTCCTTATTCGCGGCCATCAAACTCCTGCTGCTCGTGGCGGTGGCAGTAGTGACGCTGGCCGTCCTGCTCGTGAAACTCGTCCGGAATCTGCCCCGCGTGGCGGCGCTGCTGCCTTACGCTTACATCCTGCGCATCCCCCTGCTCACGGCCGCCATCCTGATCGGACTCTCTTACGTGGCCTTCTTCACGGCCGCCCGCTCGGTGCTGGAAAACCTTTTCGACCTTAAATCAGAGGGCATCTTCTGGGTGACGATGGCGGCGTTTCTGGCGGCCTGGACGGTGATGGCGACGCTCAGGCTGACGCTGCTTTACGGGGGCAGACGATTCAGAGTCACGCCCTGCCACCTCAGCCCGACTTTCGGCTGGCATTACCTCGTCCGGCACGGTCTGCTCGCGCTGCCGGTGGTGGCGGGGGCGATCCTCAAATCCGGCCGCTATGTGTGGGGCGGGTATGCCGGCGCGGTGCTGATCGCAATGCTCGGGCTCGCGGCCTCCGTCGTGGTGCTATGGGCGGCGACATTCTTCCAGAGATTTGCCCCACCGCCCAGGCCGGGGCAGGTCCACGTTGACCTGCTGCTGCCCTCGCCGAAGCCCGGCGTCCGGCTGCTGGCCCTGGCGGCAAAATCCAACCCCGCACCGCACTTGTCCAAATGGCTGGCCGCGAAATTGAGTTCGCTTCCGGCTTACCTGGGGCAGGGTTATATTGACTATCGGCACGGCGGGGGGCTGCCGGGCCACGGACTGGCGCTCTCGCTCTTTGTGGTTTCGCTGCTGCTTTACGCCGTGATCGGAATCTTCAAGTACGCCAGCCTCGGCGTCCACTTCATCATCCCTTCGCTGGCCTACGTCCTCTGGCTGGTGCTGCTGCTCTGCTGGGGGCTCTCGGCGCTCGCGTTCTTCTTCGACCGCTACCGCTTCCCGGTGCTGATCCCGATAGCGCTCTGGCTCGCCTTCACCGCGCAGTTCGGGCAGTCCGATCATTACTACCACCTGACCGAGCGGCAATCTGACGCTCCGCTTGCACCGGACGAGGCGATCCAGGCGGGCGGGCAGGATTCGGTGATTGTCGTCGCCGCGAGTGGCGGCGGGATTCAGGCGGCGGCGTGGACGGCTCGTGTGCTGACGGGGCTTGAGGCGGAAAGCCGGCGCGCGTTCGGTTCCGATTACCGCGACTTCGGGCGCCGCATCCGCCTGATCAGTTCCGTCTCGGGCGGCAGCACGGGGACGATGTATTTCGTCAACGGCTACGCGAGCAGCGGCTCGGGGCTGCCCGACGCGGCCGGTCTGGAAGAGATCGTCAGGCAGGCCAGTCAGTCGAGCCTCGACGAAGTTGCCTGGGGGCTGGTCTATCCTGATCTGCTGCGCTCGATCTTCCCTTTCTTCCTCGGCGACGGCATAGACCGGGGGAAGGCGATGGAAGAGGCGTGGCGTAAAGCGGGGAATATCACCGCGCGGCTCTCCGACTGGCGCGAGGACGCGCGGCGGGGCACGCGCCCCGCGATCATCTTCAACGCCACGATTGCCGACACGGGGCAGCGGATGCTGATTGCGACTTCCGACCTCCGGCCTGACCAGCGCGGCGGACAGAGCTTCATCGAAGCCTTTCGCGATCAGGGCGTCTCGCCGGATATTTCAATGACGACTGCCGCGCGGCTCTCCGCCACATTCCCTTACGTGACGCCCGCCGCGCGCGCCGATCTGGGCGGCCCGGGCAGGGCGCAGTTCCATGTCGTTGACGGGGGCTATTACGACAACTACGGCATCTCGTCGCTCGCCGGGTGGCTCGACGAGGCGCTCGGCCAGCCGGGGAATAAAATCAAACGGGTGCTGGTCGTGCAAATCCGCGACTCGCCGGTCGGGAAGGGGTACACGGCGAGGAACCAGCGCGGGTGGTTCTATCAGGCCTTCGTCCCCGTCTCCACGCTGCTGCACGTGCGCAGCGCCGGGCAGTACGCGCACAACGAAGTCGAGTTCTGCCTGTTGCGCCGAATGCTGGCGGGCCGGGGAGTGGCGGTCGAGAATGCCGAATTCGAATTCCCCGGCGCCGGGGCGCCCCTCTCCTGGCACCTGACGGCGGCGCAGAAAGGTGAGATCGAGAGGCAGTGGGAAGAGCTGAAACGCGGCGCAGAGTGGGAGAAAGTAAAACAGTTTCTCTCCGGGGCCGCGCCCGGTGAGCCTGATTGCGGCGCGAAGTAAGGGGCGGTGTTCTTCCGTAGAGTATCCGCCTCATCGCCATGATCAGGAATGGTTGCGGGACAGAGTCAATGCCTTCTTCCCGGGGCTTGTGCCGCCTCTATTGAAAAGCCCTCCTGGTCCATGTTATTTGTTGCCCAGCGCATCTCATTCCACCAATGATCATTTACCCTCCCCCGCTTTCGTCAGCCGGTAATCCGGCCCGGTTCTCTTGATCGCACTTGCCCCCGTTGTCAAACCTCAGTCGTGGGTGCGAAAGGAAAGGTCCCTGACCATGTCACAGGTAAATGTCCTGCTGCTTGATCTCAGCCCCGATGGCGACTTCAGGCGTGATCTGTGTGAAATCTTTTCGCCGGCCCCGCTCGCCGGCGCCGCGCGGCGGCACGATTTGAACGTTGCGCTGCGAAGGCCCGACCTCTCTTTGCTCGGCCGGCAGGAGGTGGCGAGTCTGTTCACGCGCGGCACTTACGACGTCATCTTTCTGGCGCTGCCCGGGGACGCCCTCGACGTGGCCGGGCGCCTGCTCCGGGGGCTTAACCTGCCCTCCGACCGGCCGCCGCTGATCGTGGCGACGGAGGGGCAGAATCCTGAATCACTCTTCGACTTGCTCGAACTCGGCGCCGCTGATTTCGTCACCGCGCCGCTCAAGGCGCACGACCTGCTGCCGCGCCTGTGGCGGCTCGCCGAACAGAGGCGTCGCAGGGATGTATCACTGCACTCACTCAGGGAGAAGATCGGGTTGCAGCAGTTCGTCGGCGAGAGCCGGGCGTTCCGCGAGGCCGTGCGGAAACTCCCGCGGCTGGCGCGGTGCGACGCGAGCGTGATGATCACGGGCGAGACGGGCACGGGCAAGGAGATGTGCGCGCGCGCGATCCATTACCTCAGCCCGCGTGCCGCCTGCCCGTTCGTCGCCGTCAACTGCGGCGCGATCCCCGCGGAACTGATCGAAAACGAATTCTTCGGGCACAAGCGCGGCGCCTTCACCGACGCCGGCCGCACGCACCTGGGCTTGATCAGCGAGGCCGACGGCGGCTCGCTCTTCCTGGATGAGGTGGACGCCTTGCAGCCCGCGGCCCAGGTCAAGCTGCTCAGGTTTCTGCAGGAGGGCGAATACCGCCCGCTCGGCTCGGCGAAATCGCTGAGGTCCGACGTGCGAGTGATTGCCGCGACGAACGCGGACATCGAGGAGGCCGTCAGGACGGGCAGGCTGCGCCAGGATCTCTTCTACCGGCTCAACGTCCTGCCGCTCGCTCTCCCGCCGCTCCGCGACCGGCAGGCAGACATCCCGCTGCTCGCGCGCCATTTCCTCGCCCGGCACGCGGCGGCCTTCAACAGCGCGGCCCGCGAATTCACCGACGGGACTCTCGAAAGGCTCGTGCATTACCGGTGGCCGGGCAACGTGCGCGAACTTGAAAACCTGATCGCGCGGGTGGCGGCGCTGGCCGAACGCGAAGTGATAGAGGCGGAGGATCTCGGGTTGCCGGAAGAGAACGCCATTCCACGCGCCACCTCATTGCGCGAGGCCCGGGCCAGATTCGAGTGCAGCTACATTGAAGACCTCCTGCACATGCATCAGGGGAACATCACGAAAGCGGCGCAGGCGGCCCGCAAAGACCGGCGGTCGTTCTGGGAGTTGATCCGCAAACACAAAATAGACGCCAGCCATTTCAGACCCGAGACACGGACGTGAGCGATCCTGCCGGCGAATTCGACGGATGTCCGACAAGCTGCCAGTCAAAGGTATCAACACCAGGGGGAAGAGTGTGCCGATTCCGCCAGCCGCTACGCGACAAAAACTGTGTAGATACCAATGGCCTGCACTCCCGAGGGGGATGAACCGGCCCGGGAATATCAGGTGTTGAAACGATGGATACGGTGGAATGCAGTTCGCCTGTCACCTGCGCAATGTGCTGAAGACGGAATCGTGTTCCTTTTGCTTTGCGTGGCAGGCAAAACACTTTGTCGCACCTTCTGCGGTCACCATTCGCTCCGTCTGGCTGTCGCCCCTGAACTGCTCAAAGCCCCAGCCCCCGGTCGCGGCATACCGCCGGCCGTCTTTGATCATCACGTCTATGCGACGCCGCGGCCCTTCTGTTGTGATCCCGTCGCTCTCCCGCGTTTCAAGGAAGTCAGCCACCAGAGTCGAACCGTCAGGAAACCGACCGGTCTTGTACCCCTCCATCGCCTTGTCGTTCGCATAAATGTGATGGATCCCCCCGCTATGCACATAGGCCGGGTTTTGCGGGCCGACCAGCCCGCTCTTCACATGCGCCCACTGGCGGTAGCCCGCGGGGTACGGAACCGCGTCGTCAGACCCGGCCCACAGATATAAACTACAGGTCACGACCGCAATCACAGTCAGGACGATCAATCTGACGCCCCTCCGTCCGGCTGACGGGAGCAGCTTTCCAGGGTTTTCATCTGACAGCATTTTGTCGCCTCCTCTGTCCGGAATCTCATTACGGCCTGCGCGCTTTCGGGTAAAGATACGCGCCCCCAGGACCCGCGCACGATAGCCGGAATCAACGAATTCCGGAACGGATTTTGGGCGAACGACGGTTTCCCGGGGCCGAAGTGGCTGAACTGCGGGGTGAAACGTCAGCGCCGTCTTTGCTAAAGATTGTCGAGGAGCTTCTGAAGATTTTCCCGATAGCTGCGGCCCGACGTCAGCTGCGTGCCGTCTTTGAGGATGACCCGGTATTCGCCATGAAACATCGGGTGCAGTTCTTTTATCCGCCTGACGTTGACGATTGTTGAGCGATGAATGCGGAGGAATTCGTGAGGGTCGAGCCTGCCCTCAAGGCTGTTCATCGTGGCGTGCAGGAGGTGTGACGCGCGCCCGGCGTGAATCTGGACGTAGTTGTCGGCGGCCTCGATCCAGTCAATTTCTTCCACGCCCAGAAAGATGATGCGGTCGGCGGATTTGATGGATAACCGCCCGGGATATTTTCTTTCGACTCTGAGGGCCGCCATCATTTGATGGAGCTGTTGACTGAGGGCTTCGAGATTCTTATCACGAACCCGGTCCCTCGCCCGTTCGAGCGCCTCGAAAAAACGCCCGCCGTCAATCGGCTTGAGCAGATAATCGAGCGCCTGCACCTGGAAAGCCCGCAGCGCGTGTTCGTCATAAGCGGTGACGAAAATGACCTGCGGCATCCGCCCCGCGCCGACGGCCTCGATCACCCCGAACCCGTCGAGCCGGGGCATCTGAATGTCGAGAAACACCAGGTCGGGGGATTGGCGCAGGATGGCCGTCACGGCCTCGCGCCCGCTCCTGCATTCGCCAATCACTTCAATATCCGGCTCGCGCTCAAGCCGGCCGTGAATCCCCTCGCGCGCCAGTTGTTCATCATCAACAATCAGTACTCGAATCTTTTCCACGGGGTTATCTCTGCGCCTCAGCTTCAATCGTCGTTTCAGTGTGGAATGGGAATGCGGCGGTGACGACCAGACCGCCTCCTTCGGCATTGCCCGCTTCAAAGCGGTCGGCCGGGCCGTACAAATAGTCAAGCCGGGAGCGCGTATTCGACAGGCCGACTCCCTCGATCAGGTTGCCGTGCGAGATGCCCAGCCCCGGGCCGTTGTCGCGCACCTGAAGATAAACCATCCCGTTCTGACGTTCGGCGCGAATGGCGATCAGGCCTCCTGTTTCGCGGTCGGCGATCCCGTGCCGGATGGCATTTTCAACCAGTGGCTGAAAGAAAAGCTGGGGAACGAGCGCGTCAAGGGCCGCCGGGTCAATCTGCATCCTCACCGTCAACCGATCCCGAAAGCGGTTTTGCTCGATTTCCAGATAGCGTTCGAGAATTTCCAGCTCCTGCCTGAGTTTTATTTCGTGCGCCGCATTCCCGGCCAGGGTGACGCGCAGCAGGCTGCTGAGCTGGAGCAGCATCCGGTCAGCCGCCTCAATGTCCCTGCGCATCAGCACGGAGACGCTGTTGAGCGTGTTGAAGAGGAAGTGCGGATGCAGTTGCATTCTCAGCGCGTCGAGTTGCGCCCGCACGAGGCGGGCTTCGAGGTTCGACGCCTGCAACTCCCTGCTCTGATACCTGCGGTAATAATCCGTCGCCTGGTTGACGGCGATGATCATCCAGTAAATCAGTTATCCGGGGAGGAACTCTGTAATCGCGAGACTCCGGAACAATTCGACGAATGGTCTTGTGTCAGAGAGAGGGCCGGGAATCAGTCTTCGCGCGAAGATGAAAATGACTTCGTTGGCGGTGAAGAAAAATACGGCGGCAACAGAATGTATTCCGATGAAGCGGAGTAATTTTCCGCGTCGTAAGGGTAAGCGGTCTGACAGCTGAAGGATGAACGGAGTCAGGAGACACCACGAATAACTGCCGAGCAGCCAGAGGCCCAGAGTCCTCTTCCATTCGATTGTCCTGCCGGACCGCGCCTGAATGATGTAACTCTGGCTGGTGAAGAAGAGGGCGAAGCCGGTCCAGCAGATAAAGATGACTGCCCATTTCATCCAGGGCTTTGGTTTTGGCGGCTCGTTTCCCATGACCTGTCCGGTCAGTCTAAATCAGGGCGGGCGGGAAACAAACCGGCCGAAAACAGCCCACGACTCACGACACGCGCTCCTCTTGCTGAGTGTGCCGGACAGATAGTTTGCTCTCGAGCCCTGTGCCTCTTACTCGTACCTCAGGGCCTCAATCGGGTCGAGCCCCGCCGCCTTGCGCGCCGGGTAGTAGCCGAAGAAGATTCCGACGGCGGCCGAGAAGATCACCGAGCCGATGATCGCCGCAAAAGAAACGAGCGTCGGCCAGCCGAGCATCTTCGGGATCACAATCGAGATCGCGAGGCCGAGGACAATGCCAATCATCCCGCCGGTCAGGCTGAGGACAATGGCTTCGATCAGGAACTGCGTCCGCACGGCCGAGGAGCGCGCGCCGATGGCCATGCGGATGCCGATTTCGCGCGTCCGCTCGGTCACCGAGACGAGCATGATGTTCATAATCCCGATCCCGCCCACGAGCAGCGAGACGCTGGCGATGCTGCTCAGCAGCAGCGTCATGATCCGGTTCGTCTCGTCGGCCGCTTCGGCCACGTCCGTCAGGTTGCGGACGAAGAAGTCATTCTCCTGATTCGGGGCCAGCTTGTGGCGCTGGCGCAGCAGGTCGGTGATCTGATCCTGCGCCGTGTAAGTCGCGGCCGGCGAGATGGCCGAGACGTTGGCGAATTGCACGTAGGTGATCGCGAGGAGTTTCTTCTGCACGGTCGTGAAAGGGGCCAGGGCCACGTCGTCCTGGTCGCGCCCCTGGGCGTCCTGCCCTCTTCTCGCCATCACCCCGACGACCCGGAAAGGCAGTTCGCGCACGCGCACCATCTGGCCAATCGGGTCAGTGCCGGGGAAGAGATTTTCCGCGACGGTCGCGCCGAGGACGATGACGCGGGCCGCGGTCCGGACGTCGGCCTCGGTGAAGAATTCGCCGGCCTGCACCAGCCACTTTCGGATTTGCGGGTATTGCTCGCTGACGCCCGTGACCGAGGTATTCCAGTTCTGGTTGGCGAAGACCAGCTGCGCCCTCGTATTAACGGTCGGGCTGGCCATGGCCACGCTCGGGATCTCGCGTTTGATCGCCTCGATGTCTTCGACCGTCAGCGTGTTGCTGTTGGTCGCGCCCGTCCCGCTGCGCACGCCGCCGACGTTCTGCGAGCCCGCGCCGACAAACAGCAGGTTGGTGCCGACGCTGGCGATCTGCGCCTGCACCGACGCCTGCGCCCCCTGGCCGATGCTGACCATCGCGATCACGGCGGCAACGCCGATGATGATGCCCAGCATAGTCAGCGCCGAACGCATCTTGTTGCGCGCCAGCGCCCGAAAGGCGATGCGGAAAATCATCAGGATATCCATTTCAATGCCTCTCAATTGAGAATTGATGGTTGATCATCGAGAACCGGCGGGCAACGACGGATTCCGGGAAAACAAAAGCATCATGCCCCCGAGGGTCATCACTCAATTCCTTTTGCCTGACTGCCATATCAATCATCATCGTCATCATCATCCACTATCGCCGGCAGCAGTTTCAGTTCTTCGGCGGCGTCGCGCTGGCTGGCGACCGGCCCGTCGCTCTTGATCTTGCCGTCGCTGAAGACGACGACGCGCCGGGCGTACTCGGCGATGTCGTGTTCGTGCGTGACGATCAGGAGCGTGATGCCCCGCTCGCGGTTGAGCCGTTGGAAAATCTCCATCACCTCGACCGAAGTGCGGCTGTCGAGCGCGCCCGTCGGCTCGTCGGCGAGGATGATCGTCGGGTGATTGACGAGCGCCCGCGCAATCGCGACGCGCTGCTGCTGCCCGCCCGAAAGCTGATTGGGGTGATTGTACTCGCGGCCGGCGAGCCCGACCGAGGCGAGCGCCTCCATCGAACGGCGGTGGCGTTCAGCCGCCTCAATGCCGGCGTAGAGCATCGGCAGCTCAACGTTCTCCATCGCCGACGTGCGCGAGAGCAGATTGAAGCCCTGAAAGACGAAACCGATCTTGCCGTTGCGAATGTCGGCGCGCTCGTCTTTTGACATCTGCGACACGTTCTGGCCGTCGAGGATGTAGGTCCCCCGGCTGGGCTGGTCGAGGCACCCGATGATGTTCATCATGGTTGATTTGCCCGAGCCGGAAGTGCCCATGATCGCCACGAACTCGCCCTGACGGATGGTGAGCGAGATGCCGCGCAACGCATGCACCTCGATGTCACCCATGTGATAGGTCTTGTGGATATGGTCCAGTTGAATGACCGGTCGTGCGTCCACTGACTGCGAGCCCGAGACGGCCGATTCAATCACTTCGGGTTCACCCCCGATTACCGATTGCACGTGCTGACCTCCCTTTCCGGCAACTGAAACAAGTGACGAGCGCCCCCGCGCGGGGGCGCTCGTCACTTTTCGGATTCTCACCTCACCTCGGACGCCCGCCGCCAAATCCGCCACCGCCGGGCCCGCCGCCGAAGCCGGGCGGACGCTGGCTGCCTTGCGGACGGCTATCGCTCGAGACGTTCTGGCCGACGATGACCATCTCGCCTTCCTTCAGGTCGCCGTCGACCACCTCGGTCGCCGTGCCGTCGGTGATCCCGAGTCTGACCCAGCGGGATTGCGGTTTTTTATCCGGCCCGAGTACCCAGACGATGCGCTTCTGGCCTTCCTGAGGGGCGCCGCCGGCCGCGCCGGCGCCACGTTCACGCCCGCCTTCAGCATTACGTCCGCCCTCAGCGTTGCGCCCGCCTTCGGGACGAGCCCTGCGCTCACCGCCCTGACGGCCTCCGCCACCGCCCGCCTGTTGTCCTTGCCCCGGCTGGCCGCCCGCCTGTGGACTGCCTGCCGGCTGACCGCCCGCCTGCTCACCCTGCCCCTTATCCGGACCGGGGCGACCCGCGCCGCCCGTGGCCCGGAGCAGATCGCGCACCTGTTCCGGCGTCACGCCCTGCGGGCGGAAGCGGAGCGCGGCGTTCGGGAGTTTGAGGACGTCGTGACGCTCGGAAATCGTCATCGTCAGGTTCGCCGTCATGCCGGGCTTGAGCTTGAGATCCTTGTTCTCGACGTCAATCACCACGTTGTAGGTGACGACGTTCTGGACGTTCTGCGGGTTGAGGCGAATCTGCCTGATCGTGCCGCCGAAGTTCTCGCCCGGGAAGGCGTCAACCGTGAAGTTGATCCGGTTGCTCTGATTGACCACGCCGATGTCGGCCTGGTCAATGTTGGCGATCACCTGCATCTGCGTCAGGTCGTTGGCGATGGTGAAGAGCGTCGGCGCCGAGAGGCTGGCGGCGACCGTCTGCCCCACGTCCACGTTGCGCGAGACGACCACGCCGTCAATCGGCGAGCTGATCGTCGTGTGGCTCAGGTTGACTTCCGCCAGTTGCAGCGAGGCCTGAGCCTGCTGAACCTGAGCCTGAGATTGTTTGACCTGTGCCTGGGCCTGCGCGATCCCCGAACCGGCAGACGACTGCTCACTCAGGCGGGCTTGCTCGACCTGAGCCGCCGCCTGGTTGTAGCGGGCTTCCGCCGCATTGTAGTTCGTCCGCGCGGACTCCAGGTCGCGCTCCGGGACGATCCCGCTCTTCGCCAGAGCCTCCTGCCTCCGGAGCAGACTCAGGGCGTCATCACGCTGCGCTTTGAGCGCGGCCAGATTGGCGCTCGCGCTCGACACGCCGGAGCGCTGGTTCTCGACCGTTGATCTGGCGGCGAGGACTTTCGCCTGCGCATCGGCCAGGCCCGCGCGCGCCTGCTCAAGATTGGCGCGCGCCGAAGCGACCTGCGCCTTGAAGATCGCCGGATCGAGTTGCGCGACGACCTGTCCCTTGTGTACGTTGGAATTGAAATCCGCGTATAAAGCCGAGATCGTGCCCGAGACCTGGCTGCCGACCTGGACGGTGGTGACCGCCTGGAGCGTGCCGGTGGCGGAAACGGTGTTGCGGATGTTCCCCCGTTCAATCTTAGCCGTCATGAATTCTTCCGCGCTGGTGCGGCGGCCCCAGAGGGTGAACCCTGCTACCGCGGCCACGGCGATCACGACGATCGCTGTAATCAGAAGTCTGCTCCTGCTCAGTTTCAGTTTCAGTTTCATAGTTTGCTCTCAGTCGTTGTTGCAGGATGCTGTTAGTCACACCCTTCGGTTCCGTTAACCCGAGGGGCTTTTACTTCGCACCCCCTTGCAGGTCAGACACCTCTCACTGTGGTTTGGTTACAGCGCCGATAATAATTTGTCGCCCATTAATTTAACAGCCCCGCCCGGCCGTGATTTCAGCCTGATCACACCCGGGCGTGTAACTTTCTCCCCGGCTTCGGTGTCTTACAGCTCAGAGGGCGCCGAAACTGCGGACGCCTTCCCAGACAACAACACATCAACGATGGGGGTAAGACAACAAATGATGAAGTTTCGTAAAATATATGGGCTCCTGATTGCAATAGCAATGCCAGTCGCGGTGGCAATTCCGATTGCCCTGGCACAATCGTCCGGCACTAACCAGGGCCAGACGAAAGAGCCGGGTGCCGCGCGGCGGGAGCGAGGCGGGCATCACGGCCGTCACGGCGACTGGATGCCGGGCGGTTTCGCGCGCGGGCTCAACCTGACCGACGCGCAGAAAGCGCAGATGAAGCAGCTCAGCCAGAGCTTCCGCGAGCGCACGCAGCCGTTACGCAATGAGCTGCGCGCGAAGCACGAGGCGCTGCGCGAGGCCTCGCAGGGCAGCACTTTCAATGAAGCCCTGGCGACGCAGAAGCTGACCGAGATGGCCGCGGTCGAAGCGAAGCTCATGGGCGAGCGGTTCAGGATGCGGCAGGAGATGCTGGCGCTGCTGACACCCGAGCAGAAGACACAGCTTGAGCAATTCAGGGCGAAGCACGGACAGTTCCGGCACGGACGACCGGAATCGCGCGCTCCGCAATCCCAGTAACCAACCGGGGCCGGCGAACACAGGCCAAAGTGCGCCGGCCCCACCCGAATCAGGCAGGAGTGACTCTGGCGGATCAGTACGAACAGGCGTCGGACGGGGAGCTGGTCAGTCTCACGGGTGAGGGGGATGAAGCTGCATTCGCGGAGATCGTGCGCCGCTACAGCCCGCGTGTCTTCCGGGTCGCCAGCCGGTTCTTCCGCCAGCGCAACCAGGTCGAAGACGCGGCGCAGGAGTCATTCCTGAGGGCATGGACTCAGTTGGACAGCTACGAAGGCAAAGGTTCTTTTGAAGGATGGCTGACGCGAGTCACGACGACGACCTGTCTGAACCTGCTCCGCAGCCACAAGCGGCGCCCCGAATCGGTCGTCACTGACCTGACGAGAGAAGAAGGCGAGTGGCTGGAGAGCAGGCTGGCCAATGTTGCCGCCGAGCGCCAGCAGGCCATCGAACAGGGTCTGGTCGCCGCCGATCTGGCCGACCGGGTGCTTGAAACTCTGTCACCCGACGACCGGCTGGCCCTCATGCTGGTTGACGGCGAGGGGGCATCAATCAAAGAGGTCGCGGAGATGACCGGCTGGTCCGAATCGAAAGTCAAAGTGCAGGCCTTCCGCGCCCGCCGTCGCATGCGCGAGGCGGTCGAAAAACTTCTGGCCGGCAGGCAAATGAACTCGGTTTGAGTTCGGAAAGCGCGAGGGAGAGATGAAAGACAACCACATCATACATCTGCTCGAAGAAGCGCCATTTGACAGCCTGAGCGAAGGCAATCACGCAACCATCCGGGGCCATATCATCGGCTGCGCCGAATGCCGGCGGGCTTACGAGGCGGCGCGAATCTCGGCGGCGCTCGTCAAAGAGCGCGCGGCCCGGGCGGTCGAGCCGTCGCCCTTCTTTCAGACCAGAGTGATGGCCGCGCTCCGCGCGCAGCGGCAGATGCCGGAACCGTCGGCGCTCGCGCGCCTGTGGAAATCCGCCGGCCTGTTGTTCTCGGCGATGGTCACGATCGTGGCTCTGCTCTCGGGCCTGACTCTCTTCAGCGCCGGCCCCGAGCCACAGCCGGATGCATCGGGACCGGGCATCGTGGTGGTCAGTCCTGTCTCGGCGGAAAGGGTGGTCTTTGCCGAACCGGCCGATGACGAGATGACCAACGGCCAGGCGTTCACGGCGATCTACCAGGTGGAAGACAATTCAGGGAGTGGTTATGACAGACATCAGAATGGACAGCGTCAGTAAAAACAAATGGCAGATTCGCTCCGCGGCCCTGATCATTTTCCTGCTCGGCTTCGTCGCGGGCGGCCTCGCCCTGAACTTCTATCACGTGCGCCACCCGGCCAACCCGCAGGCCGCGAGGCGCGGCCTGTATGAACAGATGCTCGACCGCCTCAACCTGACCGCGGAGCAGAAGCCGCAGGTCGAAAAAATCTTCAGCGACACGCGCGAAAAGCTGACCGCGTTGCGGCAGGAGTCAATGCCGAAGGTCAATGAGATCAGGGCCCAGGCGGACGAACGTTTGCGGCAGGTGCTGACGCCGGAACAGTGGCGGCAGTTCGAACAGATCAAGGGTGAAATGAAGAGCCACCGCCCGCCGGGCGAAGAGGGCAAAGGCGGCAGGTAACCTGTCCCCCGGGGCAGCCCTTTTTACCCCTGACGCGAACTGCCCGATTTTCTTTTCGCCTTGTTATCCACTTCATCCGCTCTCGCCGGGTTCTGAGTCGCTTTCGAAGCTTCCACGAGTTTATGGATCTTGTCCCACAGCTCCCCGTCGTCCGTATCCTTCCGCCTGACGAGCGAGGTGAAACCCTCCATGTCGGTCAGCAATTGAAAGCAGTCGCCGTCCTTCGACAGGAATAATGGCGACAGGCCCCGGATCGGGTCCGGGATGTGGCTCTGATCGGCCCCGCGGGCGAGCAGTGGACAGGTCCACACGCGCTGCCCCCAGGCAGAGCCCAGTTCAAAGGCCACGTAACTCGATTCGAGCGTATCGGTGGTCAGCACTCCAAGGACGACTTCGGCGTCCGTGATCTCGTCGCGGAGTCGGTCAGCAGAGTTCTCGCCGACCGGGAGCCGGTACGGCCGGACCGAGGTACAGCGGATGTCCTGATTTTCGATCTGGAACCTCGTCCTGATGCATTCCACGAGGGCCCGCACAATCTCCTCGTCCTTGTGCCTGTGACTGATAAAGACCTTCGGCCTCCCTGTCTTTCGCAGATTACGGTACTCAATGTATTTCCTGATGGAGGCGTCGAGTTTGTCGGCGAGCTTCCTGAGAGTCTCCGGCGCCGCATCAGGAATCCGCTCGACCATCAGATCCTGGATAAACGGCGGGATCGGCACATCACCAATCATTACCGGGAGAAGGCCGATCTGAGGCGAAGCCCTGACGACGCCTATCTCAGCCGGGATGAATTGAGGCCTGTGCGTGTTTTCAGTCCACAGCACGAGGACGACGTCTGAGGCCAGGATGGCCCCCATCAGTTGTTCCCGCCATGCGGCCCCGATGAAGAGTTCCTGGTCGAACCTGATTTTGTGCCTTTTTGTTCGAGCAGGGGAGCGAGCGAACTGGCTATCGCCTGATCGTCGCTCTTGTAGGAGATATAAACAGTAGCCATCTCTTCCTCCCTGGTCAGGAATTACAGCGCCGTCGCCCGGGGCCTCTGAATGTCCGCCCGGAAGGCCCCGAACCATCGCCAGACGCGCCGGTCATCCTGCTGTCGAAACGTTTTTCCGGTGTGAATCAATAATGAAGAAAAAGAGACTGCACGGCCCGGGGCAGCCCCGGGTCCGGCGAGGCACAAGCAGATGTTTTACTGTCAGTGATGCGAGAGAGCATCGCCGAAAGCCTGCCCGTGTCAAGCCGCTGCCCTGACGGATCGCCTCTTCCACTCCATTCACGAGTGAGCAGAACGGAAAAAGGTTTCGCGTGGCAATGCGACGGCTCGTCATTCCCTGCCTCGCCAGCCAATGGCCTGAATTTTCAGCTATCACTCTCGACTGATTGCTGCATTTCCAGGCCTTTTTCCCCGACGCCATCCGGCCCGCTTCAGCTATCCCCGGCCTAAGCGTGACGATTATCTCAGTATTGGCTTGGGCAACCTGTCAAACGCATTGCGGACATCGGGAGTACTGTTCGAAGCGGAGGCCGCCGCCTGCTACGCCGTGGTCATCACACGCTCGCAGAAGGATCGCTTTTGGGAAGCAGTCAATATGGACTGGCTTGGATTCACGCTAGCGGTACGGGGAATGAACCACGAATCTGTATCTGCCTTGCAGCGATCCTTGCGAATGTTTGTCGTGCAGGCCCATAACCAATATGAAGGCTGGACCAATTTTGAACTCGCTCAACAGGCGTTATGGGTCGGCGCATTCGTGGACGCACGCGTGTTCGCCAACCGCTCGTGGGAATTGGCCCACGTTCTGAATTACGAGCGTGACGTCATCCGCGCAACGCACGTTCAAGGCGCGGCGGCGTTAGGGCTGCACGATTTCGCCACCGCTGACGAACGGCTACACCATGCACTAACCCGCGCGCGGCAGGTGAACCTGGTAGACGAAGAACTCCCCGCACTCATTGCGCTCGCCGAGTTGCGGCGGCGGGAGGGCAAGCATGACGAAGCGCGCGAATTCCTGGATGACGTTTGGGGATCAGCCGAGGGCGGGCCGTATCCGCTTTTCCACGCCGATGCCTGCAATGTGCTGGCGCAGCTCGAACGAGATGCGGGCGACACGAAAGCCGCCATTGAAGCCGCGACTAAAGCTTATCGCTTAGCCTGGTGCGATGGCCCGCCGTATGCTTATCACTGGGGGCTGGTGGCCGCGCAAAAACATCTGGCTGAACTCGGCGCGCCCGTGCCCGACCTGCCGCCCTTCGATCCCGCCAGGTACGAACCCATGCCCGAAGTCGAGATTGACCCGGAAGACGAATTTCACGCGGGCTGAATCGAAATCGTGCCTGATCCGGTGGATCGCCATCGGAGCTGAAAAGATGTCACGGATGAGATCAGACTGAAGACCCATCGCTTCTTCCATCAGACGACTTCAAAGCTTCTGCCCATTGCGGCAGGGCGCCAGACCTTTTCTTTCGGGTCTCTTCTCAGGAACGCCGGGTATTTCTTCCCTTTTTCCAGCACAGGTATCGGGCCCGGGCCGATCAGGTGGCGGGTATCATGCACATACCTGATGCGAATCACTGCCCCTTGTCTGAGGTGTGATGCTGAGCGCCTGACGCCTGTCACTGCCGCTTCGACCTCCACCTCAATGCCGTCCGACGCGCGCCCAGTCCTGACTGAGCGCACTTCTATTTCCAGATATTCCGGCGCGGCCTTTTGCATTTGCTGGTAAGCATAAGGCGGCAGTTCGGCGAACGAGGGTTGTGTACTCCCAATCAGGGCTGTGGCGATGAGCGCGACCAGCGGAGAAATCAGTTTTGAATGCCTTTTTCCTTTCACAGACCCCTTCCCGGCCTGATAACTGTACCTGGCGTTATGTCTCCTTCCCCTCACTGGAGTCATGTGCAAATCCCGGCCCCGACGGCTCACGCCGGTGAATTATTTCCGAGGTCAGCCGTAACGTTTCCAGGGCGTGGTGAATCGCGGTTGACAAACCAGCCCTGCGGCGGGAATAAAGGCACTGACAAAAACAATCAACGGAATCAGACAACCGAAATCATCAGGAGAGAGCAATGAGACTTGAAGGGAAAATCGCACTCATCACCGGCAGCAGTCAGGGCATCGGGCGCGGCATCGCCGAACGCTTCGCGCGTGAGGGCGCGGATGTCGTCATCAATTACAACCGCACCCCGGGCGGCGCGGAGGATGCCCTCCGTGAAGTCAACAGGGCGGGCCGCCGCGGCCTGATCGTGCAGGCCGACATCTCGAAGGTGGACGAGGTCAGGCGGCTCGTCAATTCATCAGTCGAGCATTTCGGCAGGCTCGACATTCTGGTCAACAACGCCGGCATCGAATCGCACGCGCCGTTTGAAGAGGTGACCGAAGCGGACTTTGATAAAGTCATCAACACCAACCTCAAGGGCGTCTTTTTCGCGACGCAGGCTTTCGTCCAGCACCTGCTCGGCGCGGGGCGGCGAGGCAAGGTCGTCAACATCAGCTCCGTCCACGAGGAGCTTCCCTTCCCCAACTTCACGGCCTACTGCGCGAGCAAGGGCGGGCTTCGGATGTTCACGCGCAACCTCGCCGTCGAACTCGGCCCGCGCGGCATCAACATCAACAACATCGCGCCCGGCGCAATTGAGACGCCGATCAATACGAAGCTGCTCAACGACCCGGTGAAGCTCAAGGCGCTCGTCTCACAGATCCCGCTCGGGCGGCTCGGCCAGCCCGAGGACGTGGCGGGCCTGACGGTATTCCTCGCTTCGGATGAGGCCGATTACGTGACCGGCTCGACTTTCTTTGTGGACGGCGGGCTGACCTGGCATTACGAGGAACAATGACGGGGGCGCGACGGTGAGGCGGTAACAATTCGCGTCGGGAATATTCCCGGCCATTCTGTGATTACAGGGATGTCGCGTTCAGAGAAAGGATCAGGAATATGGAATTGGCAGAAAACCGGATGATGGGCATCGGGAAGAAACAGAATACCGTGAGCAGGACGGCTGCAACTGATCGTCGCAGCCGTCCTGCTGCAAACGCTCTTCTTCAAATTCACGGGCGCGGAGGAGTCGGTTTACATCTTCACCAGGGTGGGGATGGAACCCTGGGGGCGCATCGGGTCCGGCATAGTCGAGCTGATCGCGGTGATTCTGCTACTCGTCCGCGCGCCGTGACGGCTGGTGCAGTGCTTGCGCTGGGGATGATTGCCGGGGCGATCTTCTTTCACCTGACCCGGCTCGGCATCGTCGTTAAAGACGATGGCGGCCTGTTATTCATCCTCGCGCTGGTGGTGTTTTTCGGCAGCGCCGCCATCCTTTACATCCGCCGCCGCGAAATCCCGGTCATCGGCGACAGATTCTGATTGAGACTTCTCACCCTGAGCCGGCAGGCGGGCATCAGGCGCTTTGCTGAATCAGCCCGGGGTTCGGTAGACTATCGGCTCACGTCCGATGAGTCTTTCATCCCTGACGTCAGCACCCGGGAGACCCCTGATAATGCAAGCTCGTCTGCCTGAGAACGAAGCGGAGCGGCTTGACGCCCTGCGCCGGTACGGCATCCTCGACACCCCGCCTGAACGGGACTTCGACGACCTCGCCCTGATGGCTTCACACGTCTGCGGGACGCCCATCGCACTGGTCAGTCTGATCGATGCGGACCGCCAGTGGCTCAAGGCGAAGGTCGGATTGGCCGTTTCGCAGACGCCGCGTGAGATCGCCTTCTGCGCCCATGCCATCCTTGGGCGCGAACTCTTCATCGTCCCGGACGCGCAGGCCGACGAACGGTTTCGGGCGAACCCGCTCGTGAATTCCGAGCCTCACATCCGCTTTTACGCCGGGGCGCCGCTCATCACCTCCGACGGGTACGCGCTCGGCACGCTGTGCGTGATTGATCGCCTCCCCCGCGAGTTGACGACGGAGCAGGCGGAGTCGCTTGAAGCCCTCAGCCGCCAGGTCGTGAGCCAGATCGAGTTGCGGAAAAGGACTGCCGATCTGGCGCACGCCGCAGACAGGAGCCGCGCCGCGATGGAAGCACTGCGGGCGAGCGAGGAATTCAAGACGCGGATGATCGAACACAGCCGCGACTGCATCAAGGTACTCGACCTCGACGGCCGGCTGCTCGCGATGAATGCGGGCGGCATGGAGGTGCTGGAAATCTGCGACCTCGGCCCTTTCGTCAATACTTCCTGGATCGGATTCTGGCAGGGCGAAGACTTTGAGAAGGCCCGCGCCGCGGTGGCCGCGGCCCGAAGCGGTGGGACGGGCCGGTTTGTCGGATACTTCCCGACGACGGTGACGGGCAGGCCGCGGTGGTGGGACGTGGCGGTGAGCGCGATCCGCGACGCCGGGGGCAGGCCGGAGCGGCTGCTGGCAGTCTCGCGCGACGTGACCGACCTCAAACTGGCGGAGGACGTGCTGCGCCAGGCCAATGACGAACTGGAGCAAAAGGTCCGGGAGCGCACAACCGACCTGGCGCGGGTGAATGCGGCCTTGCAGCAGGAGGTCAGCGAGCGCAGCCAGTCGGAAGCCACTCTGCGCGCGATCGTCGAGGGCGTCGAAGCGGAGGTCGGCGACCGATTCTTCCACTCGCTTGTGCTTCACCTCGCGGACGCGCCCGGCGCCAGGTATGCGTTTGTGTCCGAACTGAGCGAGGATCGGACGCGCTTCCGGACACTGGCCGTCTGCGGGCGGGGCGACTTTCTGGACAACTTTGAAATCCCCCTGGCCGGCACCCCATGCGAGGCCGTGCTTAATGGCGAGGCGGCCCACCACCCTGCGGCGCTGCAGGCGCTCTTCCCCGACGACAAAGGGCTCGCCGACTGGAAGGCCGAGAGCTACTGCGGCGTGCCGCTGCTTGACGCCTCCGGGACGGTGGTCGGCCACCTGGCAATTATGGATGACAAGCCGATGCCGGACGGGCTTCGCAGCCTTTCGATCCTGCGCATCTTCGCCGCGCGCGCGGTGGCCGAAATCGAACGGGTTCACGCCGAAGCGGCGCTCCGCGAGAGTGAAGAGCGCCTGTCTCGCATCCTCGAATCGGCGATGGATGCCATCGTCACGATGGACGAGGAAAGGCGCGTCGTCCTGTTCAATGCGGCTGCCGAGAAGGTCTTTCGCTGCCCAGCAAGTGAAGCCATCAGCCGCCCCTTCGACCGCTTCCTCTCCGGGCAATTCCGCACGACGCTCGCGGGCTATGTCCGGGACTTCGCACGGAGCGGCGAGGCACAGCGCCAGATGTGGACGCCGGAAGGACTCACTGCGCTGCGCTCGGACGGCGAAGAGTTCCCCATCGAGGCGACCATCTCGCAGGCCGAAGCCGGCGGGCGGAACCTCTACACCGTCATCCTGCGCGACATCAACGAGCGCCGGCGCGCCGAAGCGGAACTCAGCAAACTGCAACTCGCCAACGTCTATCTGCAGGAAGAGATCCTGACCGAACACAACTACCATGAAATTGTGGGCGGCAGCCCGGCGCTCATGAATCTGCTCAGGGAAGTCGAACAGGTGGCCCCCACCGATTCCACCGTGCTGATCAATGGCGAGACCGGGACGGGCAAGGAACTGATCGCCCGCGCAATCCACGACCGCAGCCCACGCCGCGACCGGCCCCTCGTCAAAATCAACTGCGGCGCCATCTCGGCGGGACTCGTGGAAAGTGAACTCTTCGGCCACGTCAAAGGCGCTTTTACCGGAGCCATTGACCGACGCGTGGGCCGCTTCGAGTTCGCCGACGGCGGCACGCTCTTTCTGGACGAGGCGGGCGAACTTCCGCCGGAGACGCAGGTCAGGCTGCTGCGCGTGTTGCAGGAGGGAGAGTTCGAGCCGGTCGGGAGCAGCAAAACCGTGCGCGTGGACGTGCGAGTCATCGCCGCGACCAATCGCAATCTGGAAGAGGCTGTGCGTGAAAATCGCTTCCGCTCCGACCTCTTCTACCGCCTGAATGTCTTCCCGCTGCATGTGCCCGCGCTCCGCGAGCGGCCGTCCGACATCCCTCAACTCGCGATGTTCTTCCTCTCACGCTTCGCCCGGAAGTTCGGCCGCCGGATCGAGGGCGTCTCGCAGGAGACGATGGAGCTGCTCGTGAACTACGCGTGGCCGGGCAATGTGCGGGAGTTGCAAAATATCATTGAGCGCGGAGTGGTACTCTCAAAGGGCCCGCTCCTCACCCTGAGCCCGAATTTCTTTCCGGCCTCCGCGCCACGTGAACGCCAGACCACACAGACGGGCGCACCTGTTCCTGTCGCCGTCTCGTCATCGGCTGCCGGCTCAAAGGAAAAATTCGCCCCGGCAGGCGTGACAAATGCGCACGCCCCTTTGAGCCTTGAGGAGATGGAGCGGAGTCACATTCAGACCGTCCTTGAGCAGACCGGCTGGGTCATCGAAGGGCCCCGGGGCGCAGCCGGGGTCCTCAACCTCCACCCCAACACGCTGCGCAGCCGGATGAAGAAACTCGGGCTGCGGCGACCCGCCCGAAACGGCGCGAAATAAGCCGGTGCGGTACGGGTCGCTGCCGCACCTCGTACCGCACCGGCGCGTGACTCTATGAAGCCCGCCCACGAAATCCAGTAGTCACGGGCCACGAAATATCGCAGCCCACACTCTCATCCCCACGAACAAGCCACGAAATAAAGTGGGCGTTTTGGAAAATCTCTCCCGCAGTTTTGCTCCAAGCCCTCAGCTATCAATTACCTGTACCAGTCCGATGTTGATCCTTACCGCTGTGGCCTCACTGTTGCACTACCGGGATGGCGAGAGAAGGAGAGATCGGCAATGCTGAGAATTTCGGTAGACAATTTATCAGACGAGGCCGCGACGCTGCGGCTGGAAGGGCGCGTTGTCGGCCCGCTCGTGGAAGAGGCTCGCGCGAGCAGTGAACAGCACCTGGCAGCGGGCTGCCGGCTCACGCTCGACCTCGCGGAGGTGACGTTCGCTGATCGTGAAGGGATCGCGCTGCTCCGTGAGTTGATGCAGCGGCAGGTATCGTTCATCAACTGTTCGCCGTTTATGGCCGAGCAGCTTAAGAATTGAAAAGGAGAAGAGACCATGAATATCCGCGCAGCCATCACCGCTCCGGCAAAGTCCGTGAACCGCCCGGTCAGTGAAGCGGATTTTGAATCAGCCGCGCTGCCGCACCTGGGCGACCTGTACCGCACGGCCCGCCACGTCCTTGGCAACCAGACCGAGGCCGAAGACGTGGTGCAGGAGGTCTACCTGCAGGCGTGGAAGTCATTCCACCGCTTCGAGGTCGGCACCAACTGCCGCGCCTGGCTCTACAAGATCCTCTTTCACGTCATCCACCACCACCGCCGCAAATGGTCGCGGTGGACGTGGAATTCCGAGAGCGATGAGGCCGTGACGGCAAAGCTCGTTTACGAGCCGCCCGCCCCCGAGGACCTGAGCGACGAAGAAGTGCTGGCCGCGCTCGCACGTGTGCCGCAGTCATTCCGCGAAGTCGTCCTGCTCTCCGACGTGATGGAATTCACCTACAGCGAAATCGCCGACACTTTGCAGGTGCCGATCGGCACGGTCATGTCCAGACTCCACCGGGGCCGCAAACTCCTGCGCGCCGGGCTGGCCGGGGTGGCTGAGGCTTACGGCATTCAAACGGCGAAGCGGGCCGCACAGGTAGCCTGAACCGATCCCGGGCCCGCCTCACGACCGGCCAGACCTGTCGCTGAGTAATCCACCATCACCCATTGATCTCCGAAACAGACATCACCCGCCCTGTAATTATTCGGGGCTCGGGCGGCTTTTCCCTGGGAGCGCCGGGCGAGCGGGACGCCGGGCGTGCAATCAAAGCCCGAACGAATTCAAGGGGGCTTTGTATTATATGCCTGGCGAGCGGGACGCTCGCGCTGCGAGAACCCGACGGTCTTTCAGAAGACGATGGCGATCAACGATTTTTACTTCTCGTCGAAGGAGTGGGATTACCCGATGGGCCACACCTCGTTCGTCGGCAAATCTTCCGGCCTGATTAATTTGTCGGCAGGCGAGGCGGGATTCAGGAAGAGTTTTCTGTGGCGCGACCCGGACGGTCACGTCATGCAGTTGATCGAGAAGTGACAGGGAGCCGGCCCGAATAACGCAGGTGATCGGGGGACGGGCGTGAAAACGTGACGCAGCGGTGCAGGACAAACTTTCCAGTTTGTCGCTGGCATACGGGGAAGGCATCCGGCCGCGAGACTACGACAAACTGGAAAGTTTGTCGTACATTTTCGGAGGAGTCCATGCAGAACAATGACAGGATGGTTTGTCCCGCCTGCAAAGTGGAGATGAATTTTCATGCAGTCAAAGTTGATGACACGCAGGCGACTGACAGGCCTGAATCCACAGACCATGGTTTCGGCGGCATTCTGGAAGAGTTCCACTCCTGCCCGAAGTGCGGGACGACAGCCACCGGAGAAGAAAGAAGGGTCGCGTAAAGAGGCCCAGGTGAAGCCATGCAACGAGATGAACCATCACTGACCGAAGTCGCAACCACTGCTGAAGAGAAACGCCTCCGCGAATCGGAAGCCCGCGCCGCGTACTGGAAGCGCTGGGGGCCGTACCTGAGCGAACGCGCGTGGGGCACGGTGCGCGAGGATTACAGCCCGCACGGCACGGCGTGGGATTACCTGCCGCACGACCACGCGCGCTCGAAGGCTTACCGCTGGGGCGAGGACGGCATCGCCGGAATCTCCGATAACCACCAGCGCGTCTGCTTCGCGCTCGCCCTCTGGAACGGGCGCGACCCGATCCTGAAAGAACGCCTCTTCGGCCTGACCGGCAGCGAGGGCAATCACGGTGAGGACTGCAAGGAGTATTACTTCTACCTCGACTCGACCCCGACGCACTCCTACATGAAGTGCCTCTACAAATACCCGCAGGCCGAATTCCCTTACGCCGAACTGGTCGAAGGCAACCGCCGCCGCGACAAGCACAGTCCTGAATTTGAACTGATTGACACGGGCGTCTTTGCTGAAGACCGCTACTTCGACGTGTTCGTCGAGTACGCTAAAGCGGGTGTGGAAGACCTGCTCGTTCGCATCACGGCAATCAATCGCGGGCCCGACCCCGCGAAACTGAACCTGCTGCCGACGGTCTGGTTCCGCAACACATGGAGCTGGGGCGACAGGGATGACATCGACGAGCCAAAGCCACAGCTTGAGGAAGTGATCCCGCCCGCCGGCGACATCTCAGTCGTCGCACTGAATCAACACGAACTCGGCCAGCGGTGGTTGTATTGCGAGGGCGCACCCGAACTGCTCTTCACTGAAAACGAGACCAACGCGCGGCGGCTGTACGGCGCAGTCAACGCCTCACGATTCGTGAAGGACGGCATCAATGATTTCATCGTCCACGGCGCGGCGGATGCCGTGAATCGCGATAAGACGGGCACGAAAGCCGCCGCGAATTATCCGCCTGAGGTTGCGCCGGGCGCGGCGGTGACGCTGCGATTGCGTTTCTCGAACATGCAGTCACTGACGCCTTTCGCCGACTTCGACGAGGTCTTCACCGAGCGCCGGCGTGAAACCGATGAGTTTTATCAGACAGTCATTCCCGCCGACGTCTCTGACGATACGCGCAACGTCATGCGTCAGGCGTTCGCCGGGATGCTCTGGTCAAAACAGTTCTACCATTACGTTGTGGATCAGTGGCTGGCCGGTGACCCGGCGCAACCCGCGCCGCCCGCCGAAAGAAAGCACGGCCGCAATCACGAGTGGACGCACCTCTACAACGAAGACATCATCTCGATGCCCGACAAGTGGGAATACCCGTGGTACGCGGCGTGGGATCTGGCTTTCCACTGCGTCCCGCTCGCGCTCCTTGATTCCGAGTTTGCCAAAGAGCAGCTGATCCTCATACTGCGCGAATGGTACATGCACCCGAACGGGCAGTTGCCCGCTTACGAGTGGGCCTTCGGCGACGTGAACCCGCCCGTGCATGCCTGGGCCGCCTGGCGCGTCTACAAGATCGAGAAGAAACGTCGCGGGAAGGGAGACACCGTTTTTCTCAAGCGCGTCTTTCAAAAGCTGCTGCTCAATTTCACGTGGTGGGTCAACCGCAAGGACGCCGAGGGCAAAAACATCTTTCAGGGCGGCTTCCTGGGCCTCGACAACATCGGCGTCTTTGACCGCAGCGCACCGCTCCCTACAGGTGGGCACATCGAGCAGTCGGACGGGACGAGCTGGATGGCGATGTATGCGCTCAACCTGATGGCGATTGCTCTGGAACTTGCGTACGAAGACCCGTCTTACGAGGATCTGGCGAGCAAATTCTGGGAGCATTTCCTCTACATTGCCCGCGCGATGGGTCACCGCGGCGACGACGGCTTTGCGCTCTGGGATGATGAAGACGGTTTCTTCTACGACGTGCTGCACCTGACCGAAGGCGAGCATCTGCCGCTCAAGGTGCGTTCGATGGTCGGACTGATTCCGCTTTACGCCGTCGAGACGCTGGAGCCGGAGATTCTTGACCGCCTGCCTGATTTCAAGCGGCGGATGGAGTGGTTCATCAACCACCGCCCCGACCTGACGGGAAACGTCGCCTGCATGCGCACCCGGGGCATGGAAGAACGGCGGCTGATGTCCATCGTCAACGCCGACCAGTTGCGCCGCGTGCTGCGGGTGATGCTCGATGAAAATGAGTTCTTGTCACCTCACGGCATCCGCGCCGTCTCGCGTTTTCACCGCGACAACCCATATACCCTGAACGTCAACGGGACGGAGCATCGCGTGGATTATGAGCCGGCGGAATCGAGTACGGGCTTATTCGGCGGCAACTCGAACTGGCGCGGCCCCGTCTGGTTCCCGGTCAACTTCCTGCTGATCGAATCACTGCAAAAGTTCCATCACTACCTTGGCGATGATTACAAGGTCGAATGCCCGACCGGATCGGGCCGGATGATGTCGCTCTGGGAGGTCGCGGCTGAACTTTCGCGGCGACTCTCGGGCATCTTCCTGCGCGACGACAACGGGCGCAGGCCGGTGCATGGCGGCGCGGAGAAATTCCAGACCGACCCGCACTGGCGCGACCTGGTGCTGTTTTATGAATACTTCCACGGCGACAACGGCGCCGGCATCGGCGCGAGCCATCAGACCGGCTGGACCGGTCTCGTCGCCAAACTGCTGCAACAGAGCGGGGAATAAAACAGGAGCGACCGTGGATATAAGGGCACGATGAAATAACTCGTTCGATCAACATCTGTCGGAGGCTTATCAAACATGCAGCTGGGTAAAGCAGGAACGGGGCGCGCGGCCCTCTTTGCCATCGCCGCGGTCACGATTTCAATGCTGGTCATCTTGGCGAAAGACAAGGTTGAGCCGATCAACCGGAAATCGGGCGTGGCCGTCAAAGGCTATGACGTGGTGGCCTGGTTCACCGAAGGCAGACCGGTCAAAGGCCGCCCGGAGTTTCAGCACGACTGGATGGGCGCGAAATGGCATTTCTCCTGCGCCGCCAACCGTGACGCGTTCGCCGCCGCGCCCGAAAAGTACGCGCCGCAGTTCGGCGGCTACTGCGCCTGGGCCGTGAGCAACAACTACACGGCGGACGCCGACCCCGAGGCGTGGAAGATCGTCGAGGGCAGACTCTATCTGAATTACAACAAGGACGTGCAGAAGATGTGGGAGCAGGACATCCCCGGGCGGATCAAAAAGGGTAACGAGAACTGGCCCGGTCTGCACAAATAGTCCGCGCCCGACGGGAGGTTCGATCTTGTCAAATCATTACCACGACGAAAACGATCTCAGGCCCCTAGGGGGGATGGGCAAGCTCGCGCCGGCGGAATCCGGGGCGTGGCAGAACCCGGACCAGATTATCGCGCGCGATGACGGGCACCTTTCCCGCAAGTGCCGCGAACTGATCGCCCTCGCCGTCGCGCACGCGATCCAGTGCCCGTACTGCATCGAGGCTTACACGAAGGGGGCCAGAACTGCGGGCGCGAGCCGCAAGGAGATCGTCGAAGCCTTCTTCCTGACCGTCGCCGCCGCGCGTCGTGGCGACACACGGGATTCAGACTCTGAAACTCAGATCGGCTTTCAGTTGCGCCCGGGAGAATGCGTGGCAGCAGCCCGGGCGACCCCGGCCTACACCTCCAGTTTCCACGGCGCGCGGTACCGGGCCTTGAGAAACGGCCGGATGTGGCTCTGCTTCACCGTCCAGTTCTGTTCATCCCAGTCGAGCCACGTTTTATGGCGCATCGAGAGGTTGGCAAGGATGCAGGCCGTCGAAGACCGCACGCAGGTCTCGATGTCGCTCACGGGCCTGGCACGTGACCTGATACATTCGATGAAGTTTTTCCAGTGCGGCTGGTTCATCTGGTTCAGCTCCTGGTCCTTCTCGTACCTGACCGCCGCGACGGCCGATTTCTCATTGGGGATCAGATAGCATGCCCCGCGCCTGACGACGAGCGTGCCTTCGGTCCCGTGGATCGAAGTCGCCGCGCCTTCGCCGAACATCGGCATGGGGTTCGCCGTGCGGCTCTCATAGGTGAGCAGGAACCGCGGGTAGTGAAACGTCGCCATCATCGTGTCAGGCGTCTCGCAGTTGTCGTCCACATACAGCTTGCCGCCCATCGCGGACACAGCGGTCGGCATGGGTTCGCCGAAACACTGGTGCACGGGATCAATCAGGTGGACGCCCCAGTCGGTCATCGCTCCGCCCGCATAATCCCAGAAATAGCGAAACGTCGGGAACGTCGTCACGCCCACGCCCCAGCGGTTCGGGTTGAAAGGTACCTTCGGCGCGGGCCCCAGCCACATATCCCAGTCCAGCCCGGCCGGCACCGGCCCGTCAGCCGGGCGCCCCCAGCGTTTTTTGGGCGTCGCGCCGGTCTGCCACGTGTGACAGAACGTGATTTCACCCAGCACTCCGCTTTTCACAATCTCAGCGGCCTTTTTGAAATAGCCGCCGGAACGCTGCATCGTGCCGGCCTGCACCACGCGGTTATATTTGCGCGCCGCCTCCACCATCTTCCGGCCTTCTTCGACCCAGGTTGAAGCGGGCTTTTCGACGAAGACATCTTTCCCCTGTTTGCAGGCTTCGACGGTCATATATGCATGCCAGTGGTCAGGCGTGGAAATACAAACGGCGTCAATGGACTTGTCGGCGAGCAGTTCGCGAAAATCTCTGACGGCTTTCGGCCTGACGCCTGCCTTATCCGCCGTGGCGACCGCTTTTTCCAGCGTCGGCTGATAAACGTCACAGAGCGCCGCGACCTGCACATCGGGCAATTTCAGGGCGTAGCCGAGATTGCCTGATCCCATCGCGCCGAGGCCGATGTGCCCCACGGCGATGCGGTCGTTGGCGCCTCTGACGCGGCCCGTGAAAAGGGAGGTAGTGAGCGTGGCTCCGGCGCCTTTCAGTATGGTTCTGCGTTCGATCATGGTGGTTCCTGTGAAAGGTGGCGTGTGAGAACACCGCCAGCCTCTGATTTGAAGTGCTATGCGTTTCCGTGCTGCCGGAAAAATTGTAACCCGAATCTCCGGTAACGTCTCGCGCCTCAGGCAAAGCAAAAACAAAATGGCCGACTGCGAAGCGCTCGCGACATATTACCTGCCCTGATTGCCAGTTGAAGCCGGTCACCGCCAGTGCCAATAGCGAGGTCATCCCCGGGTCAGGGCTTCTTCTCCGGCGACTTTTTATCCTTGCCGGTGAAAAGGTCGAGAATCCCCTTCACCGTCTGGTCGGGCTGTTTGATGAGGCGCTCGGCAGGCTGTCTGGCCAGGGCTTCGGCATTCAACCTGAAACTCGGCTGCGTGACCGGGCCGGACATTTTAAGCGGCACGCCGAGTCCCCCGCCGGTAAAGACTCCGAGCGCCTTGGTGAGTTGCTCGTCGTGGCCGAGGTTGCGGGTGAATGAGGAATTCACCTGCGCGAGCAGATCGTGATCGGTCACGACCGGCTCGGCCAAAGTGAGGACGCCGTTGCCGGTCACCGTCATCTGACTCATCTCCAGCTTCAGACCGGTGGTGAACAACCTGCCGCCTTCAAAGCGGAGGTTTGAGCTGAACGAACGAAAATCGGTTTTGCCGTCGCCCGTCGGCAGCCCCGCGAGCTTGCCAAGGATGGCCACCTGACGCGCGAGGTCGAAAGTCACAATCTGCCCGCCCGTGATCACGAGCCGCCCGCCGCCCGAGAGTGATCCGGCTTCAAGCTGCCGCCCACGCACGTTGAGGGTGCCGCTCGCGCGACCGGTGATCACGCCCTTGCCGGAAGAGAAGGCTGCCAGGAACGAATTGACATCAACCCCGCCGTAACTGACGTTCAGTGAAATGAGCGGAGAGCCGCTTGTCAATTCAATGCCCAGCTGCCCCTGACAGCTCCCGCCGAAAATGGCGAAGGAGAGTCGGTTGAGATTGATCGCGTGGTCTCTGATGACGGCGTGGCTTTTCAAATCAGAGGCCGTCAGTTTTTCAACCACCACCCGGCCAATCGCGATTTCGCCTTCCGCCGGAATCATCGGGGTTGCGGATTCATGCGGCTTCGCATCGGCCAGCGCCACCGGGATCAGACCGCGCGATGACGCGGCTGCCCGCTGTGGCGCGTTCGTGCCCGCCGCTAAAGTCTTCCGCATTTCCGCCAGATTCAGTTCGTTGAGCTTCAGATCGAAGCTGGCCGACGGGTGATCGAAATTGCTGATCTGCACCCACCCGTTGATCTCGCTCCCGGCCAGTTTTGCGCGGAGGTTTTCCACACGCACTTTGTCGCCCGTGAAGTTAAGATCCGCGCCGCCGACTTCGACCGGACGGGCCGGTTGCGCCGCCTGAATCTGCACATTGCTCAGGCTGCCCTGACCCGTGATGGTCGTCGGATCGTCCGGCTGTCCCACATTAGTTTCAATCGCGGCCTTCACGGAAGCGATTCCGGTGGCGGAAAAACCGGGGCGCGCGCCCGCCGCTTCGGCGATGCCGAGCAGGTCTTCCAGCCGTGCGTTCTGCGTCGCGATCTCAATCCGGGCGCGCGGTCGCTCGGTGTAATTGCGCAGGCTCAGGGCGCTGATTTCAACCGCCGTGCGCCCGGCCATCGTCGTGCGGAACGGGGCCGCCGTGATGGCCGCCGGATCACAGGTCAGCCTGAGTTCAGAAACTTCGATCGCTGCCGGCAGCTTTGCCCCCTGCAACTTCAGGTCGCGGATTTCAGCCCGTCCGCTGAGCGCCGGCGCGCCGAGCTGACCGGTCGCGTGCAGATCGAGCTTCGCCGTGCCACTCGCTTTCGTGCCGGGCGGCGGGCCGACGCCGAAGGCATGCGCTGATTCGAGCAGGCCCGCGAGCGCAACTGAGTCGCCTCTGGTCTCGACATCGAGTTCCGGTCTGGTCATCAGATGCGAGATACTGCCCGTCAACAGCAGGCTTGTCGCCCCCAGCTTCAGGTTGCCGGTTTCGATCTGCACGGCGTAATCGCGCCCGCCGGGCGCGTTCGCCTGTGCCTGTGTGCTGGTTTTGATTTTGAAATCCGCTTCGAGCGGCACGTCGGCCGGCGCGGCGGCGGCGGAGAGTCTGAGCTGTTCGGCCCTGATCTGACCTGCGGCGGCGAGCCCTTCGGCCAGTCTGCCTTTGATCCTCGCGTCAAGCGTGATGCGGCCGGCGCGGGCGGAACTCTGACCGAACAACGCTTCCACATCGGCCAGCTCCGCCTGACTCATCCTCACCCGCACGTCGAGCGGCGTCCGGGTGAAATCCCTGCCGTCAATCGGCCCGACCCGGCCCGCGATCCGCACCTGACCGGCCTGCTGATTCGGCAACGTGACTGCCAGAGTGACGTCTGATGCGTCGCGCGGGGAGAAGTTTTCGATCACGGCATCTACGCCCGTGTAGTCGTGTTGTGCGGGTGACGAGGGCGTGCGATCCGTCAGCGTGAAATGTCCCTGACTGATCGCTATGTCAATCGGAGCCGTCTGGGCCTGCGAGCCGGCGGCCTGCATCGTTTTCAGCGTGCCCCAGTTCCACGCGGCGTTCCGGTCTTTGATCAGCGCGACTTCGGGCTCAGTCAGTTCGATGCCACTCACTTCCGGCTGCCCCGACAGCAGTGACCACAGCCCGATCCGCAGGCGCACCGATTTCGCTTTGATGAACGGGCCACTCGCGAATTGCGGGTCCTCGCCAATCGTCACGTCGTCCGCCCTGACCAGCGGCCGGGGCAGCAGACGCAGCGAGAGCGCGCCGAGCGTCACCGTTCTGCCCAGGCGCTGCTCAAGCCGGCTGACGATCTGCGCGCGGTAGCTGTCAATGTTGACGAGCGCGGGAATGATGAGCAGCGCGGCCAGCGCTGCCGCGACGACGGCGGCGGGAATGAGCAGCTTTTTCGAACGAAGGATGCGGACGCGAAGGATTGGGGAAGGAATCATCGCCTGCCTCGCCTGACCGGAAACATCAGGTTGTCATCAGTCATTTGTTTCGGGTTGACAATCAGCGGAGCGCCGGTTTCAGGATACCTTTCATCCGCCTTTCAGGCCACATAAATCGCGCAGGCAGGCTGCCTGCTGACATTTTCAGTAATTCAGCCTCCCTGCCCATGGTGCTTCCAGCCCGCAGTCCCGGCGGTTCCGAATGTCGCGCGACAGGTGACTAAGGCCTCCCGTACAAATCGGGCTTGTAATCTGTCTCGCGGACAAGCTGTTGCGCCTGATCAAGTGTCAGCATCCCCCAATACGCCTTCAGCTTGCTGGAGCCGATTAAACCCACGATCTCCGTCTTCTCTTTTCTGTTGATCGGCAGCATGATCCAGCCGCGGCAGCCCGCCTGACCTTTCCCCGGCTGACCGATTGAGATGATCTGTTCAGGCTTGCCGAAGTGATTATCGCCCTGTGAGAGTGATTTTCTCGTCAGTCGCGATTGAGACTCTGCCGATAAAGACAGTTTCGGCGCGCAGGAGCAGAGTCTCCAGCGGATAACCCGGCGCCGCAGGTGCGATCCACGAGCCGATGAGGAGCATGAAAATGAGTTGCATATCTTTCCCTTGAAGGCTCCGGCGCCCGGTGCGGACGCTCGCGGCCATCAATTGACTTCAAAGTCCGCAACGGTATGAGTATTCAATGGTGAGGTACTGCGACACTTCGACGCCGTCCTTGATGGCGGGAGTGAAGTTGATCCTTTTGGCCGCCGACACTGCATTTTCCACAAAAGGTTTGCATTTGTCGCCGACAATAACCTTCACCTCAGTGACTTTCCGTTTCTTATGCAAAACGATTTGTAGCTTTACATACCCGCGGCTGGAACACCCGGTCTCCTGATAATTGCAATTGTTGCCGGGATGCTCGTAGGGTTTTCTCACCTCTGCTTTTGTATCAACTTCACTGACCTCATAAATTTTCTCAGGCACTTCCTGCCCGTGGCGGCCGTCTCGTGCCTGAGTCAGTGCGGCAATGCAAAGCAGGCCCGCCAGCAGGGCAAACAAGCAGACTCTCTCTGTCGCGCTATTTCCCATCATCATTATTGGCCTGACCCTTTCTTCTTCGCGGCCTTCTTCGCCATACGCCTGACGCCTTTGGCCGGATTACTTCCCCCGGCGCTTCGGGATCAATACAGCTTCTTCATCCGTCGGCGCAGTTCCCTGACGACCATGTCAACGAGTGGCTTGAACTCATTGAGTTCTTCGTCGCTCATTCCCTGCAAGCTATGAAATGTAACTGCGTTTTTGCGCTGAGGCGGCTTCGCAACTTCCGACTGCTCCGCCGGGAGACGGGCGGCGGCAAGCCGCACTTCAGGCAGTTCGCCTTCCTGCCCTCGCTGATCGCGGGTTCCTTTTTTCAATCTTCCGCTCAATTCTTTCCTGCGGCCTTCTTCATATCTGCCCTGGAGCAGCCCGGTTGGTCACTTCAGGTCGAGTTTTTTATTCTGCGCCAGAAGCCCAGGGGCCTCCTTCAGACGCCGGACGCGCGTTTCCTCCCGCCTGGCGCTGGTGATCCACGCGACGTATGTCCTGCGGTATGAGGGCGCGAGTTGATTGAAATAGCGCAATGCCTTCTGATCGGCACTGAGCGCCCGCTCAACGTCCTGCGGGGTGGTGAGTTTCTCTTTCTTCCGTCCCGCGACCGGCGGGGCTTTCGCTGTGCGACCGGCGAGCGCGTCACCGGCTTTCGCCAGTCCGGCCGGCGTCATGCGCCCCTGCTCAATCAACTTCGCGACTCTTTTTTTGTTCAGTTCGGACCATTTGCTCCGGTCTTTACGCGGGGTGAATTTCTGCGCGCACCGGTCGTCGTCAATCTGTTGCACGATGCTGTCCATCCACCCGAAGCCCGAGGGCCTCTTCGACGGCGTCGTCATAGGGGATGCGGGGCTGCCGGGTGTGCTTCTTGTAGTAGATGAGCCAGACCTCTGTTTCCCGGTCGTGGTTCTTTTCCAGCCACGTGCGCCAGTCCCGGCGGCTGGTGACGTACAGAGTCTTCGATATTTTCATCCGGGTTTTCCGGCGGGGCCGATGCGCTGATCACCAGGCTGGGCGGCCTGCATCAGCTCATCGTGCGTCCGACGAGCGCCGTGCTGAGGTTCGCCGGTTCGACCGAAGATTCGGCGGCCATCGGCAAAGCCCTCGGCGTGGACGCGATCCTCGAAGGGCACGTGCAGAGGTCTGACCGGAAGCTTCGCCTGACGGCACAGCTGGTCAGAACCGCGGACGGCGCGGCGCTCTGGTCGGGGACGTTCGATGATTACTTCACCAACATCTTCGCCGTCCAGGATTCCATCTCGGAGCAGATGACCGCGGTGCTCTCACTCCGGCTGACTGCGGGCGAGAAGGAGCGACTGACGAGGCGCGAGACGGAAAACACCGAAGCTTATCAGCTCTACCTGATGGGCAACTAACAGTACCTCAGAGAGACCGAGGAATCGGCCCGCAAGGCGATCAGCTACTACGAGGCCGCGCTCGAAAAAGACCCGAACTACGCGCTGCCTTACGCCGGGCTGTGCCAGACGTATATCACCCTCGCCACTTTCGATGACATCGAAGAGAACAAGCAGAAGGCCCGGGCCGCCGCGCTTGAAGCAGTCAGGCGCGACGGCCAGTCTTCTGCCGCCCTGCTGGCGATGGGGACGGTCAGCTATGACATAGACTGGGACTGGAAGAAGGCAGAAGAGTACCTGAAGAAGGCCGTCGAAATCAGCCCGGGGAATTCTGCCGCGCACAGTACCTGCGCCGGATTGTTCACGACGCTGGCCCGCTTCGACGAAGCGATTCGTGAGCGGAGGCTGGAGCTGCGGGCCGACCCGCATTCGCCTTCCGTCATCGTGGATTTTGCCTGGACGCTCTATTCCGCGCGGCGCTACGACGAGGCTATCGAGCAGGCTTGGCGGTCATCTACGCGGGGCTGAAAGATCCTGACAGGGCGTTTGAGTGGCTGGAAAAAGCTTACCAGTCGCGTTCAATCGCGCTGACTGTGATTAAATCCGACCCGGAGATTGACAGCCTGCGCTCCGATCCAGGGTATGCCGATCTGCTCAGGCGGATGGGCCTGCCGCAATAAGGACTGAACACCCGCTTTGCTGCCGGCCGATGGCGGCGTCAGGAATAATCAGCCGGCGGTCAGGCATTCATTGAGCGTGGTGAAGGAGGGATCGAACAGTAACAATGCCTGCGGTGGAAAGGGACAGGGCGCATGAATGTAATCAGCTTCGAGCAGAAAGCCTGCGAAAGAATCCGCCAGTATCTGGACGCCTGGCTGAGCGGCGAGCTGCCCGTGAAAACCAGTCTCGAAGTCCACAGGCATCTGGATCGCTGCCGGAGCTGTGCTAAAGCGCTCGGGACGCGCCGGCGCGTGAAAGACGCCTTAAAACGCGCGGTCGAGCGGGAACCGGTTCCGGAAGCGCTCAGGGATAAGATTCTGAACGGCATCAGACTCGCGGCGGGAAGAAACCACTGGCTGCCGGTATTGACTGCTGCCATAGCTCTGCTCGCCGGGGCAGGCGTGCGAGGCGCCTGCTGAAGTCACGCCCCGCCGCACCCCGCCGTGATTTCTTCAGCTCAGGTCGCAGTGTCAATCTGCGCCTTCTGAAGCTTCCCGCTGTAATCCACGTAAACCGCCTTCCACTCGGAGAAGATGTCGAGCGACGAAGCCATCGCGCCCTCGCGGTGGCCATTGCCGGTGGCTTTCGTCCCGCCGAACGGCAGGTGGACTTCCGCGCCGATGGTTGATGAATTGACGTAGAAAATCCCGGTGTGCATCTGCTCCATCGCCCTGAACGCGCGGTTGACGTCCGCAGTGTAGATCGCCGACGAAAGGCCGTATTGCACCCCGTTGCCGATCTGAACCGCGTCATCAAGATCGCGGCACGGGATGACGCTGACGACGGGGCCGAAGATTTCTTCCTGGGCGATCCGCATCCTGGGCGCGACGTCGGTGAAGATCGTCGGCTCGATGTACCAGCCATGTTTGTATTCGCCGCGCTCGAGCCGGTGACCGCCCAGGTGAAGAGTCGCGCCGTCCACCTGCCGGCCGATTTCGATGTAGCCCATGATCTTGTTGACCGCATCTTCATTGATTACCGGGCCCACTTCGACTTTTTTGTCGAGCCCGTTGCCGATGCGCAATGCCCTGGTGCGTTCGGTCAGCTTGTCCACGAACTTTTTGTAGACGCGCTTGTGAACGACCAGCCGCGACGAGGCGGTGCAGCGCTGCCCCGATGTCCCGAACGCGCCCCAGACCGCGCCTTCGACCGCAAGGTCGAGGTCGGCGTCTTCCATAATCAGGATGACATTCTTGCCGCCCATTTCGAGCGAGCAGTTCTTGCCCGTGCGCGCCGCGGTCTCGGCCACGAGCCGGCCGGTGTCGGTCGAGCCGGTGAAAGAGATCAGATTGACATTCTTATGGGAAGAGAGCGCGGCGCCCGCCGCTTCGCCCGTCCCCATCACCACATTGACCACGCCCGCGGGCACGCCGGCGTCAATGCACGCCTGAACGAGATTGAGCGTCGAGAGCGGAGTGTCTTCGGCGGGTTTGATCACGACCGTGTTGCCGCAGACGAGCGCGGGCATCATCTTCCACGACGGGATCGCCATCGGGAAATTCCAGGGCGTGACGAGCGCGCAGACGCCGATCGGCTGGCGCACGCACATGGCGAACTTGTCGGGCAGCTCCGACGGGGTCGTGTAACCGTGCAGGCGGCGCCCCTCGCCGGCGGTGTAGAAGGTCATATCAATCGCCTCCTGCACGTCGCCGCGGGCCTCTTTCAGCACCTTGCCCATCTCGCGGGTCATCTCCACGGCGTACTGCTCTTTGCGCTCGATCAGAATTTGCCCAAGGCGATAGAGGATCTCGGCGCGGCGCGGCGCGGGAGTCTTTTTCCATTGTGGCAGCGCCTCGCGCGCGGCGTTGACGGCGGCGTCCACGTCTTCGCCGGTCGAAGCGGGAAAGCGGCCGACGAGTTCGCGCGTGTCAGCCGGGTTGAGGTTATCCATCATCTCGCCGCCGGCGGGTCTGACCCAGCGACCGGCGATGTAGTTTTTGTATACTTCGGGCTTCGGACTCAGTTTCGCTTTTGCTTGTGCCATGATTTCAATTCTTCAGCGGGGGCTGGTGGGTGATGGGGATGATGTCGTTTTCAAATGCGCGAGCAGACCGCCTGTGGCCTGATCTGTGTTCGTACCCGCTCTGGCCGGCGCAGACTGCGTTGTGGTGTGACATTGCAGGCAGCTGACTTTCACGTCGCGCCACTTGCCCGGGTGCCTGTGGGCCTTCTCCAGATCGGCCAGCTTTTCCGCCTGATGACAACCAAGGCACTGATCGCGGGTGCTGGCACTCTGATGCGCGGCGTTGGCGGGCATCGGCTTCGGCGCTCTGGCTCTGGTCGAAAGCAGGTAGAGGCCGCCGACCACGGTGATGACGATAGCAGCGAAGATAATGTCGCGAGGTTTCATGTGAAACGCGGGGACTCGCCTGTCAGGCGATGATTACGGTCTGGGGTCGCGCTGTAAAGTGACAGGGGGCAATCTAACAGAGCGTCTGAAGCAGTGTCAAATTTCGCCCCGAATGCCTGCGACAATACCTTAAGCGGCTCCGCCCAAAGACTTGATTGACTTCAGAAACGCCTGTTTGTTACACTGCGGCTCGCCTGAACCGGCAGCGACTTACAGGCGTTCCGAATCAGCAGTATTCGCCCTTTCACACCCCGATCTCATGACCTGAATCTGGTTTTGACAGTTCACCTGAGATTGAGCCGGAAGCCACTTTATTCAGACGGCTCAATGCCCGCCCCCTGACTCAAGAGAAAGACCTATGCAATACATTCCCAAAGGCGTTCCCATGCACGAGAAACTCAGCACCAGTTTCGTGCGCATCGAGGCTCTGTTCGACGAGTTGCAGTCTCAGGGATTCACCGGATACGTGCTGCTCAACTTCCCGCAATCCACCGGGTACATCTACTTCAATAACGGTCAGGTGCTGAACGCCATCGAGGAGAGCCAGCGCGAACGTCACGCGGGCAAAAAAGTGTCTGACCACCTGCTCCGGCAGGCCTCACAGACGCGCGGGACGATTTCGATTTACAACCTCCAGAGCGAGGCCGTCTCGACGCTCGCCGGTCTGGCCGATGGCGAACTGGTTTACCAGAACCTGACCAGCGATTTCGCCAGCCTCGGCAAGCTCATCAAGAAGATTGCCAAAGAACGCAGGCTCCATTACATCAGCCTGACCTTCAGCGACCAGCCGAAGGAAGGCGGTCTGGTTTACATTGACGGCGACCGCGTCGAGGTCTTCTGCTCGACCCCGGGCGGCGATCTGACCGGCTCGCAGGCCCTGCAGCAGCTGGTTTCGCAGAGCGAAGGCCGACTCGCCGCGTTCAGCCTGTATCGCGCCAGGGGCAGCGAAGCGCCCGCCTTTGATGATAAGGATGTCGAAGCCAGCCTGAACCGCCTGACGCAGCGCCCGTCGCCGCCACCACCACCGACGCCGCCGCCGCTCAGGCATGGGTCATCGCCACAAATAACAACAGCGCCTGCCGCCCAGGCGCAGCCCCCGGTTCTGTCACCGGCAGGTGACGGCGGCGAGGTTTCCGCCTTCGCGCGCCCCAGGCCGGACGCCAACGGGGCGACCACGACTCAATCCAGACCCGCCCAGCAAACGAAGCCGGGGGTCGCGGAGAATGAAGACATCCTGGATGTGACTGAGGTTGAGGCTGAGAATCCGGCCGGCAGTCCGACATCCGGTTCGCAGGCGTCCGGCAGGCCTGCGCCGAACCTCTCGACTGCGACGACGGCACCGCTCACCCCGGTAGCGACTCAGCAGGTCACCTTGTCCGAAGTCAAATCGGGCGCGGAGATGGGCGACCTGACCGGGCTGATGAGTTCAGTGATCGCCGCCGTCGAGCGCGGCATGACAGTCGCCGGGCGCGGCAGCTCATTCCCGACCGCACTGCGCGCCGGCCTGCTCGCCGTCACCGAGCAGTACCCGTTCCTCGACCCTTTCGCGGCGGAATTCGAGTATCACGACCGCGAAATCGTCTTCGTCGGCTCGGCGCAGCCCGAGGAATTCGCCAAGGGGCTGACTGAAGCCCTGCGCCAGATGGTCGAGGATCTGATCTACTCCTCGAACGGCCGCGTCCGTGATTACATCGCCGAAGAACTCGTCAAAGTCGAGCGCGAACGCGCCACGGACCTCTCCCACTTCGGACTCGAAAACATCACCAAACGCATCTGCCAGAACTGAACACAAGGTAAAAGGCAAAGGGGAAAATGGTGATCGCCATTTTCCCCTTTGCCTTTTTGCTCTTTGATCAGAAGCACTAAATGGCTGTGGGATGGATCCTCAGAGTATTTCCCCGCTCCTTTTATTTCTCTGCCCCTTTGCGTTGGGAAAGCGAGCCCGGCGGCCCTGGCTCGGGATACCAGTCAGCGGATCCGGAGGTTTCGACTGACTGAGCAGCGCTCACCTGATATTGAGTGTCACGGTGTTGGTTACTTTACCATCAACTGTCAGCCTCACATCCACTTCTCCTCGCCCGATCAGGCTCCGCGGGATCAGCACATTGGCCTGATCAAGGCCGGCGAAACCGCCCTGCATCCCGGCATAATCCACGCGCGCCTCCGCTCCACCGATCCTGGCGGTGACTGCCGCCAGGGAGCTGCGGAACCGCAGGCCGGCGCCGAATAAAACGAGAAAGACTTCTTCATTCTCCTGCCCGAGATCAATCGGGCGGGCGATGAACTTATTTTGTACCGGATCAAAGCCGCCGGCCGACTCGATGGTCTGTGGGCTGCCGGGCCTGACGCGCACCACATTTGCGGCCGCGACGCCCTGGCCATTCGCATTGGCCGCGAACAGCCCGGGGGCCACCCTCTCGATTTGCGCCGTGCCTGTGGAGACGATGCTGTAGCCGCTGGTCACGGTCACGGTGGCCGTGCCGGGCGCGGTGCCGGGCGGGACTTGATAGTTGACCTGACGCGGCGAGACGAAGAAGAGTGGCGCGAGGCGCTCCACGCCGGCGCTGTCCCTGATGCTCACCCTGGTCCCGCCCAGTGAAGTGGGCAACTGGATGCCCGGTGTGTCCGGATCAACGTCACCGGTCGCAGCTGCCTGCTGCGTGGCGAGGTTAGTGCCGAAGGCTGCGATGATCCCCTCACTGGCGAGTACCGGGCCGTCGAAGCTCGCCGCTGAGACGCTGGCGACCGACAGCGGTTGCAGTTGTTGATGGTCATAAGTCAGCCCGACGGTGAGCTGGCACATCTCCTTATCCGACGTCCGGCCGAAAGGAATATCAATGGGCGGATTATTCAATTGTCGCGGGTTACTCGCCGAATTGTCGTAGAACGCCCTGACATTGATCTTCGCCCCGGCCGGGAGCCGGAGGGGCTGCTTGTAGATATAAGTCCCCTGGTGCTTAAAATCGTAATCCACATCGAGCATGCACCTTTTTTCGCCGCCCGGCAGTTCGGCCTCCACCAGATAATCGGTCCCGAACTGATGCATGTGAGGAGCCAGCGAGTAGATGGTGACGTCATCATCCAGGGTGAGGCTGGCATTCACCTCGTAGTGAGGGTTACCCGCCGGAATGGTGAAGTGTTCATTTCTGACCAGCATGGCCAGGCGTTCCTTGAGTACCGGCGTGCGGGCGAATTTCAGCCCCGCCAGCGTCTGATCGCTGATCACCTCAGGGTGCCAGGTCGTGTAGTGGACCTCCATGACCAGACACGCGCCGCGAGGAATTCTGATGCCGATGCCCTCCTGCAGGCGCAGTGGATTGGTCCCGGGGAACCACATTCCGACCAGAGTTGTGGGATAGGTGAATTCACCTTCAAAACCGGGACCCGGGACCGGCGGGTTCGATGCGGCAAACGCCTTCTCCTGTTCCAGCGAGCTGCAATCAGGATCAATGAAGAGCGTCACGTGGTGGACGACGTTGATTCTTCTCCCCAGATCGCCGGTGCCCGGCAACGCCTCGAATCCGGTCAGGTAGCGGTCAGCGTCGAAGCTGGTCCGGACCGGGAAACGGCGAAAGATATCCCGGTTGAGCTGCGCCGGAACGTCAAAGCCTCGCGGCGTGTTGGGAAACACGAAGTCCGGCTCACCACCCTGCCATTTACCATCACTATAAGTCACCGGTGGCGGCAGGTCAGCCGGATTGCCTTCGGGAGCGCCCGCATCGACCCATTGGGCGATGGTGGCAATCTCCTGGTCGGTGAGCCGGCGCGGGCCTTCAAAGGTATCGGCATTCGTGCAACCGGTGTCAAGGCGGACTGACACCGCATCCGGCATCCGGCGCGATGTGACGGCACCCTTGATCGCTCTCGCCTGAGGTAAAGCATCCGTGTAGGTAATGAGCGGGAAGGGGGCAATCCCTGATGGACGATGGCAGGTCTGGCAGTGTTGCTGCATCAGCCGCACCACCTGATTCGAGAAGGTGATGGGTGTGTCCATCCAGGCGGTGTGCGCCTGGCTTCGGTCAGTCATGGTCAGAGACAGATAGAACACCGGGAAGAGCAGGACGACGGTTGACCTGAGAAATCGCTTCATAGGGTCCTCCTTATTTAATTTACAATCACCGCCGGATGCGCTCTCAAAGAACTGCATAGTCAGGGCCGGGCGTCTGTCGAGCGGCCACATTCATCAGGACACCTGCCCGCCGGGCAGTATCTGACAACCCCTCCTGGCGGCAGGCCGACGCCTGCGGGGATCGGATGGCTCAACGACTGGCCGGCGGTCTCGTACTCAGATCGCTCTGCCGCCTGCCATCTTCAGGGGAGGTCACCAGGGGAGTTTCGTTCGCTATTGGATCCAGCCAAACTCGCTGAAGGCCTGAATTGCTGCCGGTGTGGCCGCTGCTGGAGCTTGAGGGGAACTCAGTGATCTGTTAGCCGCAGCATAGTAAAATTACTGGCAACCAGGCGTCAAGAAAAATTCCCGGCAGAGAGCAGCGAGCGGAAGGTGCGGAATTCGATGCCGGGCGGGCAGGATGGAATCGGGCTCGCGCCCTGGAAGCCCTGGATCAGAGTGAAGGGGGCGTGGGGAAAGCAGATCCAGCCGGCCGATCAACCTGCTTCGCGGAGTGAGGTGACGAAAGAACTGTTGATCTTTCATTCCTCCCCTTTTGCCTTTTTGCTGATTGATCAGCATGAAAACGGCGAGGCCCGGTAAAAGAGTACGACTCTTACCGGGCCTCGTCACGTTGAATGGCCACACTCTGATTGCGTCATGCAGACCCGTGTGTGAGCGTTACGTTGCCAATCCCGCTCACCGCAATTTCGGGTCTTCACGACCTCAGAAATGGCAAGAGCAGTGCCAGGGCGGACAGGTGATCACCAAAGAAGTTAGTCAGCCCGCCCGATGACGAGTGTATCGGTGCAGGGCGATCAGGCAGGAAGTTTTTTCACGACCAGGGAATAATTGTCTCGCCCGTCACACGACCGGATTCCCGACATGTTTTCCCTCCATTCGCCAGTACAGGATGAAGGAGGGAATAAAACCATGCAGGAGACAGATGCGCACACGAGCCGCCCGGAGAGCGACGCGCGTGACCGGCGCTTACGCGGACATGTTGATGAGAGTGGTTACCTGCGCGCGGTCGTCCTCGACCTCGCTGAAATCGAGGCGGAGTTGCAGCGCCAAAAACAGCCATCCGGCTCTGACACAAAGAACCCGGCAGACGGTCAGGTTCAGTGATCTTTGCTTTACCTTTTCACAGGCAGGAACAGGGCGTCTGACCGGCTGCCACTGAAAGATCAATTTCCATTCGAGACGCCCTGACCGTCTTCTATTCCGAGCCGGGCCAGCAGCGGTAAATGGTCGGAGGCCTGCGTGACCTGCGGGCTCTCCTGAATGACCTGGCAGGCCGTTAAGCGACCGGCGAAGAGTACCGGGAGGAAGACGTAATCAAGTCGCAGGTGCGGGTCCCAGGTTGGAAAGGTGAATCCCTTATCCTGCGGGTGGAGGATGCGGTAACCATCCAGATAACCGCTGTCGAGCATCACGCGGATCGTCTCCCACTGAATCCTGCCGCCGCTCAGCCAGACGAAGGGCCGGAGCCGGGGCGGTAGTTTCCGCACGTCCAGAATCTCGCCCGGGGCGAGGGTGTTGAAATCCCCCGCCAGCACATGAAAACTCTCCCGGTGCGGCTTGATGCCGCCGAGTACGCCGCGCAATTCCCCGACCCGCCGCCGCTCGGTCCAGCTCGAGTGGACGGCGCTCAGATGCACGCCGAAGACCCGCAGGTCGGCGCCCGCCGGCACGATCTCAAGGAACGGGTGTCTCACCCCCGCAGGGCGGTGCCACTCGTGATGCGCGATCTCCAGCCGGCTCATGAAACCAAGCGAATAGCCCGCGCGCGCCGCCCATGTGCCCATCCCTGTTTCCGTCGCCAGGCGCTCGACCACCTGCGGGCGGGTGGCCTCCTGGAAAACGACTATGTCGGGCGCGGACTCCCGGATGACGTCGGCCAGAAGTTTTTCCCGCCCGACCCCGCCATAGCGGATGTTGTAACTGAGCAGCTTCAGAGTCACGAGTCATCAGCTTTCTCGATCAGCGTCAGGTAAGGCTGATTCATGAGGTTCTCCCGGACGAACATCACAAAATCCCGCGTGGCCTGAATGTTGACCGGCCGGCGGACCATCGCCATCAGCCGCTCACGGAGCGGGACCAGTTCGGGCGCGATGTCGGGATCCTTGTCGCTGAGCGGTTTCGAGTGGACGCCGGGGATGTAATAGCCGTCGAGGCTGTAACACTCATGCACCTTGTCGCCGACGAGTGTGAGGTCCAGATCACTCGTCCCCGGCCCGTCGGCGTCGAACGGGGCGCCGTCCTCCCACCGCTCGCCCGTGACGGCACTGCCGCGCAGGACTGCCGCGGTGTTCTCGGGCAGCGCCGCCCGCAGCACCTGACAGAACTCTTCAAAGCGTCGCCTGTCCCCGCCAAAGACGAGCCGCGTCACCCGCTCGCGCATCTCCTCTTCGTCAATTTCGTCTTCTTTTTTCCCGGCAACTGCATCTTCAGCCATACAAAATGCTCCGTGATCGGACAGATTATCAATTCCCTGTTCCTGCTGCCGGACGTATCCCAGCAGTGCAGATGGAAATGCAAAAGCTGTTCCTCCCGGCGGACGCGGCATCAGTCCGGGGCAGAGTGCGACAGGAAGATGCTTGATGGCGATGAGGCTTCAGGTAAAAAAGGTAAGGTGACGCTTCAGGCAGACATTGCCGGCTGCGAGCCGTGAACTTTGTGCGGCTGCCATCGGGTTGAGGCGAGCAGTCTCTTCACCTCGCTGACAAGGCTGTCAGTATCGAGTGGCTTGCGGAGGTAGCTCTCCACCCGCTGCCCCGCCGTCGCGACGAGGCTGGCCCTCGCAATCGCCGACGTGACGACGACAGGGATGTCTGAGAAGCCGGGCTGAGCGCGCACCCGGCGGATGAATTCGAGGCCGCTCATCCCCGGCATCATCAGGTCAGTGATGATCAGGTCAGGCCTGCGCTGCGAGAGCAGTGTGAGAGCCTCTTCGCCATCCCCGGCCTCAATGACATCGTACCCTTCCAGCCTGAACAGGGTTCTGAGGAATCCCCGCGAGGACTGGTGGTCTTCGACGATCAGAATTAAGTGCGCGCAATTCATAGCCGTCCTGCCTCAATACAGGATCAGGGGAGCCACCTCAATTCCTACAAGTCGTGTGCCATTGGCCGTGTCAGACGAGGCGCTCTGACAATTCGTTCCGGTGTGAGTCGGTGAAACCGGGGAGCGGAGGCGTCTCCGGCGAGGAAGGAGAGACTGTGATAAAAGGTTCGCCGCCGGCAACCGACACAGGCTCCCGGCGGCGTCCCTGCGCCAGAAGCCGGCAGAGCCTGGCGCACTTATTCTAAATTGTGAATGAGCCCGCGCCTCTAGAGCTTAATTATTAAACCTGCGAAGGCTTCAGGGCTTCGGCTCCTTACCCGCTTCTCCGGGCTCAGGTCGCGCATCCGCTTTCTTCTGCGCGGCAGCCGGGCGCCGAGCGTCCGAGGGCTGAGAGACGGGGATTATTTCGACTCGCGGCTCAGACTTGTCTCGGGAGGCAGAGAGTTCGCTCGTCTTGACCGGCGACTCAGTTCCGGCGGGCGGGATCGCACCGATATTCGTCGCGGGGTTTGCATTCCGAGCGTCATCGCCGCCGGTCAGATTCTGCCGCGCGATCACGCGGCGCTCCTGCTCCTCTTCGGTCTCGGCGCGGAGGATGAGGTCAGAAATGTTCTGCGTGATGCCCGACTGCTGCGTGCCCGACTGGCGCGCGAGGTGGTCCTGCGGCCTGATCCCCGTCGAGCGGATGATGTGCGGCGTGACGGTGATGATGATGTCGCTCTGACTGCTCGATTGCCTCGGCGTCGAGAAGAAGCGCCCGAGGATGGGCACCATCCCCACATACGGGATTGACGCGCGGCTGTCCCCCTTGCTGTCCTGCCTGACGCTCGCGACCATCGCCGTCACGCCGTCCTGCACGCGCGAGATCGTCGTCAGCGAGCGCTTGGTGAATGACGGCGTGAGTGTGGAATCGGTGGCGGAAGCCTCGACGTTACTCGACTCGAGCTTCATCTTGACCTGCACGTACCCCTCGTTGGTGATCGTCGGTGTGACATCAATCACGAGGCCGACATCCTTGTACTGGATGTTGTCGAACAGGGATCCATTGTTATTCGAGTTGCCCGTCTGACCGCCGGTGCCGTAGTTGGAACCGATGCGGATGGGGACGCTGCGGCCCACGACGGTCTGATTGGATTCGCCGTCGAGCGCATGGATCTGCGTGTTCGCGAGCAGCTTCGAGACGCCTTTCGACTGCAACAGGCTGAGGCCCGAAGGCGGCAGGCCGATGATCGTGCCCAGTCCGCCGCCGAGCGTGAAGGTGTTGCCCGAGATCGCCGAGACGCCCGCCTGCCCCAGGCCGCCGAGACTGCTGAGCGAGGCCGAGATGCCGGTATCCACTGTCACGGGCTTGCCGTCCTTGTCGTAGGTCGTCTTTGTCGTCTTCTGGCCGCTGGTCGCCAGCTGGTTGCCGAGTTCGAGCGCGGCGCTGTGCGAGACCTCGTAGATGTCCACGTCCAGGATCACCTCCGGGCGGTTCTTGTCCAGACTGTCGAGCAGCGCCTGCACCATCATCAGTTCCGAGGCCGATGCGCGCACCACCAGAGCGTTGAGTTGTTTGCTCGTGACGATCTGCCGCTGGCCCCCGATCATCCCCTGCACAATCGCGCGGGCCTCGTTCAGGTCGGCGTTGTTCAGGTAAAAAGTCCGCACCAGCAGCTTCTCCAGCCGCTGGCGATTGATCGGGTTGTCGGGAAAGATCATGATCGTGCGCCGGTTGACCTGCTCGAAGACGTGGTGCGTTTGCAGCAGCAGAACGTCGAGTGCGCCCGCGAGCGTCGTGTTGTGCAGCGAGAGTGAAAACTTCGTGGTGTCTTTGAATGAATCATCAAAGACCACATCCAGGTTGAGCTGACGCGCGAGACTACTGATGACCATCCTGAGGCTCGCGCCCTCCTTGAATTCGACCATCTGCGCCATCTCGCCATCCTTCGCGCGCCGCTGCTCTCCGGTATAGCTGGCCGGCTGGAGCCTGCCGCCGCTTGCCGGCTCGCCCGTTCCCGCCTGATCATGCTGCTGCTCAACGAGGGCGGCCATCTTCCGGCGTGCCGTCTCGTTGGTCGGGTCGTGGGCGAAGGACTTGTCATAAGCCGAGTACGCCGCGGCGTGGTCGCCCGCGGCTTCGAGCACATCGCCGCGGGCCGTATACATCAGCGAAGCCTGCTGCCGCGCCCGCAGCAGGCGCAGGCGGTATTCGGCGTTGTCCGGTTCGTCCGCGACGGCCAGCGCGTATTGCTGCGCCGCCAGCTCCCACTGTTCGGCGCTTTCGTAGCGGGCGCCTTCACGGAAATACTTCCGGCCCTTTTTGCCTCCGCCCAGAGCCGTGCCATTCAGGCCGAGGGCAATCACTATGACGAGCGCGACCGTCGCGCGCAGTGCAGAATATTTCTTCATAGTTACCTCAATCAGTTCGAGTCAAATGTGAGGGGGTAAAGAGGCGAAGGGGTTCGCACCTCTCGTCGGGTGGCTGAGACAGGGCATCAATGACCTCGCCGCCCGTCTTACACGCCGGGGTCAGAGAAAAGATCGAATATCTTTGGTAAAGATTTGTAAGAACCGGATGGTGAGGTAATCGAAAGAGATGATGTTCAGGACTGAAGATTGAATGACTGCGCCGGCACTACCAGCTACGGGGATCACGGCCTGTCTGACGGCACCCGAATGAGTTCATTACCGCCGTGCGTGGCCGGCACGGATCAGAGAACAGTCTGGCTGACTATGTACGGCAAGGGCTGGCGCGATTCAGAAAGCACGATGATGATCGGCCTCATCTCGGCCGCGGCCGTATTTGCCGAAATCACCTGACACTCAGCCCGGCCTGAGTCCATCCCTCACGTGAGGCATTGATAAAAGGATTTGAGGCGGCCTTCCTGATCACTGCTGATCGAGTTATTGCTCAGGATGAAGGTGGCCGCCGCGGACCTGAAGACTCCGACCGTGTCAATGCCGTCACCGTTCCAGTCGCCGACGACGGGCGTATCGCCCCAGGGTCATTCAGTTTTCGGTTTGATACCGATCAGCGTCAGCGCTTTCCAGGGTTGCGCGGCCAGACGACGACAGGCCGCCGCGAGATTGCTTTCACCAGCCGCACGCAACAGGCCGATGGTCAGATTGCGGAAAGCGG